>JBNMLJ010000012.1:0-80352 GCA_050874785.1 Lachnospira sp.
CAATATATCTTTCTAAATGTTTTAAAGCATTTTCTTCTTCTTAAGAAACCACAATACAAGCACACATATAACAAATATTATCGCAACAATTATATAAAATCCATATCTGGCTGTTGACAACGGCATCCACTCACCAGCAACATTCATTCCATATATTCCCGATATTATTGTAGGTATAGCCATAACTATAGTGATTGATGTAAGAATTTTCATTACATTATTAAGCCTGTTATTAATAACCGATGATAACAGCTCTCTTGTACCATCTATAATATCCCTGTATATAGATGTCATCTCGATAGCCTGCTGGTATTCGACTGTTACATCTTCAAGCAGTTCCATATCCTCTGGATACTGTTCAAGTCTTTTGTACCGTCTTAATCTTTCAAGCACAATGCTGTTTGCCCTTAAAGACGTAGCAAAGTATACAAGTGTTGACTCTAATTCGTGAAGCTCGATAATATCTGTATCGTGTGTATCATCACCAACTCTTTCTTCTATCTCAGTTCTTTTCTTATCAATTCCGCGTAAGTAAGCCTGATAAAGCATAGCCGAGCGGAACATCATTTCATATATAAAACGCATTTTCTTCTTAGTGCTGAACTCTTTTAACTTATTGCGCACAAAATAGTTAAGCACAGGTGTGTCTTCCCTGCATATCGTTATTATTGCATCATTCTTTAATATGATACCTAAAGGTATTGTTGTATACATTTTCTTCTCGTGTCGCACCTCAGGTGTTGGTATATCTACAAGAATAAGTGTATAACCATCTTCAAGGCTTATACGTGAACTTTCTTCCTCATCAAGGGCTGTCGCAAGGTCAGCTAAATCTATCTCAAAATATCCTGATACAAGTGATAGTTCACTGCTTGTCGGGTCAATCATATTAACCCAGCAGCCATCTTCTATATTATCAAGCTTTTGCAGCACCTTATTATCTGTCTTATAGATTTCTACCATAATCCACCTTCTTTCTGGTCTTTACGAAAATGTTTCTCTCATCTTTAACCATACTTCTGTAACCTGACGGACACTGCGTTACACACTGTCCACAGCCTATGCACCTGTCTATATCATATACCAGCTCTGCGCGCTCTTTATCATACCACGTTGCATTGGTCGGACAGAAGCGGGCGCACCTGTTACAGCCTGTACATTTTGCGTTATCAGCTATCTGTGGCCTGTAAAATGCCTTAATCATAAGCTGTGATAAAGCCCCCTCCCTGAAGCTTCCATATAAGAAACAGCAGTCTATACAACAGTTGCACAGTACAATCTCCTCATTACCAGAGTATGTGCCATAGTGATATAATGTATGTATACAGCCTTTTTTCTCAAGCGTGTCTATAAGTTCCTTGGCTTCATCTATGGAAATGTGTCTTGCAACACCAGCTTTTTCAAGCTGTACAGCCATTCTTCCAACCGCCATGCAAGACTCAACTGGCATATCATAGTCACATTTTCCATTCTCAAGCATCTTCTTGGTGCGGCAGAAACAATTCATAACAGCAATATGCTCTCTGTTCCTGTTAAGAATATCCATAACCTCACCTTCTGTATACACAGCCTGCACGGCATCTACATTTTTATTAATCTTAATAGTTCTCTTTTTAGCACTCAGATTATTGGCAGGGTCAGGTATAAGCGTTGACATTCTTCCCTGCTCTCTTTGCATATTGCGCTCGTTGACACGGTTCATATACATTCTTACAGGTGCTATATTAAGCATTATAAGAAGCTCCTCAAATTCTGCAAACTTAATAAGAAGCTGTCTTCTCTTATCATTAAGCGGTCCAGAGGCATACAGTTCAACCCAGCCCGGAAATATCGGCGTTATATCATAGACACCTTCCTGCCTGCTCTCCCATATTCCGCCTTTGTCCCTTATGCCTGTAAATACTTTCTCAAATGCCTCACCATCAAGCTGCCACAATTCTTTAAGCTCATCCCTGCTGTAATATCCATCCTTCATAAGAAGCATATAATCTATATCCTGCTCGTCAAATACAATCTCAAAACACTCAATAATACATTTTACAAGCGGCACAGATAATTTAGACTTGCTATTCATAAGCTTTCCAAGTTCGACAGCCTTTTTCCTGAATTCATTAGTCATATCTATTCTCTTTCTTACTTCTTATCTTTAGAACCAGTTGAGCAATGGGCACTGCACGAAGAACAATTGCCACTACAGGTATCTCCAAGTCCGCTCTCTTTGTGCTTAGATGAAACCCACAGGAACAATACAACTACAACAAATAATACTACTGCACCAAGTATAATATTAATAATTCCTGACATATCTAATCTCCATTTCTTTTATCATACATATTTCCAAAAATTTTATTTACTTAAATATTACTTCATCAGATTTTCTTATTGTTTCTTAAAATATTACTTCTTGAATATCTCTTTTTCAAATATTATTTTATAAAATTCTTTTGTCATTTCTCAAATCTTGCCCTGCTTATCTTATCAGTAAGCGACAAAAGCATATTCTTAATAAGCGTTCTGCTGTCCTTATCAAGTCCGGCATACTGGCGTATAACCTCTCTTGTGCTTCTTAATCTGTCTGCTGACACATCTGACAAATTCTTAGCACCGCTGGCATATAAAAGTCCGAATAAAGTTTCAACGAACTCCTCCCTGCGCTCATTATCAACGCTGTTAATCCAGCTGCTTAACGCCTTGTTAAGCCTTCTGCTCTGCGCGCTTAACTTCTTAGCCTTTACAAGAGAAGCACCAAGCACCTGCCACGACATTGCATCGTGCTGCATAAGTCCGCTCTGTGAACTCTTAACAATAATATAATCCTCGTCGTGTTCAAGTAACATTCCTACTATGGAATTCTCTGGGACTATGCTTTTGATAAGTGGTAACATCGCTTGATATTTCGCACTTTTTATCATATTCACATCAAATCCAGGGCCATCATTATTGTATACACAATCTATCTTTTTTCTTACTCTCTCACTGCATTTTACAGCTGAATATATAGCAAGATTGCCGCCCTTGGAATGTCCGCCTATATAAAGCCTTCCTCTTATGCACTGGCACGTATTATTAATATACTCTACTGCCTCCTCCTGAGATGGAACAGGCATAATAAAGCTCATATTAAAATCCTCTTTCCAGCCGACAAGCGTATCATCTGTCCCCCTGAATACAACATAAGTGTGCTTAGGGCTTATTCTTATATGAAATGCCCCGAACTGCTTTTCAAGGGTTTCATCTACTGTATCTACATAATTAGATAAAATCAAATTTCCATATCTTTTGGAAGCCGCCGCCTTTTTCATAAGAAATGGAGCCTCCCTGATAAATGATTTATCCTGCTTTAGTTCCTTTTCTGTATACATATCAAAAAACATCTGCGATGCTTCTTTTAATGTAATACTTCTCTTCTCCTCAGGTGATGGTATAATATCCCTGAAATTAACGTATGCAAGCTGTGAAAGAATAACATTATCAACCTCATTAAATGGCGACTGTTCAAATGTTATATCCCCACGCCAGTCAAGATAATCCATTATATTTCCCATATATACACCCCCAGCAAATGCTTAATAAACCTTATTTGGATAAAGTCTTAAGTTCATTAACAATATCTATATCAGACTGCATAACCTTCATATTAGAAGTTACCGGCTGTTCTCCGGGCTTTGTCACAGTTATCTCTATAACTGTTCCCTCCTGAATTCCTCCGTTGAGGCAGTAATTAATAAATGACACAAACTTTGGATGGTTTGCGGCAAATTTATTCTTTAAGTTCATTATTTTCATAATTGATGCTGGATTAACCATATCATATCCTCCGACTATATATTATTATGCTTTCGCATTCTGTTATTCTTTAGTATAAGAAATACTACGCATACAACTGCCGTTATTAATTCTGTTGCTGGAAAACTGCTCCATACTCCCGTCATTCCAAACAGCTTTGAAAGGCTGATTGACATAATAAGCATAAGAACAATTCCTCTTAATAATGATACCGCAAATGACTCTTTAGCACACTCCACTGCACTAAAATATCCAGCAGATACTATATTAAATCCTGCAAATAAAAATCCTGCAAAATATATTATCATTCCGCTATGCGCATATCCGGCAAGTGTCTCAACACCCTCACTGTTAAACAGGGCTACAAGCTGGTCTGTAAATCTAAATACAATTATATATATTACTGTAAAAAGTGCAACCGCTGTGGCAACACTCATTCTATACAGCCTGTCAGCATCTTTTCTGTCGCCCCTGCCGTAACATTCACTTATAAGCGGCTGTGTTCCCTGCGCAACACCATTAAATATAGCCGTTCCAATATAAGCATAATTAGCCACAACTCCATATGCCGCAATACCGATATTTCCTGTAATTGACAACAACAGCATATTAAATACAGTTGTAGTAACTGCTGATGCTATCTCACCAATAAATGCAGCTGTTCCAAGCATACACGACTCCCACAGCATTTTTAAAGACGGAATGTGCCATTTAAACACAACCGTATTATTCTTATCAAGAAAATGTGTCAGGCAGACCAATATACTGCATACCGGTGAAGCCGCCGTAGCCATCGCCGCACCTAACAGCCCCAGCTTCATTGGAAACATAAATATATAATCAAACACTATATTAAAAAGACTTCCACAAAGTGTCGCAATCATCGCCCTTGAAGGGTCATTATCATTTCTTACATATGCACTTACAATGTAATTACACATAAAAAATGGAGTGAACATAAGAAATGTCCTTGTATAGCTGGTACCAAGTGCCGTTATTGTATCATCTGCGCCCATAAGCCTCAAAAGCTTATCCGGTGCAAACAATCCCACAAGTATAAATAATACGCTTAACAGGCACGCACACATTACTGCATTAGAAAAATAATCATCTGCCCTCTTATCATTCCTGGCTCTTAATATCTTAAATCTTATCGCAGAGCCTACGCCCATCATTGAGCCAAAGGCAAATATAACATTAAATACAGGCAGTACAAGATTAAGAACTGTAATTCCGTCTGCGCCTGCGAATTTGGATATAAAAAATGTGTCTGCAACAACATAACACGATATTCCAAGCATACCGAATATGTTCTGTGACACATACTTAGCAAATTTCTTCCTTATGCCCATTAATATTCCTCGTCTTTCTGTAAGCATATACTGTATTCTGACCAGAATATGCCTGTTACTTCAATGCACTTATATACTGCATAAATAGTAATATTAATATACACTAATTCAGTCAGAAAATCAATTATAGTTTGACACACAAAGTAATTTGTTATATAATCTCGTTTGTTATATTTTGATTATAAAAATATTTGATTAAAATACTATTTTTCACGCTCAGGCTTGTGGTTTTGCGCGCCAGCACCTGCCTGTAAACAATGGTGCGCAGAAATGAGGATTATTTATGAATTCAGCTTCCAAGATAACAATTATAACAGACTCGGCATCGGATATGCCAAGAAATTTACACAATCAGGTCACAGTTCTTCCTATGACTATATCATTTGGTGATGAACAATTTGAAGATGGTGTCACACTCTCGGCTGATGAATTCTATATGAAGCTCATCGAAAGCGACACTCTCCCTAAGACAAGTCAGGTAAGTCCTTTCGCATTTGCCTCTGCCTATGAAACCGCACTCACCCATTCCGATGCCGTTATAGTGATAACTCTTTCTTCTAAATTATCAGGAACTTACCAGAGTGCCTGCATAGCCGCCGGGGATTACGCAAGCGAACACGCCGGCAGCAATGGGAAAATATATGTTATCGACAGTGAAAATGTAACTGTAGGCGAACAGGTTCTTATTGAATATGCATTAAGACTTATTAATGACGGATTGTCAGCCCAAGCAATCGCTGATGAATTAAACTCTGCCAAAAAACGCATACGTCTTGTAGCACTTCTTGATACTCTGGAATATCTTAAAAAAGGCGGCAGAATATCAAGCAGTGCCGCTTTTTTAGGAAATGTATTAAAAATAAAGCCTGTAATCGCAATTGATAACGGCGAGGTTGCCATATTAGGTAAAGCCCGCGGCTCAAAACAGGGCAACAACTTTTTAATTGAACAGGTCAATACCTACGGCGGAATCGATTATTCCCTGCCGGTTCTTCTTGGCTACACTGGCTGTTCAACAGAACTTATCGACAAATATATTAAGGACAGCAGTTGTTTATGGGAAAATAAAATTCCAGTTCCAGCAAGAATAAAAGTCGGAGCTACAATTGGAACACATATAGGACCTGGGGGAATTACTGTTGCTTTCTTCTCAACAAAGTAATTAATTTAATTTTTTTGAATTTTTTTAAAAAAGTGCTTGACACTTTTAACTTTTGCGTGTATTATATCACTTGTGTTCGCGAGAAACAAAACGAACAACACAATATAATATGCGCGAGTGGCTCAGTGGTGGAGCACCTCCTTGCCAAGGAGGGGGTCGCGGGTTCGATCCCCGTCTCGCGCTCTATGAGATAACAAAAAGGACTTCCAAATTGGAAGTCTTTTTTTGTTATCCGAGAAGTGCGAGGCACTTCTCGAAACCCAACTGCTTCGCAGTTTGGGTTCGATTTCTCAGAGCACTAAAGTGCTCTTCGGTCGTGCCAGAGCCAAGGTCCACTGGACCTTGTGGCACCCGTCTCGCGTGACGTACGGAAATATTCATATCGTAGCAAGAAACATTCGACTAGACCTCTTGACTTCTCAGAGCACTAAAGTGCCCCTCGGTCGTGTCAGAGCAGAGGTCCACTGGACCTCTTGACACCCGTCTCGCGTGATGTACGGGAGGGCTTAGCAATAAGCTCTAAAGTAAAATTTAGTTCACTACCTCCAATATTCCTTGTGCATCGGCGCGGGCCAGGGCGTCTAGCTGGGAGTCGGTGCTGAAATGGGTCCGGTAGTCGTTTTCGTTGCTTAGGAATGAGTGCTCTATTATAATTGTCGGTATTCCGGCGTATGTGCCGTTATATATAAGTCCATAATAATCTGCTTGTGAGCCGTCTGGGTAGAGTTCATTTACTGTGTTGGTGCGCTGTAATATGCCATTGGTGTATTCTGTGTTCCAGTCATCTGCTATTGGAATTCCTATATTGCCAAGATTACGGATAATTGCATTGGCAAGCATATTTTCTTTATCATATATGCTTGAAAATCTGGAATTAGATGGCTGGTATCTGCTACAGCTCATCAATACCATACAGCCTCTTGGATTGATATTATCCTGACTTTTGCTGTTAATGTGAACCGATATAACATAATCAGCATCATTTGCTTTAGCATAGTCTATCCTTTTCCCTATGCTCACATCTGTATCTGAAGTACGTGTCATAATGACATTAAGATTATCATTCTGCTCAAGATACCACTGAAGCTTTTTTGCTATTACAAGATTAATATCTTTCTCTTTAATAAGAATACCGTCATAAGTTTCTTTTGTTCCTTCATTGCTTCCACCGTGTCCTGCATCTATACATATAGTTGTCTTGTGCTGTGCTTCCTGAATATTTTCCTGTGTATCATCATCTTCTGCTCCACCTGATACATAAGAAAATGTGTCATTATATACAGGCTGCTGGCTGTCATCTACATTATTACCATTTTCTGTATAATTATCTGTATCATAATCTGAATTATCATTACTTATGCTTTCGTCACCGCTGTTATTTTCATCTTCAATATCTGCATTATTTTCATTATCCGTTACAGCAAATGTGTCATCGGCTTCGCTGGTGTTCTGGTTCTTATCTGAATTAACAGACAAATCATCTGCATTTACATTATGTGTACCATCTGTATCACTATTATTTACCGCAACAACTGCCGTATCTGCTTCATTATTAGAATTATCAGTCTTACCGTCTGTCCTTCCGCACGCTGTCAGGCTCAATGTCAATGTACTTACTAACAACGCTGTATTTATCACTTTTATTATATTCTTTAAATTATTGTTTTTCATTTTGCTCCATTCCTATGTATTTAATGTGTATATGATATACCTTTCATTTAATAATATCTATACCTCAATTTTATTTTTAAATTTTATTTTTAAACTTTACTTTTAAATTTTATTTCAAATTTCATTCCTACATTTTATAATGTGCTGATAATACAATCTCTGATAATAAAATATACTATTTTACATATTTTTACATATCTTTTCTCACACATATTATTAATATATCCCCTGTTTATGCGCCGTCATTTGTATATACATTCGCACATTTATTACATCATTTTGCATTATTTTTAATATTTTTTAGTTTTTCACTTGTATATTGTTCACAAAGTGTTAAAATAAAAGCATAAATTCAACGTGAATGGAGGTAAATATTATTATGGCACAGAGATTTATTCTTAATGGTACATCTTACCACGGAAAGGGAGCTATCAAGGAGATAGCTACAGAGGCTATTTCAAGGGGATTTAAGAAAGCATTTGTATGCTCTGACCCTGACCTTATCAAATTTGGTGTAACTAAAAAAGTTCTTGATGTATTAGACGAGAACGGATTGGCTTATGAGGTTTATTCAGACATCAAGCCTAATCCAACAGTAGAGAATGTCCAGACAGGTGTACAGGCATTTAAAGATGCTGGTACAGATTATCTTATCGCAATTGGCGGTGGTTCTTCAATGGATACAGCCAAGGCTATTGGTATTATCATTAACAACCCTGAATTTGGTGATGTTATAAGCCTTGAAGGTGTTGCTCCTACTAAGAAGCCTGCCGTTCCTATTATTGCAGTTCCAACTACTGCTGGTACAGCCGCAGAAGTTACTATCAACTACGTTATCACAGATACAAGCAAGAACCGTAAAATGGTATGCGTTGACCCACACGATATCCCTATAGTAGCTGTTGTTGACCCTGATATGATGTCTAGTATGCCTAAGGGACTTACAGCCGCAACCGGTATGGACGCTTTAACACACGCTATTGAAGGTTACATAACTGCTGCCGCCTGGGAATTATCTGATATGTTCCATCTTAAAGCTATTGAAATCATTTCTAAGAGCCTTAGAGGTGCTGTTGAGAACACACCTGAGGGACGTGAAGGTATGGCACTTGGACAGTATATAGCAGGTATGGGATTCTCTAATGTAGGTCTTGGTATTGTTCATTCAATGGCTCACCCACTTGGTGCTCTCTATGATACACCACATGGTGTTGCTAATGCTATTATCCTTCCAACAGTTATGGAATACAATGCTCCAGCAACTGGTGAGAAATATCGTGATATTGCCAAAGCTATGGGTGTTAAAGGCACAGATGATATGACACAGGAAGAATACAGAAAAGCTGCTGTAGATGCTGTAAGAAAGTTATCACAGGACGTAGGTATCCCAGCTAACTTAAAGGATATTGTCAAGGAAGAAGATATTCCATTCCTTGCACAGTCAGCTTATGATGATGCCTGCAGACCTGGTAACCCAAGAGAAACAAGCGTTGAGGAGATTGCTGAGCTTTACAAGAGCCTTATTTAACAGATAACTACTTAAATTATTGTTTATCATATTTTACACCTCTAAAAAGAACCCCGCTATACCGCAGGGTTCTTTTACTGTTTACTATTTTAGTGTTATATAACGAGGGTTATAAGACAAAACGCGTTAACAGCTTAATCCCACTCATCAAGCAGTCCCTTAAATACATTTAAAGCGGACTGCACAACTTCACGTTTCTCCATATCTATTCCACACAGCTTAAGCAGGTCAATAGGGTGAAGACTGCTGCCGCCTGAAAGGAACTTTTTATAGCCCTCTTTAACAGCTTTATCTCCCTTTAATATTCCAGCCGCTATCGCAATTGCGGCAGAATAGCCTGTTGCATACTGGTATACATAAAATGGAGTATAAAAATGTGGTATTCTTGCCCACTCGTATGCTATCTCATCATCAATAACACACTCACTTCCAAAATACTTTTCATTAAGCTTTCTGTATACATCACACAGATTATCAGCAGTAAGAACATTTCCTTCTTCGACCATTTTATGGGCTGTCATCTCAAATTCAGCAAACATTGTCTGTCTGAACAATGTGCCCTTAAACTGCTCAAAATAATGGTTAAGAAGATACTTTCTTCTCTTATCATCTTTATCATTCTTACAGCTTTCCAACAGATAATTCATAAGAAGTGCTTCATTACAGGTTGAGGCAACTTCTGCAACGAATATCTTATAGCCGGCATATATATATGGCTGGTTGGAATTAGAATAATATGTGTGCATTGCGTGACCCATTTCGTGAATAATTGTAAACACATCATCTAATGTTCCTGAGAAATTAAGGAATACATAAGGATGAGTTCCATATGCTCCCCACGAAAACGCTCCCGTTCTCTTTCCTTTATTCTCATATACATCAACCCAGCCTGTTTCAAAGCCCTCTTTAACCTTGGCGACATACTCCTCACCCATAGGCTCAAGCGCACTAAGAACCATCTGCTTGGCTTCCTCATAAGTGACCTTCCACTCATAATCTGCCACCATAGGCGCATATATATCATAAAAATGGAGTTCATCAACACCTAAAGCTTTCTTTCTTATATCAACATATCTGTGCATAAGATTAAGATTGTCATTTACAGTATCAATAAGGCTCTTGTATACATCTACAGGAATAAATGCATCTGACAGATACATCTGCAATGTCGACTCGTAATTTCTTGCCTCAGCCTTAAATACAGCCTGCTTGACATTGCCATAAAAACACGCTGCAAGTGTATTAATATGCTGCATATATTCCTTATACAGGCACTCAAATGCTTCTTTTCTTACGCTTCTTTGCTGGCTCTGCATATATTTTACATATGTTCCATTAGTAAGCTCTGCCTTATTGCCATTCTCATCTGTAACATTTCCAAAATGTACATCTGCATTATTAAACTTAGAAAATATCTCATTAGGAACAGACATTACCTGAGATGCCTTTGCAAGAAGAACTTCTTCCTTCTCAGAAAGAGAATGTTCCTTCTGGCTTAACATATCATCAATCATATGTTTATACAGCTTAAGTCTGTCATCTTTTAAATATTCATAGAGAACATTTTCATCCATACTTAATATTGCAGGCTCAACAAATGCATACTTCTCTGCACATTTTACAGCCGCCGCCTGCGCCCTGCCTGACATATCCTGATACACTGAATTAGCTGTATCCTCATAATATCTCATAAATGCGTATACATATAATCTCTCAACAAGATAATCAGTATCATTCAATTCCTTTAATACATTATAAAGATTATCAGCCGACTCAGTTAAAATGGACTGATATTTACAAGGCTCTCCCGCCTGTTTAATAAGCTTCTGGTAATCTTCTTCCCACGCATTATCTGATGGGTAAATGTCATTAACTGCCCATTTGAACTCATTATCAATCTCACTTCTTAAAGGTGCTGCCATTACTCTGCCTCCGGTACATAAGCTGACACTGCTATTGCCAATGAACCATATCCGATATGGCACGCAACACTGAGTGACAATGGGTCCATATGGAAATCATACTGAGGAAATGCTTCTTTTACAGCCTCAGCCCATTCCTTGGCTTCTTCTTCATTACCAGTATATGCAACTTCCATATGAAGCTTTCCTTGTTGTGCATAATCTTTAAATCTGTTCTCACAGTCATCCTTCATAGCCTTAAGCATAATCTTCTTGGCTGAAGACTTTCCTCTTGCCTTGGCAAATGCATCAAGCTTCTCGCCCTGTATCTGTAATACAGGATTGAGCTTTAACATAGTTCCAATAGTTGCCGCCGCAGGTGTTATTCTTCCACCCTTCTTAAGATACTTAAGTGTTTCAAGTGTTATATATATGCTTGAGTCCATTTTGTGAGCTTCAAGTATATCCTTAATCTCCTCGGCATTCTTACCCTTATCTGCCAGAGCCTTTGCATCCATAACTGACTGGCGCATAGTAACTGATATACGCTGGTTATTAACGACCTGCACCTTTCCATCATAATCACCTGCAACCATAGTTGCTGTCTGGCAGGTACCGCTAAGACCGCTTGACATAGGTATAAATACAACCTCATCATTGTCCTTTAATAATTCATCAAAATAGTCCTGTAATGTTCCTATTGATGGCTGTGATGTAGATATATCCGCATCATTTTTAAGCTTTTCATAGAATTCTTCCTGTGTAAGATTAATATCTTCAAGGTATTCCACACCATCTATAAAAAAAGGCATAGGTATAACTGTAACACCCATATCCTTAGCCTGTGCCTGTGTAATACCGCTATTGCTGTCTGTTAATATTGCTACTTTACTCATAATACGACCTTCCTATTATTTACTGTAATTGCTACAAATCATAATTAAATATATAGTAATTACTCTCTATCTACCCGTAGTATAAAAACGATTATCAACTCTTATTGTACATTATCTTTTAGTTTGCTACAATGATTTTTACATAAAATTTGCATTAGATTACCAATTTTACTTCGATTAGGGGGATTTAATATATGAACACACACGACCATACCACTTCATTCGCCAATACAGATATTATTATAGAAAATGTCTTCTCTTATGATGACGTTTTAAAGCTTTCCAGTTTATGTGATTATGAGCCATTCTGTGATGAACCTGAGACCAAAGATTTAATACAGCTTGCGGCTTTTACAAAGGATACTCACTGTCTTGTCGGGTTTATTTCGTGTTTAAACCCTATTATTGATATTAACTCCGATATCTCCGATGACGTAGATTGGCACAATGATACAATCAATAATGATACGATTAATATATATACAAGTAATTTAGATACAAGCGATTTAGATACTATTAAATCAGATACATCTGATGATATAGTAATTGAATTTACCGCTATGACTGCTCCTGACTACAGGCGACAGCACATTTTCACAACAATGTTTCACGCACTTATTAGTGCTGTTAATACCTTAATATCTGACAGCAGCACTACTCACTGTAACATAAAATACGTCACTGCCATTGATGATGAAACTTCTAACAGCATTATCAGCCACCAGCATAATCTCACTGGTAACACTGCCGGCAATATCAATATCAATACCAATATTAATATTAATATCAATACCAATATTAATATCGAATATGCCTACAGCGAATATCTTATGGAGCTTTCAGTTGAAAATATAACTGAAAGCATTTCCACGGTCTTTCCTGACACTATTGAGTTATTAAAATATGATGATGAATACCAGCTTGTATCAAATTTCTCTGATGAGCTTATAGCATCAATATCCTTTGAACATTTTAATACACATATATGTATACACGATGTATGGACTGACCCTGATATGCGCAGATGTGGCTATGCCAGATTATTATTAACAGAGCTTATTCAGGATTGGAAAAATGACAGCTTAAACAATAGCCACGATAATACTATAATTCCTCTTATACTTCACGTTTCAGGCAGTAATATGCCCGCTGTCAGGCTTTATAAGTCAAGTGGATTTGTTGTAAGGGAAGAAGTAAAGTATTATAACGTAAAATAAATCCTACAAGCAAAAGGTGTGGATAATATAACTAACAATTCAGGCTTTAACCCTGAATACTGCGGTTGTTACATTATCCACACCTTTAATAATTCAATCTGTTATTTTCTATTCATAAGCTCAGTTTTTCCATCATATGCCTATGAGTTCTATATTTAATAAATTCTCTGCTTATGAATTCGCGCTATTCCATTTATTATCTTGCCGCTATAACATCTGACATATCATACATACCAGCACTCTTTCCTGCAAGGAACTTAGCCGCTTCAATAGCACCCTTAGCGAATACTGACTTAGAATATGCTGTATGAGTGAACTCGATAACCTCGTCCTGTCCAGCAAATATAACATCGTGAACACCTACGATTGTTCCACCTCTTACTGCGCTTATGCCGATTTCTTTAGAATCTCTCTTAGCTCTTTCCTGACTTCTGTCATATTTGTAATAATAGTCATCACCAAGAACTTCTTTCATAGAATCTGCAAGTGCAAGAGCTGTTCCGCTTGGTGCATCAAGCTTCTGGTTGTGGTGCTTTTCTACGATTTCTATATCAAAACCTGCTGGAGCTAATATCTTTGTTGCATCCTGTAAAAGCTTTAAAAGCATATTGATACCAAGTGACATATTAGCAGACTTAAGAACTGCTACCTTGCAGGCAGTCTTTCTTACGTGTTCAATCTGCTCATCTGTAAGTCCTGTTGTACACACTACAACTGGAATCTGCTTCTCCTCGCAATAATCAAGAAGCGCATCCTCTGCCTTTGCTGCTGCAAAGTCAATTATTACATCTGCTTCTACATCACAGTCATTAACTGATGCAAATACAGGATAATCATTATGTCCATCGTCAAATGGGTCAATTCCTGCCACTATCTTACATTCATCATCTTTGCTTACAAGGTCTGTAATAACTCTTCCCATATGTCCATTACAGCCATGCATAATAATTCTTGTCATTATCATAGCCTCCATACATTATTTTCTTTATTATTTCAATGTTTATGTTCGCACACTTCTTTTATCTGCCAAATTATAGATTCTTACACTACTTTATAAGTCCGTAATTCTTAAGTGCTGTCTTTAACCTATTAAGGTTAGCTTCTTCCATTTCGCAAAGAGGCATTCTGAGTGGTCCGACTTCCATACCCATAAGGTTAAGTGCTGTCTTAACAGGGATAGGATTAACTTCACAGAATAATGCATCTACAAGCTCAAGTGCCTCAAACTGTAACTGGCGGCTCTTTTCAATATTGCCTGCAAAGAACTCAGCACATATGTCGTGTGTCTGCTTTGGTGCAACATTTGATAATACAGATATAACACCCTTAGCACCGATAGACATAAGAGGTACGATAAGTCCGTCTTCACCTGAATACATATCAAGACAGCCTTCTGCTAACATCATTGTCTTAGACTCCTGTGAAAGATTGCCTGTTGCAGCCTTAATAGCTACGATATTATCTACTTCCTTAGCAAGCTTTACTGCTGTCTCTGGCTGAATGTTACAGCCTGTTCTGCTTGGTACATTATACATAATGATTGGAAGGTCAATTGACTTGGCAACTGCTGTGTAATGCTCTATAAGACCTTTCTGTGTAGCCTTATTGTAGTAAGGTGTTACAACAAGACATCCGTCAACGCCTGCCGCCTGTGCTTCCTTTGAAAGTTCAATAGCTGTCTTAGTGCAGTTAGAACCTGTTCCTGCAACAACAGGAACTCTCTTTTTAACATAATCAGCAGTAAATCTTATAGCTTCGATATGCTCTTCTTCTGTCATAGTTGCAGACTCACCAGTTGTTCCACAGATAACAATTGCATCTGTTGAATTATTAATCTGATAATCAAGAAGCTCTGCAAGCTTATCATAGTTGATTTCTCCATTGGCTTTCATTGGTGTGACAATAGCAACACCTGCACCTGTAAATATTGACATAATTCCTCCATTCCAACGCTTATCCGTTGTATTAATATTAATTATTTCAATTCTATTCCTGTATTGTCTAATAGAGTACAACGTTTAAATAACTCTTTTACAATAAAACAGACCGATCTAATGACAGACCGGCCTAATAAGAATTCATTATACAAATACCATTATATAAATCTTCGCGTAGCCCTCCATCATAAGGCATCAATGCCCATAATGACAGTCATAAGATTGTTAACCTTATGCCCAGCATATAACTTCCCTCGCTATATACTTCGGCACTTTCCCCTTTCGCTGCACATCATATGCTTGGGGACATCCGTACAGTTACTCTTGAATCGTGCGACCTCTACTTTGTAGAATTAAAAGTTACTTTGACTATATCACTTGCGTAGTTCATTGTCAATATAAACACATTCTTATTTATATGATGTCAGGTGCAAATATTCATAAAACTATGCTTGGCTTCACAGTATGCCTTTTGAACCCTAATTTCATCTGACATCATTTATATTATATACTGATATAATTTACTATGATAATATAATTAATATTTAACTTAATATTTATTCTTCTTCAACTAAATCAATCTTGCTGACAGAAACCTCATAGGCTACTCTCTTCTCAACTGACTCCTCATCAACCTTTTTAGTGTATTCTCTTGACTGGACCCTGCCGCATATCTGAAGGTGGCTTCCGACTTCAAGACCGCCTGCAAATCTTGCATTTCTTCCCCACGCAATACATGGTATGTAATCAGACTTGCCATATGGTCTGTTGACAGCTACAAGAATATCAGCTATCTCCCTTCCTAATGGAGTCTTTCTATATATAGGTGGCTTGCATACATAGCCATCAAGGAATATCTGATTAGACTTTGACTGCTCCTCTGGAATGTCTTCATCTTCTATAAAGCGTAATTCTCTTACAAATATTGAAAGAACAAGCTTATTCTTAACACCTTCGTGTCTGTTATAAGAGCGGAACTGTCCAGATACCTCTATCTTCATTCCTCTGTAATCTTTAGTTACATCAATAAGTCTTTCACTTATCATAAGTGGAATTACATCCACCATATCACTGAGACGGTTGACAGATACATTTGCAATATAAAAGCCCTCTCCAAATACTTCGTGGCTAAATGTAAATTCTGATACCACTTCTCCGATGATACATACCCTGTTGTTTTCAATTACCTTATCAAGCATAAGTATTTCTCCCTTCTTTGACCGGTATTATTGTGCCTCGGTCCTGTGCTTTATTTATTGTTCTCAATATGTATATGCTCTAACTTGTTGTAATATTACAAAAATAATTTGAAAAAGTTGTGTTCAAATTATAATATTTTTAAAAACATTATAAAAATACTGTGTTTTCCTGTATTTGCACAAATTGTACTTTTTTAAGAACATAGAAGTATACCGGTATACTTCTTTTAAAATATATGCTATAGTCTTAATAGTATGTTCACATTACTAAGTATCAATATGTATATATATGTGCAATCTGCTATAAAATATACTTGATATTTTTTAATATTTTTACCATATATACTATTGTATTTTGATAGCTTTGTGATAGAATATAAAAGTTGCTAATCATAACCATTCAATGTATAATATATATTGTTGGTAAATATGTAACAGCGATTGAACATTTTGACTTATGTATGAAAGGAAGACACAATGAAAACTAAACGCGAAGATATTCGTAATATCGCTATTATTGCGCACGTTGACCACGGTAAGACAACACTTGTAGATGAACTTTTAAAACAAAGCGGTACTTTCCGTGCTAATCAGGAAGTTGCTGAGCGTGTAATGGATTCTAACGATATCGAACGTGAAAGAGGTATTACAATTCTTTCTAAGAATACTGCCATTCACTATAAAGATACTAAGATTAATATTATTGATACTCCTGGACATGCTGATTTCGGTGGAGAAGTTGAGCGAGTTTTAAAGATGGTTAACGGCGTTGTTCTTGTCGTTGATGCATTTGAAGGCGTTATGCCTCAGACTAAGTTCGTTCTTCAGAAGGCACTTGATCTTAATCTTGCAGTTATCGTATGTATTAATAAGATTGACCGTCCAGAAGCAAGACCTAATGAAGTTATCGATGAAATTCTTGAATTATTCATCGACCTTGATGCAAGTGATGAACAGCTTGACTGTCCATTTATATTCGCATCAGCTAAGTCTGGTTATGCTATGGCTGATCTTGATGACGAAAGAAAGGATATGCAGCCTTTATTTGACTGCATAGTTAACAATATACCAGCACCAGAGGGTGACCCTGATGCTGATGCACAGATGCTTATATCTACTATTGATTACAATGAATTCGTTGGTCGTATCGGTGTAGGTAAGATTGAAAATGGTAAGATTAAGGTTAATCAGGAAGTTGCCATTGTCAACCATCACGACCCATCTTTAAGAAAGAGAGTCCGTGTAACTAAGCTTTACACATTCAATGGACTTAATAAGGTAGAAGTTAATGAAGCAAGCTTCGGTGACATTGTTGCCGTATCCGGTATTGCTGACCTTAAGATTGGTGATACACTCTGTTCTGTAGAGAACCCTGTTGCTATCCCATTCCAGAAGATTTCAGAGCCTACTCTTTCTATGGACTTTATGGTTAATGACAGTCCACTCGCTGGTAAAGAAGGTAAGTTCGTAACTTCAAGACATATCCGCGACAGACTTTTCAAGGAACTTAATACTGATGTAAGTTTAAGAGTTGAAGAAAATCCTGGTTCTGAGAACTCATTTAAGGTATCAGGACGTGGTGAGCTTCATTTATCTGTTCTTATTGAGAATATGAGACGTGAAGGTTATGAATTTGCTGTAAGTAAGGCTGAAGTTCTCTACCACACAGATGAACGTGGCAAGAAGCTTGAACCTATGGAACTTGCATATATTGATGTTCCAGAAGAATTCTCTGGTTCTGTAATCCAGAAGCTCAGCCAGAGAAAGGGAGAACTCCTTGGAATGACACCTATTAATGGTGGTTACACAAGATTACAGTTCTCTATTCCATCTCGTGGTCTTATCGGCTACAGAGGTGAATTCCTTACTGATACTAAGGGTAATGGTATTATTAACACTTCATTTGAAGGTTATGAAGAATACAAGGGTGATATATCTTACAGAAAGACTGGTTCACTTATAGCTTACGAAGATGGTGAAGCTGTTACTTACGGTCTTTTCAATGCTCAGGACAGAGGTACTCTTTTCATCGGACCTGGTGAGAAGGTATATGCTGGTATGATTATCGGTGAGAACCCAAGAACTGAGGATATTGAAGTTAATGTCTGCAAGACAAAGCACCTTACTAACACTCGTTCTTCAAGTGCTGATGAAGCTTTAAGACTTGTACCACCTAAGATATTAAGTCTTGAACAGGCTCTTGATTACATTGACACAGATGAGCTTCTTGAAGTAACACCAACTCATCTTAGAATCCGTAAAAAGATTCTTGATTCTACAGCAAGATACAGAGCTAATAAGAAGTAATTACATTTAATCAGAATTCTTCTTATTAAGTATATAACAATCAATTAACAATTTATAATTATCAATGGAGGTCTACTATGGATAGCGATTTAGGAGCAAAAGTTAAAAAATTAAGAATTTCACAGGGTTTAACACAGGAAGACGTTGCTAAGGCACTTGATGTAACTCCAGGTTATATCAGTAACGTAGAAAATGGACGTAATCTTATGACATTAAGAATGCTTTCATACTATGCAGAGCTTACAGGCGTTTCTCTTGACTACCTTGCAGGAAGCGTTGATAAGAACTACCAGAGCACAGCTCTTGATAATGAAATTATGCAGTTAGTATCTAAATTAGATTCTGAGACTAAGGAAAAGTTAATCTCAACATTAAGAATTTGGATTAATAACTAATCAGATAAGTGTGATACAATAAATATTATATGGAAACCTGGTGCTAATAAATGGCATCAGGTTTCTTTTTACATATTGGCTGATAATTTATGCTGTGACTTCGTTAAAAATGCAGGCAGACCCCCTCAGTGCTTTCGGGTTGGACAGGACATTGCAATGAACCTCTTAAAACATTAATCGTGTTCAGCAAGGGCTTCCACGATTAATTGAGTTTCATTTTCATTGTCCAAATGAAAGCACTGAGGGGGTCTGTCTGCATTTTTAACAATTTACTTTATTGAATTATGTATACCTGCTTAATTAAGCAAAATATAATCTTAATATATCACTACTATGGCTATGACTGTATCTTCTTCATCTGGTAGAATTCGCCTTTGAGGTTCATTAATTCATCGTATGTTCCGTATTCTACACAGTGGCCATCGGCTATTACGGCTATTTTGTCGGCGTCTTTTATTGTTGAAAGACGGTGGGCTACTATGAAGGTTGTTCTGTCTTTGGTAAGGTTATTGAGTGCTTCCTGTATAAGCTTTTCTGATATGCTGTCTAAGGCTGATGTAGCTTCATCTAACACTATAACCTTAGGATTTCGTATAAGTGCTCTTGCTATTGATATACGCTGTCGCTGGCCGCCTGAAAGCTTTCCGCCGTGCTCTCCTACCATCGTATCAAGTCCATCTGGCAGTGAATTGATTAAATCTGTAAGATTGGCGGCTTTTACTATTTCATCAAGCGTTGCTTCATCTACATTATCAACACCATATGTAATATTATCCCTTATTGTCCCCGAAAATAGTATTGATGTCTGTGGAACAACTGCAAGATGCTTTCGATATGAGCGCAGGTCAATATCCTTCATATTATGTCCATCTATAAGCACTTCTCCACTATTAACCTGATTAAAGCCTATTACAAGGTTAAGAATTGTCGATTTACCAGCTCCGGATTCACCAACAAGTGCAATTGTTTCGCCTTTATCCACATGAAGATTAAGGTTATGCAGAACTGGCCTGTCGATATTATTATATCTGAAGGTTACATCTTTAAAATCGAACTCGCCATATACATCTTTAATTATTTCCTTACCTTCATTCTGTTCTATATCATCTTCTAATAATACTTCACCTATCGAATTAACTGACTCAATACCTTTGGCTATTGTAGGAATAAGTGACATAAGTGATGATACCTGACTTACGATTGTAGCAAAATAACTCTGGTAAAGTGTTATATCTCCTGGCATTACTGTTCCTTTAATTGCAAGAAAGCCTGTAAATCCAAGGCATACAACCTGAAATATCTGGAATATTGCCCAGCCTACTGAACCAAATAATGATTGTATTACATCAAGTCTGTAGCCTTTTTCTGCAACGGCGAATAACTGTCCACTCATTTTCTGGACTTCTTCCTCCTCAAGTGCGTGCGCCCTTGTGACAGGAATAAGCTCAACCATCTCCATTACCCTTGCAGAAGTTTCTTCCATTTCTTTTCGGAACTCATTATTACGCTTCTTCATTACATTTCTGAAAAATACCATTGTCGCGGCTGCAATTGGTGTTGTGAGCAGGAAGAATATAAATACTACAAGGCTCTTATTAATGGTTACTATAAGTGCTATGGCTATATTAAGTGCTATGTTAAGTATGCTTAAAAACATCTGCGTAGACAGCGTTTCCACCGCTTCCACATCTCGCATAATCTTGGATTGCAGACGTCCTGACTGCGTTTCTTTATGGTAAGATATTGATAACTGCTGTAGCTTTCTTACAAGTGCCTTTCTTAAGCCTGTTTCTGCATATCTTGTCGCTAATGATTTGTATCTTGTATACATATAATTCATAGGAATATTAAGTGCTACAAGAACAACCATAATCATCGCCTGTATAAGTATATTCTGATAAGTTTCAGGCGAACCACTCGTTATATCATTAATAATATTAGCTGTGACAATAGGCAGTACCCATACAGGTGCGTGCTTTATAAAGAAGAATATAACAGCAAGAAAGAACTTATGATAGTTGCCCTTATAAAGACCTAACAATATCTGCATAGGGTGGCCTTTATGCTTTTTATAACATTCTATAAACCAGCTCTCGACATCTATTCCCTTTGGTGCTCTTAAGTTCAATATACTCACCCCGCTTTCATCGTTATAAAAAGGAATGTGCTGCGGCACATTCCCCTATGTATAGTTGTAATCATATGATGATAAAGTCATAAGTTCAAAAGCCTATTATGCATAGCATAAACGACTTTCTGACCTTTTGACCCTGACATCTTATTATTTCCTAATTATATTATCTACATTTTCTGCGACAATCTCTTCACCATCACAGCCTGTAACCTTAACATTATCAAGAATAAGTGTGTTGATATTACTTACAATCATACCCTGTCTGCTTGCTTCATCACAGCCTGACATCATAGCTGCAACACCAGACTTGGCATTATCTGCGTATGTAATATTAATATTCTCAAATGTAAGCTCTTCTATCTTGCTTTCTGGAAGTCCGCATATATAAGTACCTGCAACGTGGCAGTTCTTAGCATTGATATTCTTAAATGTGAACTTCTTAATTGAAGGTGTTCTGTCATCTACAGGAAGCGGCTTCTTAGAACCAACATACTCTGTCTTACCATCTGGATCACAGAAATAGAAGCTGTTGACTACAAATGGTGTCATAACATTATCCATATCTATATTCTCGAAAGAAATGTCATCAAGAACTGAAAGCTTTCCTCTTCCTCGTCTTGTCTTAACTCTTAAGCCTCTGTCTGTATTCATAAACAGGCAGTCTTTGATATGAACGTCCATAACACCAGCGGCAATCTCACTTCCTACTGTTACAGCTCCGTGTCCATCTCTCATACAGCACTGTCTTACAATCATATTAGTTGTTGGAACATTGTACTTCTGCGCCATATAGATTTTGCCTGATTTAATAGCAATACAATCATCTCCAACTGAAATATATGTACCAAGTACAAGTACGTCCTCACAGCTTTCTGGGTCAAGACCGTCTGTATTATGTGAGTCTGCTGGTGCTTTAATCTTTACATCTATAAATTTAAGGTGGTTACTAAAATATGGGTGAATAGTCCAGCAAGGTGAATTCTGTACTGTTATGCCCTGCATAGTAACATTTTCACAATGATTGATAAAGAAAAGGTTAGGTCTCCACGCTATATTACGCACCTTACAATTCTTCCACCAGTTATCGTGTGTTGTACCACCATCAATAGTACCCTCACCTGTTATAACAACATTTTTAACATTAAGACCACATATTATTGCTGAGAAAGAGTCTACTGGATTGCCTTCCCACGAAGCGAGGTTGTATTCTGACTTCTCATCATATGACTCAATAAGACCTGGTAATATAGGGAACTTCTCTCTGTCTGTGAATGCAAGTAATGTAGCACCCTTGGCAAGCTCAAGTGTAAGGTCATCTTTTAAGAAAATGCTTGATATTCTGTAAGTTCCTTCTGGAACATATACTCTGCAATTCTTCTTAGAAGCCATAATTGCGCACTGGATTGCATTAGTATCATCGTGCTCACCATCACCATATGCACCGAAATCCCTTACATTAAGTGTTACAAATTCATAATCTGTATGAAGCTCAACAGGACCATATTCCTTACCGTCATATACGGCTGTTATCTCATAATCTGTGTCTGGCTTAAATCCAAATAATGATGTAACCTGCTTATCTGTATGTGCAAATAATTCTCCATTAACATATATGTCATATTCTTTCTCAGAATAATACTTTCCTGCTTCTGTTAATTCTACAACTGCATTTCTGCTTGTATTAGTTACTAATACTAACTCCATAATGCTCCTCCCTTGCCGCGGCCATAATCCTGATATTCTCTGTTGCGTACTGTCTCGCTGTATACTAATGCCGCCTTGCTTACTACATCCTTATCTGTATCATCATCAGTGAATATCTCACCTGACATTACCTTATCGCACACGCCTAACACAATGCCTTCGTATTTCTCTGTGTGGAGTGCCTTCATTCTACAGCCCTTTAATACAGCATAGGCAAACATAAGCTCTGACTCCTCATCGAAATCGCCAAAGTCATCATAATCTCTTCCTGTTTCAAGCACAGCCTTAACTGCCGCCTTGAAATAGTCCTGCATCTTTCTGTAGATTTCATATATCATCTGGTCCATAACTTCCATTGTATCAATAAGTGAAGCTGCATATACAGATAATACCTTAATCTTAGCTGTTGTGTCTGATGAATACTTAGTGTCTGCAAAAAGCTCATCATTCATAGCGTTATACTGTCCGATAACATCATTATACTGCTCTTTTCCGCCGTCCTTAGTTTCATATGCCATATAAAATGGTTCATATGAATAAGCTTTACATAAACATTTCTTATCATCTGCATCTTTAAAATAGCCTGCTTCATTTCTTTCAAAATCCTTAAAACCAGCGGCAAGCTTTACAGCTTCATTCTTATATTTATCATCACCTGTAAAATCAGAGGCAATATAGAACGCATTACCAATCATAAAATGCTTAAGGCTTTTCTTATCGAGGCTGTCAATAATACCACTCTCAATAACCTTATCGAGTGCTTCTGTTAATGCTTTAACTGCACTTTCCTCTCTTAATGCCTTACATAATGAAGAAAGTGCATTAAGTCTTAATCCAAGAGCGTACACATCATTACTGCTGATTAATTCATCAACCTGTGATAACTTTGCATACATATTCTTTTCCAATTCTGAATTTCTGTTAATTATCATTGCAATCTCCTTACTATTTAAGATGAGCACTATGGTGCTCATTATCTCGTAATTTACGATACCTTTCAACACTTACAAAGTTTCGCCAGAAACTTTTAAGATGAGCACCCAGGTGCTCATTATTTTATGCTTTATACCTGAAATAATCAAATGCTGCATAATAATCATCTGTTCCGTGTCTGCCCTCGCTGTCTGTATACTGGCTTCCATAATCTCCAGCGTAAGCATACATTCCAATCATCGCGCCAGTAAAACGCTTACCCTTGCGAATTCCTTCATCACACAGATAATAGACATTATCCAGCGTAACAACCTTATTATAGTCTTTATCATTATAACTATATGAAAATGTCCTTCTTAGATTGTTCGTATCTATCTTAAGGTATATGTCTTTATTACTGTTATCAACGCATACACCCTCGTGTGTAATGACTTCATCACCAATCTTCTCGACTACATTAAGCATAAGTCTTGGTGTCTCATCTAACGTAGCAAATACGCCAAATTTGATATAGGTGTTCTCATCATAATAGCATGTCATGCCACAGTTCTGACCTGGATATAATTCCGGCATATGAAGCTTGCATACAGAACTAAATCTGAAATGCTTCTGTCTTCTTAAAAGTATATTCTTAGCTTTCATAGTATCAAGGTCATATCTGCTCCCCTTGATATGAACATAAGAGTCTTTTAACTTAATACCATCCATCTCTGGCACTCTTGGGAACCACCATTCATTACTCAGATATGAATTATCAAAATCATCATCCGCCTCATCTTCCCATATCATCTCTGGCAGATCAGGCTTTACCTGTAATGCACTAGGACCTTTAAGGTTATTGACTACCGGCCAGCCGTCCATAGTCCAGCTTATAGGGTCAAGAGCAGTTTCTCTTCCTAAAATGCTGTATCCATCGCCAATCTTTCTTCCACACAGATACACCATATACCAGTCACCATTCTGTGTCTGTACTGGTTTTCCGTGTCCACACCTCTGTATTATCTCATCAGGATTGTTCTGTCTCATAATCGGATTGTATGGGCAGGGTTCATATATTCCTTTAAGTTCCCTGCTTCTGGATACCGTTATTCTGTGTCCTGGTCCTGTTCCCCCCTCTGCCTCAAACAGATAATAATATCCATCTTTCTTTAAAAGATGAGGCCCTTCTGGTGCTCTTTTGTTATCTCCATAGAACAGAAGCTCTGCTTTAGATATCTGTTTAGTAGCATCCTCATTAAGCTCAAATATTCTTGCTCCCCTGTTAAGAAGCATATATCTTCTTCCGTCATCATCATTAAATATAGATGGGTCAATTCCATCCTCATCTATAATGGCGGGCTTGCTGTATGGTCCTTCCGGCTTATCTGAACTTACAACTATCTGCTTTCTGTATACATTACCGGTATCATTAAGCCTATATGTAGCTGTTATATAAAATCTTCCCTTATAATAAGATATATCCGGAGCCCAGTAGCCTCGTCCACCTTCAAGGTCATCAAGAGCCGCCCACTCTGGTTCTGTAATAGCATAACCTATTATCTTCCAGTGAATAAGGTCTTTAGAATGTGATACTGGTATACAAGGATAGAATATAAATGAAGAATTAACCATATAATAATCATCTTCAACTCTGACAATTGATGGATCAGGATACATACCTGTCCTTATTGGATTGTGATACATCTCACTTAACTTGTGACCAACAACACTTTCAAAATATTCCTCTAACTCAATAAAATGGTTTTGATGTGCAACCTCAAATGGTGTCTGTAAATTAATATCTCCCGATAATGGCGACATACCAACTCTCTCAACAAGATACTTACAGGTCGGTATGCTTCCTGACATAGCTGCATAATGAAGCATATTCCTGTTATTATCATCGTGAATGTTCATACTTGCCCTTGAATATTCAACTATATACTTCACAAGCTCAAGATTACCTGTCTTAGCGGCAAGCAATGCCATAAGCACTCCGTGTTCGTCCCTCTCATCTATAAGATTAGGTTCATTCTCAAGTATAGTCTTAACCTCTGCAATATTTTCAAGATATATTGAATCTGCTAATTTTCTCAATTCTCCACCACCTTATCGTGTTTTATATAAACAATTCCTTAGTATGACTTAATTTTAACATATAGATATGTGTATTTCTACATAAAAAATGTTCATACAATAAAAAAAGACGGAAATGGTATTAGCATTTCCGTCTTTTTTAATTATAATAATTAATCTCAACAATCAGATAATTGTTAATTAATAACTATTATTCTTATATTCCTGACATTACTCCTTAACGGCACCTACGTTAACGCCCTGTACGAAGTACTGCTGGCAGAATGGGTAGATAATCATGAAAGGTAATATAGCAACGATTGTAGCCGCATTAGAAATTGTGTTAGGGTCTACTGAATCGTCGTTAGGGATATTACTATCCATAACCATATTACGGAGCTTAATCTGGAAGTTGTATAACTTATCTGTTCTGATATAAATCTTGAAGTTTGTATAATCATTCCAGAATGTTACGGCAAACATAAGACCGATTGAAGCAAGGGCAGCCTTAGAAAGTGGTAACACAATCTTAAAGAATATACCCATTGGTGAACAACCATCAATCTGAGCAGCCTCAAATAATGACTCTGGAATACCTTCAAAGAAGTTTCTCATAAGTACAAGGTTATATACGTTGATAGACATTGGTAAAATTACTGCCCACAATGTATCAAGTAAGTGTAAGTTCTGCATAACTAAGTACTTAGGAACCATACCACCATCGAAAATCATTGTGAATAATAACATATATGCGAAGAAGTTTCTTCCTGGCATTTCCCACTGAATGAGTACATAACCACCGAGTGTAGCAAGTAATAATCCCATAAATGTACCAGCTAATGTTGTAACAACTGATACAAGGAATGGACGATAAAGAGAAGCTCTTGAAATAATCGCACCATATCCACCTAATGAGAAAGTACTTGGCCACCATCTAAAACTTGTTGCTGAATGAGCATCAAATGAATCTACAATAACCTTCCACATAGGGAAAAGAATTAACAATGAAACCAATATAAAGAAGATTACATTGACTATTGGGAAGATTTTAAATTTTTTCTTTTTCTTTTTATAAACTAACTGTTCTTCACTCATCGTCTAACCTCCTATACAATTCCACGTCCACGGACTTTTTTACTTGCGTAGTTACAACCAAGTACAAGGATCATACCTACAAATGACTTAAATAAACCTACGGCTGTTGTATAACCATAATCAGAGAATGAAGCCGAGAATGTCTTATTGTAAATATATGTCTGTAATACCTGAGAAACATCATATGTACCAGCACTCTGTGTAACGAATACTGATTCAAAAAGGTTCATAACCTTAGCAAGGTTAAGAATAAATACTGTGATGATTGTGTTAGCTAATGCAGGAAGAGTGATATATATAAGTCTCTTAAATCTGTTAGCACCATCAATCTGAGCAGCTTCATAAAGGTCTGGGCTGATACCTGATAATGTAGCAAGGAAAAGAATAGTTCCCCATCCTGTATCCTTCCAGATATTCATTACGAAGAATGTACCTGTCCAATACTTAGAGCTACCAAGGAAATCAATAGGAGTATTGATAAGTCCCATATTAATTAAAGCACCATTAACAACACCTGTGCTGTTAACAGAAAGAATTACTTTGAATACAGCAGCGACAACTACCCATGACATAAAGTGAGGTAAGTATACAATTGTCTGTACTGTCTTCTTGAATGCCATATTAGTAATCTCATTAAGAAGAAGTGAGATAATAACTGCGGCACCTGTATTAAGTATTAACTTAACGATTGATAATACAAGTGTATTTCTGAATGCCTGCCAGAAGAATGTATCAAATCTTAACATTGTCTGGAAGTGGAATACACCAATATAATAAGGGTTAGATAATACATATGAA
Source organism: Lachnospira sp. (assembly GCA_050874785.1). Classification (GTDB taxonomy): domain Bacteria; phylum Bacillota; class Clostridia; order Lachnospirales; family Lachnospiraceae; genus Lachnospira. The sequence continues at coordinate 28,071 of JBNMLJ010000012.1, forward strand.
GTAAAGGCATAACGACATCCTAACATTGGCCAGTAGAAGAATAATAATACCATTACTAATACTGGCAGAAACATAATATAAAATCCTCTGTAGTAGAACATCTTCTGCCCAATATTCTGATTTAATGTGTTAGATAAATACTTTGTATCAACACCAAGGTCCTTCTTGAATATCTTAACGACATCCCAGAATACACCAACAATAGCAACTATAAGGCCGATGATTATAACATAAACACCTGAACCTACTGAATAAGAATTACCATTATAACCATTAGATAATAAATCTGAAATGTTATGGTAAACATACTTTAACGCACCAGTCTTAGTCTTACCATCTGCACTAGTAAACTGGAATGCGAACATTGAAATAAATGCAACAGCTGTAGCTGCCACAGATGTAATAATAGATAACTTTTCTTTCTTAGCAATGACTAATAAAATACCAGCAACAAGTATTAACATAAATATGTACCACATTGCAATGACGCTGATATTCATAAAGCCGAATGAATATGCCTTAGGTGTATAACCGTCCATAAGAGTTTCGTTAGACTGAGCAAATGGAAGTAATCCGCCTATTAACATAATAACCATACCGATAATAGCTAAATATCTAGTATTACCAGTTGGCTTACCATTAAGTGCTCCACACTTAGGGCAAATCTTTGCCTTCTTAGGAAGCTCTGTTCCACAAGACTTACACTGCATCTTTATACCCTTCTTTCCTAATATTATAGTAACAATTGCTTATATTAAGCAAAATTCGTGCCAGAAGACCAGGTCTACTGGCACGAAATATAAAGTGATGTTTAAAACATCTTTTAACACATATTAAGTAGCATTAATTACTTTCCAGCGAACTGTGTATTTAATGACTTAAGAGCTGCTTCTACCTTAGAACCAACAGTCTTTGTGTATTCCTGCATACCCTGATCAACTGTCCATTCACCTCTTGCAACGTTATCAATTACTGTGTATCTTTCTGTATTGATATCACCAACAAGCTTACCAACTTCTTCTGTCATAGCAGGTGAATCAACAAGTGTAGAATGTTCAAAGAACATATCTGAGCAAGATGTAACGTTTTCTGGCTGTTCAGCCTTTCCTGGATCCTTACCGCTTACGAAGTTAGCAAGAACTAAGTTGCAGTCAAGATGAGCCTTAGAGTAAAGTGTCTTAGCGTTAGTCTTCTTACCAAGGAACTTGAATGAACCATCAGCCTGCTCTTCATAGTAGTAACCCTTAGGACCATATTCCCAAAGTGTCTGGATATCTCCACCATCTAACATTGTATCGATGAAGTACTTGAAGATTCCTTCAGCCTTACCTGTCTCAGCAGCGTGAGATGTAATACACCAAGATGGTGCAAGTCTTTCTGCGTATGAACCAAGTTCCTTAATTGGAAGGATTGGAATAAGTGAATCATCAAGACCAGCTGTCTTTAAGTATCCTCTTAATGTCTCAGCCCACTGTCCAGCCCAGTATGTAAATACACCTGATTCTGTCTTAGGATCTGATGACTTAAAGTCGTTACGTGCTGTCTGAGTTGTCTTTGTGCTTGATTCCTTATTGATAAGACCATCGTTAACAGCGTTCTGAATTCTCTGAAGGGCATCCTTCATTTCCTGCTGTGTGAAACCATCTACATATTCACCCTTTGACTGGTCATAGTAGAAAGTAAACTGAGCATTCTGATAGAATTCTGGAAGGTAGTTAGTATAAGGTGCTTCCTTTGAATAGAAACCTGGAGCAGAAATTACATAATCAACTCCTCTAGCTTCCTTCATCTTCTTAAGCATTGTGTAGAACTCATCATATGAGAGCTGCTTGCTTGATAAATCTGCCTTAGAGTAGCCAGCCTGAGTAGCCCAAGCTTCCTTTACATATGTAACACATCCGTTACCACGAGCTGGAACGAATCCGTAAAGAGCCTTCTCACCATCAACGCCTCTTACATAGTTAGCCTGCATAATCTTCTCTGCATCTGAGATAAGTCTTCCAGAAGACTTTGTTGCTGAGTTATTCCAAGCATCTGTCATATCCCAAAGAAGACCCTGGCTTGCATAAAGTGCTAAGTAGTCAGATGAAAGAATGATAACATCTGGCATTGCGCTAGCATCAAGCATTGAGTTAGCAACTGCATCATAATATGAGTTGTGGTCAGGACGTGTGATTTCAAAATCAAGACCTGTTAATGACATAAGCTGTTCATCAAACTTCTCGCCCCATTCCTCTAATGTAGGAACAGTACCATCAACCATAATTGTGAAATGTTCTGGCTTTTCTACGCTTGCCCAATCTACAGTTTCTTTTGTGTTGCTTGAAGCATTATTATTGCCACATGCTACAAGACCCATTACTGATGTAAGAGTTAAACCTACAGCAGTAAGCTTTTTAATTGTCTTTCTCATAAACTTGTAAACCTCCCTTAATTGGTTCTTGTGGGGCAACCCCACTTAATATGTTTTTTGACATTGATATATTACCATTTTTGTACTATTTTAACAAGACTATTTTTAACAATTCTTGTATTTTTTTTGATTTTTTTATGAACCCTAGTATTTATGCGGCTTTCCAGCACCACATTTTTGAACATTTTATTAACAAAACGCCCTCTGTGTATTCAATCTGTATAATTTTACGTTTTTTAAAAACTGACATTTTATGTAAATTTTGCACTATTATCAAGATAAATTTAGCATTTTTTTACATCACTTTAACAATCAAATGTAATTTTTATCTAAAAACCATACTTAAATTGTGCTTATTTACCAGTGTTAATTATTTATTCACAATTCATTCATTTGTTACATCCATATAATTGTATGATATGTTATAAAAATGTTATATTTCCAGCCATATTTCTGCAAAATTTAACATTTTCTTTATCATTAAGAACTACATTGCCTGCAAACGCATCCATCAGCTTCTTTTCAAATGTGTCACAAACTGACATTTCTGCTGCCAGTTTAATTGTGACATTTGCACCAAAGTCAGTATCAATGATATCCACGTTATTATCATTACATATATACTGCAATTTGCCATATGCGTTGTAATCAGTCGTTATGACAGCAGTTATTCCATCACACACCTGTGCTATGTCTGAATTGTTAATTCCTTCTTTAGACGCCGCCTGATATGCTCTTATAAGTCCGCCTGTCCCAAGAAGCACACCACCAAAATATCTCGTGACAACTGCAAGGCAGTCTGTAAGTCCATATGAATTAAGTATGTCAAGCATAGGCTTTCCCGCCGTTCCCTGTGGTTCACCATCATCAGAAAATCTTTGTATCTGTCCTTTATCCCCTGTGACATAGGCATAGCAGTTATGTCTTGCGTCCCAGTATTTCTTCTTCACTGCGGTAATGTACTGCTCTGCTTCATCTTCGCTTTTTATTTTGAAAATATGGCAGATGAAACGTGACTTCTTCTCCTCTATTTCACCACTGCCATTCTTTAAAATTATATTCATAGCTCCTCCGATTGCTTGTAATTCATTTCTATGGTACAATAAAGTATCCGTGTTACGGATTATTACTTTAATCCTTATGGGATTTTGTACCTTGCATTTGGTAAATAATATCATAGTTTTACCATTTATAACAATATGGAGGATTTACAATTATGAATTATGGTGGAAACGGCATAAGACGAAAGAAAAAGCTCCTTAATTCATCAGCAACGAAGTTTCGGACAAAATTTAACATTTTCTTTATCAAGCTTCTTCTTGTTGGTGCAATTGCGGTTGTAATAAGCGGCTCCTGCCTTATATTCGGTGCTGCACAGGGCATAATTGAGAGTGCGCCTGATATATCGTCAATCAATGTTTCACCCGAAGGTTACGCAACTAAGATATACGATAACAACGGTGAAGAAATACAGACGCTTGCAACAACCGGAGCTAACAGAATATACGCTTCCCTTGACCAGATTCCAGTGTATCTTCAGCACGCATTTGTTGCTATTGAAGATGAAAGATTCTACAAGCATAACGGAATTGACCTTCAGGGTATTATGAGAGCTGCTATGATTACTGTATCCGATGGCGAGATGTCACAGGGTGCTAGTACCATTACACAGCAGTTACTTAAGAATAATGTATTTAATGCTTACAATGAATCTACTATGGAGAAGATTAGAAGAAAGGTTCAGGAACAGTATCTTGCTATCAAGCTTGAAACTGTTATGGATAAAGACAGCATTTTAGAGAACTATCTTAATACAATTAACTTAGGTAATGGTTATTATGGTGTACAAGCCGCCGCTAACGGATATTTTAATAAAGATGTATCTGAGCTTACATTAAGCGAATGTGCCGTACTTGCTTCTATCACCAAGAACCCTTCAAGGCTTAACCCTTTGAAGAATCCTGATGATAATAAAGAAAGACAGCTTGCCGTGCTTAACAATATGTTAAAGCAGGAATACATCACTACTGATGAATACAGCGAGGCTGTTGCAGATGATGTATATGCAAGACTTGAAGGTATTGATGTATCAGCTACTGCTTCTTCATCTAATTATTCTTATTTTGTAGATGAAGTCATTAACCAGCTTATAGATGACCTTATGCAGCAGAAGGGTTATTCTAAACAGCAGGCTACAAGTATGATATATTCTGGTGGTTTATCTGTATACACTACACAGGATATGTCTATGCAGAACATTGCAGATTCAATACTTAATGACCCTGACTACTATCCATCGAATACAGATTTTACTATTAATTATAATCTCACAGTAAAAGAGACAGATGGAACATTTTCATATTATTCACAGAACAATATGGAAAAATGGTTTAAAGAAAATGTTGATTCTTCTTTCAGCCTTACATTAAGAAACGAAACTACTGCTCAGGGCTATATCGACCAGTACAGGGAAGCTATGACAGCTAATGGCGGAACTGTTACTTATGAGAAATCATATTTTGTTATACAGCCTCAGATTTCTTTCTCTTTAATAGAACAGTCAACAGGATATGTTAAAGTTCTTGTCGGCGGACGTGGAGATAAAGCTACTGACCGAGGCTTAAACAGAGCTACTGATGATGTAACAAGACAGCCGGGTTCTTCTATCAAGCCGCTTGTTGCTTATGGACCTGGACTTGATACTGGTGCTATCACTCTTGCTACCGCTATTGATGATGCACCATACTATTATTCAGGAACAGATGCACGACTTGTAAAGAACTACACAGAGGGACAGTATCTTGGATATATGACAGTGCGTGAAGCACTCACACGTTCCCAGAACGTACCTGCTGTAAAGGTTCTTACACAGATAACACCAAGCGTTGGTTTCAGCTACCTTGAAAAATTCGGACTTTCAACTTTGGTATCTGCCAAGAATGCAATCAACGGCAACCACGATGTTGTACAGTCACTTGCACTTGGTGGTATGACAAAGGGTGTATGTAATATAGATATGACAGCAGCCTATGCGGCAATCGCCAACAAGGGAACATATACCAAGCCAATATATTACACCAAAGTATTAGACGGAGATGGCAATGTAATTATTGATAATTCAATACCAGAAACTCACAGAGTATTAAAAGAATCATCTGCATGGCTTCTTACAAGCGGTATGGAATCTGTTGTCAATTCAGGTACTGCCACAAGAGCCAAGTTATCTAACCAGCCAGTTGCTGGTAAGACTGGTACTACACAGTTTGATACTGATATATGGTTCTGTGGATTCACACCTTACTACACTGCTTCTATATGGGTAGGTTATGATGATAACTCTAAGCGTGTTGACTCAGTCAACCACACTGGTATATGGAAAGCTATTATGCAGGAAATCCACGAAAATCTTCCTACTGGAAGCTTTACACAGCCAGATGATATTGTACAGGTTGCTGTATGCTCTAAATCAGGTAAGCTCCCTGTTGAAGGTTTATGTGATGCTGACCCTAGAGGAAGCTGTATAATCACTGAATATTTTGCGGCTGACAACCAGCCTACAGAAACCTGCGACACTCACGTTAAGGTTAATATATGTAATGACTCAGGTCTTGTTGCTAACGCAGGCTGTACTAATGTTTCAACTAACATTTATGTTAAGAAGTCATCAACTAACACTTTAGGTGGCGAGGATACTTCTGGTTATACAACTGCTGATGCACAATATGCGATAACTGATGAGAAGCTAAGCAGGCTTTGTACTCTTCACTCAACAGCCACACCCGCAACACCGTCAACAACTACTAACAATAACAGTAATAACAGCCAGTCAACAACGCAGGCTACGACCTCACAGAATACAACGGCTTCAACCACCACACAGAACGCTTCTAATTCGCAGTCAACAACTGCAAAACAGAACACGACCGCTTCTACTACAGGAAGCAGTAATTAACCTGTCCGCGTCAATAGCTTGTATCTGTCAGCCAGCTGATTATTTAGTTATCTAATTAGTTATTGCGTTAATTAGTTAGTTAATATTTATAACGATATGCAATATAAAAGCCCCTGCTTACTATATTTATAAGGTTCTTTTAAATGCTTTATAGCCTTTACACAAGACTATAAACAAATCCCATAAATTAATAAGCAGGGGCTTTTTATATATCGCTGTAAATTTTATTTCTTTTTCATCTTAGGCTCGAATATCCACGAAGCAATATAGCCAAATACAAGTGCCGCTGACACTCCTACCGCACAGGCTGTAAAACCGCCCTTAAACAGCCCTAAGAAGCCTGAATTATCAACTGCCATTTTCATTCCCTTCCATAATACGTTTCCAAAGCCTGTCAATGGAACACTCGCTCCTGCTCCTGCAAACTGCACAAGCGGTTCATAAAGCCCCAACGCGCCAAGAACAGTACCTGTGGTTACAAGTACAACCATTATTCTTCCTGGCATAAGCTTGGTCTTTTCCATTAAAATCTGTGTCAGAACACATATAATTCCACCTACAACAAATGCTTTCAAATAATCCATTTTAATGTCCAGCTCCTTTCCTCACACAGCCTCAAGCACAACACCATGTGCTATTCCCGGTATTGACTTGCCTTCATTAAAGCTTACCTGTGACAATAATGCTCCCGTTGGAACAAATAACACCCTTTTCAATTCTCGTTTTCTTAACTTGTCCAATACAAGAGTATCAAGAACTATAGCACTGCACCCACAGCCACTTCCACCAGATTGTGTATCCTGCTCATTTTTATCAAACACTTCTATTCCACAGTCCGTGTATACATCACTTATGTCTATTCCCTTCTCTTTAAGAAGTGTAAGAAGTATCTCTTTACCTGTGTAACCCAAGTCACCAGTTATAATCATATCGTAATATCCTTTAGTCACTTCAAAGTCCTTATAGTTGGCTTCTATAAGATCTGCCGCCGCAGGTGCCATACAAGCTCCCATATTCATAGAGTCCTTAACGCCATAATCTACTATCTTTCCTGTAGTTATGCCCGATATAATTATATCCGCATATCCGTTATCAACAATCTGGCACACATCTCCATAACATTTTGTTATTACCGGGGAATTAGATACAAGATACGCTCCTGCTCCTGTAACAGTCCACGTTGAACTCACTGGCCTCTGGTTGCCATATAATAATGGAAATCTGAACTGTTTCTCAGCACTTGCAAAATGGCTTGAAGCTATCGCTGCCACATTATCTGCAAAACCAGCATCAACACACATAGCCGCAAGCGATAATGACTCACCCATAGTTGAACACGCGCCATAAAGCCCAAAAAGAGGCACATCATATGTCTTTAAACCAAATGATGTCGCTATAAGCTGACCCAGCAAATCTCCAGCATATATATATCTTATATCCTCTGGCATCATTCCTGTCTTTTCTAACAGCTTCTCAAATGCCAAGCTCTGTATCTTGCTCTCTGCCTCCTCCCAGCTTTCTCCACCAAACAAATCATCTTCCGAAACGACATCAAAGCAGCAGCCCAGCGGTCCTTTCTTTTCCTTAGTTCCCGCCACTGTAGCTCCTGCTTTGATGTATACATTATTATCAAATTTAATACTCTGTTTACCTGCAATCATACGCTACCTCTTAATATTTATTCATAATCAATCATCAATAGGTAGTATCTGCTTTATCAGGTAATTTATTCATTACTATATTATTTCACCAATATTATCAATTTTATTATATATTAATATCATCAGTTATTTAACTCTTAATATATCAAGTGTATGCGCCGCTGCTCCGATTAAATCCTGTCTTTCGCACGTTGCAAGATGATATTTGACGAATTCTGCAAATTCTTCTTCTGTAAGCTTATTAAGATATGGTCTTATATAGTTAGCCGGGCCGTCTGGTGATAATATTTTAATTCTCTCAAGCCCTGCTGCCTGATTAAGACTGTTAATATCCTCTATTCTCATATAATCGTAGAGGTTCTCCTCACTTGATACAGTGTGATAATCCTCTGTCAGCCTGTTCTCGTTAAGACATTCATTAATATGCCCTTCCTTAAACGCATATGTAATAACACTGTATTCATTCATAAGATATGCAACAAGTATAATTCCACCCGGCTTAACAACTCTCTTTGCCTCATTAAGTGCCTTAAGCTTATCCTCAAATGTAAACAAATGGTACATAGGTCCAAAAAGCAGTGCCATATCAAATGTATTATCTTCAAACCGCTTAAGCTTAAGTGCATTGCCCTGATATGCCTTAACATTTGAATTCTTAGCCTTTAAAAGTCCAAGATTATGCTTTACAAGCTCCACCGCAGTGACATCATACCCTTCCTCAGATAATGGAACACTGTATCTTCCTGTTCCTGCTCCTATATCAAGTATCTTTATATCACTGGAAATATCCATAGCCGCCTTAATATCATCAAGGCAGTTATGAATATATTTCATAGATGTAATAAATTCAACCCTTCCGTGGCGGGAATCCAGACGTTTCTCCTCATTGAATTTATTATAATGCTGTTCTAATTCGGTCATTGCCATTTCCTTAGTACCTCCAAATAGTTAATCACATAAGGCTTATTACCCAATATATCAAGCCTATAATCCAGCTGAAAAATATTCCATACAATATAACAGGCCCTGCTATCGTAAATATTTTACATCCAATGCCAAACACTTGTCCTTCTTTCTTATATTCAATCGCAGGAGAAGCTATGCTGTTTGCAAATCCTGTAATCGGAACAAGCGCACCCGCTCCTCCAAAGGACGTGATGAGCGGATATATTCCAAAGCCTGTAAATATAACGCTTAAAGCAACAAGTATAAGCGTTGTATAGCTTGCTGCATCATCTGCTGTCATTCCTGTCATCTTCATAAAATTCATAATAAGCTGGCCTATAGTACATATAATTCCACCTGTTATAAATGCCTTAAAGCAGTTGTATACACAGCCCGCCTTTTTCGTAACATTTTCAACATACTGGTTATAGCTCTTATTTCTCTTTTCAACATCCTGAACCATAATAATCCTCATTTCTACATATGCTTTATTAGTAACATATGTTGATATTAATAATCATATGTGCCGCCTGTTTTATGGCATTACATTACTATTAACATATGTTTCTATTAGCATTTCCATAAACTTAAGAATTATTCATATATATTCCAAGCTTCTCACTTATGGACATAATAATATCCATACAGATAATGCAATAATGTCAAACCTTTTTATTTATATTCTATTTTCTGAAAACATTCCATATATATCCTTATCATAACAAGCACATATCTGCCTGTAATCATATATATTAAGGCAGGTTATGCCCTCGCCCACATTAGGGTGCTTCTTTGTATACAACTGGTCTGCAACAAATATCATCATAAGTGCCGCACATAATGGTATAATAACCTGAAGCTTTATCTTCCTGAAATAGTTATCAAGAAATGGTGCTACGAAATACACTATAGCCATTCCACCAATACCAAAGGCTAACAGGCCTTCTGCACATATACGTCCGTGAAGATTAAGGAAAAATCCTGTGTAGTCCCACCATTTCTGTCCGTTATGCGTAAGCTCCAGCACAAGTCCTGTAAAATACTCAACAACTCCGCACAGAATAATTGCCAGTACAAACTCAACCGCCGGCTTTTCCCTGAACTTTTTAAGAAGCAGAAGTATCAAAAGACCGCCTACTCCGTATATCGGAAGCCAAGGGCCGTGAAGCACACCTCTGTTAGCAAATGAATGGTACAGCATTAAGTGTGATGAAACTTCCCAGAACCACCCTATAAATGACATTACAAAGAATATAAGTATAAGCGATGGAATTGAATAATTACGCATATATACTGTACTTTCAAAATTAGCTCTATGCTCCTTTAATGTAAACAGCCTTGAAGGATACATATTACCAAGTATCTCCTGCTTACATCTGTCAACCTTTATCTGTTCTGCCTTGGCATCCTCAAACCTTTTTTCCTCACTCGTGTTAAAAAGAATTACACCGAACCAGTCAGCAAGAAACTTTCTTAATCTCCTGAAATATTTGATGTCAGATTTCATAATATCATCATCAAATCTTTCCTCTGGAGAGTCCTCATTCATATATGGATATATGTCTGCGTAAGCTGCCTGCAATTCTTCTTTTCCTGCACGCTCATACAGATATACATCGCTTAGCATTTCCACGCCTTGTATATTATTCTTAATGGCATTTTCTCTTATAAGAACATATAATTCTGTAAAAAATGCGGTCTTATACGGATTGGAATATAATACCCCCACAAGTCCCATAGATAGAAAGCTTAATATATTCCAGCCTATAAATGACAACTGGTAGCAGAAACATTTCCACTTATAGCCGTTCATCATTCTTCTTGACAAGGTTATCGCATCGTTAGCCTTAATATCCGGATTTTCTGCTATTATATATGGTACAAGCATATATGACAGTGGCTTAATAAAAGCACCTGCTATCGTAAGTGACCATAATATTGTATACAGGTCTTTGACGAACATTGTAAAAGCCACTCGCATCCACCTTTTTACTCTCATAAGGAACATAAATTTGCCGACCCCTACACTTTTATATGTCCGGCTTTCAAGAAATATTCTTCTTGATATAACAACATAAGACATTTTCACGACATATCTTATTCCAAAGTAAAATATAAGTGCCAGACATAAAAGCAGAATAACGACAAACTGTCTTGAACCTGTAATTCCATATACAACATCAACTATAGTAAATACGACTGCTCCTGACGATACACTATTAACAACGGACGATAATATTCCCGAAGTTCTCCCCAGTATATCCCCTGCATTATCCTTTGCCTTGTCGATAAGTGTCTGCGACTGCTCTTTGCCCTGTTCCTCATTGTTCATGATAACTGACACTATTGCATCAAGCATAGCACTCTTTGTCCTGTTATCAATATCTGATGTAACAAGCGTAACCCCCTGAGATTCATTTGTATCTTTATTAATATCTGTCATCTGCATCTTAAAGAAACTGAAAGTTTCTGTGAATTCACTTCCAACAAATGCTGCCATAAGACACACAACAACCAATATCCAGAAATGCTTTTTTAATGTTCTTTTAGCCGCTTTTGCAAGCTCTTTTCTCTTAATCATATTTTCTCTTCCTGTCTGTTTAGTATTTAAGGTATTAAATAGTATACCAAATGTCCCACCATCTTTCCAATAGCAATAAACAAAACTACAAAACCAAGGCATTTTTTAAGCTTTACCCTGTGTGCTAATATCGGCAATGCCTTTACGGTTTCTGCAAGGCATATTAAAAATGTACCTATAAATATTCCAGATACCACACCATACAGTACAACCCCTGCAACACCAAGCTTAATCGGTATCTCAAATATATACCATATATTTCCAAGACCTGCACCAAATATAATCATTTCCTCATAAAGCATTATCGACTCTGTTGTATTCGTGACATCTGCATATCTGTTAATAAGTCCTATGCTTGATATTAAGGCAAACAGTCCTGTAGCTGTAACGCCCCCGGCACTTAACCCGATAAGTATGATAAATAATATTTTAATCAGCATTTTGTTGCCCCCGGATAATTGTTTCTTACGCATTTTGGCATATCCTCTACATAGTCAATCATAGCCTGGTTTTCATCTTTGACATACTGGTTCATAGACACCTCTATAGGGGTTGGTGCTTTGCTCATCTTCTTTCCTGCAAAATGGTCATAAAATACTGCTATTCCTGCAAACAGCCCGATTGCATAAGCTATCTCACACACATTGTATTCCATAAGCCAGTCTACGCCTGACATCTTGTATACTTTTTCAAATATCTCCGTTGTGCTGACATCATTATTATATGCCATTATCGCATAGGCACTTCCTATAAATATTATTATGCACACGATAATCTTAAGAATAACAGATAACCACGCCGGCTGCTGGTTCTTTCTGTAATCAATTATAAAGTCACTCTCTCCTATATTATTAACGTCAAGTGTATCATCAAGCTGCTGTATAGCTGATATAACCTGCATTGAGCTTATACATACCCTGTCCTTTTTAGTCTTGTAAAATGTTGCCAGCTTTATGCTTTTTATCTTAGGAAGCAGCTTTTTTTCAGCATATACTTCTGCCACATCAGACAGATACACGTCCTGCTTGTCTGTCTTGGTAAGCTGTCTTATCTTTAAATATACCGTTTTTGACATAGTAACCTCCATTTCACAGCATTTTATTCTGATTAAATAATGCTGTTAGAAGTATTACCAATATTGCCCATATTATTCATATGTTTTATGTATCACACTGCCTAAGCACCTGATACCCAATTTAATCTTATTATCATTTATTATTCCGTGTCTATTATTATTCTGTATCTATCTGGCTTCGCATATGGTTTAGTATCTTCTTTTCAAGCCGCGAAACCTGAACCTGCGATATTCCCAACACCTTGGCGGCCTGTGTCTGTGTCATATCATCATAATATCTCATTCTTATAAGCTTTTTGTCCCTCTCGCACAGGCTGTCCACAAGCTCATTAATCATTATATTATCAATAATGCTGTCGCTTCCGCCGTCCTTGCCCTCTAACTTATCTATAAGGCATACCTCATTGCCGTCCTTCTGGTATATTGTCTTATAGATTGACTCCACGCAGTCGCCAGCCTCCATTGTAACGATTATATCCTCTGTCGCTATTCCTGTTTCCTTGGACAGCTCCTCAATAGTCGGCTCGCGGTTAAGAATACCCTTTAACTTCTGGGAAGCCGTAAAACATTTGTATCCATTTTCTTTAATACTCCTGCTTATCTTTATTATGCCGTCATCTCTTAAGAATCTTTTAATCTCCCCAGTAATCATAGGAACTGCATAAGTTGAGAACTTGACATCATAGTCCATATTAAAATTGTCTATCGCCTTTATAAGCCCTATACAGCCTATCTGGTACAAGTCCTCCATCTCTGCGCCCCGCCCTGTAAATCTTTTAACTATGCTCCACACAAGTCCGCTGTTATCAATAACAAGCTTTTCCCTTGCAGATTTATCATTGTTGTGTGCTTTAATGATCAATTCTTTAGTATGATCGCAAGCATACACATCCATTCTATCTGTTACTTTCTCCTATTCTTTTCTTCATAATTACGGTTGTACCCATATTTTTTCTTGAATACACATTAAGCTCGTCCATAAATGCTTCCATAAATGAAAAGCCCATTCCTGACCTTTCAAGCTCTGGCTTTGTTGTATACAAAGGCTCCATTGCTTTATGTACATTTTCTATTCCTACACCCTCATCTTTTATCTTTATAATAATCTCACTGCCCTCTAAGGAAAGTGTCATATATACCTTTCCGCCTTTTCCCTCATAGCCGTGCACAATACTGTTGGTAACTGCCTCTGACACTGCTGTTTTTATATCTGAGATTTCCTCTAAGGTCGGGTCTAATCTTGTCACAAAGGCTGCCGCAACCACTCTTGCAAAGCTTTCATTCTCCGATATTGCATCAAATATTACGTCTACATTATTCTCCTGCATTTTACATCCCCCTCTTATTCTGCTTTCTGACGGCATCGCACAGATTATCATATATATCTACTATTTTATGAAGCCCTGATATAAGCAGTATTCTTTTAATGCTCTCATTGGCTCCCGCAACACATATATCACCTATATCGCGTATCTTCTTATATCTTCCCATTATAAGCCCTATTCCTGCGCTATCCATAAAATCAACCTTGGAAAAGTCTATAATCACCCTGTTCACTCCCCTTTTGTCGATTATGTCATCTATTACCTCTCTCATCTCATCTGCCAGATGATGGTCAAGTTCTGCATTAAGGCTTATAACAAGATTATTCTCGCTGACCATATATATGTAATCGGTTCTTTTAATATCCTCTGCTGTATCATAGCTGTCTAATTCACTGTCCAATCCATTATTAAGAAGCTGTGTATCATCTCTCATAACTATCCTCCTATCCTCTATTCAGGGTGTCCACACCCCTATACTTAGCGTATCCACTTATAACAAAGAATATGCAAAGCACATTCCTGCGCCGAACACGGCCGCTTCCTATTAAGCAAAAAATATCCCTGACGGATTAATTTCCGTCAGGGATTTATCGTGTGGTAATTAATGTGATGTCACATAATCATTAGCTTCTTTATAATATCCACTTGTCTTAAAGTCATTCACTATGTACTGATAGTACTTCTTGGCATTGTCTGTCTGTGAGAGTGCAACATAACATTTTGCCGCATAATAAGCTGCATCTACCTTAGTCGCATCACACTTGAATGCCTTAACATAATCATCAACTGCTGTTGCATAATCTGACTTATAGTATGAAGTCTGGGCCTTGCTGTAGAACTCATTAGCCGCCTGTGCCATAACCGCAGTTGAAATTGTATTGTATAAAGTCTTGGCTGAGTCTGATGGAAGCGCACTTACATCAACATCAATAAGCTTCTCAGCAGCTTCTGTCCTGTTATTGGCTATATAAGCATTAGCAGACTCGATAACTGAGATTAAAAGCTTATTGCCGCCGCCAGTTCCATTAAGCTCACTTAACTGCTGTTCAAGTGACTCTTTCTCTGCCTTTACAGTCTTTAATTCACTTTCCATACTGTTAAGCTCTACATTGCCTGATGAAAGCTGTTCGCTGTAATCTGCAAGACTTCTGTTATAATCTTCTGTTATGCCCTTGTATCTTGATGGCATTACTAAGAACCATATAAGTGCCGCACCAATCACAACACCTACAAGTACATTAATTATTGTAATAGCACCATTGCTTGGCTCTTTGTATGATGACCTTGGAAGTATTACATCGTTGCCATTAAGAGGCTTGCTTTCTTCTTCCTTTACCTTCTTCTTAGGTAAGAAGCTTCCAGATATATCATTATCTTTGACATTCTGGCTCTGGTTTATCTGCTCAAGGTACTTACTTGCAAGAGTATTATTCCTGTCTATCTTAAGCACTGAATTCAGGAGCTTTCTTGCTCTCTGGTATTCATTATCTTTGATATATATAAGCGCAAGCAACAGGTGTGCCTTTATAAAATGTGGATTAGATACGACAATCTTCTTAAGCTGTATTACTGCCATATCCGTATTCTTATCCTTGGCATACTGAAGCGATACGTTATATTTCTTAATAGCATTGGTAACTGATTCAAACTTATTCTGATTAGACTGAATTTTCTTTATATAACTCTCTGCAACATTATCGTCCGGAGCAAGGTTCTTGCTCATTACCCACTGTGATAATGCCTCAACCACTTCTCCCATCTCACAATATATAAGTCCGAGAAGGTTTCTTGCATTGATATTATATTTGTTAATCATAAGACTTACTTTTAAAGTTTCAATTGCTCCTGATAAATCCCTTACACGGGCTTTCTCAAGACCTTTGTTGTAATATATATCTGAAACTCTGGCAGTCTTTTTGTATATAGACACATCTGTACCACACTTGGCACATGTGTCATTTGCTGAAAGGACACAGCCACATTTGTAACATCTCATAATTACTTCTCACTCTTTCCTTCGATAATCTTGTTAATTAAATCTGTTATATCTGGTACATCATTCTTGTATATAGCATCTTCTGCGTCCTCAACTTCCAGACTTGGCTGGAACTTCTGGATTTCCTCATCAAAATCTAACATATCTATTCTCCAATCTTTATATTATTCCAAAACTTTCCTTATATCTGCTACAAGATAAAGTGAACCTGTACAAAACACCATCGGCTCATTCTTTAATGCAAGAACTGCCTCCTTAGCACTGTCATACACTTCCACTTCAATATCTGTATGTCTTTTAAATGCCGCACTTATGTATTCTTTATCCAAGTGCCTTATGCCGCCTGTCACGGTAATCGCTATTCTTGCAAATACCTTACAGCCGCACAGTATGCTTATCATCTGCTCAAAATTCTTATCACTTACAACTGAGAATAATAATGCCGCTTTATCAGTGCTGTCAGCATACATTCCGTTAACCGAATTAACGAAGCTTTGTATTCCCTGAGGATTGTGCGCACCGTCAACATATATATTATCTGTAAGCTTTTCCATTCTGCCCTGCCATATGTGACTCTTAGCCGAATCCACTATGGCACTGTCTTTAATATCAGTATGATACAAATGCCGTAAAAGCCTGCATACTGTAATTGCTATTGACACATTCTCCACCTGATAGACGGCAGGAGTAGCCAGTCTTAAGCAATTATTAATATAATACTCATTATGCAATGAAAAATCAATACAGCCATTAAAGTTTTTAATTATTTGATATTGCTGTGGTGATACTCCGTAACAATAGCTGTTCTTACTGTGTGCAATATCCTCTATCACACTTGAAGCCTCATTGTCATCTGCATATACAACAGGCACACCCTGCTTTATTATTCCTGCTTTCTGCACTGCTATTTTCTTAATCGTATCTCCCAGTATTGCTGTATGTTCAAGGCTTATTGTCGTAATTACGCAGCACAGTGGATTATGCACTGCATTAGTCGCATCAAGGCTTCCACCAAGTCCTGTTTCTAACACTACATAATCGACATTGCATTTATCAAAATATAACATAGCCGCACCGAAAAAAAAGTCAAAATATGCAAGCTTAAGATTATTCGCCTCCGCCGTTTCATACACCTTATTAAAGCACTGCGTAAAAGCTTCCCTTGATATAATCTCACCGTCAACCTGTATTCGTTCCCTTATTGTCACAAGATGTGGCGATGTAAACAGACCTGTCTTATAGCCTGATTTTCTTAGAATATCATCTATATAGGAACACACTGAACCCTTGCCGTTAGTTCCTGCTATATGTATTATCTTTAAATTCTTATCGGGATTTCCAAGAAGCTCTAAAAGCTTCCCAGCCCTTTCTACTCCTGTAGTTTCACCATACTGCGGCGTATCATTAAGAAACGCTTTTATCGCTGAATATTCCATTAAACACTCCATTCTCATATATGAACACTATCGGTTTCTTGTCGCCTGTATACACATTAAGCTTATCACCGTCAAGATATATGCTGTAATCACTGCTGTCGTGCATTTCCTTAAGCATTTCCTCGATAACTACGATATGCTTTCTATCGTAGTTCTTTACAAGCTCTGTAAATATATCATCACTAAATCTGAACTTATAATAATAAGCACTCCAGAGCCGCTTCAAATTCTGCTTTCTCTCCTCTGTCTGTTCGTCAAGCTTATTATGATAAGCCTCTGTCTGGCTCTTTGTCATCTCAATTTTCTCATTAGTAAGATATATCTGGTTAAGAAGCTCCTGATTTTTTCTCTCCCTTACACCAGCTTCTTCTGATGCCCTGTCTAACTGTCTTTTAACTTCATTAACCCTTGCATAGTAGCTTTTGGTTTCCTGCTCAGTATGCGAACCACTCATATACTCATTCTTCCTGGCTTCAAGCTCTGCGAATTCTTTATCCACCTCATCAAAATGTTCTTTGGCTTTTCCAAGCTTTTCCTCTGCATCTGTCTGCCTTTTTTCAATTCCTTCAAGCTCTTTTATAAGCTTGTCTGTCTCACCGTCTATCTCTTTTACCTGCTTGATAAGTGCCGCATATTCCATATCCTGCTCAAGCTTTACTTTATCATCTTCTGACACATAAGAAGGCATAAGTTCATCTTTAGCATATAACGGCTTATTGTACCTTCTTACAGCTATATTAATCATTCTTGCAAGCTGTAACGAAGATACCTTGTTGAAGGTTCTAATTGCCTGATACATAGTCTTTATCTCTACTGTCTTATAATCAAATGCTTCAACTCCAAAGCACTCTATAACAAGCCTTAGCTTTTCCTGTGTCTTCTGCTTTCTTAAGCTTTTTAACACACCCATTCCATTAAATGCATCTGGCATAAGCTCCTTATGAACTACCCTCTTCATCTCAATATCTGCCCTGGCAATTGCCTTATCCATAATGGCTGACCACTCCTTGAACTGGTCAGGTGTTACATTTTTAATGCTCTGGTACAGATTATCCATAAATGCCTCGTTATATTTGTCACTTATAATCTGCATTTTATGGGCTGGTGCTATGTACTGGTTAATGGAATATCCCGCTCCTGCCGCATTAACAGCAAACATTAAAAGCTTATCCCTGCCTGCAACTGTGCTGACATCTATGCTTCCCTGCGCTCCTGCTATCTCAAGCATTTTAAGCTCCAACATTGACATCAAATGTACCCTGTCCGCTGTCTTAAGCTGCATATATCTGGCTTCCACCATATCTGACACTTTCTTGTAATCATATTCGACCTTTAACTTACTGCTGAATATCTCTGCAAATGAATTCGCCATATCTGCAAGTCCGGATATTATACGTGAACCTGTCTCCTTCGCAGCATTTCCTATTGTCACGCTGTCAAAAAATGCAAGCTGCAACCTTATATCATCATCTGTTAAATTATTAAGAATACTGTATAAATCTGACATTAATACTCCTCTCCAGGTGTTTTGTCATATTATTTTAAAAAATACCATTTTCTCCCTGATACATCAGTAATAGGCAGAATACTATCTGCCCTTACATCTTGATATTTAATTATATAAGTTATGCAGACAAAATACAATGTGATATTTATTAAAAAGCTTCTATAAAAAAATTTCCATATAAAATGCTTCCATTGAAAACGAAAATGAAAACAAATAAGAATTTCCTATTACACAAAAAAGCCGCCGCATAAGCCCAATGTCAACTTAATAACATTGCACCTAAGCGGCAGCCCTTATATATTAATTCGTTATATTATGGGATAATTAGCATACACCCTGAGCGAGCATAGCATTAACAACCTTCTCGAAACCAGCGATATTAGCACCAGCTACATAGTTGCCTTCCATACCATATCTCTTAGCAGCATCATCGATGTTGTGGTAGATATTAACCATAATGTTCTTAAGCTTAGCGTCAACTTCTTCAAATGTCCAGCTAAGTCTTTCGCTGTTCTGGCTCATTTCAAGAGCTGATGTAGCAACACCACCAGCGTTGGCAGCCTTACCACAGATGAACATTACACCGTTGTTCTGGAAGTATTCTGTAGCTTCAAGAGTTGTAGGCATATTAGCACCTTCACAAACAGCCTTAACGCCGTTAGCTACTAACTGCTTAGCATCTTCAAGGTCAAGTTCGTTCTGTGTAGCACAAGGAAGAGCGATATCACACTTAACTGACCATACACCGTGCTCACCATTCTTCTTCTCGTGGTATTCAGCAGACTTTCTTGCAGCAGCATATTCTGTAAGTCTTGCTCTCTTAACTTCCTTAACTTCTCTTAAGAGTTCTACATCGATTCCTTCTGGATCATATATCCAGCCTGTTGAATCAGAGCATGTAACAACCTTAGCACCAAGCTGTTCTGCCTTCTGGATAGCATAGATAGCAACATTACCAGCACCTGAAACAGCGATTGTCTTGCCTTCAAGTGAATCACCATGGCACTTCATAAGTTCTTCTGTAATGTAAAGAAGACCATATCCTGTAGCTTCTGTTCTAGCAAGTGAACCACCGTATGTAAGGCCCTTACCTGTAAGAACACCTTCGAATGTTCCTCTTATTCTCTTGTACTGGCCAAACATATAACCGATTTCTCTTGCGCCTGTTCCGATATCACCAGCAGGAACATCGACATCAGCACCGATATATTTGCAAAGCTCTGTCATAAAGCTCTGGCAGAATGCCATAATTTCTCTATCTGACTTGCCCTTAGGATCGAAATCAGAACCACCTTTACCACCACCGATTGGAAGGCTTGTAAGAGAATTCTTGAAAATCTGCTCAAAACCTAAGAACTTGATAATTCCTAAATTAACAGATGGATGTAATCTTAAACCACCCTTGTAAGGTCCGATAGCGTTGTTGAACTGTACTCTGAAACCTCTGTTTACCTGTACCTGTCCTTTGTCATCTACCCAAGGTACACGGAACATTAATACTCTGTCAGGTTCTGTAATTCTTTCAAGAATTGCATTGCTTCTGTAAAGCTCCTCGTTAGCATCAACAACTGGTCTTAATGTGTTAAGAACCTCTGTTACAGCCTGTAAGAATTCTGGCTGATCTGCATTCTTCTTAGAAACTAATTCTAATACTTCATCAACATATCCCATAATCGTTTAACTCCTTTGATTTAATATTCGTACGCTTTAGTACGTTACCCAAGTGATATTATATTAATTTCACTTAATTTATGCAAGTTTTTTATGTGTTTCACATAATTAAATTGGACAAAAATGAATATTATTAAGTTTAATTAGGTTTATCTTTAATTTTTTGCTTTGTTTTCTTTATATTATTAAGCAAAACATATAATGTCAATATGTTTGTATATTGCATACAGGCGCATTTTTACATTTTTCTATATTTAATACTCTATTTATTTCTTTTTATTTAGTAATATGTTATAATATTTCTAATTTGTTAAGCTTTTAATTGAATATATTTCACATCTTTTTAAAGCTTGGCTTATACATTTATTCTATGAATACTAACAGGAGATAACATTATGTCAGGATTCTTTGACAAGACCAGAGAAGATATGCAATATATCTTCAAAAAGGGGAGCACTCTTTCCCAGAGTGAGAAGAAGCACAAGCTAAGAGCGTGGGCGACAGTTATTGGTATTGCACTCGTTGTTGTTCAGCTTGTATTCACTGTATTGACACTATTGAAGCTTTACAAACTTGATATTCTTCCGCTCAAGTATATAGCAGCTATTGACGCCGTTCTTGTGCTTGTGGCAATATACGACTTTCTATCACAGTTTACTAAGACGCATATTATAGGAAAAGTAATATCTGTACTTTTATCCGCTGTACTTTTATATACATTCCTTTTCACATCAAAGGTTGATACAACCCTTGATAAGATAAGCAGTAATGGTAATAACGTACAGGAGATTACTGATGTAGTTGATGTAGTTGTATTAAAGAAAGATAAAGCGCAGTCACTTTCTGATACTTTATCTTACACATTTGGTTATAACTCTACTGTAGATGCTGATGATAATCAGGATGCCATACAGAAGATTAACTTTAATAACAACGCAGACATCAAGACCAAGGAATATACAACCTGGGAAGATATCATTCCTGCATTAGAGGCTGGAACTGATATTCAGGCTATGATTATTAATGACAACACATTGTCATCATTTGATGAGGAATACGATGAATTCCTTGACTCAATCAGAATTGTAGGAACTATTGAACTTAAGAGAACTGTTGAATTAAGCGAGTCTGATAAGAAAGTCAATGAAGAACCTTTCGTAATATATATATCAGGTAATGATGAAGAAGGTAAGATACTTTCGACAGGACGAAGCGATGTTAACATTTTATGTATTATCCACCCAATAACAAGACAGGTGCTTCTTATCACTACTCCAAGAGATGCCTATATCAACCTTACTAATCCTAGTACAGGTGCCCAGGGCTATGATAAGCTTACACACGCTGGACAATGGGGTATTGAGGGTTCTATCCTTAATCTTGAGAACCTGTATGACCTTAATATTGATTACTATGTTAAAATCAACTTTACCGGCTGTGAGACAATTGTAGATGCACTCGGCGGTGTAACTATCAATTCATCTGTTGACTTTGTCAACGGACTTGAGGCAGCCCCAACAAGATATCACTATGTAATAGGTGATAATGAATGTAATGGTGAACAGACATTAGCATTCTGCCGTGAAAGAAATGCTTTCTTAGATGGTGATTACCAGCGAGGCCGTAACCAGCTTGCAGCCCTTACAGCAATTATCAACAAGCTTACATCACCTGCAATACTTGCAAAATACAGTGCATTACTTGATTCTGTAGGCGATATGCTCTACACTAATATGCCTGTATCAGATATTACATCACTTGTAAAAGGCCAGCTTGCCAACAGCAGCTCCTGGAATATACAGACCTACAGCGTAGGTGCAGAACCAGACAGCAGACTTTGCCAGCATTTCGGTTCTTACCGTTCTGTATCACTTCTGTATCAGGCTGATGTCGATATAGCTAAGCAGCTTGCCAAGAAGATAATTAATGGTGATATATTTGATACACAGGAATATTATGATGAAGAGATAAGCAAAGTTTCTAACCCAACTGGTCTTATGTCTTTACCTAATACTTCAAAGTCATCAAGCACTAACACAAAAGAAACTTCTGCTGCCACAACTACTAAGAGTTCATCAACAACTAAACAGCAGCAGACTACAGCTAAAACAACTGCTGCTCCTACAGAAGCAGAGACAACTACGGCAGCACCTACACAGGCTCCAACTACTGCTCCTGATAGTAACAACAGTAACAATAATAACAGCAATAATAATAGTAACAATAGCAATAACAACGGCAATAAGACAGAGGCTACAACAGCACCTACACAGGCGGCTGCCGCCCCTGCCCAGGCAGATGGCAATGCTAATCAGGCTGCGGCTAATTAACTATTAATATATTGCTCAAAATACTATCAATAAAATACTATTAAATATAATTCTATCGGAATTTCCTATTGTATAATAAAAGGCTTCGCATTATGTATACCGTAATGCGAAGCCTTTTTTGACCTTTTAATTAAATAGTTAGTTATTCAATTATATTCAGTTAATATGTCCATAAGCTGTCTATATTATTACATACCATTTATGCCATAACCAGCCAGCTATTTATTGGCGTGTTCTCCATACTTGCCGTAGTATTTGCCATAATACTTACCGTAGTATTTGTTGTCGTCCATATCGACCTTATTAAGTACTACTCCAAGAAGCTTGCAGTCTGTCTTTTTAATCTGTTCCAGACCCTTCTGGGCGTATTTGTAGCTTACATCATTAGCCGCCATAACATAGGCAACCCCGTCACACTCCTGCGCCACTATGGCACTGTCTATTACGCTTCCTATAGGTGGTGTATCAATTATTATATAATCATACAAATCCCTTAATACCTTTATAAGTGTCTTAAACACCTTATTGCCAAGAAGCTCTGTAGGATTAGGTGGCACTGGACCAGAGAATACTACATTAAAGTTCTCAACATTAGTTGCATACATAACTTCTTCAAATTTATTAATTCCTGATAAGAAATGTGTAAGTCCCTTAACTGATGTATTAATCTTATAACGTCCTACAAGCACTGACTTTCTTAAATCCGCATCAATAAATATAACCTTCTTGCCAGCTTCTGCAAGTGATACTGCAAGATTAAATGATACAGTAGATTTACCTTCTCCCGGTGTTGTACTTGTGAGCATAATAACCTTAATATCCGAACCGCAAAGCTGGATATTTGTTCTTAAATTCTTATATGCCTCATTAGCCCTGTAATCAAGCTTTCTTAATCGTTCTATATTGATAGTCTGCATATTATCTTTTCACCTGACTTTTACTTTTTATTCTTGTTCTTTTTGTTCTTCTTGCTCTTTTTCTTATTCTTTGGCACACCGTCATCCATTTCTTCTGAAATTGGAATAACTGCAAGTGTACTGAGGTCGAAATATTTCTCTACATCTTCTGTAGTCTTTACGGTATCATCTAACATTGACTTTATTACTATAACTGCCGCTGACAGCACGATACCTGCAAGAACACCGATGATTGTCCATTTCTGGACTACAGCAAATGCTGGTGTCTCTGATAATGAGCCTTCCTCAATAACATTTACCTGCTCAATCTTCATAATATCACATATCTTCTGTGATGATACTTTAGCCACGCAGTCTGCTATCTTCTTAGCCTGATAAGGGTCGTCACTAACAACTGTTATCTGCAATACTCGTGTGTCTGAAGGTGTATCAACAGATATGCTTGAAGCAAGCTGTGAGGCTTTCATATCAAGCTTTAATTCCTTGATAACCTCATTCATAACCGGAGCACTTGTTACAAGTATCTTGTAATCTTTCGTAAGCTGTGTAGATAACTGGACATCTGATAAAGTAGTTGCACTGTCATTAGCCCTGTTTAATACATACAGCTTGGTCTCTGACTCATACTGTGGCGTTATAAGAAATTTTGCCACAAGAAATGCACCAAGTCCCACTATTATACCTGTTGCAATAATAACCATTATCTTATCCCATAATATAGATAAAATATGTCCAATATCAATTTCTATTTCTTCATTCTGAACATTATCTCTTCCCATTGTCAATCTCCATAATTATTTATTACTTAATCACTCTAAGCATTTAATATAAATCTCTTAATTATATCGGCAACTCCCGCTTCATCATTAGATGGCGCGATATAATCTGCATACTTTTTCACTTCTTCATACGCATTATCCATAACAGCCGCAACACCCGCTATCTTTAACATTGGTATATCGTTCATTCCATCTCCGCAGGCTATAAGCTCATCTTCTTTGATAGACAGCTTACCTAATAACTGCTGTAATGATTTATCTTTGGCAACGCCCTTTGGTACTACCTCAAGGAAATAATCTTCTGAATAAAAAGCATCAAGCACATCAGAATAACGCTCTAATAAAGCCTCCTGCACTGGCACAAGTTTATCGTGTCTTCCAACAACAAGGAACTTATTAACAGGATAATCTACATATTTCTTTAAATCATCTGTCTTAATTATTGTTGTATTATTACAAAATGCTTCTTTTAACACATACTCATCATCGTCACTCTCTGCTACTATCTTTCCGTCTGAATATGTAAGTGCATACACATCATTAACTCTTGCATAATCACATATATCGTCTATGCACTGTCTTGGAAGCTCGTGGCTTACAATTACATCTCCATTAAGGCAGTTAATTATCTCACCACCATTGTAAGCTAATATATATCCGCCTCTCTTATCTAACTCTAACTCATCTGCTATCGGTGTTATCCCAAATAACGGACGTCCCGAAGCAAGTATAACAGTAACATCTTTATCAATTGCAGCCCATACAGCCTCCTTATTAGCCTCTGGAAGCTTCTTATTATGGTCTGTGAGTGTTCCGTCAAGATCGAGTGCAACCGCTTTATATTTCATCGTTAAATACCTGTCCTTTATAATTATGATATCAGTGTCAGGGTATCCTCCCCTGACATATGTCAATTAATTGCTTCACTGTTATATCACCCTGCAATCCCTGACATTATATCTTCTATCCACATACATAATCACTTTATCATATGTACTTAATAATTACAATAAGCTAAGCATTAAGCTTTTATTAACTTATCCTCATCTGGTCAAATGCACCTGCTATATTCAATCTGCCATAGCCATATTCAACATTAGGATAATCAATATTTCCCGGTCTGTCTGCTCCTCTTATTATATATGACTTAATCTCGCTATTGCTTATAACTGTTCTGTTATTGTTAGTAACTCCCCAGCTAAAAAATAATGCCGCAGCCCCTGCAACGTGTGCCGCCGCAATGCTTGTTCCTGATTTGACTGTATAGCCTCTTACGCCTCCAACGCCATACACATTAACTCCTGGTGCTGCTATATCAGGCTTAACCCTGTTATCCGCTGTATAACCTCTGCTGCTGTTCACATCACTTCCGTTAGTATTATGGTTGTATGCACCGACAGTAATAAGCCTTAAGCCACTGGCAGGCTCTACAAGCGTTACATCAGCATCTGAATTAAGAAAATAAGCATCACAGTCCATAAGCTCCTTTAAAGTTATCCACGCATTAAAATATCCCGGAAGATTAGTAAGGCTGTATACATCTACCTTCCACAGCCCCTCCGCCGGACGGTCAAATCTCATAAATATAACTTCCTGTCCTGCAACAGTTTCCGTAATCTGATAATCAACATATATCCTTGAATTCTCCAAAAGAAATGAATATTGTGTGCTTGAACCTATTCTTGCTGGTATTCTTGGAATAACCTCACCTGTGGGTGATATTATTGATACTGATAATACATCAAGGCTTTTTGCCCATATTTCAAGCACAAAACCCTTTCCACGCTTCTCAACATTTATCTCCATTTCCTTATACTCAGGAACAACAGAAGCGTAACCGCTGAAATGTGTCCTGTTGACCGCCTCATTGCCCGCAGGAACTACAACGCACGTATTAACACGCATTGTAAGTGAATCAAGAACATTGGATAAAGGACTTCCTCCTGTTCTTGAGCCAAGACCACTCCCCAGTCCCATATATATAACAAGCGGCATTTTCTTTAGCTCGGCATAATCTTTTAGAAATCTTGCGGCGAGCATAATATCTGTTTCCTCAAAGCACGCGGCATCATCTCTTATGTAGAAGAAATCCCTTAAATATTTCTTCGCATTTTTTAATCTTACACATACTATGCTGGCTTCTGGTGCAACGCCTATGTAATCATCAATTCTTCTTGAAGCAATTACTCCAGCCATAAATGTTCCGTGCCCTGTAATATCGGTTGTTTCCACATAATCGTAAGGATTTTGTCCATTGCGGTATGCTTCAAGTGCTGTATTAATTTCTGCCTGTTCATATATGCGCCCATAATTAACATATGAATTCTGCCTATACTCCAAGGTCTGGTCCCATATAGCCATAATGCGCGTATTTCCAGCCGTGTCACAGAAGTTATCCCTAAGATAATCTATTCCTGTATCTATTATCCCCACTATAACGCCCTGCCCTCTTGAATTTAAGAAAGGCTGGCTTGTTATATCAGTAGCATTTACCGCATCAATGCTTGATGTATCCATAAGCCCATACAGCTTTGGAATTGTATAATACCCTAAGTCACTTATATTAAAATTCCTGTCATCCGGTAGCCTGCTGTGCGCAACAAGCCACTGGTCATCAACCTTCTGTATACATACATCAGGATTGCTTTGAAGCAGCTCATTAATTCCCGGAAGATTGACAACTATATAATCATATATATCCTCATCTGTTATCATTTTACTGCATAAAGGCATAAAAAATGTCCTTAAAGATAATCTTTAAGGACATTATATGATTAACTTTTTATAATAATACTAATATGCTGACATATACATAATAGCATCTGCATAATAACATCTGCATAATGGCTTGTAAAACTTACAGCTTTAAGCTTCTGCATTATTCATTGGAAGCCGTTCCTGTCCACGCATCATAATAAGTGGTGCACCCTTCTTCTCAATGTAATCTGCTGTTATTGTGACACTTCCAATATTGTCATCTTTAGGAATTTCATACATTATATCAAGCATATATTCTTCTATTATAGACCTTAATGCTCTTGCTCCTGTATCCTTTTCCATAGCCTTCTTTGCAATCTGTCTTAAAGCATCATCATCAAAATCAAGCTTAACCTCATCAAGCTCTAATAACTTCTGGTACTGCTTAAGTATTGCATTCTTAGGCTCTTTCATAATCTTAACAAGCATATCCTCTGTAAGGCCTTCTAATGAGAATACTATAGGAAGTCGTCCTAAGAATTCAGGAATCATACCGAATTCCCTTAAATCCTCTAATTCAACCTTTGATAATATATTCTTGTCATTATCATATTTATCCTTAAGGTCTGAATTAAAACCGATTGATGACTGCTTATTAAGTCTTGCCTTTATTATATTCTCAAGGTCTGGAAATGCACCGCCGCATATAAATAATATGTTGCGTGTGTTAACTGTAACCTGAGGAACCATAGCATTTTTGCTTGTAGCACCTACTGGAACTTCTATATCACTTCCCTCAAGAAGCTTTAACATTCCCTGCTGTACAGATTCACCGCTTACATCACGGCTTCTTGTTTCTTTCTTCTTGGCAATCTTATCTATCTCATCGATAAATATAATACCTCTTTCTGCCTTCTCCACATCATTATCTGCCGCCTGTAAAAGCTTTGATACAACGCTCTCTATATCATCACCTATATAGCCCGCTTCGGTAAGTGAAGTAGCATCTGTAATTGCAAGAGGCACTTTTAAAAGTCTTGCCAGTGTCTTTACAAGATAAGTCTTTCCGCTTCCTGTAGGTCCTATCATAAGCATATTGGACTTTTCAATCTCAATATCGTCCATAGTTCCTGTGGCAACTCTCTTATAATGATTGTATACAGCCACTGACATAACCTTCTTGGCATAATCCTGACCTATTACATATTCGTCTAACATAGCCTTTATCTGATGAGGTGCTGGAAGATTAGCCAAATCAAGTGTATCGTCATTTTCCTTATCAGTAGACTTGTTAGTGTCTTCTTTCTTTTTCTTGACCTTCTGCCTGTTTGAAATGTCATTGCCCATCATATTAAAGCCGCCGAACATTCCCATATTAGGCATATTATTCATAAGGTCATCATAATTGATATCACTGTTATTAATTGTGTCAAAGGTCTTCTGCATACAATCTGCACATACACATAAGCCTCCCGGCATATTAATCATTTTACCAGCCTTAGACTCTGACCTTCTGCATATATAACACACCTTTTCGTATTCGTCTGTGTTATTAGTTGTGTTGTTCTCATTATTATTATCGTTGTTACTCATTTAATCCTCAATTCTGTGTTACGAGGCTTATTAGTTCTTCTTTCCTAATGTAACCTCCACACTCTTTAGTACATATTCACTACCTTCAAGATGATAGTAGTCAACCTTTACTGTCTCTCCTGCTGAATAATACTGGAGAAGTGACTGTAAACCTGACATTGTTGATATTGACTGGTCATCAAAACCAACAATTATATCGTAAGCTGAAAGTCCTGCCTTCTCTGCTGCTGAGCCAGATGCTACTGTACGGACCATTATACCCTGTGGGTAACCATACATAGAAGCATATGTGCTTGTTATATCTATAGCAGCAATACCAAGATATCCAGCATTATCTGAATCTACCTTCTGTCTTGTCTGCTTGCTCATAAGTGAGCTTATAAGTTCTTTAACATTAGATACAGGTATTGAATATGCCATACCCTCGACACCATCTGATGATGTCTTAGCAAAGTTAATAGCAATTACCTTGCCGCTTGCATTAAGAAGTGCTCCACCACTATTACCTGAATTAATAGCCGCGTTAGTCATTATAAGTCCTGAAAATGTAACATTGTTAACTGTTATTGATCTGTCAAGGGCACTTATAATACCGTTAGTAACTGACTGTCCTTCTCCAAGTGCATTACCAATTGCCACTACCTGCTGGCCTACTGCAATTGTATCAGAATCTGCAAGTTCTGCAATAGCTATTTTACTTATTGTGTCAGATGGAATATCTGATAATGATACAGCAACTACTGCTATATCCTGATCTGACTTAGAGCCCTTTACAGTTGCGCTTACTGACTGGTCATCTACAAATACACATTTTAAGTTGGATACATTATCTACAACGTGTGCATTAGTTACAATAAGAAGCTCTGTATCATTCTTTCCAACAATAATACCTGTTCCGCTTGTTGAAGCCTCATACTGCTGCTGTCCCCAGCCATACATTGAAGATGAGCTGCTTACTGTAGTTGTTCCGTTAAGGGCAACCATAGCTGGAAGTGCTGCCTGTGCCACGCTTTCTACATTCATTGATGAATACTGTGAAAGATTAGTATCTCCATTAGCGTTAATATCATCACTTGTAACTGTATCAATATTGCTTGTTACAGTTGAAATTGTATAGTTCTTAGTATCATTACCGCCTAAATATTTCTTCTCAATGTGATATGTTCCATACATTGCTGAACCAGCTACAACACCAAATACTACTGCTGCAAGCACACCGCTTACAATCTTCTTAGCTGTAGAATTTTTAGAAAAGAAATTGTTAAATGACTTCTTTCTTGCTTCCTTCTTAGCTTCCTTTGCTGCTTTCTGTGCATCCCTATAAGCACTATTCTGGTCACTGCCTATATTATTATTAACATATGAATATCTATAAGTTGAATTGTTATTAGCTGATGTATTATGGAAGCCTGTATTAGCACCATTATTATATGATGTGTTAGCACCATACTGTGAATTATTCATACCGCCCTGATTATAGCCATAACCATTATAGCCATAATTATTGCTTCCGTTAGAATACTGGCTCTGTCCATTATTCATACCAGCACCACCTGCGTTGTTCTGATTATAACCTGTGTTATGGCTGTATGTTGTATATCCATTTGTTCCTGTACTCTGGTTATTATTAGACTCTCCATTCTCATAATTTCTAGAATTATTATCAGAATTATTGTTCATATAATCGTTATCTTCATTATTATACATATCCAAACACTCCTTATTATGTCATTTCAACGAAAAAATGAACACATTTCGTTGTTGATACTGTTAGTATATTCACGAAATGTGTTCATATTGTGTTTTACTTATTAAGAAAATCTGAACTCATATAATTATGTTATGTAAAACATATCTAATAAATAATACTATGCTTACTAATTACTGTCCAACAAGCTCCATAACAGCTTTCTTTAAAGCTTCTTCTTTAGCTGCTGCATCTTCTATGCTGCTGCCCTTAACGCCCATATAGAACTTAATCTTAGGCTCTGTACCAGATGGTCTTGCACAGCACCAGGCGTTATCTGATAAATCATAATAAAGTACATTAGAGTTAGGAAGTCCTGTGCTATGCTTATCACCTGTAATCATATTAACACATTCGTCTTTCTTATAATCTCTTGCTTCAAGAACTGTCCAGCCACCAATCTTAGATGGAGTATTATTTCTAAGGTCGTCCATCATCTTAGCAATCTTTCCAGCACCTTCAGCACCCTTCATTGTGATAGCTACCTGTCCTTCTTTATAATAACCATACTTCTCATAGATGTTAATCATCTGATCCCATAAAGTAAGACCATTATTCTTATAGTAAGCTGCTGCTTCACAAAGTGCCATAACTGCAACGATAGCATCTTTATCTCTTGCGTGTGTTCCTACAAGACAGCCGTAGCTTTCCTCAAAACCAAATTCATATTCATATGTACCCTGCTGTTCAAAGAACTTAATCTGCTCACCGATGAACTTAAAGCCTGTAAGCACTTCAATAAGCTTAAGGTTATATTCCTTAGCAATGCTGTCAGCCATATTTGTTGAAACTATTGTCTTAACAAATGCTCCATTCTTATGAAGAAGTCCCTTTTCCTGTCTTTGTGAAAGGATATATTCTGCAATAAGCATAGCTGACATATTACCTGTGAATGACTGGTATTCACCTGTCTTAGTATCCTTAGAATATACACCAAGTCTGTCGGCATCTGGATCTGTTGCAAGGACGATATCTGCATCAACTTCCTTAGCAAGCTTTAATGCTAATGTAAATGCCTTAGGATCTTCTGGGTTAGGATATTCAAGTGTTGTAAAATCTGGATCTGGCTTTTCCTGTTCTGGAACTACATATACGTGCTTAAAGCCTAATTCCTTAAGAACTCTTCTTACTGGAATGTTACCTGTACCGTGGAATGGTGTGTATACAATCTTAATATCATCAGCTACCTTCTTAATGATATCGCCATTAATACTCATCTTCTTTAATGTAGCCATATATCTGTCGTCCATATCATATCCGATTACATTGTAAAGGCCACAAGCTTTAGCTTCATCTTTGTCCATAGTCTTAACTTTATTGTAATCTGTTACAGCTTTAACTTCTGATATAATCTGTGAATCCTTAGGTGCTGTAATCTGTGCGCCGTCTTCCCAGTATACCTTATATCCGTTGTATTCAGGTGGATTGTGGCTTGCTGTTACAACAATACCAGCTATGCAGTTAAGATCTCTTAAAGCAAATGATAATTCTGGTGTTGGACGAAGTGAAGGAAATATATATGCCTTAATTCCGTTAGCATTAAGACAAAGTGCTGCTTCATCAGCAAATTCAGGTGACATTCTTCTTGAATCGAATGCAATAGCTACACCTCTGTCTGCTGCGCCTTCCTTAATGATAAAGTTAGCAAGTCCCTGTGTTGCCTTTCTTACAGTGTAAATGTTCATTCTGTTAGTACCATTGCCAATTACACCTCTTAAGCCGCCTGTTCCGAATTCAAGATCTTTGTAAAATCTGTCTTCGATCTCCTTCTCATCATTAGCGATTGACTTAAGTTCATCTCTTGTTGCTTCATCAAAATACATATTGTCACACCAAGACTTATAAACTTCCATATAACCCATACTC
Organism: Lachnospira sp.; assembly: GCA_050874785.1. Lineage (GTDB taxonomy): Bacteria > Bacillota > Clostridia > Lachnospirales > Lachnospiraceae > Lachnospira. The sequence goes on from JBNMLJ010000012.1 coordinate 60,562, forward strand.
TGTACCTCTTTCCTTGTTATTTAATGATGTCAGGGGCAAATGGTATTTTCTCCCTGACTGATGTACACGCATTGCTACATCATTTTATTTAATTATAATTCAATCCGTAGATTAAATCAATCTTTAAGAGCTTCTTTAAACTTTTCTGATACTGTCTTTAACGCTTCTTCTTCATCGCTTCCATCAGCTATTAAAGTTATCTCATCTCCACATTTAACACCTGATGCAAGTATTGATATTACACTCTTTGCATTGGCTGTCTTACCCTCTGCATATTCAAATGATATATTGGAAGCAAATTTAATTGCCGCATCACACATAGCTCCCGCTGGACGAAGATGTATTCCTAGCTGGCTTGTGACAATTATATTCTCCTTTACCATTACAATCCCTCCTTCAATGGCAGTTCTTAACAAGTTACCTTGTCGCCGCTGTAGTGCTTTCTGTAGCTTTGGTACTCTCTGTAGTTGTTTCCTGCTGTATTGCCGTTATTGTGACATTAACAGTAACATTTCCTACTACAGTTATTCCATCAGGCAGTGATAACGCCGCTGTGACATTATGAGTTCCTGCCCCAAGATTCTTAAGATCAACGCTCGCCTTTACATCTGATGCACTGACAGCCGATAACACATTATCATTACCTGTTACGGTAAATGTAATTCCCTGCGTTACCTGTGCATTAAATCCTGTCTGTATATTATTAAGTGTTATCTCTGAGGCTGAAAGACTTAACTGCTTTGTTGCCTTTTGTGCTATCTTAACTGTAACAGTAAGACTGCTGTCAGATACAAATTTAATTCCTGACGGAACATAATCTGATAATCTGAAAGTATATGTCTTATCAGCACTCAATCCATCAACATTAATATTCTGCGATGGAATTGTTATTGTATCTACTTTACCCAGTAAATCATCTGAGCCTGTTATAACCGCAGATGCCTGACTTAATATTGTATCTGTTATAATGTATCCATCTGACGGCGTTCCACTTGTCTTTGCTGTTATGGAAACCGTCTTCATTCTTGCTATATCAACATTGACATCTGCTGTAGTACAAGACAATTCAAGTGCATCATTTACTATTTCGTTACCATCTTCATCTAACATCTTAACATCTGCACTTGTGCTTATGTCTTCCTTAGCACCTGATACATCTACATTTACTGATAATGCCGCTACACTTTCAAGTAAAGATGTAGGACCTGTAACTTTAATATAGGTTGGTGATGAACTTGTCGAAGCAACCGTATATCCGGAAGCTGTCGAACCTGTCGTATTAACATCCAATGACAAAGTCTTGGTATCCCTGTTCTCTATGCTTAGCTTAAGTGCTGATGTTCTTGGAACAGCCTCAACATTATTAAGAACCTGTCCATCTTTAATTACCTGAACCTGTATATCTACATAATCTGTAAATGCAGTAACCTTGCTCAAATCTGCGGTTGCACTTATATCACTTGTCTTAAGGTCTGTTACGACACTCTTTGGACCGCTTACTGTAACTGAAATCTTACCGCCATCAACAACTTCGTAACTGTAATCTTTGTCTGTAAGGCTCTGTGTATTAGTAAGCTGTACAGTTATATTACTGAATGTATAACTCGTGTTAGGGTCATATATATTAACAATAACTGTCCATAGAACAACTGCAAATACAGCAGATAATAACTTCAGGCTGAAATTCTTAAATATCTTCTCTTTCATGCTTCAACCTGCCTCTCCATATCCTGAAAGACTTAACATCTATATTCTTTCTGCGGATATATTCCAGTTTATTCTTTAAAGAATCTGCATCAATATCGTGTATTAATTCACCGCCAAAAGCTACTGAAACCTTACCCGTTTCCTCTGATACAATAATTGTCATACTGTCCGTAGCTTCGCTTATGCCTACTCCTGCACGGTGTCTTGTTCCTAAAGCCTTGCTAAGATTAACATTATCTGTAAGTGGAAGATAACAGGTAGCCGCAACCACCCTGTTACCCCTCACGATAACTGCACCATCGTGAAGCGGTGTATTATGCTCAAATATATTAATAAGAAGCTGGTTTGTTACAATACCATCTACAGGTATTCCCGTCTTTATATACTCTTCCAGAAGCATATCCTGTTCTATAACTATCAATGCACCTGTCCTAACCGCTCCCATTTTATAGCACGCATCAACAATTTCGTCTGCCGTCTTAACACTAAAACGCTCATCTTTATTGCTGTTATCACCAAAATTCAGGAAATTAAGAACGAATTTCTTTCTTCCTAGCTGCTCTAACGCCCTTCTTAATTCGGGCTGGAATATAATAACAAGTGCTATAATTCCTACGCTTATCGTCTTTCCTGCTATCCACAATATAGTCTTTAAGTTAAGCAGATATGCAACTACCGCAAATAAACCTACAACTATAATTCCTTTAAGCAAAGCCCACGCTTTAGTATTCATTATCCATAACAGAATATTATAAAGAACAACCGCAATAATAATTATCTCTATAATATCTGTCCATGTAATCCTTGGTATATATAGTCTTGAAAAATAATTCTGCAACAGATTACCTGATGTAGCCACATTCTCACCACCCTTTTAAATTCTATGTGATAAATATACTATTATTTATCAAAAAATATCATATCTTCATCTTCTTCTGTGGCAGCAGTTGTTGATTTAGCCTGTCTTACATCACTTATATCTGAGGCTTTTTTTGTCTTTCTTGCATTAATCTGCTTAACCTTTACATCCTCACCTGCCACATTAATCTTAGGCACAGCCTTTACATAATAATAGTATTCGTCATCTTCATACTGTACATACTCTGTTCTTCTGAAATCAACTGCAAAGAACATAACATTACAGATATAACCAGCAAGTGCGCCTAATACAACGCCGATTACAATAAGAACTATATTAAATTCAGCCTTAAATACAATCTCGCATACAACAAGAATTATGAACTGTAATATACTTCCTATTCCTATAGCGTAACCCCACGCATAGTCAATCTTAAGTCTTCTTATTATGTATACAACAATTACTGTAACTGCAAGTGCCACAATTAACACAATCATCTGCTTGTTCTTAACAAGACTTTCTATTAAATAAGAAACCTGTAACATACTCTCTGTTAAAGATTTGTTAGTGACTGCTGATTCGTAGGCACTGGCTGTGTTAATTATGTAATAAATAATTACACCAAAACTTACAGGTATTGCCGCAAGAAATGATGAGCATAAACCTACAGCAACCGGTATAACATAAGGTATCTTAAAACTGCACATAATTACTGTTAATATAAGCAGATATCCAAGCTTTGGTGTAAATCTGAAATATAACAGATACATAAGAAGCACTACGCACAATGCAATAAGTGCAAATTCTACTGATATTGCATACAAATATGCAATCATAAATATCGAAAGCATTACTATTGTAAAGCCATTAGGAAGAAATGCACATATAACCGATACTAATACTGCTATTACCGGGCTATTAAGCTTATCCATATATCCGATAGATGCATTAAGCATAAGGAATGAAACCAATGCCGCAATAAACTTAGCCACCGGCACAATATATAAATCATATTTGTTGTAAAATCTTTTAAAATTCTCTTTGAGTTCTAATAAAACCGCCATTATATCCTCCATATTTACTTTCTTTTCTTCTGGCTGTTATAAAATCTTTCAAGCTTATTAAGTCTTGAAAAATATTTCTTAAGTCCTTTTCTTGAACGTTCATACTGGACACTATATACAACAGCAGCTATTACTGTAAATACAACAAGCATTCCTATATAGTATATTGCCACTCTTCTGCCAAATGCAAGATAGTCCATTGAATTAATATTCTCAACAAGTCCCTCTGCATTACACAATACATACATAACTGCAAATATCATAAATGCAAATGTTGTGGTTATTAATGTCTTTAAAATACCAAAAGCAATGAAATCACCTTTGAAATATTTCGCTGTACGAAGCATTTTCCTGCCCTCGTTCTTTTCGTATATAGCCATCTTAGTCATCATCTTAACTTTATTCTCATTAAGCACAACTTTCACCTCATTATTCATTTCATAAATATGCTATTGGTTATATAACAGCATTTTATTAAATATATCATATTTGACATTAATTGTATATTACAATTTGCGAATGTCCTCCGCCTGCGGCCGTTACTATTCTTACCTTTCTTCCCTCAGCAGTAAATGTCCTGTCACTTGAAGCAGAAAGATAATTGCTCCATACCTGACTATATTCTGATGGAAGAAGCTCGCTTAATACACTGTTAATCTTGCTGTCAAAGCCGCCGCTTCTCTGCTTGATATATATAATAGAAACTTCTGGCTGTATTATTATCTCTCCGTAATAAGTATCATTTTCTGTATATATGTATACATTAGAGTATTCTCTTGTAAATCCCTGATTACCAAGTACATCTGGCAGATCTGTACTCTTCATTCCGTCACTGTTTCCAGTTGAAGAATTATTATTTCCTGTGTTACCGCTATTGGTATTCGATGAATTAGAGCCTGAATTGTTAGAGGCATTACCTGAATTATTAGATGAATCATCTGCAATATAGCCTCCATCAGAACTGCCATTATCTGTGCCATTGCTGTTACCATCATCATAACTTCCTGCCCCACTGTTATATGAGTAACCTGTTCCGCCTGATGTGCCGCTGCTAGAAGTTCCTGATGAACTGCCGTTAGATGAATTCGAGCCTGTAATGCTTCCATTGCCTGTGTATACAACATATCCATTGGCTGAACCTGCTGATACACTCTTTATTCCCTCAATAGCTACGGCATCTGACACATCTCCTACCGTCGCTGTAAGTGCCGCAACACCTACATTATTAACAGTTACAACGCCGTCTGAGTCAACCTTCATAATGTCCTCATTACTGCTTGACCACACAAGTGCCTTGTCAGTATTCTCTGGCTCTACAACTGCTACAGCTTTAAATGTTGTGCCGACAACAACGGCTGTATCGTCCATTAATATCTCAACCTTAGTAAGTGACCTGTCAGCTACACTGTTGTTAGATGAATTATTCTGTGGTTTCAAATTCTTCTCTGTCAGTGTCATTCCAACAGTATTATCCCCACTTTTCTTATTATTAGAACTTACAGCTCCTGCTATAATAACTGAAAAAAGAGCAATTACCGCTACTGCAATAAGTACAATTGCAATTGGTGACAGCTTAATTCTTGTCTTTGCTGTGCCTTTTGAATTATTATCCTTTTCGTTCTGCATCTTTATCTCCATTCTTAAACTATCTCATTAGGAAGCTTCCATTGTTCTGCCTGATATTTATAATCTTCTGCCATCTGTCTGAACTGCGCTATCTGTTCTATATCTTCTGATGTTTCTGAAAGCTTGTCATAACATCTGCTAAGTGCATACAAAGGTTTATTGCCTCCGCTTGTAATATCTAACACACTTGAAGTTTCATATACTGCATTATAATACCACATTGCCGCTTCTGCATAGTCATTTATATCATAATAATAATTGCCAAGTTCATAACATATCTCTGAGCTTGGATTATCAGCAACACACCTTAAAGCAAGCTTAAAGAATTGTCCTGTATCTCCTGCTATGCGGTATATTTTAACAAGTACGCAGTTCACTTCCTGTCGAATATCGTCACTTCTGTTCTCATTAATAAGAATATCTGCAAATATATCTTTAAAATCCATAAAATCTTTATCTGAACCAGAAATGTAAAGCTCCTTGCACAGCATAGTTATAACATAGTCCTCAAACTGTGTTCCCTTAGCAAATGCTTTAAGATATGTAGAGAAATCCCTCCTGCTGTGGTCTGATACTGGTCTGTGCAGTATCTCTATATCACTGTCATATACTACAGGTGTAAGCCTTACTGTTTCGTGAATTGGTGATGTCCATACGAAAGGTCTTAACCTCTTAAAAAGCTTTGGTCTTAATTCCCTGTGTACATTGTACACAGAGTTATAATCATTATCATTGACATAATACATCTGTACTATATCTATCTCTGGAAGAAGCATTGATTTCAGGTCTTTTAACGCCTGATTATTGCGTTCATCTAATATCTCATCTGCATCTGCGCTGAATATATAATCGCAGGAAGCTAATGAAAATGCGTAATTTCTGGCGGCGGCAAAATCGTCACACCATTTATAATCATATACTTTATCTGTGTATTTATGTGCTATATCTTTAGTTGAATCGGTCGAACCAGTGTCTACTATTATTAATTCATCGTAAGTTCCTGCGTATGAATTAAGACAGCGTTCTAAGATTGACTGTTCATTTTTTACTATCATACATAAGGTGATTGATATCATTCTGTATGGTCTCCTTATAATTGTTCCTACTTATAAGTATACCATACCACTTCTCTTTTTTAAATAAATCATTTGTGAATTCAACTATGTGTTATTATCTTATCTATTTACTTATTAATTAGTACTTATGAACTGTGCAAAATAGGCACAGCTTTTTTGCTGTGCCTGTGTGTTCTTTCATTATTATATTATGATTTTTATCGCAGCCGCTTCCTTTTCTTTTGTGCTCATTATATCATAATTTCAGAATTCTTCCAATTATGCAGTTAATTATGAAAATGAGAATATATATCGTTACAATTGTCGAACCTACCGGAGTTGATAAAAATATTGATATTATTATTCCAAATACTGCTCCAAATACCGAAAGGATTGCTGAGTATATTATAACTGATTTGAAGCTTGTCATTACTCTCATCGCTGACAGGGCTGGAAATACTAAAAGGGCTGTTATAAGCAGTGAACCTACGAGGTTCATTGCAAGCACGATTATTACTGCTGTTATAACTGCTATCATAAGATTATATACATTAGTATTCTTTCCCATTGAGCGTGTGAAATTCTCATCAAATGTCACTGAAAATATTCTATTATAGAATATTATAAAAAATGCAACAACTACAAGTGAGGCGATTATACACATAACAACTTCCGAACTTGTAAGTGTAAGTATTGATGTTGAACCAAAAAGTGTGGAACACACATCTCCTGATACATTTGAGGATACTGAAAACACATTTAATATAAGGTAGCCAACTGCCATTGAGCCTACTGAAAGCATAGCTATTGCTGCATCACCCTTTAATTTCGTGTTAGTTCCTGTTCTAAGAAGAAGTATCGCACACACAATTGTTACAGGCATAATAAATACATTTACATTAGCAATCTTTAATACTGTAGCTATTGCAAGTGCGCCAAATGCAACGTGTGACAAACCATCTCCTATGAAGGAAAATCTCTTTAACACAAGTGTCACTCCAAGAAGTGATGAGCATAAAGAGATAAGCACACCTACGATAAGCGCATATCTTACAAATGGATATGACATATAAAACTGAAATTCCTGTATAAAACTACTCATTATTCCTCATCTCCTTCCATCTTTCCAAATACATTGGCTTTGCCGCTTTTCATAAATTCTTTCTTAGTACCGTAAAAGCTGTCTTCGCTGTCAAGATAAAGAATATGCGTTGCATATGATACTGACTGAAGGTCGTGTGATACCATAATTACTGTTATTCCTTTATCGTTAAGCTTCTTTAATAACTCATAAAATTCTGCTGTTACCTTAGGATCCAATCCTGTAACCGGCTCATCTAAAAGTATTACCTTGGAAGTGGCACAGAGTGCTCTTGCAAGTAACACTCTCTGCTGTTGTCCGCCTGACAGATTGCGGTAACATTTTTTCTTAAGGTCTGTAATATCAAGCTCTCTCATCTTCTCAAGCGCAAGACTTTTCTCTTTCTTTCCATAAAATGGCTTAAATCCGCTTCCTGCAAGTGTTCCTGACAGAACAACTTCCCATACTGTAGCTGGAAAATCCTTCTGTACAACCGTCTGCTGTGGAAGATAACCTATCTCATAAGCCTTAAGCCCATCGCCATATTCTATCTTTCCTGATACTTTATCTATAAGATTAAGCATTGTCTTTATAAGCGTACTCTTTCCAGCTCCATTTTCGCCAAGCACACATAAATAATCACCTTTATTAACTTTAAAATTAAGATCTGATACTACTGCCTTGCCATCATATCCCAAGGCTAAATTCTCACATTCTATATATGACATTTCCTTTTCCTTTCTCAATTCCTATTTATTAATTGTTATCGATAAACATTCTCATATGAGTATGATAAACACAAAAATTATCGTTCACGTCTGACATTAAAATCTATTGTAAAGCCTGTTTTAATACAGCAAGGTTATTACTCATAACATTCAGATATGTATAATCTGCATCATCTGTCCTCGCCGACTGCATTGAATCCATCGTAAGTATCTCTTGGTTCTTCTGGCTCGTATTGCCCTTAATAGTGTTGGCTATTCTCTTATCTGAACCGTCAATTACAAGTATGCTTCCTGTTCCTATCTCATCTATCTTACCAGAAAGAAATGTAACTGTCTTAAAACTTGCCTCTGTTTCTGCTGAACAGCCTGCAAATGCAGCATAATAATCAATTCCGTAATCATCAACAAGATATCTGAATGGAAATCTGTCGCCAAATATAACTGTCTTAAGCCTTGAGTTCTCACATACATTTTCATAATCACTATCAAGCCCGGCAAGCTGGTTTATATACGCATCAGCGTTATCCTGATATAACTGCGAATTATCTTTATCCAAATCCTTGACTATATCCGCAAGATACTGTGTTAATACAGCCGCATTTTTCAAAGAGAGCCATATATGCTCATCATATTCTATATCCTCGTCTGCGTGGCTGTGTCCTGCCTCCAAACTGTGGTCGTCTGCGTGATTATCTCCGCTATGTTCATCTGTTGTATGTTCATCACTGTAGTCATCTGATGTATGTTCATCGTTATGCTCATCTGCGTGGTCATCACTGTGGTCGTGGTCATCTGATGTATGTTCATCACTATGCTCATCTGCGTGGTCATCTGCGCTATTGGAATGAGTGTGTGTATGCCTGAACTGGAAACGGCTCTCCTGCATACCTTCTATTACCTCTTCCTCTTTAGTCCTGTCGCTTATAAGCTCCATCATATTGACTTTTATCATATCTTTGTTCTTAGTTTCCCTTACCGCGTCAAGGACCCACGCATCAGACTCGCCACCGACATACACAAACACATCTGCCGATGAAATCTTAGTCATATCCTTAGCTGATGGCTGGTAGCTGTGCAAATCCACCCCACCATTAATAAGAAGTGTCAGCCTGAATTTATCGGAATTATCACCTATTATCTGGCTTAACCAGTCGTACTGTGGAAATGTTGTACACACAATGCTTATCCTGTCATCATCATACCCTGTATCTGATGAACATCCTGTTAATAACAGCATTGAAAATGTACCAAGCAGAAGGACTGCACTCATAAATAATGCTTTTATCCTTTTTCCTGCCATTTTTATATCTATATTAAAACGCTTATTCTGCATATTATCTGATAACCTCTTTACTCTATTCTAACCCTGCTCCTCTTTGCAATTCCTGCAAAGACCGCTTAAAGTTGAACCATTACATTCAAGTGTAAATCCATATTGTTTCATAAGATTTTTTCTTATCTCGTCCATAAATGCACAGTCAAGGTGCATAACCTTTCCACACTTACGGCACTGCATATGAAGATGTGCATCACAATTATTATGTTCATCTGATATTCTATAATAATAATTACCACTGCTTGCTGTCTTAAAACGCACAAGCACTCCGTTATCTGTCATTCTGTCAAGCGTGCGGTACACTGTTGACTGGTTGACATCTATATTGTTGCTTTCAAGGTAATGATATACGTCAGCTGCGCAGAAGCTCTTGTCTTTCTGGAGGGAAAGGTATTGTTCGATTTCCTGGGTAGCTTTGGTGTGATATGTTTTGGGCATTGTGTACGGCTCCTTTCTTGTGGGTGTGGTCATTAATTGCTATTGTGGTGCGCTTTCCTCTATGATAATGACATCTATTTGGGGATATTGTGGCACACTTTATGTTAGTGGCTCACTTTAAACTGTGGCTTCGCATAGCGGGTATATATGCCTATATGGCTTGCGGGTCGTCCAGAGCATTACGACGAACCTCTTAAAGCATTAATCGTGTTCAGCATAGGCTTCCACGATTAATTGAGTTTCATCTTCATTGGACAAAATGCAAGCCATATAGGCATATATACCCGCTATGCTGATTTACTTTAATGGCTTCCCTTTTTATTAAAAAATGCGAAATGCATTGTAATTTGCATTAAATTTGCAAATCGTTTGCATTTCGCATATTATCATTTAACTATTGTTCTGTCAATATGTTTATATTTATTTAACATTATTTACCAACAAGGAAACAAGTTCTCCAATTCTTCAACTCCCACCACAATCGCCACCCCAAGGGCCGGCAATTGCGGAGCTTTTCTCCAATAAAGTAGATTAGGATTGGGGAGAGCTGGCACAGGCATAAGAAGACGATGGGGAGCCGCCGGCACTTAAGCGCTGTCCTTTAGCGCTTTAGTACCGCTGCGAGCGACACTCAGTGCAAGCGTGTCGCCGTTGCCTGTGCCAGCTCTCCCCAATCCCTCACAACCTACATCATTCCCAAATCTCCCCAATTGCCTCATCAAATATTCTTTATCATATTCTTACAACTATTATAAGTTATAACAAAATACCCTCCATATATCAAAAGTATAAACACCCCAGTCATTATTACCGACTGTACCATATATTCCGTACCAAGCAATTCCATTACCATATAGCTTACCCTCATTCCGAATATTGAGTGTACTATTGCAAGTGCCATTGGTATTCCAAAGAATATTGCTGTCTGCTTTAATACTGCGTGATTAATTTTGCTGTTGTCCGTTCCAAGATTTTTAAGTATCTTGTATCTGCCAAGATTGTCTGCACTTTCTGACAACTCTTTTAATGCAAGTATTGCCGCTCCGGATATAAGGAATATAAGTCCAATGTATAATGCTATAAATGCTATCATAGCACCAAGTCCCATTGAATTCTCCTTTACTGATATAAGAGTATTAATATCCATTATAATACCTTCTTTACCAGCGCCATTTGCTATCTTTACAATCTTTTTATCAACAGCCTCACGTTCATCACCCTGTGGTATCTTGTAATTGCCGATATAATATTCGCCTGTTGGAAGCATTGTTTCAAGCACTTCGTCCGGCACAACCACAATTCCTATATTTATATGGTTAGATGACATCTGGATAAAACCATCTGAACAATGATTATATTTTGGCTTTAACAATTTTCCATTTAAAGCAATCTTTACTCCCTTATCTAAGGCTTTGTTTCGTACTTCTGCCATCGACTTAAAGTCAGCAACAATTATATATTCATCAGAATTAAGACTATACTGTTCATTACCATACAAAGCTGCAACCTTGTTATAATCACTCAGTTTCATAATATCTTCAGAATAATATGAATCAAAATATGACGAATCAATATCATCTGCGATATCTGGATTATTAGCCTTAGCTGCTTCTGTATTTCCTAAAGTATCATTAATTGTAAGTTCACTTGTATTGTACACATACACATCTACTATATCTTTAAGAATATCTTCAAGGTCAATATCTTTTCTCTTATAATAATCTTTAATTGATTCACCCTGCACATATTCTTTCTGGTTATCCATTATAGCAGCTGTATCCATACCTGTCGTATTGCCAGCTGCATTTGCCACCGCACTGACATCTCCTGCATTATCAGAAGTTCCAACTGTATCTGATACTTCTGTTATTCCAGCAGCTTCTGTCATATCTACACCCTCTGCCACCCCAGCAGCTTCTGCCTCATTATCTGAATAAAGCTCCTTTTCTATCTGCACATCTGCCGGTGAGAGCATATCAATATTGTGCACAAGTGAATTACGCACTGTAAGCCCACTTGATAATACGCAGATTGTTATAAACATCATAAGACATATAACGGTCATTGCGAACACGTTGCTGTTCATACGGCTGCTCATCTGGCGGAACACAAAGCTGTTAAGCCCTTTGTAGTACACATTTTTCATAGAATGTACTACTGAAAACATCATTCCTGATAATGACCAGAAGAATAAAAATGTACCTGCACAGCCCATTACTATATATTTGCCAAGGTCAGTAACCAGCTTAAGATTTTTGCTGTCTGATACCTTATAGTAGGCAAATGCAAGCAGTGCAACTGATATTATCCATACAACTGCACATATATATGGATTTTTGTTAGTTGCTTTTTCTGCCTTCCTGCTTCCTGTAAGAAGGTCTATAAGCTTATATTTGTTAATGCAGAACATATTAAAGAGTATTACGACAACATATATAATCGCAAAATATATCAATGTCTTTACAAATGCCTGCTGTGAAAATACAAATCTGTATTTCTCAATATTCACGCCAAACATATTTGCAACAAATATACTCGTTACCTGTGAAAGTCCTATTCCTGCCACAAGTCCTATGCCCAAAGATATAACACCTATAATCAATGTTTCAAGGAACAGTATAAGTGATATTTTTCTTTTTCCCATTCCAAGAAGAATGTATAATGCAAATTCCTTTTTCCTCTTCTTCATAAGGAAATTACTTGCATATATAACAAGAAATCCAAGTATAAATGCGACAAATACACTTACTCCCGAAAGTGTTGTATTAATAAGCTTTACTATCTCTCTTGTGTCCTCTGATATTTTAAGCATTGTTGTCTGCGTTTCTATTGCATTGAAAAGATAAAATATCGCAACGCCAAGTATCAATGTGAAGAAATATACTGCATAATCCTTCAGGCTTTTTTTCATATTGGAAAATGATAATTTAAAGAGCATCGCCTGCGTCACCTCCCAATAATGAAACAACATCTATTATCTTGTTAAATAAAGTCTTTCTGTCATCATCACCACGGTTAAGCTCGTGGAATATTTTACCGTCCTTGATAAATATAATTCTGCTTGCATAACTTGCAGTAAATGAGTCGTGGGTTACCATAAGTATTGTCGCCTGCAATTCCCTGTTAAGTATATTAAACCTTTCAAGAAGAAGCTTTGCGGCTCTTGAGTCAAGAGCTCCTGTAGGCTCATCGGCAAGCACCAGACTTGGGCTTGTTATAATTGCCCTTGCAGAAGCAACTCTCTGCTTCTGTCCACCTGACATCTGGTAAGGGTATTTATTTAATATCTCTGTTATATCAAGCTGTTCTGCTACATTTTTTACTGCCCTGTCAATTACCTCATGAGAATCATTTCTGATTGACAATGCAAGTGCAATATTCTCATACGCTGTAAGTGTATCCAGAAGATTAAAATCCTGAAATATAAATCCCAGCTTATCTCTTCTAAATCTGTTAAGAGCACTTCCTTTAAGCTGTGTGATATTATTGCCGTCTACATATATATTGCCGCTTGTAACCTTATCTATGGTAGAAATGCAGTTAAGAAGTGTTGTCTTACCGCTTCCCGAAGCACCCATAATGGCAACAAATTCACCCTTATTTACATCAAACGATATGTCATCTATCGCTTTGGTCAGGTTATTCCTGCTGCCATAGTATTTCTCTACGTTTTGAATTCTCAAAATATTCTCACTCATATAAAATCCTCCATTTCTGTATACGAAACCTCCAAGGCTCATATCCGCCAATCTCTTGACTTCCTCTACATTGTAATAAGGATTTTGTTATCTGTCGTAATTCTAATATTACGCAATGTTACATTTTTGTAATATTGGCTTTCTATTAACATTAACTTTTTAAATATTAGTTTTCTATAATATCAACTTTCTGTAATATCATCCTTTTCAATATTAACCGGATTGTAATAGCTGTCCCCGTAAAATGTTATTTCAACCTCTGTATATTCTCCCTCAATTGACTTTATCTCTATATTATGTCCAAGCCTGCCACACATATTTTTAGCAATATACAAACCCATTCCTGTTGATTTGGCATTATTTCTTCCATTAGAACCAGTATAAGATTTTATGAATACCTTATCTATATCTTTAGCTGGTATTCCAATTCCGTTATCCTTTATATGAAGCACAATCTGACCCGCCTTGTCTGTATCTCTATCCTGTCTTTGCTCTGAATATACTTCGATATAAGCCTCACCTGATGTTTTCTTGTATTTAATACTGTTGCTTATAATCTGGTTGAATATGAATTCAAGCCATTTGGCATCAGTATTGACATATGTATCTATGTCGTGGACATTAAGGCTTATGTTGTTGCTTAATATTATGTCTTTATTCTTAACTGCTATTTTGTTAATAATTGTTTTAAGATTAACTTTTCCAAATGAATAGTCTTTCTCTGCATTTTCTGACCTTACATAATAAAGTACTTTGTCTGCATAATCATCAAGCCTGTTAAGCTGTGTAATAAATTTCTTGTCTATATGTTCTTTGTCGTTGTGGCACATAAGCATAAGGCTTGCTATTGGAAGCTTAATCTCGTGAACCCACATTTCTATGAAATCTTTAAAATCCTGCTGTCCCCTCTCATACTGGTTGATATGCTCAATCATAGATTTATTAATGTCATACATCGCTGTATACACAAGATTTCCCTCATAGAATTCCGGCTCGTCCAGTGTTTCAATAACAAGATATTTCTTATCAAGCCTCTGTGTATTTCCAATAAGGCTGTTATAAAAATTCCGTTTTCTGCAAAAATCCCATATGAACATCGTAATAAAAAATATGGCTGCAAGCACAGCCATAAGTGCAGCCATCTGTACTCCGAAGTCAAATGCGCACAGAAGTCCCCATATAAGTATTATATATACAATAATAAGTATAATTTTAAACAACTCATCTTTTATATAATCTTTTAATTTCATACAAGACAATACCCCTGTTTCTTTCTTGTTTCTATTGCATCTTCGTATCCAAAATCCGAAAGCTTCGTTCTTAACCTGCTTATATTAACAGTGAGTGCATTATCATTAATATATTCCTCGTTATCCCACAGCGCCGTCATAAGCTCATCTCTTGATACAATCTTTCCTATATTGTTAAGCAGGCTTAAGAATATTATCATCTCATTCTTGGTAAGCACCAGCTCTTTATCTCCACGGCTTAATGTTCCCTTCGCAGTATTAACAGCTGCTTCCTTATACTGGTATATTCCCTTCTCCCCTGTATCTGCCTCACTGCTGTCCTGCTTTCTTGTCCTTTTTATTACCGCCGATATTCTAAGCATAAGTATTGTCGGATTATATGGCTTGGTTATATAGTCATCTGCCCCATAGCTCATTGACAGCACCTCATCACTTTCTGATGTTCTGCTCGTCACCATAATTACCGGTATATCCGCCTCTTTTCTTAACTTTCTTAATACAAGCTCTCCGTTAAGTTCTGGAATGTTAATATCCAGAAGCACTAGATCAGGCTTTGATTTTATAATCTGTCCTGCCGTATCTGAAAATGTGCTTATATATTCTGCCTCATATCCTTCATTACGCAAAAGCTCAATAAGCTCATTTCGTAATACCTCATCATCCTCAACAACTAATATCCTGCTCATTATTCTTCTCCATTTCCGCTCACATTTCTGCCACGCTTATGTCACACTTATATGCAGCTTTTACCAGCTTTAAAAATGTAATACCCTATTCCTGCCGCATCTGCTAAGAACCAGCCAATAGGAATAGCCACCCATATTCCAATAACCCCGATTGCTGATATTCCAGATAAAGTATATGCAAGCACAACTCTTGTTCCAAGCGATATCACTGTAAGCACAACTGACAGCATAGGCTTATTGACCGCCCTGTAATAGCCATACAGCATAAATAATATTCCAATTCCTATATAAAATGCACCCTCTATTCTAAGATACACAGCTCCCGCATTAATTACGTCCACGCTGGAATTATCAACAAATATGCCCATAAATGTGCCTGCAAATCCACAGACAACTGCACTTATGCACACGCAGAATATAATAACGCTTACCGCTGACTGCTTTATTCCTTTCTTAATACGCTGCCTCTGCCCTGCCCCGTAATTCTGTGCAACAAATACTGAGAACGCATTTCCAAAATCCTGTACCGGCATATATGCTATGGTATCTATCTTTACAGCAACTGCAAATGCCGCCATAATCACTGTACCAAAGCTGTTTACTATTCCCTGTACGCATAATATTCCAAAATTCATAACTGACTGCTGAAGACAGGTAAAGCCTGATAAGGAAAATATATTTGCTATATTCTCTTTATTAAACTGCATATCGTCTTTATGTATTCTGTATTCAGGATAAGCTGCAATCATATATATAAATATTCCTATCCCAGAAATATACTGTGCTATCACTGTTGCTACTGCCGCACCTTTAATTCCCATATTAAAGCCTGCCACAAGCAATATATCCAAAAATATATTAAGCACAACTGATACTGATAGAAATACAAGGGGAACCACTGAATTACCAATTCCCCTTAATATATTAGACACATAATTATATATGTATATTGCAATAAAACCTATAAACACATATATAAGATATTCTTTCATATCTCCGGCAATTTCATACGGAACCTGCAAAAGTAATATAATCTTATCAACTAATATATAGAACAATGCCATAATCACAACAGCAATTGCACCTATCATAGATGATGATAAAAACATTCCATTACGGATAGCCTTAACATCTTTTCTGCCATATGCCATAGACACAAATGAACTGCTGCCAAGACACAAGCCTATAATTACTGATGTAAGAAATGTCATAAGCGTATATGACGAACCTACTGCCGCCAGTGCATTATCACCTACATATCGTCCAACAACCCACGTATCTATAAGATTGTAAAGCTGCTGTAATACATTTCCTAACATAAGCGGAAGTGCAAAGCCCCATAAGCCTCTCGTTATATTTCCTTTTGTCAAATCCGTACTTCTTGCCATAATACTGCTCCTTAAGCAATTTTCTTGTGAAAAAGACTTCTCATAATAGTTACCAGAAATTAAGCTTTAAATTTATTATTCCAGATTTAATTTCTTATCAAGTATGTATATTGAGGCAGCCACAAACGCAGCAAACATAACTATGTACACCACAATTCCCCCTGTCATAATATGTCCGAATTCTTCAAACGTAAATGCCATATCACTGCCCTCTACAGATGCCTTTAGCATCTGCGCAAACATATTACCGCTCCCTTTTATTGGAGTAAGTAAAAGCACAATAACATTCAATATCTGTCCAACAATATACACTGCAATATATGTTACAAATGAGAAAGCGTCCCTGTTGCCATTAGCTGTATATCCCATACACATACAGAAAAAGAACATTGCAAACATATATATTCCTGACAATATAATCAATATAATCATTAATGTGCAGAAACTGCCTTTATATCCTAACACATTTAACTGCTCATTAATACTCTCTGGCATTTTCCATATCCAGTTCACCCTTGCAATTGCTATACATACAGAAATCACAGTCACTATAAGATTAACAAGATACATAATATATCCTGATATAAGCTTGCATACATATATAAGCCATACAGGAACTGGAAGTGTGTGGGTAAGATAGCCCTCATCTTTTAACATACTTCTTCTAAAATATAATATCACAAATACTATGCTTACAATAAATAAAGCTACACATACAATTACATAAACTGCTATCATAACCGGATATGCCACTGGTGTAATGCCATTATCCGGAACATATTTTGATAACATATGTAATGCCCAGCACCCAAATGCCGCAAGTAATGTAACTATATATAATGCAATGTGCTTTTTAAATAATTCTTTCAAATCATATTTTATTAATCTGCCTGCTGTTAATAACATACGAACACCTCCCTGAATAATGCGTCAACACTCTTATTGTATTTGGTTCTTATATCATCAACTGACTCCTTAAGATACACCTCACCCTGTTTTATAAATACAACTTCGTCAAGAACATTTTCTATATCACTGATAAGATGTGTTGTTATAACAACTGTCGCATCTTCATTATAATTGCTTATTATTGTCCGTAAAATGTAATCTCTTGCCGCAGGGTCAACACCACCCATAGGCTCATCTAAAAGATACAGCTTTGCTTCCCTGCTCATAACAAGAACTATCTGCACCTTTTCCCTTGTTCCTTTAGAAAGTGACTTTATCTTATCCTGCTCATTAATTCTAAACTTTTCAAGCATATCAAGTGCTTTCTGTCTGGAAAAATCCTCATAGAAATCCGCAAAATAGTCAACGGCTTCCTTTACCTTCATAGATGGGTTAAGGTATGTTCTTTCTGGAAGATATGACACTATCTTCTTAGTATCAACACCAACCGGATACCCATTAATTATTATCTGTCCTGACGTTGGCTTAAGCACTCCTGCCATCATCTTAATAAGCGTACTCTTTCCGCTTCCGTTAGGACCTAGTATTCCTATAATCCTGCCGCTCTCTAAAGAAAGTGACAGATTATTCATAACCTTTTTCTTGCCGTAGCATTTGCCTAATTCTTTAATCTCCACCAAATTGCTCATATATCCTCCATTCCAAGATAAATTAAAGCACCGTTATAACATTTACTCCTTGTTATAACTTTTATTCCTCTATATGGCTGATATATTCCTTATACTCTGCAAGTGCTTCTTCTGGAGTAAAACCTATCTTTTTCATTCCATTATAGAAGCTCTCACAAAGCTCCAAAGCCATATCCTGCTTTAACCTGTCTATCTGTTTACCTCTGTCTGCAACGAACCTTCCAGATGTTCTCTGTGATTCAAGATAACCTTCTCTTTCAAGCTCTGATAAAGCCTTCTGCATTGTGTTAGGATTAACTCCTGCCTCCAATGCCAGCTCTCTTACAGGCGGAATTTTATCGCCAACTGCAAGCTTTCCACTAGCTATCTGAACTTTAAAATGCTCCATTATTTGCAGATATATAGGGACATCGTTACTAAAGTTCCAACTCATAACTTATTCCTCCTGCTTATAATCAATATTGATAATTCCCATATGGTAGTAATACATAAACAATATATGCGCCTTATATTGTATTATTGTATTACTCTATTAGTACAATAATACGCAGTTAATAAAATGTCAATATATTTATTCATCATCTCTATGCTCCCCGCCCCACTTGCACATTGCAACAAGAACAGGCACTAAAGACTTGCCTCTTTCTGACAGGCTGTATTCTACCTTTGGTGGAATTTGAGGATACTCTTTTCTTATAATAAGCCTGTCCGCCTCCATTTCCTTTAATGTGGCACTAAGTGTCTTATGCGATATATTCCCCATACATCTTTTAAGCTCACTATACCTCATAACCTCCTTATGATTAGCCAGCCAGTACATAATCACAAGCTTATACTTCCCACTTATAAGCGACAAAGTATACCAAAAATCCGTATCATCAATTCCCTCCCCCGTCTGACAACATAAACTACACATCTCTTTCATAAATCCAGCTCCTTCCTAAGTTATTTTTAAAAAAATCTCTTTATTCTCTAAATAAAACTAATCTTCTCTAATTCCCCCCAACGCCCACTATATATTATCTATCCACTTTTATCCCCTTCAACAATCCCCGTCAGGTTATATTTTTTTATATTTTGGGCATACCTTTTATAACAGTTAATCCCGCTTTCCCTGTAGTTATTAAAAAATCCCGCCAATCGCCACCGCCCAGTTGTGGAGGACGTGTTATATTGCAAGCTGGGTACTGTTGAAACCGTCGGCACTTAGCGGCTGTCCTTTAGCCGCTTAGTACCGCTACGGTTTCAAGTAGCGAGAGCGTGCCCAGCGGTAATAC
>JBNMLJ010000013.1:0-80289 GCA_050874785.1 Lachnospira sp.
GAATGAACCTTCCCATAATGCATCAATACTATTCTTTGCGATAATCTGCACCAAATAACAAGTTGCATTCGGATGATTATCTGCTACGGCCTGTAACTTTTGGAATGTTGCTTCTGCGGAACTACTATTCATTGTGTTATGCTTATTTTTTACCTCAGCGAAAATAGTTCCATCTGCGTTTGAAATATCGCACCCATTACCTACACCTAAATCATTAATTCCTTCAATACAACCTAACAAAGACTGTTGAAAAACGCCAATCGCATTTGATATGGTCTTATCGTCCTGACGTGCTATTTCTGATTTAATATAAGCTTCTTCGTCAATAGCATTAAACACCATATCAAAATGGAATTTAATAGGATCCACTTTATTAGAATAAAACTTATCCACTGTTGAATTTCTTTTGCATCTCTCATATGACTGATGCAACTCACGGATACATCTTAATAAATCTTCATCTGAAATAAATGATACATATGCCATAATTAATTCTCCTTTGTTTTTTAATGTCTCACAAGGTGTTTCAAAATATACTTCTTATAACAATCTTTCAAAAACGGTCTGATCAGCTAAATTAAACAGATAACTTTCCTTTGCATTATGATCATCATCCTTCCTATGTATGTATTCATGTAATACAACTTCATTGTTTTGAATTTTCTCAACCATTCTTGAAAATGACGTTCTCCAAACACCATACATGTCTTGGACTCTATATCCTTTATAGGATAACTGAGTCCAATGAACCCAAAAATAAATATCACAATCCGGGTAATTTCTTAAATAATTTTCGTAATCTTTTTTGTTAAAGGTAACTGTATATTGTGGATTATAAGGTTGTCCATTATACATATATTTTCCTGCTGTGAAGAACGGTGTATTTTGTGTTTTTAAATCTGCTGGTTTACCGTTCGTATAATCATATAAATCGATAAGCCAAGGACGTATTACTTTTTCTGGATTTTTTCTTATATCAATATTAATTCTTGGTACAACACGTTCAATAAAATCCGCTTCAAAATCCTCACCCCAGATATACCACAACTCTCTATCCTCGGTATTAAAAACCACTTGATTTCTATCCACTACAGATAAAAATTTTGCATACGGCTTACCAGTAATTCTACTAGTAACAACATCAAATTCCACAGTACAATCAACATGAACATCCGTAGGGATGCTTTGAAAATAAATGGTCAGTATACCATATTCATTATTTCGAGTATCTACTTTTCCATACTTATCTTTTACATTAAAATATGTTAGTCTACCTTCCATAATTCCTCCTACGTTGTATGGGCGAAAGCAATCCATATTAAATATATTATATCGCAAAATTTGCATTTTTACCAGTGCATTCTTATGTTAACTACAATATTCGATTTTACATATTCGTTAAAATCAAAGCTCTTCCATCTTTCGGTCTCAAAGTCTAGTTGTTCAACCATCATTTTAAGATATCAAAAAACGAGGTCACGGTTATTAAAAATAACAGAGACCCCGTTTTTAATTATTATTTATCCCCTAATACATCAATAGTTATTGACTATACTCTCTTTCCGTTTGAGTCTTTCCATCTCCTGCATACCTTTACTTTAAATCCCAAACACTTTACCTTTTCAACATTTTGTATATTATTTTTCCAATCAAATTGATTAAAATACCATCTTACCTTCTTAACATCTACGTATCTGCTCAATTCTTCCAAATAAATCATATCAACATCCGAAAATGAAAACCCATATGAATATATTTTTTTAATGCCTGATAACTTACGAAAAAATTTTATATTATCTACTACTGCTTGATTAGTGTTTTTTCTTAACTCTCTCTTCAATGAATTATAAGCATCTGTAACACCAATATAGTGTTCAAACTCATTAAATTCAGTATCATCCCCATGCCCAAAATAAATGTTGGTGTTTCTATCACCTGCATTCCCATGAATATGGCATATATTATTACTTGAAATTTTATACAGTTCTTCCAATGTTAATGTATAATTAAATGAAAGGAACAAACTTTTCTTAAAGGATGGCTTTTTACTTAATTTTTTTACCTTTTGAAAATCAATATTAGCCAGTTCACTAAAAACCCACTCTCTAAAGAGATTTACTAATATACGATAAGCACCTACAACAGAATTGGTTAAATCTTCATTTTCATAAACTGAATGAAATATGTTATCATCTTCATCAATATCCGTTAATTTATATGCCCATTCATTGTCATACGCAATGTTACATATAAATTCATTTCCTAAGCATTCTTCCAAATTGTTCCAATCCGTTGCTGAACACTCATCTATTGTACGAATCAAAGAGCCAACTACTTCATCCATATTATATACTTCATCTCCATCTGGCATAAGAGTTGACTCAAGAATTCCACCAAAATTTTCATTAAATTCCGGATATTTATTCATTAAAAACTTCCTAAAATCAGTATATTTAGTATTCATACCATGTCCATAACAATCAAAACCATTTCCAATAATATATAATGTTTTCACTTTACATTTTCTCCAATTCACAAGTTTCAAAATCCTCATGCTACCATAATCTAATTGTAACACATCTTCTTCATTCCACAATCACTTCATCAGCTCTGGTAATCACAATCCTTCCACCATCGCACTCAACCCTTATAGGTATCCCCGGCTCAAATCCCAATGTTTCAAGCCATGCCCCTTTTAATATGATGGTAGCTGTATCCTTGTAATGATATCCCGACTGTGCATATACTTTCATCTTCCGTTCTTTCTTAAATGCTGCCATAGTTAACCCTTCCTTTCTGTTTCATCCATCTGACGGTTTTCCCGTTTTCAATCACATATGTATCATGGTTCTTAATGCTTTCCACTGCCATAGCTACCGTCCAGGTTTCCCAATGCTTGTGGTAATACTTTGTATCTGCTGTATGCTTGTGATATAAGGTTACAGGTTTATTTGAATCAATTGACCTCTTGAAAACAATCCATTGATGCCGAGTTTTATTAGAAACCACCTCAATATAATTTTCTTCAATTCGAATGATGGTAAAATACCCACCTCCGAACAGTTTCATCTCTTTATTACTAAACAATGTATCATTCCTTTCTCAGACCCTAATGGTCATGTGCGTTCCATCAATAAGTACTATTTTTATTTTATTTTCCGGGTAAACTATAGCCGATTTGACTATCATAGAAATGTCCTGCATATCCATTGAATATGCATCATTTATTGTGACATCAGCATCTATACCGAGTTCTTTCGCAATCTCTTGTGATACTGATAATATTTGTGAATACTTTCGCATAATTCTATTTGCAATTTTTATAAATATACTAGGTATCTGCCTAAGATCAATTCTTGTATTTTTACAATAATATGGTACCTTAAACCTGTTATGGCACATTAAGATTGTTCTGCGATACTTGTCATTTGAATGTTCTGGTTTTGCTCCGTAGAACGCTCCACACTTACCGCATCTGAATAATGATGAGTAAAGATGCACTCCAGAATATCTTCCATTAACATCCTTATTTCTTGCCCCTGCCAATGTTTGCACATAGTTAAACACTTCCCGGTTGATTATGGCTTCATGTCCATCATGCACATAATATTGTGGAAGTTCTCCGTTGTTTTGCACTCTTTTATGTGTCAGAAAATCTTTAGTAAAGCATTTCTGTAGCAACGCATCTCCCTTATATTTCTCATTCTGAAGAATGCTCATTACAGAACTGCTATGCCATTTACCACTTCCTGTAGGAGTTCTTACTTCCCATCTTGTCAAGAACTCCGAAATTCTATATGGAGAGTAACCTTGCAGATACATCCTATATATCAGCCGAACAATTCTTGCCTGTCCTTCATTTATGACAAATTCACCCTTCTTTGCACCTCTGTCATATCCGAGAAAGCGTGTATAAGCTACAGAATATCTTCCATCAGCAAATGCCTTTCGTTTTCCCCATGTAGTATTCTCTGAGATGGATCTTGATTCTTCCTGTGCCAAAGAGGTAAGCAATGTGATGAGGAATTCTCCTTTTGCATCTAAAGTCCATATATTCTCACGTTCAAAAAATACCCCAATATTCCGTGCCTTTAATTCACGAATATTGTTTAATGCATCAACCGTGTTTCTGGCAAATCTGCTGACGGATTTGGTGAGAACCATATCTATCTTTCCAAGTCTGCAATCCTCCATCATCCTTAAAAACTCGGTACGGTTAATATAAGATGTTCCCGTTTTTCCTTCATCTGCATAAATACCTACAAGCGTCCAGTCCTTATTCTCACGAACCTTCTTCTCATAATAATCTTTCTGTGCTTCAAAGCTACTTGCCTGCTCTTCCATATCCGTAGATACTCTGGCATAAACTGCTACCCTTGTAATTTTGGGTTTTATTGCTGTTTCAGGCAGTTTCGCAATCGGCTCTATCTTTCTTACCTTACTCATTGTCAAAAGCCTCCTGCACATAGAATCCGGGGGTCTCCACCGATTTCATTGGCGGGTCAAATCTCTCTATCAATTTTTTATGTATTTCCGTATATTCTTCTAAGGTTATCTCCCCGGCAAACATCATATTCGTAAATATCCATTTTGCAGCACGGTACTGCACTTCCGCATCCAAACGCTTCATTGCTATCATCCTTTCTGAAATCTGATGTAGTACAAGTAAGTATCAGAAGTCCAGAAAAGTCAAGCATTATATGATTTAACGCAAGAAAACAATTTAACGACTGCATAAAGCTATCGTTAATGGGGTTTCAAAACACTCAGAGCATTTTTCATTCAATAAAATATGTGCGAAATATGTCTGTCATAAAAATTTCTGAGCACAAGGTAAAAATATCAAGACTACCAGTAACCAAGCCATTTCAAAAATTATAACGATGAACCCTCAATCAAACATATGTATTATTCTGGTAATATCCTTGTTGATAGCCGCCGCAAGCATAAAATGTGCAGGATATGTATACGCTGTGTTAACCCTCACAAGAGTTATAACCTTATCCTCCAAAGGCTGTCTTAACGCTTCCATTATAACCGGATTGAATTCCGTCATCTCGTCCAGAAATAACACACCGCCCTCCGATAATGTTATCTCTCCCGGTCTTGGCACAGCACCTCCTCCAAGCAGTGCCGCCTGCGTTATTGTATGGTGTGGATTTCTAAATGGTCTTTTTACCATAATTCCACCCTCACTATCCAGCAGTCCTGCAACACTATATATCTTCGTGAGCCTTAACTGCTCCTCATAATCCATATCCGGCATTATTGTCGGTATTCTCTGGGCGAGCATTGTCTTTCCACTCCCCGGCGGACCTATATACATTATATTGTGCATACCAGATACAGCTATCATTGTCGCGCGCTTCGCGGCTTCCTGCCCTGATATATCTCTGTAATCAATATTATAACTGCACGGGTGCTTATTACTTTTCACATCATCAGTTTCAACCACTAAACACTTCACTTTCTTTTTACTTTCATCTATGACAGCTATATTCTTTAATATCTCTATAGTCTGGCTTAGAGTTTCAACTCCATATATATTAATATTATTAATAATTCTGCCCTCTGCTATATTGGCTTTCGGAATTATGCAGTTATCAATTCCTGCCTCCATAGCCGCACATACTATAGGAAGCACTCCTTTAACCGGATTAATGCTTCCGTCAAGGCTTACCTCACCTATAATCAGTACATTTTCCAATACCTTTAAATCAAAACAGCCATTTGCCGCCAGTATCCCTATTGCAATCGGAAGGTCGTAGCTTGTCCCCTCCTTTCTTATATTGGCTGGCGATATATTAATAACTATCTTCTGTGGCTTAAGTTCAATTCCTGAATTCTTAATCGCCACCTTGACCCTGTCTTTCGCCTCTCTTACCTTAGACCCAAGCGCCCCGCTCATATCAAATGTCGGAAGTCCAAAGCCAACATCTGTTTCTACATTAACAATATGCGCATCTATTCCGTATACTGCTGCACTTATCACTCTGCTAAACACATTTCACCCTTTTCCTTTCTCAGACTTATCACTACAACTATAACCATAACTAAAGCTATAGCCATAACCAAAGCTCTAACCACAACTAAGGCTCTAACCATAACTAAAGCTTTAATCATAGCTAAAACGATTATAATAACTACAATAACCGTAAGTCCCTACGATACTATTCAGCTGTAACATTTTAAACAATTGGGAATGTAATATTATAGAAGCATAATATTACCAAAGAATACTCATTAATAACTGCCAAACAATCATTAACAACAACTCAAATCATTAATATTATCTCACTGATTAATCAATGTAGTTCATAAATCATTAACAACTCACTAATCATCAATCTCAGCTTATTAATTAATAATATTAACTAATTATTTATTATCGATAACTTATTAATCTTAAGTCCTGCCGCCTAAGATTACTCATATTGAAATATTATTATTATTGACCGGCACAATATGTATTTCAATATATTATATATATCATATGTATACATATTATGCAAGTCTTTTTTATTATTTATTTACTTTATTAACTTCTGACATAAATCTTTGTTTGATGATTTCTCTTATGCCTGCGGCATCTTTTCTTTCCAGCTTATCATAGCTTATAAAGCCACCAGCCATATGCTCGTGTCCGCCGCCATTTCCTATATCGCGTAATGCTTTATTAGATATTCTGCCTGAGTCATAGCTTCCATTACTTCTTATGGACAGCTTTATACCCTCCTCCTTAGCCGAATATACTATCGCAAGATTAACCCCGTCCAAGGACATTATAAAATCACATATAGAGGCAATCAACGACTCCTTGCAGTTATCCCCTGCACTGGCAAAGCAGACATCCTGCTGTATGTCAACATTGGCAATTGCATAGGCGTAAGCCTTTAAATCATCATACTGCCTTACGCTTGTGTCAAGATTATTAAGGACCTTATGATCTGCGCGGTTGTAAAGATAATAGAACATATCAAGATCCAGCTTTGTAACGCCTCGCTTCATATCTGCTGTATCAACCTTTATTCCATAGAGAAGCGCCGTTGCCATATGAATATCAATAGCAACATCATTTTCTATATAATATGAAGCTATGATTGAAGCGCACGCCCCGACATCTGGTCTTATGTCCTTAAATACATATTTGCTGTCATTATATATAGGGTGATGGTCTATGCAGATTGTCTTGTCTGAGTGCATATCTATTATGTTGGCATTGCCATTCTGCGCATCAACAATAATAACTTCCCTATTACAATCCAATTCTTCAACACTTTTTACTTCAAGAATATCAATATTAAGAAGCTTTACCATCTTTGCAGTAACTGTATTTTCAATACTGCCCTTGTATACAATCTGGGCATCTATCCCTTCTGCTCTTAAAAGATACTTCATACCATATGCACTTGCTATAGCATCAGGGTCAGGAAAATTGTGCATTTGTACATACACGCTGTTTCCTTTAATATATGATATTATTTCTTCAAGCTTTGTCATCTTAACCCTCATTTTCTTAATTAATCTTTAAAATCTCAAAAGAAGCCTTTATTCCGTCCTTATCCTGCTGTATTAACTTCTGTGACACAACCATTTTTAAGACTTCCTTAAGCTGTGTATTTATCTTTTCTTTCTCTGAAGGAGGAAATTCATCAATAATGCTCTGAATTATATCTTTAGTACCAGCGACATCAACGGCGGCAATAACAAAGCTTCCAGCCTTAGCCGCTTTTATTACAGCTTTAACCGTATCAGGCTCACTCATTCTTCCAACCTGAATTACATCAACATCTTCTCTTATTGCAAGCTTAAGCCCCTCCTCATAAGAAGCCACATCTATGCCTACCTCACGCTGGTTCACAATAGCATTTTTATGGGTGTGGACATACTCAATAGGGTCTTCCAACGTCAGTATATGGACACATTTATTCTCGTTAATATAATCAATAATTGAGGCAATTGTCGTGGATTTACCACTTCCTGCCACTCCGCCAAGAATAACAAGTCCGCTCTCACTGCCGCATATATCAATTAACTCTTTAGGAACTCCTATATCCTCTGGTGTTGATATACTGTCTGTTACAAGTCGTATTGCACAGGCAGGAAGCCCTTTTTGCATAAATGCACTTACTCTGTATCTTCCAGCCTTAGGCACTGACAATGCAAATTCAATCTGCTTATTATTCCTGAACAGCTCCATCTGCCTGTCATCCATTATACTGTATATTATCTTACTGCAATCTGTCTCTGACAAGCTTGGATAATCAAGATTGGCAATTCGTCCGTTCACTCTCATTCTTGGAGGCACACCAACTGTAATATGCACATCTGACGCTCCTTCTTCCCTTGCTGTCATCAAAAGCTGTTCTACTGTTATCAATTCAACTTCCTCCTGCTGTATTTATTTATTATCTATTCTGTCTATGCTGTAATTATCCGAAAGACTGCCTATATACTCCTCATACAATGCCTCACTGTCTGTTCCGCATATAAAACGCTTATTCTGGTTATCGTGTCCTACATTAAAATCACCATCAACCGTGATATATGCATTAGCATATCTGAATATATAGCTGACAAACTCACTGCTCTCATTATCACTTACAACAGCCGATGCCTGAACGATAATATAATTATCTGCTTCCTGTCCTGCTGCCCCAGCCTTAAGGAAATATGCCGCATCAATATTGACATCAGATACATTTTCTTCATTAAGATGATACAGGTAATCTGTATTACCTGTTGCAACATATAACATTCTGTATGTGGCATCTTCTGTTTCTTTCGTGATAGTTTCCTTAATCTCTTTATATATGTCAGCCATAACATCTTTATTGACCTTGGTATAATCATCACAGTAAGCGGCAAGCTTATCTGCTGTATAAGTCATCTCACAGGCCCTGGCAAGTATGCCGTGTCTTGCCATATCTTCATAAGATACGTCACAGCTTACCTTAATACTGTCATTAAGCTTAATCGAAGATGTCTTGTCCGCAGTAAATGTAAGTGTCTTAAGATAATCATCATCCCAGTCATTGTCTATTATTACTCTGGCATCAGGGCTTATTCCTGAAAATGTTACATCAACCCCGCTGTATATGTCTATCTTTGCACCTTCATTAATGCCTTTAGCCTTATAAGTATACTGTTTCTTATTAATATCAACACCTGCATTATCTGCATAGGTATCATTAAATTCTATCTCGCAGTGGACTTTATCACCATTTTTAATATCGGTATCTGTTGTGTATACATTTATTGACTCAATGAACTTTCCAACATAATATTTCTTATCATCATCAGCTTTCTTTCCCAAAAGCCTATTAGACAGTGCATCTTCATCTACGGCAAATGTCACCGAAGCATATCCATTAGCACCTGTATACACAGGCTTTATATAATCTCTTATATCAAATTCATTAACCTTTATAAATACCGCAACTATCAATATCACTGCAACAACTATTCCGCCAACAATAAAATATATTCTATTGCTTAAAGACTTATCCTTCACGTCTACTTCTTTTTCTTTAAACTCTTTAATCTCCATACACCAAAAGCCTCCTTACAATTCTCTTGTGCTATATGCAAGCTGTTCTAATTCCTCACCTTTCATATATGGGCTTAACGCATTATACACCTGTTTATGATAATTATTAAGCTGTTCTATATCTTTATCGTTAAGATATTGTACATCGACAAGTTCTAGATCCACAGGAACCATTGTGAGCATTTCAAACTTAAGCCACCTGCCATATTCATTTTCCTTATCCTCTGTAACTATTATTTCATTCTCAATTCTTATTCCAAATCTGCCGTCAGCATACACCCCCGGCTCATCTGATGTTACCATACCCGGTGTTAATATGGCAAGGTCATTTACTCCTTGTATATGCTTCCACCTAAAGCCATTAGGTGCTTCGTGGACATTTAAAAGATAACCAACTCCGTGGCCTGTTCCACATCTGTAATCAATATTCTCGTTCCACAATGGAGCTCTTGCCATTATATCAAGATTATATCCGGTACAGCCGTGAAGAAACCTTGTATTGGCAAGATTTAACATTCCCTTAAGTGTCAGTGTATAGCACTTCTTCATCTCGTCTGTAACTTCACCTAACGCAATGGTCCTTGTTATATCTGTTGTTCCACGCATATACTGCCCGCCTGAGTCAACTAAAAGCATACCCTCCTGCTTTAATGTACTGCAGTTATCCTTTGATGCCTGATAGTGCATCATTGCCGCATTATCAGCGTATGCACTTATTGTGTCAAAGCTTAATTCAATATAATCTTTTATACCACTTCTAAGATTATCAAGATATTCTGCCGCTGATGCTTCTGTTATTGTCTGTCCTGATTTAACCGCCTTCTTAAGCCAGAATATAAATCTTGTCACGGCAAGACCATCATCAATATGTACATCCTTAAGGTTGGCTATTTCTGTATCATTCTTCACTGCCTTAAGGAGAACCTCTGGATTTTCTTTTTCCACAAGCTCTATCTTATCATTGTCCTTAGCATAAAGATATAATCTTGTATTAACCCTCTTTTTATCAATAAGCACCTTATGTCCTGCTATGCTTCTTATATCCTCATATATATCATTATAAGACTTGACCTCAACGCCAGCCTCTATAAGCTTATCTATACATTCATCAAGCCTGTCTATATCTGTATACAGAACAGTCTTGTCCATATATACTGCCGCATATGCCATAATAACAGGGTTACAGTGCACATCCCTTCCCCTTATATTAAAAAGCCAGCATATATCGTCAAGTGAGGCAATAATATGTACATCTGACATATTATCTTTCATTACACCACGCACATCAGCAAGCTTTTCTTTAATAGTCTTTCCTGAATACTTAGTATCAAGATAAAATGCCTTGCTGTGTGGAAATTCTGCCCTGCCCTCATATATCTGTTCTATCGCATCAAATGAATAGTTACAATATGCCTTGTTAAATTCAGCCATCTTCTTAAATTCTATTCCCTGTCCTGCCTGTACACATCTTCCGTCAAATCCTATTGTCATTCCCTCTTTTAAAAGTTCCCTGCAATATTCATTAAGCGCAGGCACTCCTGCGCTTCCCATTCTCATAAGCTTGTACTCTGTACCGCTAAGCTGTTTCTCTGCCTGCACAAAATATCTGCCATCTGTAAAAAGCACTGCTGTGTCACTTGTTATGACTGCTGTTCCTGCTGAGCCTGTAAAGCCAGAAATGAATTCTCTTTCCTTAAAGTAATCACCTGCATATTCAGAAATGTGGTAATCGCCTGTTACTACAACATAAATATCCACACCATTTGCTTTCATTATGCCGCGTACTGCCGCAAGTCTTTCACTTATAACTATATTTTTATCATTGTCACTGCCATTATCCGCAGCATTATCGTTAATTATTTTATTATCAGAGATATTATCCATTTTAAATGCTCCTTTTATCTATTACGGCAGTATTATCCGTCTGCGGCGGACATCTTAGCGATATATTTCTCCGCCACAGCACGGCTTACTGCTTAAGCATAAGTATACCATACCCTGCTGTCGATTTTATAGTTTTTATGTTAAGTTTTGCTATCCTATTAACTTTTTATTCTCTAAAAGAGCATATAACTTGTTAAGAGCGTGCCTTTCTATACGGCTTACATAACTGCGGCTTATATTCAACTTTGCCGCAAGTTCATTCTGGGTCATTTCCTTACTGCCAAACAGCCCAAATCTTCCTATTATTATAATCTTTTCCCGCTCTGTCAGTAGATTATCCATATTGTCAAATATGCACTTTAACTGCTCTGCCGTAAGCATCTCGCCTACATCATCTCTTGTTTCATCACCGACAACATCTATAAATGTTATATCATTACCCTCTTTATCCGTGCCAATCGGCTCATATAAGGACAGCTCCTGCATTTTCTTCTTATCATTTCTTAACATCATCAATATTTCGTTATCTATACATTTTGCCGCATATGTTGCAAGACGGATTTTCTTATCAGGGTTAAAGGTATTAACTGCCTTTATCAGTCCTATTGTTCCTACTGATATTAAATCCTGTGTATCTTTCTCAGCACAAGCATATTTCTTAATCATATGTGCTACAAGGCGCATATTCTTCTCTACAAGTATATTCCTAGCCTCTATATCCCCATTACGGCTTCTTATTAACATCTCTTTTTCTTCCTGCTCTGATAATGGTTTCTCAAACACCTTCAAGAAAAAGCACCCCTACACATATTTCTATATTTTATGCGTAGGACACGCCTTTATTGCATATCCATATAATTTATTGCATATCGCGCAAATGCGCCAGTATGGACTATTCATTCATACTGGCGCACATAAATCTTAATATATTATTCTTCTTTTCTTCTTAAAATGTCATATCTCTCAAGTTCTACACCAAGGTCAATATAAAGCTGCTGTTTAGGATGTGGACAGCTTTCCATATCAACACCCTTCTCGTCAGTTATACGCTTAACTGTAACTAAAAGATTAGTTCCGTCCGGCTTCATAACCTCAATCTCCTCACCAACTGAGAACTTATTACGCTGTTCTATATTGTAAAGACCTTCCTCGTTCTTATCTCCTACAATTCCAAGATAAGTGTATTCCTTAATATATGTGTTGCTTTCATATATCTGTGTATTTTCATCTGGCTTTCCAAAGAAGAAACCTGTTGTATACTGTCTGTAAGTACATTTGCTTATCTCTGACTTGTAAAATGGAATTCTTGACTTATAAAGTTCTGGGTCTTTTAAGAAATCATCAATTGCAAGTCTGTATGTTCTTGCAACTGTAGCTACATAAAGGGCTGTCTTCATTCTTCCCTCTATCTTAAAGCTGTCAATTCCTGCCTCTATAAGCTCTGGAATATGCTCAATCATACATAAATCTTTAGAGTTAAAGATATAAGTTCCTCTTTCATTCTCATATACAGGCATATATTCGCCTGGTCTGTTCTCCTCAACAACAGCGTATTTCCATCTGCAAGGATGCGTACAGGCACCTCTGTTAGCGTCCCTTCCTGCCATAAAGCTGCTAAGAAGACATCGTCCTGAGTATGATATACACATAGCACCGTGTATGAATGTTTCTATCTCCATCTCATCAGGAATATTTTTTCTTATATTTCTGATTTCATTCAATGAAAGCTCTCTTGCTGTCACAACTCTCTTAGCGCCCTGCTTCCACCAGAACTGGTATGTCATATAGTTAGTATTATTAGCCTGTGTGCTTATGTGAATATCTATATCGTGAAGTTCTTCCTTGGCAATAGTGAACATTCCCGGATCAGATATAATAACCGCATCTGGCTTTATAACATCAAGTTCCTTAAAATATTCCCTTGCTCCGTCAAGGTCATAGTTATGTGCAAGTATATTAGCTGTAACATACACCTTAACATCTCTTTCGTGGGCGAATTTAATTCCCTCTATCATATCTTCTTTCGAGAAATTCTTAGCCTTAGCTCTTAAGCCAAATGCCTCACCACCGATATATACTGCATCAGCACCAAACATAACTGCAATCTTTAATACTTCAAGACTACTTGCTGGTATTAAAAGTTCAAGTTCCCTGCCATTATAATAATGTCCTGCCATATTATCTTCCTCCATTTATTTCTTAACGCTCAATGTAATTCCATCTCCAATTGGCACAATTGAAGTTATAAGATTATCATTATGTGTAAGCTCATATACATACTCTCTAATTCTTGTATGTATTGTCCTGTCTCTCCTTGTGACAACATATCTGGACTCTACAAGCTCACCCTCCTGAAGTATATTATCTGTTATAAGAAGTCCGCCCTTTGGCATAAGTCTTAATATTTCAGGCAGATAATTAATATACTGTCCCTTGGCGGCATCCATAAATATAAAATCATATGGACCTTCCAGCTCTTTTAAGACTTCCATAGCATCGCCCTCTATAAGCCTTATACAGTCCTCTTTGCCTGCCCTCTTAAAATTATTGCGTGCTATAGGTATTCTTTTATCATAATTCTCTATTGTATCAATTGTACAACCCTCAGGCATATTCTCACTCATAAGAATAGATGAGTAACCTACTGCCGTTCCTACTTCAAGAATCGACTGTGGCTGCTTTAATTCAAGCAGCACCTTTAGCAGATTGCCCATCTCTTTTCTAATAATTGGGACATCGTCCTCAATTGCTTCCTTTTCGATTGTATTACAGATTGGTGAATTACCTCTATCAAGAGAATTAATATAAGCTACTATTCTTTCGTTGACAATCACCTTAGTAAACCTCTCATTAATATTTATTCACTATCATCAGTATCAGTTGTGCTGACGCCAGCTAATATCTTCATCATATCTGTTGGCTTCATACTTGTATTAAGGCTGTATGTTCCTGCCTTAAATTTATCTTTATAATCAGATAGCTTTACCTGAAAATAAAATATTTTCTCATCACTAATAAGACCTTTTTCATATAACTGGCTGGCTAACTTCTTGGCAGTTACACCATCAGCTATTGTCACTTCAACCACTTTGGCATTATCAACTGTATCTACTGCCTTCTCGTTAAATATATTGTTACCAAATGTATAGGCCTTTGTTCCAAACATAACAACCACTACAACAGCAATTGCAATAAACACCGCATTAAGTGACAATGAAACAACCATTCTTATAGATTTATTATTCATAATCAAATATCCATTTCTGTCCGACTAAATATAGTTATGATGATTAATTATTCAGGAAATCAACATCGAATTCAATTGCCTCAACTACTGTTCTGCATATATCCTGAACCATACGGCACAGACAGACCTCAGACAGCAGATATCTGTTGACCATATCCTGTCTTCTCATATCTGCATATCTGTTATTAAGATCCTCCTGTGCAGCAAATATATCATCAACCTTACCACTATTCTGTATTTCAAAATTCTGTCTTCTGAACTCATCAATACTTCTCTTTAAATTAGGGTCTTTATCTATAATAGCCTCTAGTCTTTTATATTCAATATATTCAGGGCTTTCTTTTATAGCTTTGCTTAGCTCAAGCTTTAACTGCTCAATTCTCTGCATTAATATCTCCCATTATAACTGATTACATCTGAGCTTCCATAATAATTGGAAGAATAACTGGATTTCTCTTCATCTTCTTCCATAAATATTCGCTGAGATCATCTTTGATAATGTTCTTAATCTTGCTCCAGTCAGTGATATTCTTATCAAGACATCTAAGAACAGAATCTGTAACTATAGCTCTTGCCTCATCAAGCAGTTCTTCTGCCTCTCTTACATATACAAAGCCCCTGGTTACAATATCTGGTCCTGCAACAAGCTGTCCTGTATACTTCTCAAGTGTGAGAACAACAATTATAATACCATTCTCAGCAAGATTCTGTCTATCTCTTAATACAATATTACCTACATCACCAACACCAAGTCCATCGACAAGAATAGCTCCTGTATGAACCTTTCCAACGATTGCAGCCTTCTCATCACTAAGTTCAATAACATCACCAGATTTGGCTATAATAACATCTTCTTTATCATATCCAAGTGACATTACAACTTCCTTCTGTGCTATAAGGTGTCTGTATTCACCGTGTACTGGTATAGCATACTTTGGCTTAAGAAGTGAATATACAAGCTTTATCTCTTCCTGACAGGCATGTCCAGATACGTGTGTATCCTGGAATATAACCTTAGCGCCCTTCATTCCAAGTTCATTGATAACTCTTGCTACAGACTTCTCATTACCAGGAATAGGTGTTGATGAGAATACAACACAGTCACCTGGCTGGATAGATACCTTTCTATGAAGGTTAGCCGCCATTCTTGAAAGAGCTGCCATTGACTCACCCTGACTACCTGTTGTAATAAGCACAATCTGTTCAGGTGTGTAATTCTTCATAGCCTCTGTCTCTATAAGAGTACCATCTGGAATATGAAGATATCCAAGATCTTCAGCAACATCTATAATATTAACCATACTACGGCCTTCTACGCATACTTTTCTTCCATATGCAACTGCCGCATTAATAATCTGCTGTACTCTGTCTACATTAGAAGCAAATGTTGCAATTATAATTCTGCTGTTCTTATTATCATTAAATATCTTGTCAAATGTACTTCCTACAGTTCTTTCTGACATTGTAAAACCTGGTCTTAAAGCATTAGTACTATCGCACATAAGTGCAAGCACACCCTTCTTTCCAAGCTCTGCAAATCTCTGTAAATCTATTGGTTCACCATTAACTGGTGTATAATCAACCTTAAAGTCACCTGTATGGACAAGGATACCTGCTGGTGAGAATATTGCAAGTGCAGCTGCATCTGCAATACTGTGGTTAGTTCTTATAAATTCTACCCTGAAATCACCAAGAGTAACTGACTGTCCATATCTTACAACTTTTCTTTTAACTTCACGAAGCATATTATGTTCTTTTAACTTAGACTCTATAAGTCCCATTGTAAGACGTGTAGCATATATAGGAACATTAACTTCCTTTAACACATAAGGAATTGCTCCGATATGGTCCTCGTGACCATGTGTAATAACAAATGCTTTAACCTTATCAATATTCTCCTTAAGATAAGTAACATCTGGAATAATAAGGTCAATACCAAGCATTTCTTCTTCTGGAAAGCTTAAACCGCAATCCACAACAACAATACTGTCATCGTATTCGATGGCAGTTATGTTCATTCCAATCTGTTCAAGGCCTCCAAGTGGAATCACCTTAACAGAACCGACATTTTCTTTTTTCATTAAGCACCTCGTTCTTTATTCAATTATATAAGTTCAATATCATCATCCATAAGTTCTGCAAATATTCTGCTGATTGCATCAAATTCTGTATCGTCCTCAACAAATTCATATACCGCATCTGCATCTGCTTCACTTGATGTATCTTTTAAAATGTAACATTCCGCATCTGTATCTTCTTCATCAGAGGAATCTGTTACTAATAAATAATTAACTCCATTCGCTCTTGTTTCTTCAATAATATATAATTCAACATTCTCGTTATCGTCTGTAACAAATGTGAGCTTTTCCATATTAATTATAACCTGCCTTTATTAATTCATTTACCTGCCTGCATTAGCCTGACAGTCAAGGTAACCTTGTAATATAAATACAGCAGCAATCTGGTCGATAACTGCCTTTCTGTTCTCTCTTCTTACGCCGCTTTCCATAAGTGCCTTCTCTGCTGAAACAGTTGTAAGTCTTTCGTCCCACATAATGACTTCAAGTCCTGTTCTTCTCTCAAGATTCTTAGCAAATTCTTCACAGGCTATAGCTCTCTCGCCTACAGTATTATTCATATTCTTAGGGAGTCCGACAACTATCTTCCCAACGTCATTCTCCTCAATAATAGCTTCTATTCTGGCGTATGTCTTTCTAAGCTTATTCTCTTCTTTTCTTGTGATTGTCTCAACAGGCTGTGCTGTAATGCCAAGCGCATCACTTAACGCAACGCCTACTGTCTTTGTACCATAATCCAATCCAATTATTCTCATAACTTAATTATAAACCCTTACCCTCTATGAAGTACTTGATAACCTCTTCTACAAGTTCATCTCTTTCTACCTTCATAATAAGGCTTCTTGCATTGTTATGACTTGTAATATATGTTGGATCTCCTGACATAATATAACCTACTATCTGGTTAACAGGATTATATCCTTTCTCTTTTAATGCAAGATATACTTGTTCAAGTATTCCTTCTACTGATATTGTCTTTTCTGGTTGTGTTCTAAAAAATTGTGTATTATTATCTATCATATCTACCACGTCCCTTTCGTATACCCTATTATAATATACCATATCATCAAATAAAACAAGAGAAAAATCAAAAACCACCATCTGATGAATAACATGATACTATCATTCATCAAATGGTGTTTAATTTGTTATACTATATAATCTTCCACTTAATATGTCAATATTTAATTCAATGCCGATACGCTGTTTTCTGGCATAATTCCTACTGATATATTAAGATTTCCATTTCTTACCCTTAATTCGTCAATGAAATCTTTTTCTGCATCATCATTTTTTAATCTGATTTCATAGGTAAGTTCATACATTGTACCCATATTAGTAGTCTTAACTTTATTTAATCTGTTCTCAGACGTGTATTTATCAAACAGATCATCAAATACTGAATTATAGTTAAGGCTTTCAGGAATAGTAATTTTAAGCTGCTTACGTCCTTCATTCCTATCTGCAAAACCGAGTGCGAAGATAAGTATTAAAAGTAAAAGCATAACTGCTGTAAATGCTGCCGCAAATGTTACATAGCCAAGACCACAGGCAAGACCTGCTGCCATCGTAAAGAACACAATTGAAATATCCTTGGCACTTCCCGGCGCGCTTCTGAATCTTACAAGTGCAAATGCTCCTGCCATTGAAAACGCCCTTGCAACATTGCTTCCTACAAGAAGAATAACGACTGCTACAACTGCTGGAAGCATTAAAAGACCGATTATAAAGTTCTTCTGGTAACCTTCTTTTTTGCAGATGTACATATATACAACTGCAATAATAACACCGATTACGATTGCTGCGCCTATGGATATTGCCGCCTGGCTGATATTTATTGAATTATCCGCTGTTGATGTAAATATTGATTCAAACATAATATTTCTCCTTTAAATTTATACTTTTGTTATTAGATACATAATGCACTTTTTCCATACTGTCCGTACTGACAGCCATATACATTACGATATTCCTTTGCATATTCATTAAATGCCATCTGGTTACTCAATTCCTCTGTATCTTTATCATAACCTTCAAGCACATATCTTTTATATTCTGTTCCATATTTAGAGAATGAAACAGGGTATATATGCAGATCCGAAAGACATCTTGTAAACCACATCGGTACTGCACCGCTTATTTTAATCTCCATAAGATACAACCTGTCTGGAAGAAGCTTATTGCCATAGCTTCCGCTCTCAAGCCTTACATCACCTCTCCTTGTTGTTATATTAGTATCAAATGTAACTCTGAAATCACCATCATTTTTCTCAAAATAAGCATACCTGTCATATGAAAGATATACCTTTGGCTTTAATGTATACATTTTCTTAAAATAATCAATTTCTTTAAGGACCTGTGTGTTAATACATTGTGTGTCACTCTCAGGATACACATTGCTTTCCATATACTTATATGCGTCTTTTAGTACAATGGAGGTTCTGCGCTTATTAACAATGCCATTATATTTCTTCTTAATTTCAAGAAACACTTTATCTTCTCCACAAGGAGTGCCATAACTTCTCATTCTGAGTTTCTCCTTGTAGACAGGTTTCTCGATTGAACTTCTTATAAGCCTGTTGTCATCAGTATCATAATAAATGTTACATATACTATAAAACTGTCCATTAAGATTATATTTATCCGGCTCCATATAATCATTTATTCTTTCAAGCAGCCTTCTGAAAGTGTGTTCATCAAGAATATATTTTTTCTCGTATCTGTTGAATACTTCAATTGCCATACACTGACCTCCAATCTTTCCTGCATATCTTAATATCCTCTGCAAGTCACTTCACAACGCGTTTTCCTGTGAACAATTGTATAATAATTGGAAATTGTGACCAAATGATGTAAAAAGTAAGTAAAAAATGTGATATTGCTGTGTACTTTTGAATTCACAATCTTAATATTCCTGTGTCTTAATTCTTTATGACCATATTAAAAACTGCTCTATCTTCTAATATATCAATACAACTGTATAAAAAGCCAAAAAATCCGGCAGTACACTGCTTAAACGCAATATACTGCCGGATTATTTATAAATATTAATCTTAATTCAACTGCCCATTAACTGGTCTGTTCTGCCAGTTAATATATTTCTTCTAGTATCCTGCCGCTGGTGCGAAAGTTTCCTTAACTGCACAATACTTATCAGCAAGACATACAAGCCACGCTTCCCTGCACATTGGTGGAACTACCGTAAGCGGAAACATATGTCTTGAAATTATATTTCTTTCTATATCGCCAAGTTTATATTCCTTCTCTGCATTCCTAAGTGCTGTTGCCGGGTGTGTAAATCCGTGAAAATGATGCCCCTTTCTCTTTATGTGCCAGTCATATAAGAAATAATCATGTAAAAGTGCTCCTCTTATAAGCGCTTTCTCATTCACCTTTAAATGAAAGAATTCTGCAAGCTTAAGACTTGCTCCTACCACACCAACACTATGTTCATATACTGTTGTTGATCCATGCTGTATAGCTTTCTTCTCGTGTGCAAGATTGCCTTCCTGCTCTAATTCAGAAAGTACAAGATTAAAAAGTTGCTGTCTTTCTTTTGATAACTTCAATTTACTCTCCATTCTGATACTCTGCCATTTAGCTTCATATCATATTAATATCCCACATACAATAAGTTACTTTATATGAACAGGATAACTGAGTTAGTCTGTGCAAACCCATCATTCCATTCGGCAACATTATAGCACACATATATTCATATAACAATACATTATCACACAAAAATTCTCTGTAAATATTAACTAGTAATATTTATACAATATGTACATCCATCTGGTTAAATGGAATTTCTATGCCATTCTTGTCAAATTCTGACTTATATTCTTCAAGAAGCGCAAATCTTGTATCCCAGTAATCTTCTGTCTTCACCCACGCTCTTGTTTCAAGTGTAACACAGCTTTCATCAAGGCTCTTTACTATAACCTTTACTTCCTTATCCTTAAGGATTGAATTATTAGCTGCAAGAATATCACTTAATATATTCTTGGCAAGCTTTAAATCAGATGAGTAGCCTATAGACATCTCAATATCAAGACGTCTGTTATCTTCTGCACCTACATTTACAATATTAGAATTAGATAATGCACCATTAGGAAGCATTACCACCTTGTTATCAACTGTTGTAAGCTTAGTATAAAGAAGCTCTATAGTTCTTACAGTTCCTTCAAGATTACCAACTACTATATAGTCACCAACCTTAAATGGCTTAAATATAAGTATAAGCACTCCGCCTGCAAAGTTAGACAGTGAGCCCTGCAATGACATACCTATTGCAAGAGCTGCCGAACCAAATACAGTTACAAGTGAAGTTGTCTGTATTCCAATTTCATCAATAACCATAAGTATAAGCACTGAATAAAGTGCAAATCTTATTATTGACATTGTAAAATTAACAACACCTGGGTCTAAGTTTCCTTTATCAAACACTTTCTTTAAGAATTTCATACAAAGTGCTATTATTTTCTTACCAACAAACCATATAATAATAGCGAATACAATCTTCCATATTCCTGTAAGTCCCCAGTGTGTAATCTGTTCAACTATACTTGTTATCTGCTCCATAACACATATGCGTATATCGTAAACACTTTATCTTTTGTATTTACTAATATACTTTCTCCTTTCTTTATTTTTTAAGCTGGCTTAACTTAAGCTTCATTTCCTCATCTATTCTTTCGCTTTCCTTAACTGCTTCTAAAGCTTTCTTCTCAGCTTCCTTTCTTGCATTCTGTGCAAGCCTTAAGCTTTCCTTGGCTTCCTTCTCAGCATTTGCCGCCCTCACAGCCTCTTCTTCTGCCTTATCAGCAAGCTCTCTTGCTAAATCAACTCTCTTTTCAGCTTCAATCTTAGCCGCCTTAGCTTCATTTTTAATCTGGATTTCTTTAATCTCAACATCAGTATATGGCTCATACTTGTATACAACCATTGCTGAGGCTGGTATATCAACAAACAGCTTATACTTATCATTGCTATCAGCCTCAACTGCTGACTTCACAACAACAGCTTCAGCCTTGCTATCACCGCCATATTCCTCATTGTCACTGTTAAATACAAGCTTATACTTTCCAGCCTTAGGCACATTTAACTCATAAGACATTCTTTCAACCGGCGTGAAATTAACTGCCACTATGTCCATATCATTATCTGACGAATATCTTGCATATGAATAAACTGTTAATTCTGCATTATAATTATCAACCCACTCAAATCCATCTGATGAGCTGTCTGCCTCATACATTGCATTATCTGTTGTATACAATGTGTTAAGTGCCTTTATATATGCTTTCATCTGCTTATAAGCTGGTTCTTCAAGCCTGCTTAAAACCTGCATTTTATCATCATCTACAGACACTAATGCACCTGTGTCATTACCATAAGACACACATACTGGTCCTGGGTAAGTATATATATATCCTAATACTGCCCTTATATCAGAAAGTCTCTGCTTATCGTCATTACCTGATACCATTGCATATAAAGTATCATTTTTTAATGCCTCATAAGTCAGGTTGGCAATAAAATGTTCCTTATAATGATAGAACATTTCATAAGTAACCCTGTTATACATTCCCTTTCTAAACAATGGGTCCTGCTTTACAAACTCAAGGAATTCCTCATTAAAGCCGTCATTTAACTTATAATCAAAGCCAAGACTGTCCTCATTATCATTATTTCGTGTAACATCTGACCACAGGCTCTTTTCATCTGCTATAGTTATCACGCCGTCATTTCTCTTATGGACATATTCATTCATCTGCTTTATGAATTCTATGGCATCAAGATTTTCATTGCCGCCATACATATTAGGTGTCCATTCGCCCGGATTCTTACCATAGTCAAGATATAACATAGTTGCTGTGTCTGTAATCTTAATTCCGTCTATATTGTATTCATCAAGCCACATAGCTATAGCTGATATAAGGAAGCTTCTTACCTCGCCCTTCTCATAGGCAAATGTTGTTATATTCATCTGAGGCTTCTCAATTATTCTTGGCTTAAGATAACCATAACAATCACCACCATCATAATTCACTATGCTTCTTATGTCAGTACCAAAATAAGCCACGTTAAAATCAAGAATTACGCCTATTCCATTATTATGAAGTTCCTTAATCATAAGCTTGAA
This sequence comes from Lachnospira sp., assembly GCA_050874785.1. Classification (GTDB taxonomy): domain Bacteria; phylum Bacillota; class Clostridia; order Lachnospirales; family Lachnospiraceae; genus Lachnospira. The sequence continues at coordinate 22,905 of JBNMLJ010000013.1, forward strand.
ATCTGCAGCTGTTCCATATTGTGATGATGGAGCATAATAACCTGATGCACCATAACAGTAGCCTGTCTTTTCAAAAATGCTGTCACTACCTTTTATAAGAACATAAGTATATCCTGTATCTTTAACATACTCTGTAATATATCCTGCTATATCCTTGTAATTAATCTTAGTCTTATTCACAGGAATATTATCATAAGCAATCTCAAGTATAGATAAAGGCTTATTAACACCCATTTTCTGCTTTCTTTGCTTTATCCATCTGGCATTATATTGTACAGCCTGTGGCTCACCTGTTACAGAATGTGCATCAGCGTACTGTGTAATCTGTCTGGCATATGGATCAAGCTTTAATACAGTATTAGTACCCTTGAACTTAATCTCATACATATATTCCTGTCCAGCTTCAAGCTGTGGAATGAATATTTCATATATACCATTGCCGGTAATACGCTCCATCTGGTATATTCTTCCATCCCAGTTATTAAATTCACCTACAACACTTACTCTTAACGCATTAGGCGCCCACGTTCTGAAAAGCACACCTGAAATGCCGTCTTTTTCGCACACCTTATTACCAAGAAGGTTATGTGCATTATATTCAGTTCCTGCCGCGAACTTGTTAAATATAACTTCTGACTTATCAAATCTGCCAAATGAATATGGGTCATTCTGTCTTGTAATATGCCCATTCTTATCTTCAATATTAAGAACATATTTAACATTTTTCTTAATAGGTATTAATGCCGCAAAAAATCCAGCATCATCAACTTTTTCAAGCTGTATGGCTCTTTTTCTTTCACTTACTGATACGCTTACAGATACAGCATCTGGTCTGAACACCTGTATAAGATACCCCTCTTTTACAAGATGTCCGCCTAATATACTGCAAGGCTGGCTGCTTTCCGAATACACAATCTCTTCAATCGCAGGCCAGTCCATAAGCTTATATAACTTATTATCCATACCCTTCTCCATTTCTATGGCTGTTCCCTATGCCATACGGTTCATCCACTGTTCAAACAACTTAGTCCACTCATATACTGCTGGCTCAAAATGTCCATTTCCCTTACTTGCTGTCTCCTTAGTGCCAAGTCCAAGTCCGTGACAGCCGTCTGGAAATACGTGATATTCAAACTTAATATTATTCTTTCTTAAAGCTTCAACGAATAACAAAGAATTCTCAAGTGGAACACTATTATCATCAAATGTATGCCATATAAAGCTTTCCGGAGTATCCTTTGTCACCCTGTTCTCAAGCGATACATCATCAATATATTTATCATAATTATCCCCAAGAAGCTTTACAAACGAACCTCTATGGGCATATTTTCCAGACGTGATAACAGGATAACCAAGTAAAAGCCCATCTGGTCTTACATACTCTTTATCGCAGGACAGACACTCTTTTGCAAATGAGGCAATCATATCACAGCTCCACATAGTACCAAGGCTTGCCGCAACGTGTCCTCCAGCAGAGAAACCTGCAAGTATAATTTTGTCAGGGTTAACATCCCATTCCTTAGCGTGATCCCTTACCCATTTAACTGTGTAAGCTGCTTCATATACCTGTGTCGGATATACATATGGTGCAAGGCTGTATCTTAATACAACAGCATTATACCCCATATCAAGCATCTTTATAGCAATTGCTTCACCCTCGCGTGGTGAATGGTGTCCATAACCACCGCCCGGACATATTATAACAAGAGGTCTGTTAAATTGGTCCTGATAATCCGGATACATTTCCTTAATATATGTTGTTATTGTCGCCTTTTTATCTGGTGTCTTAAGTCCTAACTTCTCATATGGAAGCTCTATTTCATAAACATTATGTAACATATGTCCATTCTCCTTCTATTCTTCAATGCGATGAATAAACAATCCGCTTCTTAACTTTGGCTCAAACCAGGTTGACTTAGGAGGCATAAGCCTCTTAGCATCTGCAACTGCAAATAATTCAGCAATTGAAGTTGGATACATAGAAAATGCAAGCACACAATCAGCGTGACATCTCTTCTCAAGCTCCAAAAGACCTCTTATTCCGCCAACAAAATCAATTCTCTTGTCTGTCTTAGGGTCGTGTATGCCAAGCACAGGCTCTAACAGGTTATCCTGAAGTATTGCAACATCAAGCCCATCTACAGGATCATCTGATAATATATCCTTCTTAGCCTTAAGCTTATACCACTTCTCATCAAGATACATTCCAAATTCTGCCTTATAAGCCGGCTCTACTGCTGTAGCACTTTCTTCTATTTCAAACTTTTCTTCTATCTTCTTAATAAATTCTTCTTTACTGTAGCCATTAAGGTCTTTTACAACTCTGTTATAAGGCATTATCATAAGTTCTTCATCCGGGAAAAGAACTGAAAGAAAATAATTAAATTCCTCCTCACCTGTATAATCAGGGTGTTCTTCTCTTCTCTTTAAACCAACCTTAACTGCTGATGCCGCTCTGTGGTGTCCATCTGCTATGTAAATATCATCTATGCCTGCAAATGCTTTCTCAATATTTTCAACTGACTGTGCATTTGAAATCTTATACACCTGATGTCTTATGCCGTCTGGTGATGTAAAGTTGTAGAGAGGCTTTGCTTCCTTGGCTTTGGCTACTTCATTTCTTATAACCTCATCAGCCCTGTAAGCAAGGAATATAGGTCCTGTCTGTGCAGAACATCTGTCAACGTGGTTAATTCTGTCCTGTTCCTTGTCTGCCCTTGTATTCTCGTGCTTTTTAATAATATTGTTCTTATAATCATCTATGGAAGCACAGGCAGCTATTCCTGTCTGTGTTCTGCCATTCATTGTAAGCTCATACACATAATATGCCTTATCTGTATCAGTAATAAATGTGCCATCTGCAATTCTGCTGTCCAAAAGCTCCCTCGCCTTGTCATACACACAGTCAGCATATGTATCAACACTGCTGTCAAACTGTGTTTCAGCCCTGTCTATCGCAAGAAATGACAATGGCTCGCGTTCTACTTCCTTTAACGCTTCCTCTCTGTTGTATACATCATAAGGAAGTGCCGCCACTCTGTCTGCAACCTTTTCATCTGGTCTTATACACTCAAATGCTTTAATAACTGCCATACTGCCTCCAATCTGCCCTGCACAACAGGGCTTTATCCTATTTTATACTGAATTATTTTCTCAATATTAATAATTAACATAATATATATATTATAATATTATATAACATATCAATAATATCACTTTACCTTATGGCTGATATGTAATAATTCGTGTGCCTTGTGTGATAATGGCTCTCCAAAATAATCTTTGTAACACTGCATTACCGATGGATTTTCGTGTGAAAATCTAAGATTGTTCACTTTATCAAGTCCATAAAGCACCTTGCTTCTGTTAGCAACCTTGTTATCGTCATCTTTAATAGGCTGTCCTCCGCCATTAATACATCCTCCAGGACAAGCCATAACTTCTACGAAGTCATAATGTGCCTTGCCTGTTGCTATAGCATCCATAAGCTTTCTTGCATTAGAAAGACTGCTTGCAACCGCAACCTTAAGTATGTTGCCATTAATTGTGAATTTAGCTTCCTTCCAGCCGTCAAGACCTCTTACACACTGGAATGCATCAGGTTCTGGATTAGTCTTATTAACAAGGTAATAAGCACTTCTAAGTGCGGCTTCCATAACTCCACCTGTAGCACCAAATATAACACCTGCTCCACTTCCTACACCTAATGGATCGTCAAATTCTTCTTCCTCAAGCTCCTGAACTTTTATAAAGAAGGACTTTAACATACGTTCCACTTCTCTTGTAGTAAGAACTGCATCAACATCTTTACCATTATCCCACGTACATTCATCTTTCTTAGCAAGACAAGGCATAAGCGATACGCAGAATATTCTTTCAGGCTCTACGCCAAGCTTTTCTGCATAATATGACTTAGTCACTGCTCCAAACATCTGCTGTGGCGACTTTGCTGTTGAAAGTCTGTCCGCATACTGCGGATATTCCTTCTTTATAAAGTTGACCCAGCCCGGACAGCAGGATGTAAACATAGGAAGTCCTGACTCCTTAATCTCTGGAAGTCTTTCAAGAAGCTCGCTTCCTTCTTCCATAATAGTAAGGTCTGCTGAAAATGTTGTATCAAATATATAATCAAAGCCAATCCTTCTAAGTCCTGCAACAAGTCTTTTGGCTGTTGCAAAATCTTTAGAAAGTCCAAAGCCTTCACCCCACGCTGTTCTTACGGCTGGAGCTATCTGAACAACTGTTATAATATTTTCATCTTCAACCGCATCAAGAACACGGCCTACATCATCTCTTTCCCTTAATGCACCTACTGGACAGTTCACCACGCACTGTCCGCAGAGTGTACAGTTCGTTTCCTGAATAAGCTTGTTCTTAGCCACATTTACAGTTGTTCTTGAACCTGTATTAACTACATCCCATACGTGCATACCCTGCACATTATCACATATCTGTACACAGCGCATACATTTGATACATTTGTTATTCTCTCTTATAAGTGGAAATGTCTTATCCCATTTATTCTTTTCAAGAATAGAATCATAAGGCATCTCAGATATATTAAGTTCATTGGCAAGTGACTGTAATGTACAGTTACCGCTTCTTATACAGGAAGCACATTCATAATCGTGCTGTGAAAGTATAAGCTTAACATTAGTCTTTCTTGTTGTACGGACCTTTCTTGTGTTAGTACGTATAACCATACCTTCCTGAACAACATTATTGCACGCCGCAACACATCTGTCCTGTCCTTCAACCTCAACAACGCACACACGGCACGCGCCTATCTCATTAACTTCCTTAAGATAGCAGAGTGTAGGTATCTCAACACCCACTTTTCTTGCAGCTTCAAGGATAGTTGTACCATCTTCTACTGATATAGCTATACCATTAATTGTTGCATTTACCAGTGTTCTTCTCTGCCTCCTCTGAATGCTCCAAATCCAAAATGGTCACATCTTAGACAGCGTCCAGCCTCCTGACACGCTTCTTCACAAGAAAATCCATATTCGATTGGCTCAAAATCATTCTTTCTTTCTGCTGCTTCTCTTAAAGCAACTTCAACTCTTCCACAGGCAACCTTATCTTCATTGCTTGCATATGGGATTTCAACATCACAAGTAATCTCGTGGTTAAATCCTAAATATTCATCTATATTAGCCGCAGCAACTTTACCTGCCGCAATAGCCTTGATAACAGTAGCTGGTCCTGTTACACAGTCACCACCTGCAAATACTCCCTCAGACATTTCTCCGTCCTGAGGTGTAATATTACCTGTATTAAGTGCTGATATAACACCTCTCTGAACCTTAATACCGTGTTCCTCGAAGCTCTTAGTTTCTATACCCTGTCCGATAGCAACAACTATAAGGTCACTTTCTAATAAAACCTCATCTTTAGCCGCGGCCTTAGGTGCTGGTCGTCCGTGTGAGACTCTTGATATCATCTGTGGCTTTACTACAAGTCCTATAGCATTGCCTTCCTCGTCCTGCTTAATACGCACCGGTGACATAAGCTCAAGAACATCACAGCCTTCTGCCTCTGCACCCTCAACTTCTTCTTCAAGGGCAGTCATATCTGCCTTACGTCTTCTGTATACAATACTTACCTTGCTCGCACCAAGTCTTATTGAAGAACGCGCAACGTCCATTGCCACGTTACCACCACCGATAACGATAACCTTCTTGCCTGTATAATCCGGCATATCTCCATCACCGATAGCACGAAGCATCTCTACAGCCGATGTAATGCCGCTCTTGGCATCCTCGCCCTCTATACCAATCTTCTTATCAGCGTGCGCTCCGATTGATATATATGTAGCATCGTATTCATCAGTTATATCGTCAAATGATATATCCTTTCCTACGCTTACATTTTTCTTAACTTCTATTCCTGTTGAAAGTATTGAGTCAATCTCCTCGTCAAGCTTCTTTCTTGGAAATCTATAATTAGGAATACCGTATCTTAACATTCCGCCAAGCTGCTTTCTCTGCTCAAATATAGTAACCTTATGTCCCATAAGAGCAAGATAATAAGCAGCACTAAGGCCACCCGGTCCACCACCGATAATGGCAACCTTCTTGCCTGTTGGTGCTTCACATTCTGGAACTGGAACAATACCTGAATTATCAACAGCCATTTTCTTAAGTCCACGGATATTAACAGGTGCATCAATAATTGTTCTTTTACATCTGTTCTCACAAGGATGCTCACATATATAAGCACAAGTTGTTGGCATTGGGTTATCTCTTCTTATAAGTCTAACCGCATCAGCATATCTTCCCTGCTGTACAAGTGCTATGTAACCTGGAATATCAACACCAGCCGGACATGACTTAACACACGCAACTGGCTGGTTACTGTTGCACGAACAGAAACCATTATGTATATGTGACTCAAAATCATCTATACAGCCATCAACTGACTTTAACGCAAGCTTTGCCGCTTCGTATCCAATTGCGCAGTCTGCTGAATAATATATTCCCTCTGCTGTAAGCTTAATATTCTCTACTGTCTCCTCATTTGCCTCACCGTCAAGAACATTATCAAAAAGTCTTGCAAGCTGTCTTAAACCTACACGGCATGGAACACATTTACCACACGACTGTGCAAGACACATTTTTATAAATGACCTTGTAAGGTCAACCGGACAAAGCCCTGGCGGACTGGCTACAATTCGTCTTTCAAGATCCTGATACAAAGACTCCATTGTAACCTGAGCCTTATCTTTAGTTAATATCGTTAATCTACTCACTAATAAATAGACCTCGCTTTCTATATAATATTACTGCTTTCAATCTACAATCCGACATCAATATATAATCTGATACCATCATTGCAGCTTCCTTCTATATCCAAACTATTATAGTGTAACATTACCGTTAATAATTGACAACAAAGGTTATTTCTTTAACAAACTAACGCAAATACAACATTTCACACGCAATTCTTAATACAATGTGCTGCTCTGCAAACTTTTACAACTAAACACCTTATTATCCAAATAATACACGATACCACCGTAAATACACCATACAATTAACTTAATCTAATATTATACCGCCACGCATTATTATGCAAGCGGAAACAATTTCGGCATTTCACACTACTGTGCAGGAAAAATGGCAAGCCTCACCTCCACTCAGACAAAACCGCAAACTAACTAGAACATTATGGCTAACTTTCTACATTTCATTTTATTGCTCCTAACCTACATACTTTCTATGAGCCAATTTAACATTGCTCTGTTTAACCATTGCATACTGCAAAGTCGTATCTATTTTTCTATGCCCCAAAAGCTGCTGTAACTGTTCAATGGGCATTCCTTTATCTATTGCCATAGTTGCAAGAGTACGTCTAAATTTATGTGGATGTACCTTACTAAGTCCTAATTGTTTTCCAAAATTTCGTAATCGCACTTCAATACCACCAATTTTCAATCGTTCATAAGGAGCTTTTAATGATACAAACAGTGCCGGATTGCTATCCATTCTGCTCTGTAAATAATTCTGTAAATGTATTTTTATTCTGGCGTCAAAATAAACAACTCTCTCCTTATCGCCCTTTCCAAAAACAACACATTCACGCTCATTAAAATCTATATCTTCTCGATTAAGCAGAACCATTTCGCCTACTCGCATACCTGTTGATGCCAACATATCAATCATTGCCAGGTCCCTGAGTTCTGTGCAATTATCTCTCATCAATTCAAGGGCTTCATCTGAATAAGTTTCCTTAATGTTCGTTCCAGTTTTAACTTTATGTATTCTTCTGACCGGACTTTTCAAAATATAATCCTCGTCCTCAAGCCAAGAAAAAAAGCTGGAAAGTATTCGTCTTATATTATCAATCGTAACTTTACTTGAATTTTTATTTGCCTGATATTCAGTGAGGTAACAGCGTATATCATCAGTTACAATATATTTAATGCTTTTACCTATGCTGTCATTCATTGCTTGTATAGTTGCTTTATAATATTTCAAGGTTTTCTCGGAACAACCCTCGATTTTCTTTGCCGCTAGGAACAAATCAACCAAGTTCTGCTCCGATAATTCCTTATCTTTTTTTGTCTTTTCGACTTCATAATCAAAGAGCGTATGTTGCAATACCTCCTGCAATCGCTGTGTTTGTGCGTTGTTCAAATAAGGTAGCATCCCCTGAACAATATCCATAATTAAATTCTGCTTCATAATCAATTCTCCTTTTATTTAACTTAGAGAACAACTATGGAGCGGTAGTCCCCTGTTTTAACTCCTGCCACTCACAAGAGTTACCATCGTTTCCCATACCATAGGTCTGACAAGTTGCTTTTAAGGCATCTATCAACTCTATGGTTTTTTCTTTTATCGTCTTTGTTTCTTCCATTGTGTTCTCCTTTATGCCACTGAATAAGTCTGATTGTACTGGTCAAGATACTGTTTTGTAATCCTACTCTGTATAAACACCCTATCCTCACGAGCACTCGCTACTCCCAACTTATCAATGCCTGCTTTTACTTGTGTCATAACCGTCCTCTCAAAATATGCGTCTTTCTTCAATATATCATTTCTGTCATACACTTTCTGGTCAATATCATACTTAATAGAAAGTAAAACATTCATAATAGACATATCATACTCTGAAACAATTGGCTGTTTATTTGCTGCTTTTCGAGCGAGATTTTCTTCCCTGATTCTTTTATGAACCCTTGCAAATTTTGCATCACCATTATATTTTCTCAGCAGAACCGTATTTTTCTTCTGCAATTCATCAAGCTTTTTCAGAATATCTTCCAATTCCTTTCCTTGCTCCTCAATCTCAGATACACTCTTAGGTTCAAAACCGTGTTGCTTGAAGCGAAGCAAAAATGCTTCCTGCAAAGTAATAAACTCAGGGTCATCAGGGTCGATATTCTGAGTAAAGGCACGAACAGTCTTTTTATACTTTTCTGTCACTGCGTCTTTACCACCAACAATTTTCAATTCTTCCTCACTGATTTTGCTGAAATTAAAAGTAATATCCTCCATTGCTTCATTGACAAGCAACTTTGTGGTATCATCACTTGCAAAAAGTTCTTTCTGATTTATGTTATCAATATGATGTTGCACCTCTGAAATCAATGATGGCAATTTTGTTAATTCCATTTTTGCAAATGTTTCCTTTAACTCATCATCGCCAAAGGTTCTTACCAAATTACAACAATCACGAGCAGCAATAAGAATTTTTTTAAGTTTAAGCAATTCCTGCTTATCCTCAATCGTAGATATTTCCGAACTAAATTCTTCTGCATTATCTGTAGTGTAGTTAAAAAGAACCTGCTGCACTTCCTGCATTTGTTTAATAAGTTCTGCCGGGTCTTCAATAACCTGCTTAAATGTATCTGTTCCATTTCCCGCACCAACTTCATTCGGGTCATTAAAACGGTTCAGCTCTTTGAGGTACGCTTCATTGGTTTCCTCAAAGTTCCTTTTTATATCTGCAAAATCAATGACATAGCCATAATGATTTTCTTTATACGGTCTATTGACTCTTGTAATTGCCTGCAACAAATTATGGTCTTTCAATTTTCGTCCCAAATACAGACGTTTTAATCTTGGTGCATCAAATCCGGTAAGAAGCATATTGAAAACGATAAGAATATCAACTGTCATATTATTTTTGAAGTCATCAATAATCTTATCTCTTGTATCCTTATCATCACTATCGTGAAGTATAAGTCCAGCTCGCAAATGACTTTTCATAGAAGCGTCTTTATTAAGTTCCGCTTGAATTTCATCAAAATATGCAAACAGTTTCCTTGCCTGCTCACTTGTTTCACAAACGACCATACCGCCGAGCGTATTATCTCCCTGAATTTGTCTAAATCTCTTTAGGTCAGAAATAATATATCTAAGCAACTCTTTGACATAATTATCGTGTTCAATAATCTGACTTTTCTTTACGTCTTTCTTTTCTACCAAAGTTTCAAGTTTTTCGTAAATCTCAGAAAGTCGCTCTTTATACTGAGTTTCTATATCCTCACGGATAATTTTCAGCGTATATCCATCTAAAATTGATTTGTCATAATAGTATGTATGAATATAATTACCAAAAACTCTCCAAGATTCTCTTTCTTCTTTCAAAAGCGGTGTTCCTGTCAACGCAATCTTTATTGCATTTTTATCTGCATCAAGAAGATTAGCCAAGAATGAGCCTTCTGGTTTATACCCTCTATGTGCTTCATCAATAATAAACACTCTCTGCAAATTTGTTGCATACGCAGGAAGGTCAACTTTTGACCTATCCTCAGCAAAACGCTGTATATTTACAACTGTAATTTCAGGTTTTCCCGTATTTCCCTCTTGTGCCTGATTGTTACGGAACTGCTCCATAAGTTCAGCACGGGAACTTGCCGTTTTTACAACCAATCCACGAGCTTCAAATTCTTCTGAAGCCTGCTTCAGCAAATCAAGACGGTCAACAATGAAATAAAACTTTGCAACTTTATTTTGCTTGCTGAAATAGTCAGAAAGAACATAAGTAAGATAATAAGAAAGGGCTGTCTTTCCACTACCTTGAGTATGCCATATAACACCTGAATTAACACCTTCATCAATCTTACTTCTTACTGTTAAGGCAGCAAACATCTGTTGATAACGCATTATATGTTTCTGCTCAATAAACTCTATCTTGCCATTTATTTCTTTATGAAAACGAACATAGGCAATTCCATATTTCAATATAAATAGCAATCTTTCAGGACTGCACATAGATGTCAGTACACGATTGGTCGGTGTATAGGTATCTAAATTTGTTTGATATTCCGGAGAAGTATGAATAACCTGACAATTAAAGTCAGTCAATATCTTCTTTTCAACAATCGGGTCAATATCCTTATATGGGAAATCTGCATTATAAGGTGCAATATCCAAATTAGTAGGATTTTCTTCTCTGAAACAGTTGAACGGCGCAAACTGTTTTGCCGTCGTACAATAGAATGCTCCCTGAACCGGAACAATCCCACCCATAGTGTCATATTCCATATTATTAGAGAAAATCATCAACTGTGTAATATTCAAAAATCTTCTAAATTTTTTATTAGGAAATCTCTTTTGGTTCATTCTCTTGCTTTCTGCAACCATACCACCGTGATTATTCGGCTTCTTTACTTCAATAAATACAAGTGGAAGTCCATTTATAAACAATGTAATATCTGGTCTAAATTCATCTTGGTCACGCTTACAAGTGAACTCGGCAGTAAAATGATATGTATTATTCTTGGGTTCTTCAAAATCCACCAATCTAATAGGCGAAACAGACGATAAACGCTCGTAAAAACTGCGTCCTATATCATCATTATCTAATTCCTGCCTAATAGTTTTCAGTGTCTGTTCCGCTTCTCCTGCGTGAGTAGGATTAAGCCGTGCAAACTGCTCCTTAAAAACATCAATTAAGATATTGGTATCAGGGTCATATACTGTACCTGCCATATCCTCGGTTATTTTTCCAAAATAAGTATAACCAAGTCGTGTCAAATGAACCATTGCTGGCATTTGGACACGAGTAGCTTCGTTAAACATATTTTCCTTCCCATTTTTCTCCATTTTCACGCTTCCTCCTACCTCTTGTCTAAAATAGCTTCATCTATACTTAATATCATCATTAATCCCTTAACATATATTCATCTATACGCAAACTTTCCTCATTACTGTTATAAATATAATTATTATATATTAATAATTAATGCCTTTCAAGATTTCAGTTTTATTATAGTCCTTTAGTATATCTCAAGATAAAAAATCTTAACAACTACCAAGATATTATATAAACATGAGCCTCTAGCTTGTTTCACACGCAAAAAAGCAGGTGCAAAACGAATTCCACACCTGCCAAAATAAATTATATAATATTTATTATTCTTAATTATCCAGAATAAATTATCGCTGCTAAATTTTGTAATTACTTAACAACTCTTACCTTAATAACACCATCTATAGCTGAAAGCTTAGCTGTTACATCTTCTGTGATAGCTGAACCTGTATCAAGAACAGAGTAAGCATAATCTCCTCTTGACTTGTTATCCATAGATTCGATGTTAATGCCTGCATCACCCATAACGCTTGTAAGCTTGCTGATGATTGCTGGAACATTCTTATGGCATACTGTAACTCTGCCTGCTGATGTACATACGCCACAATCACAGGCTGGGTAATTAACTGAATTAACAATATTACCATTTTCGATGAAGTTTCTTAATTCCTTAACTGCCATAACTGCACAGTTGTCTTCTGCTTCTGCTGTTGAAGCACCAAGATGTGGAAGTACGATAACTCCCTCCTGTCCTGCTGTTGTTGTGTTAGGGAAATCTGTAACATACTTAGCAACCTTGCCAGACTTGATAGCATCAAGAATAGCTGGCTCATCAACAAGTACATCTCTTGCACAGTTGATAACAACTGTACCCTTCTTCATCATATCAAATGCTGCCTTATTAATCATACCCTTAGTGCTGTCAAGCGCTGGTACGTGGATTGTAATATAATCACATTCCTTATATATATCCTCAACATTAACAATATGCTTAACTTCGCTTGAAAGATTCCAAGCTGCATTAACTGAAAGATATGGGTCATATCCATATACTTCCATTCCAAGGCTTATAGCTGCATTAGCAACTAACTGTCCGATAGCACCAAGTCCGATAACACCAAGCTTCTTGCCCTTGATTTCTTTACCAGCAAATGCTTTCTTAGCCTTTTCTGCTGACTTTGCAATATCTGCATCATCTTTATTATCTTCTACCCACTTGATACCTCCAAGTAAATCTCTTGAAGCTAAAAGTAAAGCTGCAAGAACGTGTTCCTTAACTGCATTGGCATTAGCACCTGGTGTATTAAATACAACGATACCCTTATCTGCACATTTATCAAGTGGAATATTATTAACACCAGCACCAGCTCTTGCTATAGCAAGAAGATTATCTGGTAATTCCATATCGTGCATCTTAGCACTTCTTACAAGTACTGCATCTGCTTCTTCAAATGCTGCATTAGCATTATAATCGCTTGAGAAAAGGTCAAGACCTACAGAAGCTATATTATTAAGACAATTTACGTTAATCATTAGGCATTCTCCTTTTCGAACTTCTTCATAAATTCAACTAACTTCTCAACACCTTCGATTGGCATTGCATTGTAGATAGAAGCTCTCATACCGCCAACTGTTCTGTGACCCTTAAGATTTACAAATCCAGCAGCTTCTGCTTCTTTAACAAACTTAGCATCAAGTTCCTTATCACCTGTTACAAAAGGAACATTCATAAGTGAACGGTCTTCCTTAACAACTGTTCCCTTGAACATCTTAGACTCATCAAGGAAATCATAAAGAATTTTAGCCTTCTTCTCATTATGTTCTTTCATAGCTGAAAGTCCACCCATTTTCTTAATCCACTTAAATACCTTGCCGCAGATATAAATGTTGTAGCAAGGAGGTGTATTATAAAGAGAATCTGCATCAGCCTGTGTCTTCCACTTTAACATTGTTGGTGTTCCTGGAAGTACGTCATCTGTTATAAGGTCTTCTCTGATAATTGCAATAACAACACCAGCAGGTCCGATATTCTTCTGAACTCCGCCGTATACTACACCATATTTTGTTACATCAATTGGTTCTGATAAGAAACAAGATGAAACATCTGATACAAGTATATGTCCCTTAGTATTAGGGAGTGTCTTATACTTTGTTCCGTATATTGTGTTGTTCTCACAGATGTATACATAATCTGCATCCTCTGGAATATCAAGATCTGAACAATCTGGTATGTATGAATATGTCTTATCCTCTGAGGAAGCTACAGCAACAGCCTCACCATAGATTTTAGCTTCATTAAATGCTTTCTTAGCCCACTGGCCAGTGATAATATAAGCTGCTTTTTTGTTCTTCATAAGGTTCATTGGAACTTCTGCGAAGAACTGCGATGCACCGCCCTGAAGGAATAATACCTTGTAATTATCAGGTATATTCATAAGCTCTCTTAAGTCTTTTTCAGCTTCCTTGATGATGTTATCGTAAACCTTGGAACGATGGCTCATCTCCATAACCGACTGACCAGAACCCTGGTAATCTAACATCTCATCTGCTGCTTCCCTTAATACTTCTTCGGGTAATACTGCTGGACCTGCACTAAAGTTATAAACTCTTGCCACTTTCTCTTCCTCCTGATTCATTTCAATAATTAATCATAAACCTTTAATCATAAGTAAATATATTCAAAATAACTTAATATATTAAAAATTTATTAACATTTATTGTATTCCTGCTAAATTACTCTGTCAAGTTAATATTTTAACATAATAAAGTATTTGCTGTATTTTTTTTAGTACCAAAAGGCTGGCGCTTAGTTAGCGCCCTCCTTTTTGTTAAGATCATCTCTGTCAAATGCTTCTGATATAGGTGCTCCAGGTGCAACCATAGGGAATACCTTATCATCTTTGCATATATCACATTCAATGACACAAGGTATATTAAGCTCGATAGCTTCTTTAAGGGCCTTCTCAAAGCTTTCTATATCTGATACGCGGTATGCCTTAGCACCCATACCTTCTGATACCTTAACAAAATCAACCTGATCGTTAAGTACTGTTGCTGAATAACGCTGTCCATAGAAAAGATCCTGCCACTGGCGTACCATACCAAGAACGTGGTTATTAAATATAACTTCGATAATTGGAATATTGTAACGTGTAGCTGTTGCAATCTCATTCATATTCATACGGAAACAGCCATCTCCTGCTATATTAATTACAACCTTATCACGACAGCCAACCTTAGCACCTATGCTTGCGCCAAGTCCGTATCCCATTGTCCCAAGCCCACCTGATGTAAGAAGTGTTCTTGGATTTTTGAACTTATAATGCTGTGCAGCCCACATCTGGTGCTGTCCTACATCTGTAGATATAATTGCATCTCCATTTGTAATCTCATATATCTTTTCCATAATATATGGTCCGTTAAGAACATCTTTTCTGTACTTCATAGGGAATTTTTCTTCGTAATCTTTGATATGTTCCAGCCATTCTGTATGCTCTAACTGCTCAAGCTTGGCATTAACTCTCTTAAGTATCTCTGCCGCATCACCTATTACAGAAGCATCTGTATGTATGTTCTTATTAACCTCAGCCGCATCTACATCGAACTGGAGAATTTTCGCATTCTTTGCAAATTTCTTAGTATTTCCTGTAACCCGGTCAGAAAATCTTGCACCAATTGTAATAAGAAGGTCACATTCCGACACACCAAAGTTAGATGTCTTAGTTCCGTGCATACCAAGCATACCCGTATAATGAGGGTCTGAACCATCAAAAGCACCTTTACCCATAAGTGTATCACATACAGGCGCATCTACCTTTTTAACAAATTTTCTTAATTCATCAGAAGCTTCTGATGCAATAACGCCGCCGCCAACAAATACATATGGCTTCTTGGCAGCCTTAATCATAGCAACTGCATTTTCTACATCTTCTTCTGTGATTGTATCTGTAACTCTCTCAATTGGCTTAGGAGTTTCTTTAATGTAATCGCACTCATTAGCTGTTGCATCTTTAGTTATATCAACAAGAACAGGACCCGGACGTCCTTCCTTTGCTATCTTAAATGCTCTTCTTAATGTAGAGGCAAGATCCTTTACGTCCTTTACAATAAAACTGTGCTTAGTAATAGGCATAACTATTCCAGCTATATCTACTTCCTGAAAACTATCTCTTCCAAGGAGTGGAAGTGTAACATTACAAGTAATGGCAACGATTGGAATTGAATCCATCATAGCTGTAGCAATACCTGTTACAAGATTAGTAGCACCAGGACCTGATGTTGCAAAACATACACCAACCTTGCCTGTTGCTCTCGCATATCCGTCTGCGGCGTGTGATGCACCCTGCTCGTGAGATGTAAGAATATGTGTTATCTCATCCGAATGTTTATATAACGCATCATAGACGTTAAGAATGGCTCCACCTGGGTATCCAAATACAGTATCTACGCCCTGTTCTTTTAAACATTCAACTATAATCTCTGAACCATTTAATATCATTAGTCTGTCTTCCTTTCATTATATTTCTATAATATATATTTTAGCTCTACTATAAATAATCAAATTTAAAATGTTGCACAATTCTTTTATAGTAAATATACCTATTAAGCCTCTGGTGTCTTTAAGATAGCACCTCTGTTACCTGATGTAACCATTGAAGCATATCTCTTAAGATATCCTGTTGTTACCTTAGGTTCTCTTGGCTGCCATTTTGCTTTTCTTGCGGCAAGTTCTTCATCAGAAACTTTAAGTTCAAGCTTTAAGCCTGGAATATCAATGCTTATGATATCGCCTTCCTCTACTAAAGCAATAGGGCCGCCTACTGCTGCTTCTGGTGAAACGTGTCCGATAGAAGCACCACGGCTTGCACCTGAGAAACGTCCATCTGTAATAAGAGCAACTGATGAACCAAGTCCCATACCAGCAATAGCTGATGTTGGGTTAAGCATTTCTCTCATACCAGGACCACCCTTAGGACCTTCATATCTGATAACAACAACATCACCAGGTACAATCTTTCCACCCTTGATAGCTGCAATAGCATCTTCTTCACAGTCAAATACTCTTGCTGGACCTTCGTGTACAAGCATTTCATCAACAACTGCTGAACGCTTAACAACTGAACCATCTGGTGCAAGGTTACCAGAAAGGACTGCAAGACCTCCTGTCTTACTATATGGCTTATCAACTGGTCTTATGACTTCTTCATCTCTGTTATAAGCTGTTGCAATGCACTCACCGATTGTCTTTCCTGATACTGTCATACAATCTGTATTAAGAAGTCCAATATCAGCAAGCTCCTTCATAACTGCATATACACCACCGGCTTCATTAAGATCTTCCATATATGTAGGGCCTGCTGGTGCAAGGTGGCAGAGATTAGGTGTCTTTTCACTTATTGGGTTAGCGAACTTAATATCAAAATCAAAACCAATCTCGTGTGCAATAGCTGGAAGATGTAACATACTATTTGTTGAACAGCCAAGTGCCATATCAACAGTAAGTGCATTCATAATAGAATCCTTTGTGATAATATCTCTTGCTGTAATACCCTTATTAACCATATCCATAACTGCCATACCAGCGTGCTTAGCAAGCTTAATTCTCTCTGAATATACGGCTGGGATTGTTCCATTTCCACGAAGTCCCATACCAAGAGCTTCTGTAAGACAGTTCATTGAGTTAGCTGTATACATACCTGAGCAAGAACCACAAGTAGGACATACCTTTTCCTCAAATTCAAGAACATCTTCTTCTGTCATTGTTCCAGCGGCATATGAACCAACTGCCTCAAACATAGATGAAAGACTTCTCTTCTTACCCTTTACGTGACCTGCAAGCATAGGACCACCTGATACAAATACTGTAGGAAGATTAAGTCTTGCTGCTGCCATAAGAAGTCCTGGAACATTCTTATCACAGTTAGGTACCATAACAAGTCCATCAAACTGATGTGCAATAGCCATACATTCTGTAGAGTCAGCTATTAAATCTCTTGTTACTAAAGAGTACTTCATACCAACGTGTCCCATAGCAATACCATCACACACTGCGATAGCTGGGAATACTACTGGAACGCCACCAGCTTCTGCTACTCCTAACTTAACTGCATTAACAATCTTATCAATATTCATATGACCTGGTACTATTTCATTATATGAACTTACAATACCAATCATAGGTTTCTTCATTTCTTCTGCGGTGAAGCCAAGTGCATTAAAAAGGCTTCGAGCAGGTGCCTGCTGCATACCGCTTCTTGCGTTATCACTTACCATAACTATTCTCCTTGTAAATCTAATTCTTTAAGTTAAAATGTTCTCTTGGCTCGCATACTTACTTAAAATACATAACTTATTCCACTATTCGTTAAGCCTTCATACATTATACTGCTTCACTAATTATCCAGCTTTTATACATTATGCTGCCAAGGAACATTTATCATTACTTTATATACTTTATTTATACTCTCTCTGCTATAAGGTCACCCATCTTGTCTGTTCCGACATTTGTACAGCCTTCTGAATAAATGTCTGTTGTTCTATAACCTTCCTTAAGAACTGCCGCAACTGCTGCCTCAATAGCATCTGCTTCCTTATCAAGGTCAAGTGAATATCTTAACATCATAGCTGCTGAAAGGATAGTTGCTATAGGGTTAGCTATATTCTTTCCTGCTATATCTGGTGCTGAACCGTGGCTTGGCTCATATAAGCCTAACTTAGTCTTACCAAGGCTTGCTGATGATAACATACCGATAGAACCTGTTATCATACTTGCTTCATCTGAAAGAATGTCACCGAACATATTCTCTGTAAGAATTACATCAAACTGTCCCGGATTCATAACAAGCTGCATAGCGCAGTTATCTACAAGCATATCCTCTAATTCAACTTCTGGATAATCTTTAGCAACTTCGTGTACAATCTTTCTCCAAAGTCTTGATGAATCAAGTACATTTGCCTTATCAACACTTGTTACTTTCTTTCTTCTCTTCATAGCAATCTCAAAGCCCTTGATTGCTATTCTTCTAATCTCTTCTTCATTATATGTAAGAGTATCTACGGCAGTCATAAGTCCGTCAACTTCTTCTGTGTGTCTTTTACCAAAGTAAAGACCACCAGTAAGCTCTCTCATAATAACCATATCGAAGCCATCGCCGATTATCTCTTCCTTAAGAGGGCAGGCTGCCTTTAACTCATTGTATAAATATGCAGGACGAATATTAGCAAATAACTCCAAATCCTTACGAATCTTTAATAATCCTGCCTCTGGTCTTAGGTTAGGTGCAACATCATACCATCTTGAGTTACCCACGTTGCCACCAACAGCACCAAGAAGCACTGCACCTGAAGCCTTAGCAATTGCTACTGCCTCATCTGTAAGAGGTACCCCACACTCATCAATAGAGCAGCCTCCCATTAAAATCTTCGTATAATCGAACTTATGTCCATATTTGTCAGCCACTGCATTTAATACTTTAACTGCTTCTGCGACTATCTCTGGTCCGATTCCATCACCTGGAATTAAAGTTATTTTACAATCCATAACATATCCTGCCTTTCCTTCTTGTACTAACGCCCTACTTAAGTTTATTAACCCACTTTCAGGCTATTGGTTAATATATTACTCCATAATAGTGCATTTTTCAAGTATTTGTACAATATCGGCAGTACCAAAACGCCTATTTTCATTAAAATTTGACAGTGACCGGATATAATAACTGATATAGAATTTCCTATTACACAAAAAAGCTTCCAGTACCATTTACTGGCACTGGAAGCTTATATCTTTTAATTCTGATTTATTATTCTCTCTGATTATTCTTCTGATGAAGCTGGCTTTTCTACCTGAGCAATCGCTTTCTTCTGCATTGTTATACGGCAGTTCTTATTGTTACCAAATTCAACGATAACATCATCTTCTGTTATATCAAGAATAACACCATAGAAACCACTTGTTGTAAGAACATAATCACCTATCTCCATAGAGTCCATAAGCTGCTGCTGTTCTTTCTGCTGTTTCTTCTGTGGCTTAATTGCGAAAAAGTACATTAATGCACCAAGTGCAACTACATATACTACAATAATACCAAGCTGTCCCATATATATTCCTCCTAATTACTTGCCTTCATATAGGCTCAATATTGTTATAATACCTTAATTGTGGTCATATGTCCATTGTTTAATGATAAATTTATAGCATTTTTATGATTTTAAATATTTATGCACCATAATACAGCAAATACTCCTTAGGAATATCTAATTTATCACTCTGCTTATCTCCTATTCTTAATACCGCAACCTCATCTGCACACATATTTAATTCCATCTGTACAATACCAGATTTTTTAATCTGCCTTGCGTGATAAACTGTCAACCCCAGAAGTTCATCTTCTGTAATATATCCAAATGTCTTATTGCCAAGACAATCATTCTCCAACAGAATATTAATTATCTCTTTTTCATTAGGACCTTCACACATTATTAAGTATCTCATCCCCTAAGCTCCCTCTTTAAGTTCATCAGCTCATCGTAATTAACTGCTGTATCAAATACATTATTATAAAACTGCCTGCTCTTTAATAACTCCGGTCTTATATTATAACCCTCATACATACTTGTGAGATATACCTTATCTGATGATTTGGATATATATATATTATCCTGACGGTTAAACACATCAAGAAGCTCACAATAATGTGTTGTAAATATCAATGTCGCATTACTCTTATTAACTCTTTTATCCTTATACAGACTTAACATATTCTCAACTAAAGTCTTATGAAAATGATTTTCTATTTCATCTATAATCAGGTCAAATCCATTTCTTACAGATGCCACCATAAGAATATATAATAACATTCCTTTGGTTGTTCCACTTGATAATCTGTATAGCAGTTCTTTATCTGAAATATTCTCTTCCTTTCCACACAGCTTTACACGGTAATTATGCTCATCTATCTGCTGTACATCAGTAATATTCTCATCAAATATAGATACGACTGTCCCTAATATATCAGATGATATATTGTAATCTTTTAAAGCCGCAAATACCAATTTATAGGTATCGATGCCTTTTCCATAACTATCAAAATATATTGCTCTGGTTTTTCTCTTTTTTAATATGAAGAACACCTTTGATGTATCCTCTGGCAATTCCCCCATAACATTTACTTCTTCAAAATCTTTATCCGCATATATACTTTTTAACTTTGTTTTGTAATATTTCTTTTTATATATTTTCTGATTAGTAAAAAATGCCTTCGAGCCTATAGCATCACTATTTGTTAATATTGTTTCATATTTATATATATATCCATTATAATAAAAATCCATTATTAATTCAACATTATCATATGAATAATTTCTGCCTTCAAGACGAAATTCTCCAAGTATTGAATAACATGCATCTAACAACTCTACCGCTGTTGTCTTTCCCGAAGCATTTTTCCCAATAAATGCAAGCGTATTATACACATACAATCCATCAGCTACTTCCTGCAATTCATATTCTTTATCTTCTGCTGTCTTTTTAGATTTAGCTACAAAGTCAATCTCATATCCTTCTTTACAATTTTTAAAATTATTGGCTTTAACGTGTAATAACTTCATTTTCCCACCTCCGATATACATATTATATGCCATTATTGATATTAAAACAACTTTTTTGTTTATTTTTAATTTTAATCACATATTTAATTTTAAATATAAAAAACAGCAACAAACATATTACAATTAATGTTCATTGCTGTTTTCTTCTTAATTATTATATACTTCCAACTAATTATTTCTTATCATAAGTCTTAAGCAGATACAATCTCTCATCCTTAAAACTCTTATAATTGCCCGCATCAATAGCACCCCTGATATCTTCCATAAGGTGATTATAGAAGTAAAGGTTATGAAGCACGCAGAGTCTCATTCCAAGCATTTCCTTAGCCTTAAGCAGATGTCTTATATATGCTCTTGAATAATTCCTACAAGCTGGACACTGACAGCCCTCCTCGATAGGTGATGTATCCTTTTCATACTTTGCATTGAAAAGATTAATCTTTCCAAACTTTGTATACACGTGTCCGTGACGTCCATTTCTTGATGGATATACACAGTCAAAGAAATCAATACCCCTGTCAACTGACTCTAAAATATTTGCTGGTGTACCAACACCCATAAGATATGTTGGCTTATTCTGTGGAAGGTATGGAACAACCTCATCAAGAACGTGATACATTTCTTCGTGTGTTTCACCTACGGCAAGACCGCCAACTGCATATCCGTCAAGGTCAAGCTCTGATATACGCTTTGCGTGGTCAATTCTTATATCATCATAGACCGCACCCTGATTAATACCAAATAACAACTGGTTCTTATTGATAGTGTCTTCAAGCGAATTAAGTCGGTTCATCTCCTTCTTACAACGCTCAAGCCATCTTGTAGTTCTCTCAACTGAGTTAACAATGTACTTTCTATCTGCCTTAGCTGGCGCACACTCGTCAAATGCCATCGCTATAGTCGAACCAAGATTAGACTGAATCTGCATACTTTCTTCCGGACCCATAAATATCTTATGTCCATCTATATGTGACTGGAAAGTAACGCCTTCTTCTTTAATCTTACGAAGTCCTGCAAGTGAGAACACCTGAAATCCGCCTGAATCTGTAAGTATAGGCTTGTTCCAGTTCATAAATTTATGAAGTCCGCCAAGTTCCTTTATAAGCTTATCACCTGGTCTTACGTGAAGATGATAAGTATTGGATAACTCAATCTGTGTTCCTATTTCCTGTAAATCTGTTGTAGCAACTGCACCCTTAATAGCCGCAACTGTTCCAACATTCATAAATACAGGTGTCTGTACAGTTCCGTGAACTGTTGTAAATTCAGCTCTTTTCGCTCTTCCATCTGTCTTTAATATTTTGTACATATTCTCTCTTTCCTTATTATATAATCTTATATTATTTACCCTTAAATATATAACCTATATTTCTCAACCGCTCTGTCTTAAAATATATAATCCTTGATTAATCTCTCTTATAAAACTCTGCTATTCTGTCAATTCTTGATGTCATATTAGCAAATATCATATCCACAAGGGTAACTGCTGTCATCGCCTCAACAACAACTACAGCTCTTGGCACTATCATTGGGTCGTGTCTTCCTTTTATTGATATCTCTATATCTTCACCTGATTTATTAACAGTTTCCTGAGTTCTTGCTATTGAAGGTGTAGGCTTGACTGCCGCTCTTATTATTATATCAGAACCATCACTCATACCGCCAAGCACACCGCCGCTGTGATTAGTCTTTTTGACAACTTTTCCGTCCTTAATAGTAAAACTGTCATTATTCGTACTTCCTGTACTGTCCGCAGCCGCAAATCCGTCGCCTATTTCAAAGCCTTTTACAGCACCAATAGACATTATAGCCTTGGCAAGATTAGCATCTAGCTTTTCAAATACAGGATCACCAACGCCTGCCATCATGCCAGTTACAACACACTCAATTATTCCGCCCATTGAATCCTGCTCTTTTAACTTTTCATCAGCATACTTCTCAACCTGCGCCGCGGCATTGCTGTCTGGCATATTAAATGCGTTATTATCACGTTCATTCAAATCGAAATTATTATAATCTATATTAATTCCACCAATTCTTGATGAATATGCGCATACATTTATTCCAAGTTTCTCTAATATCTTAACGGCTATTGCTCCTGCCGCAACCCTGCCTATAGTTTCCCTTCCAGAGCTTCGTCCGCCGCCTCTGTAATCCCTGAAACCATATTTCTCGTCAAATGTATAATCTGCGTGTCCTGGTCTGTAATAGCCTGCTATCTCAGAATAATCTGCTGAACGCTGTGTTTTATTATATACCACCATAGAAATTGGTGTTCCTGTCGTCTTTCCTTCAAATACACCTGACAAAATGCTTACTTTATCATCTTCTTTCCTAGGTGTAGTGTACTTTGACTGTCCTGGTTTTCTTCTGTTAAGAAACTTCTGTATATCTTCTTCACAAAGAGAAATCCCTGCCGGACAACCATCAACAACAACTCCAAGTCCCTCACCATGAGATTCACCCCAAGTCATAAACTTAAAAATATTTCCATATGTCGAACCTGCTGCCACTTATCTGCCTCCCATTCTGTATACATCTATATAAAAAACTGATATTATCTATAAAATAACACTCTATAGATAATATCAGATTTCTGTTAATTATTCAAAACATTTTCAAGATTAATTCTAAGCTCATCTAACTGATGTGCCAAATCAGCATTCATCTTCTCTGGCTTACATTTAACAACAAGTCTTTTCAACTGGTTCATAGCTTCCTTTACAGCCTTCTTCTTAGTTCTGTCCCAGACCTTTTTATTCTGGCTGTATTCGCCCTCAGCTCTCTTTAATGTATTCTCAGCTTCAATATGCGAATTCCAGTATTCTTCATTCTTCTTATCCTGCTCGCCATACACTTCTGCTTCCCACTTGGCACGCTCAATCTCTTCCTCTGACATATTAGAGCTTGAAATTATAGTAATAGACTGCTCTCTTCCAGTTCCAAGGTCTTTAGCTGATACATTAACAATTCCATTTGCATCAATATCAAATGTTACCTCAATCTGAGGCACGCCTGCCATAGCTCTCTTAATTCCATTAAGCTTGAAATTACCCAAAAGCTTATTATCCCTTGTAAATCTTCTCTCACCCTGAAATACCTTGATATCTACTGATGTCTGGAAATTGCCCGCAGTCGTAAATATCTGGCTGTGCCTTGTAGGTATAGTAGTGTTACGCTCTATAAGCCTGCTTGCAATTCCTCCAACAGTCTCTATCGACAATGACAATGGAGTTACATCCATAAGAATAATCTCCGATGCCGCAGAACCCGGCATAAGCTGGTTACCAAGCTTGCCTCCCTGAACAGCCGCACCAAGAGCTACGCACTCATCAGGATTAAGATTTCTTGACGGCTCTTTGCCCATAATCTGTCTTACCTTATCCTGAACTGCCGGAATTCTTGTAGAACCTCCGACAAGAAGCACCATACCTATATCATTCTTGCTAAGTCCTGCATCGTGAAGGGCATTCTCAACTGGAATAACTGTCTTATCAACAAGGTCAGCCGTCAACTCATTAAACTGCTGTCTTGAAATATTCATATCCATATGATGTGGTCCGTCTTTCGCCATCGCAATAAATGGAAGATTAATATTGGCATTAAATGCAGATGACAATTCCTTCTTAGCCTTCTCTGCCTCTTCTCTTAATCTCTGCATAGCTGAGGCATCTTTAGAAAGATTAATTCCGTCAGTTTCTTTAAAACGGTCAACAAGATAATTAACAAGCCTTGCATCAAAGTCATCTCCACCAAGATGATTATCGCCTGATGTTGCAAGCACTTCAATAACATTATCGCCTATATCAATAACTGAAACGTCAAATGTTCCTCCACCAAGGTCATACACAAGTATCTTCTGAGGATTGCCATTATCAAGTCCATATGCAAGTGCCGCACTTGTCGGCTCATTAATAATTCTAAGAACATTAAGACCAGCTATCTTACCCGCGTCCTTAGTCGCCTGCCTCTGCGCATCATTAAAATATGCCGGTACAGTAATTACAGCATCTGTAACTTCCTCACCCAGAAAATTCTCCGCATCCTTCTTTAACTTCATCAAAATATATGCCGAAATCTCCTGTGGTGTATACGACTTGCCATCTATCTTCTTCTTATAATCTGTACCCATATATCTTTTGATAGAGAAAATGGTTCTGTCCGAATTAACCGAAGCTTGTCTTCTTGCTGTATCGCCAACAAGACGTTCTTTATTCTTGGTAAATGCAACAACTGATGGTGTGGTTCTATAACCTTCACTATTAGTTATAACTGTAGGTGTATCGCCTTCTATAACCGCCACACAGCTATTAGTTGTTCCCAAATCAATTCCGATTACCTTGCTCATAATTCCTCCATCGCTCATAGATTGTCAATAAATCACAATACAATTCCATTAATAATATTAGTGTATCACATTTATTGGGAATTACCATTAATAAAAGCGGAATTAATTAGAAAAATTATATAAACTTGCATTATCAATTCATACTTCTCTATTTATAACTATGCGGCAGTCTGACCCTAAGTACCTTCCTCTTAAGCATTTTCCCATCCCATGGAATAAGCGGATATATATAACTCTTACCCGTTATAGTCCTGTTAAATGCTATCATAAGCACCGATATTACAACTCCTGCAATAAATCCACCAAGATTAAATATCTGTGTGAGTATAAGCGTAAGCACCCTTAAGAACTTAAATGCGTAACCCATTTCAAAGTTTGTCTGACCATAAGTTCCTACTGTTACAACTGCCATATAAAGAAGTGCCTCCGGATTAAACCAGCCCGAACTCACTGCATATTCACCAACAACAATACCTGCTACGATACTTAAAGGTGTTGATAACATAGTCGGTGTGTTGACTGCCGCAAGTTTAAGACCGTCAACTGCAAGCTCAAGTATAAGGAGCTGTAAAAGCACAGGCACAGTTATGTCATCTGTTATAAGCACGAATTTCATAAATTCGGGAACCCAGTCAGGATTGTTTACAAAAAGCAGCCATAACGGAGTTAATATCCACGTCACAATAGAGAAGAAAAATCTTGTAATTCTAAGATATGAGCCTATCATTGGTGAAAAGTTAAAATCATCTGCTTCCTCTATAATATCAAAGATAGAGGCAGGAATTATCATAACTGCGGGAGAATTGTCGACCATAATTACAATATTTCCATCAAGTATTGCGGCTGTCGCGGTATCTGGGCGTTCTGAGTACTTAAATTTCGGAAACGGGTTAATCCATTTATGCGTGAACATACACTCTGCAAGGCTTTCTATATTCATAGTAAGCGCATCAACATCTATTGATTGTATGAGCTTTCTCATTCTATTAAGAACACTCTGGTCAACAGAGTCAGATATATAACATATCGCAACATCTGAACGTGAACGTCTGCCAACTCCATATAATTCCATAGAAAATCTTGGGTCACGTATCCTTCTTCTTAAAAGTGCCGCATTAGATACAAGTGTTTCCACAAATCCGTCCCTTGAACCTCTTAACACCCTGTCTTTCCACGGCTCTGATACTGAACGCATTGGATATGTCCTGCAATCTATTAACAGACACTCATCAAAACCGTCTATTGTCATAATAGACACGCCGGACAGAAACTGCGTTATAACATTATCAACATTTCCACTCCTTGTAACCTCTGTATAAGGCATACCCTTCTCCAGAAACGCATCAAGACTTGTTATGTCCGATTCTTTCAATGAATAAAAGAACTGCATAAGCTTCTCGACCATATCTTCCTGAACAAATCCATCTATAAAAAAGAAGCCAGCCTTACGTCCCGCAATCGTCACTTCTCTCTGAAGTATATCAAAATTACGTTCTACGTTAAGACTGGTTTCCAACCTTTTAATATTCTGTTTAACATCACAGCTAAAATCACTCATTATAGGCATCCTTTCATATCATCTCAACCAGCTAACATTACCGCACAGTGCTGTGATGTAATATCACCAACAGCCCTGAGCGAATAACTATAACATTAAGATTGCCCTATTACTGTGATTTTATTCATATCTCTTAAGCTTATTACAGCAGTGTATAAATGCTGGAATTAAGAATAAATCCGCCGCTATCCACGCCGCTGGGTTGGCAAGACACGCACCGTTAAATCCAATATGTGGAATTAAAAGTATTGCAACAAGTGTTCTTGCAAGCATTTCAAATACACCTGCTAATATAGCGAATACCGAAAAGCCCATTCCCTGTATGCAAAATCTGTATACATTAACACCTGTAAGCGGAATATAGAACAATGCTGATGCCATTATAAATCTTCTTGTTAATTCTATAATTGCAGTTTCTCCTGCATCAACGAACAGAAGTGCAATATAATCAGCCGAGAAATATAATACCACAAGTGCCACAACACTGTATACAGCACCTATTAACATTGCAGCTTTTATTCCCTTTCCAAGTCTGTCTATCTTTCCAGCACCAACATTCTGTCCTCCATATGTTGCCATTGTAGAACCAAGCGCGTCAAATGGACAGCAGGTAAAGTTAAACATCTTAGAACCTGCTGTCATAGCCGCTACATATGACGAACCAAGTCCATTTACTGCCGCCTGAAGTATTGTACTTCCTATCGCTGTTATCGAATACTGAAGTCCCATAGGAACTCCTATGAAGCACAGGTTGCTTATATGTCTTTTGCTTATTACTTTCTCCTGCTTAGTTCCCTTAAGTATGTCAAACTTCTTGTACATATATATTGTACAGCCAACTCCTGATATAAGCTGCGATACAACTGTTGCAACTCCTGCTCCTGCAACACCCATCTTGGCATATAATATAAGTATGAAATCCAAAGCTATATTTATAACTGATGATAACACAAGAAAATATACAGGTGTCTTGCTGTCACCAAGCGAACGAATTATACCTGACACTATATTATATAAAAATACTGTTGGAATACCTGCAAATATAATCACAATATAATTATAAGCGTGCATAAATATATCATCTGGCGTGTTAAGCAGTCTTAATATCGGCGCACAGAATACAACTGATAATATCGTCATAACAACTGCAAATACTACACTGCACACATATCCATTGAATACATACTTTCTAAGTTCACTATATTTGCCTGCACCAAACTGCTGTGCAACCGGAATAGCAAAACCACTGCATATACCCATACAAAAACCAATAATCATAAAATTGATAGAGCTTGTTGCGCCAACACCAGCCAGTGCTGACACACCAAGCGTCTTACCAACTATCATTGTGTCAACAAGATTATAAAATTGCTGAAAAAGCATTCCAAGAAGCATTGGAAATGCAAATCCAAGAATCAGTCTAAGGGGCGAACCCTTTGTCATATCCTTTGTCATTGTCTTTCTCCTTGTCAGCTAAAGTGTTCCGTTCTAATTAACCGTCACTCTGCCCATAGTTATTTTATCCAGCAGCTTGTCATTCTCAGTAACATCATATTTAGTCTTAATCTTTTCTTTATAGAAATCGCCATCATAATTAAATAATGAACTGTCGCCCTCAAAACCTTCTTCCTGTATCTTCTGCGCAGCCCTTGTTACATATTTCTCAACAAGCTTTTTCCGACATAAGACGTTATATATATCATCCTCTGTCAGCTTAGTATTATTATGAGCTTTTTCAGACATATCTTCATAAGTATCGTGCGCATTTGACCTGCACGATTCCTTTTCGCCATCTGTCAGATATAGATTATATACCGTTGACTCATTTTCCATTATATAATCATACTCACATAAATCTATCGCCAGTTGTTTAGCATAATCCCTTGTAAACACACTGTCAAGTGAATTCTTAAAATATGTATTCCAAAAATCGTTAGCATCATCAGGATTATATTGTAATGCCATCTCATTTATCTTTTTCTCTACAACATACACATAATAAGAAAAATCTTTCAAAGTTATATTCTCACTATTAATTGTTATAACATTATCCTGTAAATGCTTATCATATATAAAGTCTTTATTCTTATTATGCCTGTATACAAGGAATCCAAGTGCAACTATAAAAGCCGCAAGGATTACCAATGCTATTACTTCTACTTTTTTATTTTTTAATGCACCTTTTCCACTCATACAAGCCTCCAATCTTTTGTTTAAAAAAGAACCCCTTAACAATTAAATTATATGTTAAGGGGTTCATAACCTCAATATCCGAATAATTATGCATAACAATAATTACCCAGGTATTTAATTACAATTACTTGTATAATTCAACAAGTCTCTGTAAATGTTCGTATCTTTCATTAGCAACTTCTTCTGACTTAGCGAAGAGCTTTTCTGCTCTTTCAGGGAATGGCTTAACAAGACGTGTATAACGTGCTTCGTTGTTAAGGAAATCCTGATATGAGCCATCGCCAGCCTTAGATGTTAATGTAAATGGATTCTTTCCTTCAGCCTTTAATGCTGGGTTGAATGAGAAGAGGTTCCAATATCCAGCCTTAACAGCCTTCTTCATTTCATCCTGACAATGGTTCATTCCACCCTTAGCGATACCGTGAAGTTCACAAGGAGCATAACCAATGATTAATGATGGTCCATTGTAGTTTTCAGCTTCTTCGATAGCCTTTAATGCCTGAGCTGGATTAGCACCAAGTGCAATCTGTGCTACATATACATAGCCATAGCTCATAGCGATTTCAGCAAGTGACTTCTTGCCGATTTCCTTACCAGCTGCTGCGAACTGGCAAACTTCACCGATATTAGAAGCCTTAGAAGCCTGTCCACCTGTATTAGAATACATTTCTGTATCAAATACCATAACATTTACATTCTCACCTGAAGCAAGTACATGGTCAAGACCGCCGAAACCGATATCGTAAGCCCAACCATCACCACCGAAGATCCATACAGACTTCTTAGCAAGATAATCCTTCTTAGCAAGTACTTCTGGAGCTGTAGGGCATCCATCTGCTGCTGCCTTCTCAAGTTCTGCAATAAGAGCTTCTGTAGCTGGTGTATTAGCCTTAGTATCGTTCTTTGTTTCAAGGTACTTAGCTGCTGCTGCCTTAAAGCTTTCTGAAGCCTTTTCAGATGCAGCCATCTCTTCTATCTTAGCGATAGCCTGGTCACGAAGAACCTTCTGTCCAAGATACATACCAAAACCATGTTCTGCGTTATCCTCGAATAATGAGTTAGCCCAAGCTGGTCCCTTTAATGTATCCTTATTTACTGTATATGGTGATGTAGCTGCTGGACCGCCCCAGATTGAAGAACAACCTGTTGCGTTTGAAATGTACATCTGCTCACCAAATAACTGTGTAATTAATCTTGCGTATGATGTCTCTGCACATCCTGCACAGCTTCCTGAGAATTCAAGGAGTGGCTGGTTATACTGAGAACCGATTGGTGTATTAACTAATGCTGGCTTAATATCCTTCTTACCTACGTTAGCTACAAGGTAATCAAATACTGGCTGCTCTGCTGCCTGTGATTCCTGTGGAACCATCTTAAGAGCTTCTCCAGCCTTAGGACATACAGTAACACATTCGCCACATCCCATACAATCTAATGGAGATACTGACATTGTGTACTTCATTGTTGTGTCTGTTGCATGCTTAGAATCAGCAAGCTTAATCTGTGATGGAGCTTCTGCCTGTTCCTTAGCATCAAGAATGAATGGTCTGATAGTAGCGTGTGAACATACGAATGCACAGCTGTTACACTGAGCACAGCTTGCTGGATCCCACTCAGGAACCATAACGGCTGTTCCTCTCTTCTCGTATGCTGAAGCACCTGTTTCAAACTGTCCATCTGCGATATCCTTGAATGCAGATACTGGAAGGCTGTCACCATCCATCTTTCCGATAGGATCAAGAAGTTCGTTAACCATCTTAACTGTAGCTGGACGGCCTGTTCTTTCAACTGGCTTCTTATCGTCAACTGCTGTTGCCCAGTCTGCTGGTACTTCTACCTTATGTACTGCATCAACACCTGCATCGATAGCCTTGTAGTTCATCTCAACTACTGCATCACCCTTCTTGCTGTATGACTTCTTAGCAGCTGCCTTCATATATTCAACAGCCTCATCGATAGGCATTACGTTAGCAAGCTTGAAGAATGCTGACTGTAAGATTGTGTTAGTTCTCTTACCCATACCGATTTCAATAGCTTTATCAATAGCGTTGATTGTGTAAAGCTGGATATTATTCTTAGCAATATACTGCTTAGCTTCTGCTGGCATATGCTGGTTAAGTTCTTCATCAGACCACTGGCAGTTAATCATGAAAATTCCGCCTGGCTTAACATCCTGAACCATCTTATAACCCTTAACAACATATGAAGGATTATGACATGCTACGAAGTCAGCCTGATTGATGTAGTATGGACTTCTGATTGGGTTATCACCAAATCTTAAGTGGCTGATTGTGATACCACCAGTCTTCTTTGAGTCATACTGGAAATATGCCTGAATATACTTATCTGTGTGGTCACCGATAATCTTTGTAGAGTTCTTGTTAGCACCAACTGTACCATCACCACCAAGACCCCAGAACTTACATTCAACTGTACCTGGAGCTGATGTAATAGGAGCTGGCTTAACCTCTGGAAGTGAAAGGTTAGTAACATCATCAACAATACCGATTGTGAATCTGTGCTTTGGCTCATCCTTCTCTAATTCCTTGTATACAGCGAATACTGATGAAGGAGGAGTATCCTTTGAACCTAAACCATAACGGCCACCTACTAATGTGATATCATTAAGACCTGCTTCACGAAGTGTTGTAGCAACATCAAGGTAAAGTGGTTCGCCAAGCGAGCCTGGTTCCTTAGTTCTGTCAAGAACAGCAATCTTCTTAGCTGTCTTAGGAAGAACCTTTAAGATAGCCTTAGATGACCATGGACGATAAAGTCTTACTTTAATAAGACCAACCTTCTCACCCTTAGCTGTTAAGTAATCAATAACTTCTTCTGCAACGTCATTGATAGAACCCATAGCTACGATAACTCTGTCTGCATCTTCTGCACCATAGTAGTTGAATAAGTCATAGTCAGTACCGAGCTTCTCGTTTACTTTCTTCATGTACTTCTCTACTACTTCTGGAAGTTCATCATATACTGTGTTACATGCTTCACGATGCTGGAAGAATACATCACCATTCTCGTGAGAACCACGCATAGCTGGCTTGTTAGGATTAAGTGCATGAGCACGGAATTCCTCAACCTTGTCCATTGGACACATTTCCTTAAGGTCTTCATAATCCCACTTTTCAATCTTCTGGATTTCATGAGATGTACGGAAACCATCGAAGAAGTTAATAAATGGAACCTTGCCATCGATAGCTGCAAGATGTGCAACTGGGCTTAAGTCCATAACTTCCTGTGGGTTAGTCTCAGCAAGCATAGCGAAACCTGTCTGACGACATGCGTAAACATCACTATGGTCACCAAAAATGTTAAGTGACTGTGTAGCAACTGTACGGGCTGATACATCAAATACACAAGGGAGCTGTTCAGCAGCAATCTTATACATATTAGGAATCATAAGTAAAAGACCCTGTGAAGCTGTGAATGTTGTTGTAAGAGCACCAGCTGCAAGTGAACCATGTACTGTACCAGCAGCACCTGCTTCAGACTGCATCTCTGTTACCTTTACTGTATTACCAAAAATATTCTTTCTTCCAGCTGCTGACCACTGGTCAACAACGTCTGCCATTGGGCTGGAAGGTGTGATAGGATAGATACCTGCTACTTCTGTAAACGCATACGCAACGTGAGCAGCGGCTGTATTACCATCCATTGACTGTTTTTCTCTAGCCATTGTTATATAACCTCCTAATCGAAATATGAGATAATAATCTCTCTATATATGTATATTAGTATTATTCGACAAAAAAGTAAAGCCATTATCTAAAATCTATTGTAACTATTTTCGTAATATTTGATTATTTAGAAAATAAAAGTATTTATATTATATTATTGAAATACATTTTCAAAAAAATTTTTTTAAAAATTTAATATTTTTTCAAAAAGGTGTTAATTTTTTCTATAAAAAGGAATATAATGCTTTAGTTAGAATAATAAGTCAGGAGATAACACCTATGATTACAAAAGAACTTAAGAACAAAAAGCTTATAATAGCAATTACTTCTGCTGTAGTTGTACTATTGCTTCTTGTAATTTTATTTTTTTCCTTATTTAATATTAATATCATCGTAAATGGAAAAGAAAACGAAACGATAGAATATGGTGATACATACACAGAAGAAGGTGCATCAGCTTCGTACAATACACTTTCTTTCAAGCATAAATCTGTTGATGTATCAATAAGCGGCGAAGTAGACTGCTCTAAACTTGGAACATACCATATACATTACAAGGCTAAGAAAGGCATCCTTTCATCAACTAAGACAAGAGAAGTTAAAGTTGTTGATACAGCTGCACCTGTAATAGAGCTTAACACTGTCGAGGGATATTACCCTAAGACAGGCGAAGCTTATCAGGAAGAAGGTTTTACAGCCACAGATAACTATGATGGTGATATTACTGATAAGGTTACACGCCACGAAAAGGACAATGTCATCACTTACACTGTAAGCGACTCCTCTGGCAATAAGACAACTGTTACAAGGACTGTTGAATATAATGACGGAATTGCTCCTTCACTCACACTTAAAGGTGACAGCCATATAACAATTAAAGCCGGAACCAAATACGAAGATACCGGTGCTGCTGCCACAGATTCCCACGGTAATGACATTTCTGACAGCATAACAGTATCTGGTGAAGTCAAGAATTACCGTTCTGGTGACTACACTTTAACTTATACAGCTACTGATAAATTCGGCAACACTAACTCAATTGACAGAACTGTAACTGTTGAAGCTGTAAAGCAGGCTGATTCTGCCGCTGTCAATCCCGGTTCAAAGGTTGTATACCTTACATTTGATGATGGACCTGGCGCTTACACACAGCAGCTTCTTGATGTGCTTGCCAAATATAACGTAAAAGTTACATTTTTCGTAACTAATGTAAACAGCGGATATCAGGATATGATTGCTAAGGAAGCAGCCGCAGGACATACTGTTGCAATACACAGTGCTTCCCACAATTACCAGCAGATTTATTCAAGTGTTGGTGCTTATTTTGATGATTTGAACGAAATGTCAGATATTATATACACACAGACTGGAAGCCGTCCAACATTAGTGCGTTTCCCAGGTGGAAGTTCTAATTCTGTCAGCAAGAAATACTGCAAGGGAATTATGTCTGAGCTTGTCAAAGATGTTACTGACCAGGGCTATAAATACTACGACTGGAACGTATCAAGCGGTGATGCTGGTGGAACAACAAGCACAAGCGAGGTATACCAGAATGTAATCAGTGGTATCCAGAGCCATAATGTATCTGTTGTATTACAGCACGATATTAAGAGCTTCAGCGTTGATGCAGTTGAGAGCATAATCCAGTGGGGACTTGCC
Source organism: Lachnospira sp. (assembly GCA_050874785.1). Taxonomy (GTDB): domain Bacteria; phylum Bacillota; class Clostridia; order Lachnospirales; family Lachnospiraceae; genus Lachnospira. Next base: position 57,502 of record JBNMLJ010000013.1, read on the forward strand.
AACGGATACACATTCCTTCCTTTGACAACATCAAGCCCTGATGTACACCACGGAATTAATAATTAATCAGCAGCAGTCAATAATATTAATAATTAACAGTCTACAATTAATAATTAACACACATCGTTTATTAATGCAGATTTAATAATATGAGCTAAAATAATATTAACCAATATTTAATATTAGAAAAACTATGTATTACATCATCAATCCCTGTTAGCAAAACCTCTTGCTTTAACTAACAGGCGTGGTCAGGTAAGTCTTATCCCCAAACGTAATACATAGTTTTTTCTATAATATCTTATATAATTATATCATTTATTTCTATATCTTTTATTTTTATTTCAGCAGCTATCCATCCACTTAAATATTATTTAATATCAGCATATCTATTTACATTTATATTTTTATACCTATTTCTTAGTTCCCTGCCCTGTTAAGAGCTGCAATATACCCGACAGCCGAGAGTGCTGCCACATTTCCCTCTCCTGCCGCTTTAACATACTGATAAGGTGCTCCTGTTATATCCCCGGCCGCATATAAGCCCTTTATATTAGATGCCATACTCTTATCTGTAATTACTTTGTTATCCTCTATCTTAATTCCCGGAACTAACTGGGCTGGTTTCATTGACTCCCTTAATACAAATATTCCGTCTGCCACAAGTTCTCCGTCCTCCATGATAAGAACCATTTTATCCTCCCTGCGCTCAATTGACAGCGGTTTTCCTTTAATAATATCGATATTATCTTTTAATGAAGCTTTACCTGCTTGCAATGTATTTATATCTTTATCCTTATTATAAAGAGGCATATAATACACCTTCTTAGCCGTCTGTGCAAGAAACTGGACTTCGCTGTAAGCCTCCTCATCAAATCCTATAACTATCGCTTCTCTTTCTTTATATAAAGCGGCATCACAGGTGGCACAATAGCTTACGCCACGTCCAAGATTTTCACATTCGCCCGCATATGGCTTTGTAACATCTACACCTGTTGCAAGTATGACTGTAAGTGCCTCATAATTATTCTTTTTGCCCTGTATATGAAAATATTTACCCATTGCATACACTGCATTTACCATATCTTCTGTTATATCTATTGAAAGACTTTTAAGATGATTGTTAAATGCCTGTGACAGTTCCTCACCTGTAACATCAATAAAACCCGGATAATTCTTTATCGTATGTGCCTTTGATACTTTATCACTAATCTTGTTATTGCCTATAAGAAGTATATTCTTGCCTCTTATCTTAGCAGTTATTGCCGCTGACACTCCCGCTGGACCTGTTCCTATTATCGCTATATCATATCTTTCCATATCTGAATTCCTTTCTTATTTTTGTGTTTAGCTATAGTTTTATTAATGGTTATTATTTAACCAGCATTTTCTGACTGCAATTTTATTTGCTGTTGTCACCTTATTATAATTTATTATAGACATACTAACGCATATTATAATAATTGTAAAATTAAAAAAGATGTAGACACATTTTATTGATACTTCCCTGCCACTAACAGCAGTCATATCAAAAATGTGTCTACATCTTTATGGGTAATATTAAATCAAATTTATTATAACAATTATATTTCAATTAATAATAGTCTATAATCAAGAATAATTTTAATTAATAATTCTCTTATTAATCTCAAATATAATTGATTAATAACACTTTTATAAGGGAATTAGTCATCTTCTCCCTGAAGTGCATCGTATCCAGTTTCACCTGTACGAACCTTTACTACATTTTCCACATCATATACGAATATCTTACCATCACCGATATGACCTGTGTAAAGTACCTTTCTTGCGGCATTGATAACATCCATTACAGGAACCTTGGAAATAACCATTTCAACCTGTACCTTAGGAAGAAGCTGCATTTCCATCTGAACTCCACGGTAATACTCTGGAGCACCCTTCTGAGCACCACAGCCAAGTACCTGTGTAACTGTCATACCAGTTACTCCGATGTCGTTCATAGCCTTCTTTAACTTCTCAAAACGCTCCTGCTTCATAAGGATTTCTACCTTAGTAATCTTATTCTCATCTGGAATATCAGATGTCTTAACCATAGCTGGAACTGCATTTTCCATACTTTCTGAACCAACTGATACAACATCTTCATATGTTATATCTGGCATACCTGCTGTTCCAAGTTCAAAGCCTGCATATGCGCTTGCAAGTCCGTGCTCACATATATCAAGACCCTTTATTTCTTCTTCCTCTGTAGCTCTAAGACCGATTGTTGCCTTGATTACAAAGAATACGATTGTCATACATACAGCAGCCCAGGCAGCTACAGTAACAAATCCTAATAACTGAAGTCCAAGCTGTGTAAATCCACCGCCGTAGAATAAACCTTCTGCCTTAATTGCACCACTCTCCATAGCAATTGCATAACCAGGTGCTTTGCTTGTTGCAAATAAACCAACTGCGATTGTACCCCATATACCATTCATCATATGAACGGCTACAGCACCAACCGGGTCATCAATGTGAAGCTTATAATCAAGAAGCCATACACCAAATACTACTAAAAGACCTGCTACAATACCTATTACTATTGCACCTGCCGCATCTGTTACATCACAAGAAGCTGTAATAGCTACAAGTCCTGCAAGTGAAGCGTTAAGACACATTGAAACATCTGGCTTACCATATTTAACCCATGTAAATATCATACAAGTTACTGTTGCAATTGCAGGTGCAATTGTTGTTGTAAGGAATACTGAACCTAAATCTTCAATAGTTGTACAAGCTGCACCATTAAATCCATACCAGCCAAACCATAATATAAATACGCCAAGTGCACCAAGTGGAATACTATGTCCTGGGAAAGCGTTAACCTTAACTACCTTACCATTTTCATCTTTAACAAATTTACCAATACGAGGTCCTAATATCTTAGCACCGATAATAGCTGATATACCACCAACCATATGTATACAGCAAGAACCAGCGAAATCGTGGAAGCCTAACTGTGCTAACCAGCCGCCGCCCCATATCCAGTGTGCTTCAATAGGATATACAAGTGCTGATATAACACCTGAATATACACAATATGAAAGGAACTTTGTTCTCTCTGCCATAGCTCCTGATACGATAGTAGCTGTTGTTGCACAGAATACTAAGTTAAATACGAAGCTTGAAAAATTGAAATTATCATATGCTGTAAAAATATCAAATCCAGGTTTTCCAATAAAACCTAATAAATCTTCACCTAATAATAAACTGAAACCTATTACTATGAATACTACTGTTCCTATACAGAAGTCCATAAGGTTCTTCATAATAATGTTACCTGCGTTCTTAGCTCTGGTAAAACCAGTCTCAACCATTGCAAATCCTGCCTGCATCCAAAATACTAATGCAGCACCTATAAGAAACCATATACCAAATGTCTGGTCGCTTATCAAGCTTGTTAATTCTTCTATTGCCATATTCGTTTCCTCCCTGTTCGCGCCGGCACATAATATTTATTTATGTACCATTGGCAAATATTATTTATTGTGGTTGATGAAGTTGATCAGGTTTCATCAGGTATCATAACAGTTATTACTGAACGGCTGTTTTATTCCTATAGTTAAATAAAACAAAAAAGACGTGTAGCCATATATAATGGATACACGCCTTTGTGTCATTAACTGTTTGATTTATGTGTCTTATTATACATATCTTTCCAAATAAGTATTGAAAAAATCGGACATATTATTGACTTTTTTAATATTTGTTTTATTATTATTTTATAAATGTAATTAAATATACTATTTATCAACATTATTTTAATGTATACGATATCAGAAGAGAAATGACTTTGACACTGATATCCTATCAATATCAATTAATTTAATACCAGTTAATGAAATTATAAAATCAGGAGGGTACTTATGAAAGAAAATTTACACCAGCCATTATTATTTAATCCAGCAATATATAACAGTTCAGACGATAAGCAGTACATCAATTACAGGTATGTAACTGCTCCACAGCCTATGCTTGTATATGCCATCGACAACACTACTGGCTCTGCCAGCAGGGAAGTATCCACACTTATTCCCTGCTCTAACGCAGAATGGATAATAGGATATAATAAGAATAACAACAGTTCTTCCTTCTACTGTATCGGACCAGTAAGCAGCCGTTTTGACTATTCTTTTGGAGAATTTGATTACTATTTTGGAATTAGTTTTGCGGATAAGGGCTGTTATTTTGCACCAGCCGTTGATGACAGCGTGCTTCCAGCTTCAATTGCCAATCAGGTATTTGAATATGAACCTGCCACAGAGTCTTTTGAATACAGGCTTATATCTGAGTTAATTCAGGCAAAAGATTTTGATGAACAGCTCGAAGCTCTGACGCGCTTCCTTAAAGACAGCAAGAAATATATAGCTGTCCCTGGTAATATTATACATATGGCTAATGAGATAAAAAAAGCTTCCGGCAATATTCATATATCTGATTTATCTGAAATGTCAGGATACTCTGAGCGGCACATTGGCAGATTATTCAAATCAGCATATGGCGCAGGTCCTAAAGATTACTGCAAGAATATCAGATTTCAGAAAATCATATCTGATATTATAAACAACCCAGGCAAGGAAAACAGCGATTATATTACCAATGCCGGATATTCTGACCAGGCACATTTTCAGAGGGAATTCAAGGCTTACACAGGCATTACACCTAGAACTTTTATTAAAGAATTAACTGCCAGATAAATTTTATAATTAAAATGTCAATTAAATTACCTAAATAAATTTTCGACTGAATTTTTCAATTAATTTTTCAAGCTGATTTTTATATATAATTTATCTGATTGATTTTTGTATATAATATGTCTGACTTAATTTTAATCGGATTATAAAATAAAATATGCGGTTATAGAATAAAATATGCGGAGTGCTTACCGTCAGCCAGACAATAAACACCCCGCATATTTATTTTTACACAAAATCAGACATAACAGTATTGCTTATATCAATTCCTCTATCTGTAAGTGCTATTTTTGTACCATTCTGCCATAAAAGGCCTTTAGCTATATTATCCTCTATCTGCTCTTTATATACGCTGTATATGTCTTTTCCAAAGGTATCCTTAAAATCGCATATATCAATCCCAGCAGACTTTCTTAAGCCAAGAAACATATATTCAGACATCTCATCTTCAGGTGTTAGAAGCTCTATATTTTCCTTAAGGCTTTGACAATTATCCTTTATTTCTAAAGAATTCTTGCACCCCTCTGGAATATTCATAATATCTTTCCTACCTAATGCCTTAATATACCTATTAATGTCACTGGTGTTGGTATACCTTTTATGATTACATAATGAAGCTGCACCAATTCCAAAGCCGATATAGTCGGTTCTGTCCCAGTATTTAAGATTATGCTTACATTCATAGCCTGACTTGGCATAATTGGATATTTCATATCTTTCATATCCTGCCTTACCTAGTATCTCTTTAGTAAGCGCATACATTTTCCTGTCGTCATCATCATCAGGAATATCAGGATAACTGTCTATATTATCATACAGCCTTGTCCCCTCTTCTATTATAAGGCTGTATACAGATATATGCTCTGTATTAAGCGACACAGCCTCCTCTAGCACTCTGGTAAAGCTTTCTATGGTCTGACCTGGGAGTGCTGACATAAGGTCTATATTGATATTATTAAAGCCTGCATTTCTTGCTATGGCAAGGCTGTCCTTAAACTGTTCAAATGTATGAATTCTTCCAAGCATACGAAGTTCTTTATCATCAGTGCTCTGTAGCCCAAAGCTTATCCTGTTAATTCCAGCTCCCCTGTAAATGCGTGCTTTCTCACTATTTATTGTACCTGGATTACATTCAATCGTTATCTCTGCATTGTCATCAACATTATATCTTTGCTTTACAGCCTCTAATATATCTCTAATGTATTCAGCATTTATTGCTGACGGAGTTCCACCACCGATAAATATTGAAGTTACATTTTTATCAAGACCAGCCTCACTTAATGCTATCTCATTAATTAAAGCTTTAACATAACTGCTTTTAGTCTTATCATCTGCTGGTGCGGATAAGAAATCACAATATATACATTTTTGCATACAAAAGGGGATATGTATATATATCCCCAGTTCGTTATTATTCTTCATCTAACTTTAATACACTCATAAATGCTTTCTGTGGTATCTCTACGTTACCAATCTGACGCATTCTCTTCTTTCCTTCCTTCTGCTTTTCAAGAAGCTTCTTCTTACGGGAAATATCACCACCATAACACTTGGCAAGTACGTCCTTACGAAGTGCCTTAACAGTTTCCCTTGCTATAACCCTGCTTCCGATAGCCGCCTGAATAGGTATCTCAAACTGCTGTCTAGGAATTTCCCGCTTAAGCTTCTCGCACATCTTTCTTCCTCGTTCCTCCGCACTTCCTGCAAATACGATAAATGAAAGCGCATCCACTTCTTCCTTGTTGATAAGAATATCAAGCTTAACAAGGTTAGATCTCTCATATCCCTTCATTTCATAGTCAAATGAAGCGTAACCTCTTGAGCGTGACTTTAACGCATCAAAGAAGTCATATATTATCTCATTCAGTGGAAGGTCATACTTAAGGAGTGCTCTTGTCTGTTCTATATATTCCATACCATTGTATACACCACGGCGTTCCTGACAAAGCTTCATAATAGGTCCAACGAATTCAGTTGTAACCATAATCTCAGCACTTACCATCGGTTCTTCCATATAGTCTATCTCTGATGGGTCAGGCATATTAGACGGATTGGTAAGGTCTATAACTTCACCATTAGTCTTATGGACTTTATATATAACGCCCGGTGCTGTTGTTACAAGGTCAAGGTTATATTCTCTCTCAAGTCTTTCCTGTATAATCTCAAGATGTAAAAGTCCTAAGAAACCACATCTGAAACCAAAACCAAGTGCTATAGATGTCTCTGGCTCAAACTGAAGTGAAGCATCATTAAGCTGAAGCTTCTCCAACGCTTCTCTTAAATCCTGATATTTTGCACCATCTGCTGGATACAGACCGCAGTATACCATAGGGTTGACCTTCTTATAACCTGGAAGCGGCTCTGCCACTGGTCTGTCATTATCTGTAACAGTATCACCAACTCTTGTATCCTGAACATTCTTGATACTTGCTGTAATATATCCAACCATACCTGCACTTAATTCATCGCAAGGTATAAACTGACCAGCTCCAAAGTAACCTACCTCAACTACTTCTTCTACCGCTCCTGTTGCCATCATTCTTATCTTAGTACCCTTCTTTACAGTACCTTCTACTATTCTTACAAATATAATAACACCCTTATACGCATCATATAATGAGTCAAATATAAGCGCAGACAACGGATTAGAGGCATCACCTGCAGGTGCTGGAATTTTCTTTACTATCTGTTCAAGAACTTCCTCGATATTAATACCATTTTTCGCTGATATTAATGGAGCGTCCTGAGCTTCTATTCCGATAATATCCTCAATCTCATCTTTAACCCTGTCTGGTTCTGCACTTGGAAGGTCAATCTTGTTAATAACAGGAAATACCTCTAAGTCGTGATCAAGCGCAAGGTATACATTCGCAAGTGTCTGTGCCTCTATACCCTGTGCCGCATCTACTACAAGCACAGCACCATCACAAGCCGCAAGTGCCCTTGATACCTCATAGTTAAAGTCAACGTGACCCGGAGTATCAATAAGGTTGAATATATATTCTTCACCATCCTGAGCCTTATATACAGTTCTTACTGTCTGTGACTTTATTGTAATTCCTCTTTCCCTCTCGATATCCATATTATCAAGAACCTGCTCCTGCATTTCCCTGCTTGTAAGGAGTCCTGTCTTTTCTATAATTCTGTCGGCGAGAGTTGACTTGCCGTGGTCAATATGCGCTATAATACAAAAATTTCTTATGTTCTTCTGATTAATTACTGCCATTCGTATAACCTGCCTGTTCTAAGTATTTCATAATTCCATCAGCTATAAGCTTAGCTGTATTGTCTATATCTGTTGTTACAAGTTTATTATCCTTACTGCTGTACATATTGCCCAGCTCTATTATACAGCTTGCTACCTTACTGTGCTGGTTCAGGTAATAATCTTTGCTCTTATTATCAGGAGTACCCGTATTCACTCCAGATAAGCTTACATCTGCTCCATTTAACGCTTCCATTATATCACTTGCAAGACTTTTCGAGTTAGATGGGGAAGATGTATGAATCCACGCACTTATTCCCTTACTGCTTCCAGACCTGTCAGCAATGTCCCTGTGAAATGACACAAGTGCCGCCGCTTTAGCATTGTTACATATCTCAATACGCTTGGTATAATCTACCGATGTATCACTTGTTCTTGTCATAACAACTGTAACACCAGCACTTTCAAGCTCATTCTTAACACTGTCAGCCAATGCTAACATCTGTGTCTTTTCATAGTTAGTTCCGTCATACTGTCCTGTATCACTTCCACCATGCGGTGCATCTATACAGACTATTGCCTTAGATGACCAGTTAATTGTCTTATTATTACTTTCTTCGCTATTATCCGCATTGCTCTGCAAAAGACTATCGTCAGATACCTCCTCTGATGTTGTCTTTCCTATATTCATAATTGACCTTACAGGAGCTCCATAATCCATATATAACATTACGGCAAATATTAATATAGCTGCTAATGAAGCCACTCCGAATATTCTGTCCCACTTAAATGATGTATTGTTATTATTATTACTATTCATTATTATCTCTCCAATCCATACCCTTTCTATTTTCTTAGAATACAAGCGGATTGTCAAGTAAAATGTTTAACAGCTTCTCACCATTTCTCTTTTTAATCTCTTTATAATCTTCTTTTCAAGTCTTGATATATATGACTGCGATATTCCAAGCATATCAGCGACCTCCTTTTGTGTCTTTTCCTCTCCATCCTTATCACTAAGACCATATCTTAAATCGACTATAATTCTCTCCCTCTCGGACAAATTGCCAATCGCCCTCTTTAACGCTTTCATCTCGACCTCATTTTCAAGGTCTTTATAACATACATCATCTTCAGTTCCAAGAATATCAGATAATAAAAGCTCATTGCCGTCCCAGTCAACATTGAGCGGTTCATCAATTGACACCTCTGCTTTTACCTTGCTGTTTCTTCTAAGATACATAAGAATTTCATTCTCTATACATCTTGAAGCGTAGGTTGCAAGTTTTATATTCTTATCCCTGTCATATGAATTGATTGCCTTTATAAGACCTATTGTGCCAATTGATATAAGGTCCTCTACTCCAACACCTGTATTATCAAATTTCTTGGCGATGTATACAACAAGTCTTAAATTATGTTCTATAAGCATTTTCTTAGCATAATCGTCATTATCAGTCTTTAACATTGCCAGCACATTTTTCTCCTCCGCAGTATCAAGCGGTGCTGGCAGCACCTCTGTACCTCCTATATAATGAACTTCCCTTGTCCCCATCATATAAAAATTCTTAATAGAAGGTACTACCTTAAGCTGAAAACGATCTGCAACTGCCACTTTAATCACTATCTTACTCCTCTTTTCTACGGTGCTTTCTTTTGTCTTTACAGGAATATGAAAACACCGCCGACATACCCTGTTTATTATTGCACCATATGCCCTGCACCGCTTTGGGGCGCATAAGATGAGCATTTGTGCTCATTATTGCATCATATGTCCATTAATAAGCGCCTGATATTCTCCTGCCTGCGATACGCATACCTCTGACAATCCTATAAGCGCATTTTTATAAGCCTTCGTCTTAATATCATTGGATATGTATATGTAATCTGCTGTAATTACCTCTATCATTCCTGTATCCATGCCTACACTTCTGTATGGAATAAGATGATATTTTATTCTGCTGTAATCATTTATCTTAGAAAGAACCTTGTCAAAACATTTCTTATCCATAACATTTACTGGTTTATTACAATAATAATCACTAAGCTGGTTTCCAGTGTCTATCATTCCCTTTAATATAATCCGTTCGTCCCCAATTACCACTGTTATTGTGTATATCTGCATTTTAATATTGAGCTTCTCCATGCTTCGTACCAATACAATAAGCATAAGATACGCCACAACAGCATATATAACCAACTGCCTGTTGTTTATCATTATATTTTTTATTACAAAGCCAACATATGTATAGTACACGAGTAAATGTACCGCACCGCCAAGAAATACTGCTATGCCAATCATTACCACTATGCCTTTTAACAAGTCCTTTATATAACTCCTTATAGCAAACCAATTAATCTTTCCTGAACTTACTTCGATAATATTTAATGGACGATTAATTATCATAAGCATTAATCCAGTGACGATTAAATATGTGCACCAATTAACGAAAAGCCTATATTTATCTGGAATACATATTGCAATGACCGACCATATTGCCCCCAAAGTGGAAGAAAGCAGCAGACGGGGCAGTGATGTATGATAATGCATTATTTTGTTTACCATAACCAGAACAATCAAATCCATACAATAATTAATTCCAAATAATAAATCAATGTATATTACAATTCACTCTCACCTCCATTGAACAATCAGGTATACCCTGCATATTTGTTTACAGAAAATGATTTCCTGCAACGAAAATAAGTATACATAACTTAATATGCAAAATTTGTCAAAAGCACAGAGGCTTATTAATTTTCCAATATAATTCCTTATTACACAAAATAAGAATGTGCAAAGTACATTCCCACGCCGGGCGCAGTCGCTTGCGACAAACTACATCTTCGCGTGAGTGCGCATAATTGGCACAAAAAAAGGAACGCAAAAGCGTTCCTTAAAATCTTATCTCATTAACAATATTATCAATCCTGTAAATATATGAACCAATAATCTATCCATAAGATTAAATTATTATATTAATTACTTTCTGTTCTTCTGAAGGAAAGTAGGTATTGTAATACCATTAGACTTCACATTGCTTGTAACAGGTCCTGGCTGCTTAAGTCCTGGAAGTGGTGTCTGAGACTGTGTGCCTGTCACACCGCCTGCTGGCTGTACTGGTGTCTGTGGAGCCTGATATGTATATGCTGGCTTTACTGCTGGTTTAACAGTCTGTCCAGCTCCTTGTGTTGCCTGTGCTTTAGGTGAGAACTTAGCCATTGCATTATGTACATTCACATCTTCAATACCTGTAGCAATTACTGTTATTGTTACACTGTCTGTAGCTGTCTCATCATATATGGCGCCAAAGATGATATTAGCATTATCACCTGCAAGTTCCTGAACATAGCTTGCAGCCTCATCTGCTTCAACAAGACTCATATCACCCGATACGTTAATAATAACGTGTGTAGCACCCTCGATTGTTGTTTCAAGAAGTGGACTTGTAACAGCCTGCTTAACAGCTTCAATAGCCTTATCATCACCTGTAGCATTACCGATACCAATATGTGCGATGCCCTTATCTGACATAACTGTCTTAACATCAGCAAAATCAAGGTTAATAAGACCTGGTACGTTAATAAGGTCTGTAATGCCCTGTACTGCCTGCTGTAATACCTCATCAGCCTTCTTTAAAGCATCTGGCATAGTTGTTCTTCTGTCTACTATCTGAAGAAGCTTGTCATTAGGAATTACAATAAGCGTATCAACATTTTCCTTAAGCTTCTCAATTCCCGATTCCGCATTAGTCATTCTTGTTCTTGCCTCAAATCTGAAAGGCTTAGTAACAACACCAACTGTAAGGATACCCATTTGTTTAGAAATCTTAGCAACAACCGGAGCTGCACCTGTACCAGTTCCGCCGCCCATTCCGCAAGTAACGAACACCATATCCGCACCTTTGATAGCTTCTGTTAATTCTTCAACATTCTCTTCTGCTGCCTTCTCACCTATCTCAGGCTGTGCTCCTGCACCAAGTCCCTTAGTAAGCTTCTCACCTATCTGAATAGCTGTTGGAGCTTTACAGAACTGTAATGCCTGGCTATCTGTATTAATACCAATAAATTCTACTCCGCTTATATTCTCATCTATCATTCTATTAACAGCATTATTACCTGCTCCGCCTACGCCGATGACTATAATTCTTGCTGATGAATCTGATTCGTTAATTATTTCTACCAAGGTTGTTGCCTCCTTTAATCAATCCTTATACATTTATCTATAATGATATAATTTTTCGCAATAAATATCAACTGATTTTTGCATTTTATTTCGCTAAAAATTGAACTTTAAAGCGTACAATTCTGAATATTCTACACATCATTTTGGTATGTTTTAATTATATTCATCTTTTTTGAATATTATAGATGAACTGTCTTTTGTATAATCCTGCATATACAAAGAACCTTTAAGCCCTGCAAATTTAGGTTCCATCTGCTTTAATTCAAAAAGCTTGTCCGTATAATCATCACTCTTTCCAAGGTATACCTTAACCTCATCTATATACAATATTACATTGTCTGATGAGTCAAAATATACTTTTGAAACATCAAGGTTATACTTATCAAAACTCTGTGTAAGATCAAGTATCTGCCGAAACACTTCATCATCTCCGACTTCAAGTTTGGAATCAAGCACTATTGAATTGAACTTAAGACCTATTATCTCAGGAACTTTGTCCAAAGTTTCTGTTGAACTTTCAACAACAATACCATCTTTATCAAAATACATATTGCAGCCCATATAACGTATATATCCAATAACTGCCTTTTCATACACTGTTATGTACATTCCTCTTGGCCACTGTATTTCAACATCATATTTCTGAATGAAAGGTATTGTCTTTTTCTTATCACCAAACAGTGTATACAATACAGTGTTTGGTGCATTTTTCCCAAATATCCTGCTGGTCATTTCTTCATTAGAATAATGGGAATTCCCCACATACGTTATCTTATCAGTTCTAAATCCAAAATAGACAGCCGCACCCGCAGCTATCAGGGCTGCCACAATAATAGATATTATGAGCAGCCTTTTTTTCTTTCTCGCCTTTGCCATAACTATCTCTCTAACCTAATCTGACTACTTATATTAAACACAATTCCTAACTCTGCCAGCAGGAACAGACTCGCCGTGCCACCATAGCTTATGAATGGAAGCGTTACACCTGTATTTGGAAATACATTTGTTACAACAGCAATATTAACAATTACCTGAATTGCTATGTGGGCAAATATTCCAACTGCAAGAAGTGAACCAAACAAATCTGGTGCATTCTGTGATATATATATAATTCTCCATAGCATTATTATAAACAACATAATAACACACGCTGCACCAAACAGTCCTAACTCCTCACATATTATTGAAAATATCATATCATTCTGTGACTCTGGAATGAAGCCTAACTTCTGCATACTCTTTCCAAGTCCCTTACCAAAAAGTCCGCCAGAACCTATGGCATAAAGCCCCTGCATAGTCTGGTAGCCTTTTCCATCTATGTACTTTTCAGGGTCTACCCATACTAAAAGTCTTGTAAAACGGAACTTTGTAAACTGTACTCCATTTTCAACAGCCTTCTTAAGCCACTGCCTGCCTGCTATATAACCTGCCATAATAACTCCGATAATTCCGCCGTGAACCCAGTACTTAGGATATACAACAAATGTCATAACAAATACAATTCCACATACTATTATTGCACTACTTAAGTTAGATGTAATTCCAAAAAGCATAACCGCCGGAATTAATGCACAGCCCAAAAATATTTTCATTATCTGTGACAGTTTTTTTATCTTTGTTCCTGATGCACACATCTTAGCCGCCGCCATAATAATTACACTTATCTTAACCAGCTCCGCTGGCTGAAAACTTACTGGACCAATATATATCCATCTTTTAGCACCATGGCTTTCACGTCCAAATGGAATAACTGCTAACACCATTAAAAGTGATATAACAAATATCCACGGAGCAGCCTTCTTTAAAATATGGTAATCTACAAATCTTGCTATAAAAAACATACACGCAAAGCCTAAAAGGTCAAATATAAGCTGTCTTTTAAAATAGTATTCAGGATTGCCATAATTAATCTGTGCTGTGTAAGAACTTGTACTGTATATCATTGTAAGTCCGAAACCTACAATGAATATAAGCACAAACAAAAGACTGTAATCAAAATAGAATCCATTCTTTCTTTTTCTTCTTTTCTTTGCCATAATTAAAGCTCATTGACATATTGCTTGAACATGTCACCTCTCTGTTCATAATTATCAAACATTCCCCAGCTTGCACACGCTGGTGATAATAATACCGCATCACCCTTGTCTGCACTCGCCGCACATATATCTACTACTTCTTTTAAATCATTAGCAAATACATAGTCCTTGAATCCGTATTTATCACAGGTCTGGGCTATTTTATTAGCAGTCTGGCCTATAAGAACAAGCTTCTTTACCTTGCCCTTGAAGGCTTTTACATACATATCAAATTCAGAACCTTTATCATAACCACCGCCTATTAATATAGTTGGTCTTACCATAGCCTCAATTGCTTTTACAGAAGCTTCAGGGTTAGTTCCCTTTGAATCATTATAATACCATACGTCATTCTTGGTAGCTACATATTCTATTCTGTGTTCTACAGCCTTGAACTTCTTTACCTGCTGTACAATTATATCATCAGGTATGCCTGCCGCCTTAGTCATTGCGATAGCGGCGCATACATTTTCATAATTATGTGTTCCAAGAAGATTCATATCGTGCACATTAAGCATAAGCTCATCTGTAGTTCCATCTGTATATCTTATATCATCTCCCTGTACATATGCACCAATCTCTGGCTTTCTCTTACTTGAGAACCATACAACCTTAGCTGGACACTCACTGCCAAATCTGTATAATTCTTCGTCCTCCATATTAAGGACACACACATCATCTTTAGTCTGGTTCATAGATATGCTTTCCTTGGTCTTTGAATAACATTCCATTGTATGATGTCTATTAAGGTGATCTGGTGTAATGTTAAGTATCGCACTTACAACCGGATGGAACTTGTGTATTGTTTCTAACTGGAAGCTGCTTATCTCTGCTACTGTATAAGAGTCATCACTTGTATTAAGCACTTCTCCTGTATACGAATTACCTATATTGCCAACAACAAATGTCTTCTCATTATAGGCTTTTACTATCTGTCCTACTAAAGCTGTAGTTGTTGTCTTGCCATTAGTACCTGTTATGGCAATTATTCTGCCTTTATCATAATTATATGCAAGTTCTATCTCGCCCCATACTGGAACTTCTGCTTTCTTAAACTGTTCAACAATAGGACTGTCAATCGGAACTCCCGGACTTATCACAAGAAGGTCAACCTGATTAGTTATATCCTCAGGCAGCTTGCCAATAATAATCTCTGCTTTATTGCCTTTAAGTTTCTTTGATACATCTTCCTTTGAAAGCTTTTCGTTTCCGTCATATATAATACAGTCTGCGCCAGCTTTGTCAAGAAGGTCAATAGCACCGATTCCACTTATTCCAGTGCCAACTACCATTACCTTTTTATTATTTAATTCCATAATGTTCCTCCATTACCACGCATATAATACGTTTTTTAAACAACTGTCTTTATTTTACTCTACACCTATCCATCTGTAAAGCGGATAAACACTGTTTTAACGCTTTATTAACGCATTTTCTCACTTGTTATTAAGGTACGGAAGTATATTTTCATATAACTCTCTTATAACGGGTGCGGCAATTGTACCGCCATAATATACCCCTTCTGGCTCATCAATAAGGCACATCGCAATAACCTGCGGATTTTCCACACTTGAAAATCCTATAAATGAAGCAATATATTTTCCAGAGCCTCTTGGAAGCTTCTGTGAGGTTGCTGTCTTTCCACCTATTGAAAAGCCTTCTATATACGCATTCTTTCCACCACCTTCCTCAACTACCTGTCTTAATATGTCCCTCATAGTATCACTTGTCGATTTATCAATTGCGCTCTCGGTTGTAGAATAATAGAACTCATTATAAGTCTGCCCTAAAACGTCACTTGTCTTGACTGCAAAATGTGGTGTAACAAGGTTACCGCCATTGACAATCGCTGCCGCCGCACGAAGCATCTGGATAGGCGTTATCTGGAATGACTGCCCGAAAGACATTGTTGCAAGTTCTACTTCACCGACATTTTCTTTATTATGGATAATCGTTGAAGCCTCGCCGGCAATATCTATTCCAGTCTTAGACAAAAGTCCAAGCTTACCGCAATAATTATAGAAATTATCAACACCTACCCTTCTTCCCCACTCAATAAATGCAGGATTGCAGGAATTCATAACTGTATGCGTAAAATCCTGTGTTCCATGACCCGTTGTCTTATGACATCTTATGCGCCTGTCACCGACAAGCGTTGAACCTGAACAGGTATATGAGTCACTTAAACTTACAACTTTGGTTTCAAGTGCCGCTGTTGCCGTTACCATTTTAAATACTGAACCCGGCTCATAGGTATCATTAATGCAGAAGTTTCTCCACATATTATTAAGAAGATCCATTTTATTGCCTGAGCTGCCGTCATCTTCCACCTCATAATTAAGTACATAAGGCTCATTAAGATTATATTCAGGCACGTTGACCATAGCATATAGCTCACCATTATTAGGATTCATAACTATTATAGATACCCGCTTGGCATTTTTCTTTGCAAGCGTTGTATACGCTAACTGCTGGGCATATGACTGTATATTCATATCTATGCTTATATACAAATCCTGCCCTCTCTGCGGCTCTAATCTTCCCTCTTTTGCATTTTTTATCTCTGTGCCCCACGCATCTGTAAGTGTCAGTATCCTGCCATTATTGCCGGCAAGATATACATCATACTTAGCCTCAAGCCCGACTATTCCCTGATTATCGCTTCCTGTGAAGCCAAGCACCTTGGAAGCAAGCGTATCATAAGGATAATATCTTTTATAATCCTCATCTACCTTAACTCCATTTAAACCGGCTTTTCTTATTACATCACCTGTATCCTTATCGACATTGGTCTTTATAGTTTCAATTGACGATACCTTTTCAACCTTTTTTCTTACAGCTGCTTCGTCCATATCAAGATTGTTGCAAAGCATTTTTATAACTTCTTCTGGATTATCTATCTGGCTGTGAATAACAGATATTGTACACACAGTTGTATTGTCAGCAAGGACAACTCCATTAGTATCAAGAATTCTTCCGCGCATAGCCTTTATGGCTCTTTCCCTCTCGTGAAGTTCTGTTGCTCGCACACTGTAATATTCAGCCCTGACGGTCATTATATATCCCACTCTTACTGTCAGTATTGACATAATAAGCACAAGGCTCACTATAACCACCAGAAGCTTTTTTCTATGTCTTGTTCTTACAAAATAACCATATCTCTCATCTTCATTAAGCTTAATTCTTTCTGTCACTAATACAATAACCCCGAATAAACTTACTTATTATTATGAAAGTTTATTCAGGGTTATTCTTATACTTATTATTACCTAACAACTTAATTAGATGAAGCTGTGCCTGCTGGTATTCCATCAACTGTTAATTCATCAGGACTTGAACTTGTGTCCTCATATTCATCTGAGGCGTCCTTGTATACATTCATATATGGAAGAAGCTTTTCAAGTATATTATGTGTAAGTGTAAGCACATCTGCTGAACTTCCTGATGTTCCTGTAGTTCCATATGGCTCATCAATAATTACATATATTGCAAACTTAGGATTTTCTGCTGGTGCGTGTCCTATAAATGATATAAGCCACTTGTTATCCTTTCTGTCACCCTTCTGGGCTGTTCCTGTCTTACCAGCTACTGAATATCCTGTAACTCCTGCTTTCTTGGCTGTTCCTTCTTCTACTGTACTCTTAAGATATCTTCTTAAAAGCTTTGATGTTGAAGCTGTAATTGTCTGTCTTACAAGATTAGCCTTATATTCCTTTACAACTTCACCATTAGCTGATTCAATTCTCTTTACAATATGTGGCTGGTAAAGCATACCACCATTAATAATTGAACAATACGCCGCCATCATCTGCATCATATTAACATTAATAGTCTGTCCAAATGAATTACAAGCCGCATCAATAGTTGTCATACGGTCACCATATACAATACCTGTTGTCTCACCTGGAAGGTCTATTCCTGTTGTCTTTCCAAAGCCAAATAATGACTGGTAATATGCAAATCTACTGTTACCCATCTCAAGTGCAAGATGAATCATATATGGGTTGCAGGAATTCATAAGTGCCTGTTCAAGTGTAAGTGAACCGTGCGAACCTATTGTATTGAATACATGGCATTTTAATGTATAATCAGCTACATTTTCAAAGCCCTTGCATACATATGTATCTCCGTCCTTGACGACGCCTTCCTCTAATGCTGAGGCTACTGTTACTGGTTTAAAGGTTGAACCCGGCTCATAACTTTCTGATACACAATAATTAGTCCATAAAGAATACAGGTTATTTCTGTATTCTTCATCAGACATATCTTTAATCTCATCCTCTGTATACAGACTGGTTAATTTTCTTGGATCATTAAGGTCAAATGTTGGATAACTAGCCATTCCAAGTATCTCACCATTAGATGGGTCTGCCACTACTACTGCTGTGTTCTTTGAAGGCTTTTCTTCATTATATTCTAATATACATTTCTCAATAATCGACTGTACATTATAATCAAGTGTTGTAACTATATTATTGCCATCAACAGCATCCTTTTGTGTCTCTGTAACCTCAAGTCCTTCATCTACATAGCTGTAGGTTGTTCCATTTGTACCTGTCAACTCCTCATCATACTGGCTTTCAATTCCAAGCTCACCACCATTAGTGGCACTTGCAAATCCAACAACATCACTTGCAAATGTTCCTAGAGGATATTTCCTTATATAGCTGTCCTCAAACCATACACCTTTAATATTCTTTCCCTCAGTTGAATCTGCCATAAGATTTTTAAAATCTGCTATCTGATCTGTAGTAAGGTTAGATAAAAGCTTCTGATACCTGCTCTGTGAATTCTCACTTACTTTTTGCTCAAGATCACTTCTGTTTAAATTAAAATATTTACAAAGAGCTGATAATGTAGGCTCTTTATATTCTTCGTCTGAAAGCATAAGCTTAACATCTAATATAAGATTATATACTCTCTCACTGTATGCAAGGACAGTGCCATCACCAGTTAATATCTGACCTCTCTTATATGGAAGCTCTGTCGATGTATATGTCTGGTGGTCTAATACCGCCTTGGCATATGTCTCTCCGTGTGTATAATTAATTCTGAATACCTGTCCACCTAATGCCATAAGAATGACAACCACCATTACAAGTGCGACCATTCCTTTGGTGTGAACACGCTTAAGCATAACTTTTTTTCTTCTGTACTTATTCTTTTTTAACTGTTCATCACTTACCATAAGTACCTCTTATTATATTATTTTACCTGAATATTAATTGCTTTCAGGGACATCTTTATACTGCTTTACATATTCGCTCTCTTTAGAATCGTATGTAATAACCTGCTTCTTTTCTGGATACACCATTCCTAATTCATTAACTGCTGTATCATATATAGCATCATAATCTATGCTTGCATTAATATCGGACTCCAATACGTCATTATTCTCCTTTAATGTGCTAAGCTCGCTCTTTAACTCAGCTATCATATCTGAATTAGTCTTAGCTGCTGCCTGGACATTAAGGTACTGATAACATATAAAGAAGACTACTGCGGCAACACTCGCAACTACAACTGTATACATAAGATTAATCTTATTGTTACGTCTTATCTGCTTCTGTCTCTGCCTTCTTATTTCTCTGTCGATTTCCTTCTGTCTCTGCTGGGATTCATCTGGGGTTTTAAGTGGTTCAGCTATATTTAATTGTCTTACCGCACTGCCATATTCATATGGTGCTTTGCTTACATTTCTTGAATTTCTTCTGTACTCTGCTCTACTTCTCTTTTCCACTTTTTAATACCTCCCATTATACCCTTTCAAATACTCTTAACTTAGAGCTCTTTGATCTGCTATTTTCATTAATCTCTTCGTCTGTTGGAACTATAGGCTTTCTTGTAATCACCCTGCCCTTTGACACTTTACCACACACACACGCTGGAAAGCTTGGTGGACAGGTACAAGGATTCTCGTTATTCTTAAACCTTGTCTTTACTATTCTGTCTTCTAAAGAATGAAATGTTATTATGCAAAGCCTTCCTTGCGGGTTAAGCCTGTCAATCATCATATCTATAGAATTCTCTAATACTTCCAATTCTTTATTAAGTTCAATTCTTATAGCCTGATAAGTTCTCTTAGATGGATGTCCGCCTGTCGCCCTTACCTTCATAGGTATCGCTGCCTTTATGATATCGTTAAGCTCAAATGTTGTCTCAATTGGCTTTTCCTGTCTGGCAGCCACTATGTGCTTAGCTATATTCTTAGCAAATCTATCTTCACCATAATCTCTTATTATTCTGTAAAGATCGAATTCACTATATTCATTAACAATATCTTTAGCTGTAATCTCCTGTCTTTGATCCATTCTCATATCAAGCGCTGTGTCCACATTATATGTAAATCCTCTGTCAGCCGCATCTAACTGATATGATGAAACACCCAGATCCAGCATAATTCCATCGACTTTATCTATTCCTAACTCATCAAGGACTTTATCCATATTGCAGTAATTATTTCTTACGATTGTAACCCTGTCCATATATGGTTCTAATCTCTTACTTGCTGCTTTTATGGCATCCTCGTCCTGATCTATTCCTATCAATCTTCCACCCTCGGAAAGTCTTCCCGCGATTTCGTATGAATGTCCGCCACCGCCAAGAGTTCCGTCAACATATATGCCATCGGGTTTAATATTTAATTCATCTACCGTCTCATATAAAAGAACTGACTTGTGCTTAAACTCCATACTACTCTCTTTTCCGCCTGCTACATCAGCAATTAATTATATGGTAAATCCCAGACTGTCCATATTCTCTGCGACCTCGTCCATATTGTCATCATAATTGCTTATACTGTCATTCCAGCTTTCTTTACTCCATATCTCTATCCTGCTTCCAACACCTACAAATACTACATCCTTCTGTAATGAAGCAAACTCCCTTAATACAGATGGTATAAGAATTCTTCCCTGCTTGTCTAATTCGACATCTGCTGCTCCTGCAAGAAAGAATCTTGTAAATGTTCTTGCATTCTTATTAGTAAGAGGCAGTGTCTTAAGCTTCTCCTCAAATCTCTGCCACTCTTCATTAGTGTATACAAATAAACAGTTATCAAGTCCCTTAGTGATAATAAAATTATCGCCAAGGCTTTCGCGGAACTTTGCAGGAACAATTATTCTGCCTTTGGCATCTATTGTATGTCCATATTCGCCCATAAACATAGCAATCGTTCCTCCTTCTCCCACTTGTAACCACTTGCTACCACTTTTCTCCACTTTGAGAACAATTTTATACTGATTTTGTGCAAAATACAAGTGTTTTCCACTAATTTATTAAATTTTTTTAAACTTTTGAACTATATTATGCCAATAAAATGTACAATCATATGTATATCCACATAAAAATAGTAAATTTTAACACTTACACCATATGATTATATGTAATTAGTTGAGCTTTACGAAAAGATATGTTAAAATACAGGTTGCGTTACTGCGTATATTTACTAAACATAAATCTGTATATGATACACATTTATGTTGGAAATGAGGAGAATATATGAAACTTGGAATAGTTGGTCTTCCTAATGTTGGAAAGAGTACACTTTTTAATTCTTTAACTAAGGCTGGCGCAGAATCAGCCAATTACCCATTCTGTACAATAGACCCTAATGTAGGAATTGTTGCCGTACCAGATGAAAGACTTGATAAGCTTGCAGCACTTTATAATTCAGCAAAGGTTACACCTGCTGTTATCGAATTTGTTGATATCGCTGGTCTTGTTAAGGGTGCTTCTAAAGGTGAAGGACTTGGTAACCAGTTCCTTGCTAATATAAGAGAAGTTGATGCAATCGTTCACGTTGTCAGATGTTTTGAGGACTCTAACATTGTTCACGTTGACGGTTCTGTCAATCCTGTAAGAGATATTGAAACAATCAACCTTGAATTAATCTTTTCTGATATGGAAGTTCTTGAAAGACGTCTTGCTAAGCAGAAGCGTGCTTCTTACAATAACAAGGACATTGCTAAAGAATGTGACCTTATTGAAAGACTTCTTAAGTTCCTTGAGGCTGGTAATCTTGCCAAGAACTTTGAATGTGAAGATGAAGACGAAGAAGCATTTATGAAGGAATACAATCTTCTTACAAGCAAGCCAGTTATATTTGCTGCCAATGTATCAGAAGATGACCTTGCTGATGACGGTGCTAATAATGAATATGTACAGAGCGTACGTGAATATTCTAAAAAGGATAACTGCGAAGTATTCGTTATATGTGCACAGATTGAACAGGAAATCTCAGAGCTTGATGATGATGAGAAGAAAATGTTCTTAGAGGACCTTGGAATTAGTTCTTCTGGTCTTGATAAGCTTATCGCCGCAAGCTACAGAATATTAGGTCTTATAAGCTACTTAACTGCTGGTGAAACAGAAACAAGAGCCTGGACAATAACTAACGGAACTAAAGCTCCTGGTGCTGCCGGTAAAATCCACAGCGATTTCGAGAGGGGCTTTATCAAAGCAGAAGTTGTCAACTATCAGGATTTACTTGACTGCGGCTCTTACACTAAAGCCAAGGAAAAAGGTCTTGTCCGTATGGAAGGTAAAGATTATGTTGTTAAAGACGGCGATGTAATATTATTCCGTTTCAACGTATAATATATA
>JBNMLJ010000014.1:0-77101 GCA_050874785.1 Lachnospira sp.
ACATTATAATAACTATGTCTAAAGGCTCATTTTAATATTTTAGGAATTAAGCTATAATAAATATATCGTATTAAGGCAAGTGTTAATTATCATATAATCTGATGTATAATTAACACTTGCTTTATTATTTAGCACCTGTACTAAAGATTAATAAAATACATCAAGGAGGAACTTATGGATCAATTCAAAAAAGACCTGATTGCAACAGGCCGTCCCAGCTTTATCCCAGCACTAGTATTGGGAATAATCGCTATTATAACAGCAGTTACTGGAATTTCCTTTGAATTCAGCCGTTATGCTGATTTCGACCCAACCGAAAGCGGTTATGCACAGCTTGATGCTATATATCTTATGGGACCATTTGCTGAGGAAACTACTAACGGAAAGGTAACTGCAAGATATTATATTGCAGAGGACAGCAATGGATATTTATGTGTAATAAGCACTAAAAAGAACAATTCAGTACCTGTATATGGACAGGATTTTACTGACGGCAATGACATTTACTCTTTCACACCACAGACACTTAAAGGTAACAGGGTTAAGATATCTACAAAGCTTGCTTCCTACTTAGTTAAATACTTCAAAGACTCAGGTCTTGCTATTACTACTTCTAACTACACTGATTATTTTGGAAGCTATTATCTTGATACTGATTATAACCGGCACCAGCTCTCTATGGTATTTTATATAGGTGCCGGAATATTAGCATTTGCAGCCATTATGTTATTCATATCAAGAAACCGTAATGGTACATTTATCAAGAGGAAAATAGCACAGCTCGAAGCCGATGGTTCTCTCAACGCTTTATATGAGGACTTCGCTACGAATAAGCATTTCTTCTCTAATAAGTTAAAGCTCGCTGTATCACCTGATTACATTATTGACTTAAACAGCACTACTAATGGATTTGATGTTATTCCATTAGATACTATTAACAATGTATATGTATGCAATATAGCTGACGGCAAGCTTACAGGCACTAACTATATTGCCCTGGAGGTCGAATTCGGCAATAGAATAACTATTGCTCCTCACGAGGGTGAACAGACAGAATATAATTATGTAGTCGATAACATAAGACATTTTATTAAAGAAAGACACGGGGAGGCAGATGTATGATAGTTATTTACAGTTACGGTACAATATACAAAAAAGATGCTGATACTGGTGTTTTCCAGTGTCCTAACTGTGGACATATAACTCCACACGGCTTATACAGACGAATTAACCGTGTTTCTATATTCTATATACCTGTTATTAATATAAGGGGTAAAAGCGGGGAAACGTGTGAATACTGCGGATTTGTGCGCCCACTCAACAAAAGCGATTACCGAAAGGCTAAGAAAGCCGCAAGACAGTAATTCAGGCGGATTATTGTTACTCACTTGTCCATACAAAGTCAAAGCACCAACAGTATTTGTTAAATAAACACTCTTTTAACAAATGCTGTTGGTGCTTTTAGCTTTAAGTTATTGACACAATATAAAACAGATGATTAATTAGACTGCATTTTCTTCTTACCAATAATAAGAAGAACCACGCCCGCTACAACAAAGAATATTGATATAAACTGCGATGTTGAAAGAATACCTATCTCGCCTCTGTAATCATTTCTTAAGAACTCAATAAGAAATCTTCCAATTCCATATAAAATCATATATAAATAGCCAATTCCGCCAGCTGGAAGCACAAGCTTTCTGCCATCTTTCTTCCTTATTGTATAGCCTATAAAATGCGCCACAGCAAGAAGTATTATCATATGAATTATATTAGCTCCTGCTGATATAAGCTGTGTTGGAATAAGCTTTACACCTGCTGGTGCCTGGGATCCTGCTGGAAATATTACGCCAAATGCACCGTGTGTCTCGCGGCCATAACAACAGCCTGCAAGATAACAGCCTATTCTTCCAAAGCCCTGCGCTAATGCAATCTCCGGCATTATAAGGTCAAAATACTCAAGGAAATTAAGCTTCTTAAGCTTACAATAAAGCATACAGCAAAGCACACCTGCTATTATTCCGCCGTACACAACAAATCCTGATGAACCTAATACCTCATTAGGATTTTTAATAAAGCTGTCAAATTCAACTATTATAAATAAAAGCTTCGCTCCTGCAAATCCTGTAAGTCCAGCGATTATCGCTATGTCTATAACCGACTCGTCCCTAAGTCCTAACTTCTTTGCCCTGTATTCACCAAGAAGCATAGCAAGGATAAAGCCAAGTGCTATCATAAAGCCATAGCCGTGAACTGTCAGCCCGCCTATTTTAAATAAATCTGTCTTCATATATATCCTCTTTTCTTTACATTCCTAACATATTTATATTAACCATCATCTCTATATCAGAAGTGGCTCTGCATTCCAAACATTTCTATTGATTTCTCAAGTCGTTCCTTGAATTCTTCAAAGAATTTATCTTTTTCGTAACCCTTCATATAAAATGTTCTGAGATTGTACATATTAAGTATTTTAATCTGTTCCTCGGAAAGTCCTGCCAAAGCTCTCTGAACCTTCTTAATATAACTATGCCATTGTATCACATATGAATTATAACTTTCAATATTATCAATTCCTATCCACTTGCGCACTTTTATCTTAGTCAGATTATCTTTATTACATTCACCTTTCTGTAATATATAATAAAAATGCTCATCATCTTCCCAGTATCTTCCTAACGGAAACATTCTGCATATACCCGGTCTGTAATTATGTATTGTACATCTGTTATCAGTTCCAAGAAATGAACAGCCATCAGTAGCCTCCTGCATTTTAATATTAGGAAGTATACAGCCGTCTACCATATTAAGCTCAATATTAGTATCAAGAAGCTGCTCAAATGTCTTTCCTGTGCCAATTCCAAGCCTGTAACAGTCATATGGGTCAAGCACTATTGTTCTGCCCATTCCTATACAGCATATCTTCTTACAGCCCTGACAGGAATTTGTATCCGTCTTTACCATATCATTTTCTCTATATAATCTTCCATCGCTAATATCTTCCAACCCTACATCTCTTAACATTACATCACATTTATACCTTTCCTGTTATTTAAAATCTCATCTATTAAATTATAATCTTATCTATTAAATAAAATCTCATCTGTCAAATTATAATTTCATCTATTAAATTAAATCTTATCTATCAAATTATAATCTTATCTGTCAAATATCTTTTCAGCCGCTAAGGCTTATGCATATTATACTTGAATAATGGATATGTGTCGATACTGCTTTTATGCTTCGCACAACTTATAGTTCTATTTCATTTTCTATTTAATTATTATATCTGCCTGTTGTATACTGCCACGCGCACTTAATAATCTGAAAAAACACTCAGAAATGACAAAAAATACCAAACTTCTTTAAAATACATATTACTTTTTTATAAAAATGTGATACAATATATCACTGTACGATAAACAGTAAGCAATTGATGCAAGATGGGAGATAACAATGAAACACAAGATTATAACATTTGGTGAATTAATGCTCAGACTTTCACCTGACAACAACGAAAGATTTACACAGGCACATTCTTATGAAGCTGTATATGGCGGCGGCGAAGCTAATACTGCCGTATCACTTGCTAATTTTAATGTTAATGTAAGCTATGTTACTAAGCTTCCAGAACATACTATTGGACAGAGTGCTGTTAATTCTTTAAGACAGTATGGTGTTGGTGTTGAACATATAGTAAGAGGTGGCGAACAGATTGGTATATATTTCCTTGAGAAAAAGACAAGCCAGAGACCTACTAATGTTATATATAACAGAAAAGGTTCAGCATTTGCCCTTGCTGATGTAGATGATTTTGACTGGGATTCAATATTTGCTGATGCTACATGGTTTCATTTTTCAGGAATTACTCCAGCAATAAGCGATAATATGGCTGAGATTACTCTTCTTGCCTGCAAGAAGGCTAAGGAAAGAGGTATCACAATAAGCTGTGACCTTAATTACAGAAGCAAGCTCTGGTCTAGTGAAAAGGCTAACGAAGTAATGAGCGAAATATGCAAGTATGTTGATATATGTATCGCTAATGAAGATGATGCCGTTGGAATATTCGGACTTGATGCTTCTAATTCAGATAAAGAGAAGAATGCTTACATTGCAGAAGAACTTACAAAAATGTTCCCTAACTTCAAGATGGTTGCATCTGTATGGAGAACAGAAACTTCAATAACAACATTCAAGCTTCAGTCAATGATATACACAGAAGGAAAGGCTTACTATAGTCAGGAATTCTTTATGAACATTCTTGATTATATCGGTGCTGGCGATGCTTATTGTGCTGGTATTATATATAGTCTTATCAATGACTTTGACCCACAGAAGGCTGTTGAATTTTCTAATGCCGCAAGCTGCTTAAAGCATACTGTAAGCGGTGATTACAACCTTGTATCTGTAGACGAAGTTATGAAGCTTGCATTTGCCAAGGCTGGTAATGAGGTTTCCCGTTAATATCAATACAAATATAATAAATAATACATAACAAATAATACATATTAAATATTAAATAATACATATATTATAAACAATAAATATGTATGGGTGTCACATTAAACTAAGCTCTACAGTATACAGATAATAATTCGTTATTGTCTGCATATGGCGGATAGTCTATTGTGACACCCCTTTTTAAATTTTATATCTATATTTATCTTCATATGCCAATCACCTACTGTACCACTTATACAGCCTGTGACTGCCACGTCTTACTCTTTACAATAACTATTATAGCAATTAGCAGTTATTTGTATCCGGGTAATATTTCCATCATTATCACACTTTATTCTTATCCGCAGTTATTGCAGTCACTTATGTTGTTCCCCGAAGCAGGACACACCGGCATATCTTCCTCACACGTTGGCTGACAGCCTGTTTCGCAATCCTGTTTTAATCTGCCTTCACATTTTGGAGGGCTTAAATCAAGAGGCTTGATTGCAAGATTTAAAAGATTGCCGCATACGAATTTCATCTCGTTAGAGTCTTCCTCTGCTACTATGCTTCCCTTAGGAGTGACAATCTTTCCAGCACTTGCAACCCTGTAGCCAGCAAAATACAAGCTCTGTAATATGATTGAAAGACCTATTGTAATCTCATCATCAGTTGTATCAAGGTTAATTACCTTTGGAATTGCAGAAAGGTTAAGTCCCTGCGTTATCCTGTTATTAGCCGCTGTAAATCCTGTATAATTAAGCGCCGCGCTATACTGTGGTGTAGCCGCCGCATCATAATTGTAAGATATTCCGTAAGGTGCAAATATTTCAAGCTCCACAGAAGTTGGATTGACATCTTCATCATAGGTAGCCGAGGTTGTGTCTGGTGGAAGATATACAGCCGTTGGATAAAGTGTTGCCACAAGCCTGCAATTCTCATCATACAGACTTACTGCAAATGTCACTGACAAGTTAGACAATGTAACTGAATAACAGTTAGGTCTGCCCGATATCTGTGTTATAACTACATTTCCTGTGCCATAATCATAGGATACATCTATTACACTTGCCGTTGCATTGGTAGCTGTAGGATAAGTCGCCGATATATCTGCACCTATTGGAAATTCAGCGCAAAGGTTAATACCAATCTGGTCATATATCAATGGCGCATAAAGACTAAGCTCACTCGGTGAACCGCATATCGGATTGGTGCATACATCAAAACATCCATTAGGCATATTAGATACAAGATTACTTGCAATCTTTGTTGTACAGCCCTTTTTCCTGCACTTACATTTTGCCATTTCAAATCCTTCCTTTAAGTATTCTTACTATATTATATGTTCTAAATACTTTGTTGCTACCATACATTTTAATAAGCTTCACATATCAGCTATGCTGATGAACAGGGGTAATATGTCAAATGTATATTCAGTTGGAAATAACCGCCAGCTAATCATCTATAACGCTGGCTCTAATATATTCTTACGTGTAGCCCACTTTGGTGGACTTGACCGCCCTATTGTGCTTGCTACAGACTACTTATGCGGTCTTACAGAATGCATATATAATTCCTCTCTTTACTATTCCTACATTAATCAGAAAGGGGCACTTATATTAAAAAATATTATGGATACCGCTAATGTATTGGCTATAGACTGTAATTTTGTACAGGAATATTCCAATCCTAAGCTTGCCATATGCAATGACACCCTGCTTCTTTTCTATCTTAAGCAAAATCCTGTATCAGATAAACTAAGCCTTCACTGCATAACACCTAATGACAATAATGCACTTCCTATTCCACTGCCTGATATTAAAGAGCCTGTTAATTCATACAATGTATCTGCTTATAACAATTCCATTTTATTATGTGTTAATGAACACATATACAGAATTGAACAAATCGGACATTTCAAACAATTAGTCACCCGAACTGCTGACAATAATTCAGGCAATACCCTGACAGAAGATTTCAACAAAAAGATTGCCGCGTGTCAGGCAAAAATAAATGAGCAGTCAGCCGTCATCGACAGCATAACCGCCCAATATAATGAACTTATGGATATTGCCCGCCAGTACCGTGACGAGGCAATCAAATGGAGAAGTAAATTCATATGATACCAGGGTCCAAAGGTCTAAACCCATATGAACTTGCTTATTAATTAGCGTAATGTACTTTTAAGAGGCTTAACCCCTTGGCTGGGGCTGTCGCTCCAGCTAAAGAACGGTTCTTTGCTTCTAAAAGCTCTGGCATACTATCTGCCTCTCTTTTGCCAAAACCAACCTCTAATAATGTTCCTGATAATATTCTTACCATATATTGAAGAAATCCGCTTCCGTGAAAGGTCATATTAAGATATGAACCCTTAAGCGATATATCAATTGAATATATCTCCCTGACTGTAGATTTCTTCATCTTTGGGTTGCCGCAGAAGCTTGCAAAATCGTGAACTCCTACAAGATAAGAAGCTGCCTTCTTCATAGCCTCAACATCTGGCACAGCACCTGTAATATGCACATATTTTCTATTAAATACTGGCTTCTTATCCCCAACATAACAGGTATAGCAGTAAGTTTTCCCCATTGCATTATATCTGCTGTGGAAACGTTCTGAAGCTGTCCTTACTTCCATTACACATATATCCTCAGGCAGATATCTGTTCATATAATCACAGATTTCATCTGGTGTCATACTTGTCTGCATATGTGCATTGGCTACCATTCCTTTAGCGTGAACCCCTGCATCAGTTCTTCCTGCACCTATCACATCTATCTGCTCCCCTGTCATCTGTGACAGAACAGACTCTAACTTGCCTTGTATAGTCATATCTGTATTAGGCTGATGTTCCCAGCCATAATATCTGGTTCCGTCATATGCTATTATCATCTTGTAATTATTCTTCACTTATTGCTTAACTCCATTCTTCTTACATATATCATTAAGACAGCACTCATCACAATGAGGCTTGGTTCTTGCACTACACACTTCCCTGCCGTGTATTACAAATCTGTGGCAGAGGTCACTTCCCTCCTCTGGTGGGACTATCTTCCACAATGCCATCTCAACCTTTTTAGGTTCTTTCTCATCTTTTACAAGTCCAATTCTGTTGCACAGCCTTATACAGTGTGTATCTGTCACGATTGCCGGCTTTCCAAATACATCACCCATAATAAGATTGGCACTTTTCCTTCCAACTCCGGGAAGCTTTAAAAGCTCATCTAACGTATCTGGCACTTTATCGTTATACACTGTATGAAGCATACGCATACAGCCGCTTATATCCCTTGCCTTGCTCTTTGATAATCCGCAGGGACGGACTATTTTCTCTATATCGCAGACCTCTGCACCAGCAAGTGCCTCTATTGATGGATACTTGTCAAATAACTGTGGCACAATAACATTTACTCTCGCATCTGTACACTGTGCCGCAAGCCTTACACTTACAAGAAGCTTCCACGCATCATCATAATCAAGCGTACAGCCGGCATGTGGATATTCAGTTTTAAGACGTTCTATAACTTCATAAGCAAGCTGCTTTTTAGTCATTATTCTTCTTTCCCTTTCCTGCGGCTATGTAAAATACAAGCAGTGCAAGAATAACAGCTACTGTCATCCATATGCACACAACCTTAGTACCCTGTGGCTTAAACATATCATAATAGCCTTTAAAATATATAACTAAATCAATAACGGGAAGAATATATACCATATAGCCTTTTAACCATTTAGGAAATGCTATGCCCTTTCCCATATTAACTTCTGCCACGAAATTATCATATCCCCAGCCGTTCTTTCTTGTACAGAAAAGCACGAATAAAAGACAGCCAAGTGGAAGTATATTATATGATACTATAAAATCCTCCAGATCCATTATAGTTGTACCAGCTCCGAGTGGCTGTACTCCTGATAACACGTTATATCCAAGAACTGCTGGCATAGAAAGCACTGCTATTACAAAAAGATTAACTAATGAAGCTCTCTTTCTGCTACAGTTAAATAAATCCATAGTCATTGCAATGATATTTTCATATACTGCTATTACTGTAGATAATGCCGCAAATGCCATAAATATAAAGAATAATACTTCCCATATAACTCCACCTGGCATCTGGTTGAATACATTAGGGAGAGTTATAAATAATAACGATGGACCTGAACCTGGGTTAATTCCATAAGCAAAGCAGGCTGGTATAATAATAATTCCTGCTGTAAGTGCAACTACTGTATCAAGTATAACTACATTTATCGACTCTCCTGTAAGCTTGCAGTCCTTTGAAAGATAACTTCCGAATATCTCCATAGAACCTATACCAAGTCCAAGAGTAAAAAAGGCATGTGACATAGCGGCAAATACTACATTACCGATACCCTGCTCCTTCATCTTGGAAAAATCTGGAACAAGATAGAACTTAAGTCCCTCTGAACTTCCGTCAAGCAGAAGTGAATTAACTGCCATTATTATCATAAGCACAAATAATAATATCATCATTACCTTGCTTATCTTCTCTACACCTTTTTGTAAGCCAAGTGAACATACAGTTATGCTTATTGCAACAACTACAAGTGTCCAGAATATCATAACAGCAGGTGTTGAAAGCATATTGTTAAACTCCCCGCCTATCTGCTCTACATTCTTTCCTGAAAGCTGTCCTGTAAGACTGTATACAAAATAGTTGAGCATCCAGCCGGCAACCATTGTATAGAACATCATTAAAAGATAATTACCCGCATAAGCTACCCAGCGGAAATGATGCCATCTTGTACCCTCTGGCGAAAGCATTTTAAATGCACTTCCAAGGCTCTTATTACTGCCTCGTCCGATTGCATACTCACATATAAGTATAGGAAGTCCAAGTCCAAGCAGACATAATAAATATATAACAATAAATGCCGCTCCTCCGTTCTTTCCGCATATGTATGGAAACTTCCATACATTACCCAGTCCGACAGCACAGCCTGCCGACACTAGTATAAAACCTAATCTTGAAGCAAATTTTTCTCTCTTGTCATTCATTGTTATATACCTTTCTTTCTATTATTTATCAGCTCCAGTAGCCTAATTCTACACCCTTCTGGTATATTCCTTTGCCCTTGGCATAATAGCCATAAGCATTAAAATGTGTCCAGTCATATCTTAACTTCTTAGAAATATTACCACGCTTAAAATTCTCTAAATCATCTGATGTTGTATTAAGACCGCAGTCACTAAGTCCGTTCTGTATAAGATATGTTCTTGTATTAAAGAAATGTGCACCATAAGCTTCTCTTAAAGCTGCCTCCCAGGAAGTATCACCGATACCAATATATGAACCGTCTTCATTATATTCTTCCTGATTATCATCTGCTATTGATGTTCCCGGATCATCTGTATCACCAACTATAATATAATAATTACAGCCCGAATTAAGAATAATATTATCATACTGCAGAATAAGTGTCTGGTAATCGCTTCCCCAGCCGCCATTACTTCCTATCTCAAGAATTAATATATCGTTCTGGCTTCTGTCATAAGCTGCTTTAGATACTGCTTTAGAACCTGCTGACATTGTAACCAGACCTATTGTAGCCGGCTCTGTAGTTTCTGGCTGTGTCTGTGTTGTAGCTTCCGTTGGCTTTGATGTTGCTGGCTGTGTTGAAGCTTCTGCCTGCTTTGATGTCTCTGTATTACTGCCTGCATTAGTTGTATTCTGATTAGCACCTGTTGTACCCTGATTAATATCATATGCCACTGTGTCACTATTCTGTGATACCTGTATATTAACTGGCTCTACATAACTCATATTATATGCGGCATAACCTTTGACAAGCTTTATGCTGACCTGTCCGTCACCGACATTATTAACACTACATAAATATCCATTGATATACATTGTGTTGCTATACTGGTTGCTCTCCTCCGCATAACCGCTGTAATCATTAAATGTAAATGTAGTACCATTATCATCTATAAGTCTTGCTGTAGCCGCAGTATCTTCACTAATTGTTATATTTCTATCCAGATATACATTAATTCCTCCTGCCCTGTAGGCAATCTCATCAGAAGTCTCACCCGGCTCACCGAAATTATATGTACGGATATGTGTAAAATATTCAATTGTGCCTGGTGCTGTCCAGCCTGTAATATTCATTCCATTGACTACTGCATTAACTGATGTATTACCAATTCCAAATACCATACTGTCACCAAAATATGATATCTGTCTGCTTACACCATCATATGGTATGAATTCAGCCGATAAAAGTCTTGATGGAAGTGCAAGTGCTTCCTGATCTTCTGTTGCAATCTCATTCTCAAAGAATTCTGCCACAGCTTCTTCCTCAACAATCTCACCTTCTGTCTCCGTTTCTTCTTCGGCTTCCACTTCCTCATTCCCAGTCTCTGCTTCAGTTTCTGTTTCCGTAATAGTTTCCATTGAACTATCTTCTTCTGTTCCTATGGCATTATAACTTAACTGTTCTCCACCTTTGCTGGAATTATTCTTAATCGCTGTTGCAATACCAGCTACAAGCAATATAACAACTATAACCAAAGTTATAATCTCTATAGCCGATCTCTTCTTATCTTCCTGCATACGCTTTATTAAATTATTATATGAACGTTTAAGCTTTACTGATATGTTCTTTCTCATAGAAACACCATACTGGTTAGATGTCTTTTCTTTCTTATTTATCTTCATTATGTTACTCCCAATATCCTAATTCTACACCTTTGGCATATATTGCAACACCTTTTGAATAATAGCCATATGAATTAAAATGTGTCCAGTCATATCTTAACTGCTTAGATATTCTTCCTCGTCTAAACCCTTTATAATCACCTACTGTTGGTCTTAATCCTACATCAGTAAGTCCATTTTCTATAAGGTAGGTTCTCATATTAATAAAATGTTCACCATACGCTTCTCTTAATGTTGCTTCCCACGCTGTATCACCAACTCCTATATAAGTTCCGTCATCATTACGAATTCCCTGAGTTGTATCTGCTAATGATGTTCCTGGATCATCTGTATCACCGACTATTATATAATAGTCACAGCCCGAATTCTGTATCATTGCATCATACTGGCTTATAAGCTGTCTGTAATCCTCCCAGCCACCATTACTTCCTATCTCAAGTATAAGAATATCATTCTTTCTTTCATAAGAAGCCTTAGTATACACTTGTGTATCCGCATATACAGTTGTAAATGCATCATAGCTGACTTCTTCATCAGAATAACGGCATATATGAAGTCCCTCTTCTTCTGTACCTGTTATTTTAAACATTTCATCATTGATGTATACAATATCTGACTCCTGTGGCTCTACATATCCATATGCACTGAAATCAGCCATATATACTTCCTCGCCATTCTCATCAACAATTGTCACATCTACGCTGTCATCATATCCAACCTCAAATGTATCCTTAACATACATCTTTATGCCGCCCTGGCGAAGCGCAATTTCATATGATGTCTCTCCTGATACACCAAGATTATACACTTTAATTCCAGTAAGATATTGTAGTGTATAAGGACTTGTCCAGCCTGATATATCGAAAGACTCATTATCTCCAAATACTATATAAGCCTCGCCTGCGCCCATTCCAAACATCATTGAATCACCCCAGCACGATATTGTTCTTTGAACTCCATCATATGGTATAACATCTGAATTAAGCGTTCTTTCAGGCAGCTCATAAGCTTCTGCATCCTCATCAGGATACTCCTCTTCAATATCCTGATTATGATTACTTTTCTTATTATCAATGTGCTGTTTAGCAGCCGCAACAACTGATATCATTAGAATAAGTATCAGCGTTACAGCTATAAATCTTAATAAATTCCTATACTTTTTCTTTAATCTCATTCAATTATCCACTTTCGTTATTATTATGTCCTAAATATATTCCCCCATACTAAATAACAATTTATAATACGAAAATTGTGAATTAATGCTTATACATTTTCTTAATATTATTCAGAATAATTTCTGCTTACATAATTACCAATCTCAATGCGGTCTTCCGGCATACGGCATCCAACAATATGGCTTCCGTCATTGTCAGTACTTCTTATAATTGTACCTTCAAGAACCCTGCCCTGCTCAACTGGAAAATCTGGTACTTTTACAATTATATTCTCACCCTTACAATCTGCGAATTCTGTTTCTCTTGTCTGGAAAGCAAATCCGTTAGCACTTATATTTACCATAGTACCCTCATATACATCTGCTCCGCCCTTGAATGTAACTGTACATTTATTATTAACAGGCATTCTTACATACTTTCTTCTATTGACGATGCTTGGAAGTGAAGCTACAGTAAGCTTACATACATCATCACCATACTGTGCGGCTGGTGCTGCTGACACATTAGACCAGTGATAAAGTACATTTGCCGCTACAATCTCAAGTTCATATTTCAATGAAGTGTTCTTATAATCTACATCTCTGTTCTTGAAACGTACATATAATACACCTTCTGCCTGTTCAACTATCTCGCCGTGGCTTTCTGTATCAGCTGGCTTTCCTGATATAATCTGTCTTACGGTACAACGCATACCCTGCTTGATATCCTGAATACCCATAAAGCCGCCAATTCCAAGCTTTTCCATCATTGCGCCAACAACATTTTCTATCTTATCAACATTGCGTGCTGACTCTTCATATTTACTGAGCATTATCTTAGTGCTTTCGTCTGCGTTGCCTATGCAGTCTGTAATGTCTTTCATAACATTCTCAATCTCGTGCATATTGTCAACCATATTACGGTTAGAGCTTTCAACTTCCTGCATTGCTGAGTCTACAACACCAATATGTTCACCTATCTGTGTAGAGTCCTTAGCTATTCCTGACACGCTGTCATTAACCTGTACAATCTTGGTCTGTGTTGTCTGTATAAGCTCAAGTATTGTTGTTATTGACTTTAACATTCTGTTAGATGTATCTTCCAGATGTCCTAACGCTGTCATAATTCTATCTGATGATTCTTCTGTTTCTGTACTTAAATTTCTTATCTCATCTGCTACAACGGCAAAGCCTTTTCCTGCTTCACCAGCTCTTGCCGCCTCAATTGAAGCATTAAGTGCTAACAGGTTAGTCTGTGAGTTAATCTCTCCGATTGTGCCTGTCTCTGTCTTAACTTTACTGAATTCCTGCTGGAATTCCCTAAGTATATTATCTACTTCACCTGATAATTCAGCCATAGTCTTAGTACTTTCAACTACATCTGCAAGCTCTTTTGAACTTGTATCTGTATGTTCAACCGACTCACTTACAAGCTGTACAACCTCGTTAATAAGTGATGCTACATTTTCTACCTGATTATTAATCTTGGTAGTCATCTGTGTTGAAGAATATGTCTTATCGTGAAGTATATCATTATTATGTGAAAGATCATTCATACTTGATACAACGAAATTAGCTCCCTGCTTGTTCTCTTCTTCAAGCTCTCTTACAACTGTAATTCCATCAACTATCATATTACTTGAATCTTTAACCTGCTCAACTGTCTTAACAACCCTGTCAAGATCTGCCTTAATCGAATCTGTAAGAGCTCCATCTGAAAGATTGAGGTGGTTGATTGATAATACATAACATAAATAACAAAGGATTATACAAGATATCTGCAATGAATAATTATCAATATCTGCCATTGCATTCATACCCGACATAAATTTAATAATTGTACTTATTATTACAAGCGTAATATTACCTATTCCACAGCTTACTATAAACTTTCTGTCCTTGAACAGAATTGTCATACTTGCTACTGGGAATATATATGCAAATGTAAGCAGTGATGAGCTTGTACACACTATATATCCATAAAACAAACCATATCCAATACCTAATATATACTTGTATCCATTGGCTGCTTTTCCTTTTATCTTAGTATATATAACACCAATTATATATGGAACCCAGCCTATAATAAGAAATGGAATTATAAACTTCTTATCATATGTACCTTTAGTCATATTTGACAAATACTGCATTGTAAGCAGGATATTTAATACAAGCCATATATTTCCTGCTTTTGTATTAGCTCTGGCTTTGAATTTTTCAGCATCATATCCCATATTATATCCTCCGTTCTTTCGTTGCGTAACATTATGTATAGTATATCTCTTTACGCATAATTATTCAAGAAAAACGTATTTTCCTGTCGAATTCCTGTCGAATTTTGCATCATATAAAAAATCAGCTATAGGGTAAAATAACGCTCCCTATAGCTGATTTTTATCTTTATTCTATCGTAAGTTTACATATTAATATTCTCACTATTACATATGCCTACACACTTTCGTATGTTCCTGTAACCAGAATATTACTAATACTAAATTAGCATAATATTAAACTTCTGCTGCTTCGCCATCTTCATCTGCTTCTGGTTCTGCATAATTCTGCTCTGTTACACTTACAATAACCTTCTCTAATACATCAGGTGATATTGATACATCTTTATCCTTAGCAATATCAAGGTCTTCTACCTTAATACTGTCTCCTGGCTTAAGCTCTCCTATATCAACGCTTACCTTTTCAACAAGTGCTGATTTAGTTGCCTTATATGGGATTTCTTCCATATGCTGTTCAACAACGCCCTGTACCTTGTCGTGATTAACTAATACTATCTCTGCAACTGAGTGAACCTTTTCTCCTTCTGTAAGTACCTGAAAATCAATCTCTAATGTCTGTCTCTTGATTGGGTCGTAATCAACTTCCTTTACAAGAACATCATAATCTGTTGTATCGATTGTAAGCTTTGCCTCACTACCTTTATTGCAGACTGATAAGAAACGCTCTGCTTCTTTCTTCTCAATCTTTACTGGTATTGACTCTGTAAGGCTTCTTCCAAATACATTACCAGTTACATAACCTTCTCTTCTTAATTTCTTTGCCTTGTCATTCATGCTTCTTTTTTCAGCTTTTAAAGTATTCATTTATCTTTTCCTCCAAAAATCTGATTTGCTTAGCAAGCCTTCAACAAAGAGGTTCTGTTAAGTTTATCTATTCTTTTTACGGTTTGTATTATAGTCCTCTGCAACTAAACAGATTAACCAAATTTTCATTATTTTTTTGTGCAATTATTACATATTAATATTATTAAATTTTAATACAATTACTTAACTTATCCAAGTTTTAAATTATTTTATTAAGAACATTGCATACCGGTATACCGATTTTATATTTATTTTATTGATTTTGGGACAATAATCATCTATTATATATCAGTAAAAATTGTTTTTTTTATGTTTTTTTATAAATTTATTTTCAAAATCTATTTATAAATTTATTACCGTAACTTTTTATTCTGGCATTTATACAACGGAGGAATCTATGCAGCTTATGTCATCATTGCAGCTTGAGGCTTATAATTATATTAAGAATTTAATTCTTACTCACCAGCTCGATGTCAACACACTTTACTCAGAAACCAAATTATCCAAAGAACTCGGCATATCAAGAACACCTATGAGAGAGGCTCTGCAATGCTTAAGTCAGGATGGTTATATCACAGTTATCCCAAGCAAAGGCTTTCGCATAAGACAGTTAAGCCAGAAAGATATGAAGGAAACTATCCAGATAAGATGTGCTATCGAAGGATTTTGTACACAATGCCTGGCAAAAGAATATCAGACTGCTAAAGGTCAGAAGACAATACAGAAGCTTGGTGAAATTCTCAAACACCAGAAAGAAGCACTTGCTCTTGATGATAACTACGAAAGTTTTATCAATTACGACCAGGAGTTCCACCTTCTGTTAGTTAATTACATTGAGAACGATGAGATTAATCATATGTTCCAGAGACTAATGTATCTTATCCGGCTTACAACACAGTCAGCACTTGAGGTTGAAGGCCGTATTAACGGAACAATCGATGAGCACGCTGAATACTTTGAGAACTTGAAAAATGGCAATGGCAATGAGGCATACAGAATTCTTATTGACCATCTTATGATGCCTCTTAATATTGTCAAGACAGAGCTTTAATCATGGAGGTATACTTATGAATTCCGATAATATAATAATCAGGGAATATACTGCTGATAATGTACCTGCTATGGTCAGAATATGGAATGAAGTTGTTGAGGACGGCGTTGCATTTCCACAGGAAGACTATCTTGATGAAACAAGTGGTGCGAAGTTCTTTGCTGAACAGACATACACTGCTGTAGCTGTTGATACTGCTTCTGATACTGTTCTTGGATTATATATTCTTCACCCTAACAATATAGGAAGATGTGGACATATCTGCAATGCAAGTTATGCTGTAAGCCGCGACAGCCGTGGACTTCACATTGGTGAAAAGCTCGTATCTGACTGTCTGGTTCAGGGTAAGCTTCACAACTTCTCAATTTTACAATTCAATGCTGTAGTAGCTTCTAATATCCACGCAAGACATCTTTATGAAAGATTAGGATTTATACAGCTTGGCGTAATACCTAAAGGTTTCCGTATGAAAGATGGACATTACGAATATATATGTCCTTATTACCACGAATTATAATCAAACAAAACCGCTTGTAACTAATGCTTACCATTAATTACAAGCGGTCTTTTTATATACTCATAAAGTATTTAATTAAATTGACAATCGTCTGTTATATCCAGAATTATTAATTATAACTGAGGACCAGCAGCTACTAAAGCCTTACCAGCTTCGTTGCCTGTATACTTAACGAAGTTCTTGTTAAATCTTTCAGCAAGATCCTTAGCCTTTGTCTCCCATTCAGAAGCATCAGCGTATGTATCTCTAGGATCAAGGATACCTGAATCAACACCTGGAAGTTCTGTAGGTACTTCAAAGTTGAATGTAGGTATCTTCTTTGTAGGAGCTGTGTTAATAGCACCTGAAAGAATAGCATCGATGATACCACGAGTGTCCTTAATAGAAATTCTCTTACCTGTTCCGTTCCATCCTGTGTTAACTAAGTAAGCCTTAGCTCCACTCTTTTCCATCTTCTTAACAAGTTCAGCTGCATACTTTGTAGGATGAAGCTCAAGGAATGCCTGTCCGAAGCAAGCTGAGAATGTAGGTGTAGGCTCTGTGATACCTCTTTCTGTACCAGCAAGCTTAGCAGTAAATCCTGAAAGGAAATAGTACTGTGTCTGCTCCTTAGTAAGAATAGATACTGGAGGAAGTACACCAAATGCATCTGCTGAAAGGAAGATAACATTCTTAGCAGCTGGAGCTGAAGATATAGGTCTTACAATATTCTTAATATGGTCAATTGGATAAGATACACGAGTATTCTCTGTTACGCTCTTATCAGCAAAGTCAATCTTACCATTCTCATCAAGAGTAACGTTCTCAAGAAGAGCATTTCT
This sequence comes from Lachnospira sp., assembly GCA_050874785.1. Taxonomy (GTDB): domain Bacteria; phylum Bacillota; class Clostridia; order Lachnospirales; family Lachnospiraceae; genus Lachnospira. The sequence goes on from JBNMLJ010000014.1 coordinate 17,761, forward strand.
CTTAATAGCATTGTAGATATCTGGCTCTGAATCCTTATCAAGGTTGATAACCTTAGCGTAGCATCCACCTTCAAAGTTGAATACGCCATTGTCATCCCAGCCGTGTTCATCATCACCGATAAGAAGTCTCTTAGGATCTGTAGAAAGTGTTGTCTTACCTGTTCCTGAAAGACCGAAGAAAATAGCTGTGTTCCCACCATTCACATCTGTGTTAGCTGAGCAGTGCATTGAAGCCATACCCTTAAGTGGAAGGTAGTAGTTCATCATAGAGAACATACCCTTCTTCATCTCTCCACCATACCATGTGTTGATGATTACCTGCTCATGGCTTGTGATGTTGAATGCTACACAAGTCTCTGAGTTAAGACCTAATTCTGCATAGTTCTCAACCTTAGCCTTAGAAGCGTTATATACAACGAAATCTGGCTCGAAGTTCTCAAGTTCTTCTGCTGTTGGCTTAATGAACATATTAGTTACAAAATGTGCCTGCCATGCTACTTCAACGATAAAACGAACAGCCATTCTTGTATCCTTGTTAGCACCACAAAATGCATCTACTACGAAAAGTCTCTTATTGCAAAGTTCTTTCTTAGCAATATCCTTAACCTTAGCCCATACATCTTCTGACATTGGGTGGTTATCATTCTTGTACTCATCTGAAGTCCACCATACTGTGTCCTTAGAGTTGTCATCTACTACAATATACTTATCTTTAGGAGAACGACCTGTATAGATACCTGTCATAACATCGACAGCTCCAAGTTCGCTCACTCTGCCCACTTCATAACCTTCGTTAGAAGCCTTTGTCTCTTCTTCAAATAATAATTCGTAAGAAGGATTGTGAATAATCTCTGTAGCGCCTGTAATACCATACTTGCTTAAATCAACGTTTGCCATTTTACATTAAACCTCTTTTCTTAAATTGTAGCACCAATAGAGCTTGTATGCCTTTTGGTATATTACAGAAAATGGATTTAACCAAATTCTTCTGTTAGTATACCTAATCAGCCTGCAAAAAGCAACCTTTTAATTGTTAAGTTTTTAACTTTTTATATCAATAATTCCTAATATTTATGTTAAATTCCAATTAAATATCATTACTATTTTACATATAACCGTATTTATACACATATCTGCATTATATATGCCATATTCCATTAATCCCAAAGTATAAGTGCAGTAATGAATGACGAAGTAAGCACATTCAGTCCGTTAAAAAGGGTATGCAACTGAATGTCTTAAGCATTATTATTTATTTTACGCCTTAATGCCATACTTCTCCTCAAAATCCCCGACAGCAATCGGCTTTGAGAAGTAATAACCCTGAAACCAGTCACAATTCATCTTGGCAAGCATAGAGAGCTGGTCAACATTCTCAACACCCTCGGTTATTACGTCCATTCCTATGTCGTGGGAAAGGCTTATAATCGACCTTAATATCTGCTCACCACGCTCCTCGTGGCTTGACTCCTTAAGGAATACCCTGTCTATCTTAATGACATCAGCACACACATCTTTAAGAAAATTAAAAGATGAATATCCGCTTCCAAAGTCATCTATCTCTATTATAAAACCCTCATCGTGAAGTCTTTCTATCGTCTTATGTGTCGCCTGCTCATCTTCTGATAATGCCGTTTCTGTTATCTCGATGTGAAGCTTATCTGTATCTATGCCATACTCACTGACAAGATTTTTAAAGGTCTGGTATACATCAATATGGTAGAAATCCTTTGCTGATATATTAACAGATATATAATAATTATAACCTGCATCCTTCCATATCTTAAGCTGCTTAGCGGCTTCCTCCCATATGTAGTTATCAAGCCTGTATATAAGTCCTGCATCTTCAAAGCACTCTATAAATGCACCCGGCATAATAAGTCCCATATTAGGGTGATTCCACCTTATAAGTGCCTCTGCTCCAAGCATATTGCCGTCCTTATCCGTCTGCGGCTGTAAATACATACAGAACTGGTTCTCATTAAGTGCTGTCTCAAACTCACCTATAAGCTGCTGTTTAAATATGTCATCTTTATAGGAATTCTCATCATAATAAAGAATATAATTGCTCATATTGCCTTTATTCTTCATAATTACAAGAGATACCTTATCAACCATCTGCCTTATAGTTTCATTGACATCCTTTATGTAATATACCCCAAGATATATATGAAGCCTGAAATTCTTGCTTGAATATCTGTCACTAAGCAGCTTTATCATATCGGAAAATTCTTCTTCTGACAGACGCTCCTTAGGAATAACCATAGCAATTATGTCACCATTAAGTCTTCCAAGCACAGAATTACCCTTCATCTTCTGCCTGATAATATTAACTTCATCTATTAATATCTTATCTGCAATATTCTCACCATATATTTCATTAATAAGCTTAAAGCTCTTAATATCTGATAATATAAGACAATACTCTGTATCAGTATGCTCCTTTATGAGCTTCTCTGCATTCTTGTAAAATCCGTACCTGTTATATGCCTGGGTAAGCGAATCATAATTAAGCCTGTATTCCAGCTTCGCATATACAGATGCATTCTCTCTTATAATTCCAAGATAACTTCCAAGTGCCGCAAGCAGTCTGATTATGTCCTGTGCATCCTTGATATTAGGATTGTCAACACCTATAAAGCCTTTTAACGCATTGCTTAGAATTATAGGAAATACAATAAGTGTATGTATATCCTGCGGCTTTAATATCTCATATTCAACAGGCATAATATTTTTTGCACTTTCCAAATCCTCAATAAATATGCTCTCGCCACTTGAAAGCTTTGGTATCCAGTAAGGCATATCCTCTGCTCTTAAATTCTGAAGCTCATTAATCTGCGGTTCAATACCTTCATTACACCACTCATATGTGTTATAGTAATAACCATCTTTTTCATCAATTATATATGCCCTGTCAGCTTTCGTAAAATGTCCGATTTCTTCAAGAAGCTTATCAATAGCTGTCTTACACTCCTGAACATTTCTTACCTTTCCAAGCTCTGCCATCTGTGTAAGAATAAAATGCTCAGCCTCAAGCTCTGATTTTAATATTTGATTTTCGTATTGCAAACTTCCATTTTCCATATATTACTCCATTAATTATCAGCCAGTATATCCTTACAAAGTTAATCAACTGTCAGCTTAACAGCCTGTTAATTCTCCGCCAGTTTAATACCCTCTTCAAGTCTTTTAAGTCCGTCCATAAGAACTGCCTTAGGGCACGCAATATTTAATCTTAAGAATTGATTGCCATTACCGCCATACACACTGCCTGCTGACAGGTATAGTCCTGTCTTTTTTCTTATGTATGCCGCTAATTCCCTGCTATTATCAGTAATTGCTGAACAATCCAGCCATAACAGGTATGTCGCATCTGATTGTACAACTTTTATTGATGTAATATTCTCATTAACATACTCGTTAGCTATTCTTTTATTATTATAAATGTAACCTCTCAATTCATCAAGCCATTTATCACCATAATTATAGGCTGCTTCTGCTGCCCATATCGCAAATGCGTTAGGCTCTGCAACCTCATCGGTATTAAGTGCCCTCCACACCTTATGTCTTAAATTCTTATGTGGCACAATAACAGCCGCTGTCTGTAGTCCTGCAATATTAAATGTCTTAGTAGGTGCAACACAGGTTATGCTTATATCTCTGCATACATCTGATACAGAAGCAAATGGAATATATTCCTTTCCAGGGTCTGTCAGGTCGCAGTGAATTTCATCTGATACTACTGTTACATAATACTTCGCACAAAGCTCACCTATCCTTGATAAATCTTCCCTGCTCCATATCTTTCCTGCTGGATTCTGGGGATTGCATAATATCATAAGGCTTGTCTGTGGATTGGCTAACTTATTCTCAAGGTCTTCCCAGTCAATGCTGTATTCGCCATTCTCATATCTTAATGGGTTCTCAAGCACCCTTCTTCCATTATTGATTATTGAATTAAAAAATATATTATAAACCGGTGTCTGTATAACAACATTTTCATTAGGTGTTGTAAGCTTTCTTACTATGCTTGACACTGCTGGTATAACTCCTGTGCAGAATACAAGCCAGTCTTTATCAATATTCCAGTTATGTCTTCTTGACCACCAGCCTGCTATAGCCTCATTCCAGCTTTCCGGTATTATTGAATATCCAAATACTCCGTGCGCTGCTCTCTTATTAACAGCCTCAATTATCTCTGGTGCTGTCCTAAAATCCATATCAGCAACCCACATAGGAAGTTCATTTTCTGCAACATCCCATTTCAAGGACTGCGTATTAGTTCTGTCTATTGGTGTATCAAAATCATACTTATTAATACATTCCATCGCCTTATCTCTCCATTACTATTATCTGCTATCTTCTATTTATTCTGCTATGTTCTATCCATTTTACTATCTTCTATCTATTCTGCCATCTTACTTCACCCTTGGTAATAATAGGGTATCTTACAAGCTCTGTTCCATCAAGATTTTCCTTGTGCATATCTACTGCTGTTATCTGATGATTGTCGTATGTTGTGTAATAATATATACCTCTTGTTGCATTACAGCACGATGTATATATAGTAATCTCATATTTCCCATCAGCCACCTCACAACAGCCTCTCTGCTGTTCTACTGAGCCTAATATGTGAAAGAACTGGCTTACACTTTCTTCCTCTGTATCACTTGACATTGCGTTAAGCTTAGTAAATGCAGCTCTTACAAAACGTGACTGGCTTGATAAATCTCCTGGAAGTCCCATAGCACCCATTCCACGGCTGTAAGCATTTAATTTAAGCTTGTCTGCAAATGTATTATCTGGCTGTCTGCTTGAAAGCCCTGCATAATTATTAAGTGCAAACATCTGCATATTAAATGGTGGATTGTTAGTAAGCACTCCAACTGGATTGTCATATATATGAAATCCGTCTTTCATAGACTCAACTGTGATTGCCCCCTCTTTATCCGCAATTATCCAGTGAAGCTGTGCCGCTGGCAGCTGGCTGCTGAATGGTGTTCCTGTAAGATTAATTCCATCAAGCTTGGCTCTTGCTTCACTGACTGTTGCACACTGGCTTAATATCCAAGGTATGAACTCAAACTGCGCTACATCCTTCTCTCCACATACTGATGCCTTATATGCCGCATTGCCAACAAAATTAAGCCCAGCCATTCCAAGTCCCTTTTCATTAACCGCATCATAATAAAGTGGGTATCCTTCTGACACAAATGCCATACCGATTATTGCATAATGGCTTTTAAGCTGTCCTATATGCCTGAAATTAAACGCATAATTCCTTGGTGTAACTGTTATCTCCTCACCATATGAGAACTCATAATCAAGAGTTCTTCCAAAATAAAAATCCTTAGTCTTATAGGTAACTGCTGTACACATATATTAAGCCTCCTCTTTTACTTGCATTTTATATATTTTTTAATATCTTTTATATAACATTGTAAATTGTATTTTTTATTATACAACCATTATTTTTCAAAATAAAGCAATTATACAAGCCAAATAATTAAATTTACATAAACCATATTATTGACTTTACCTCAAATCCGTTTAAAATATTTACATAAACATTACTTAACAAATGGAGGATTATATGAATAACTCTGCTTCTAGCAATAACCTTTACCAGCTTGATGGTAAGATTTCATTCAAGCAGGCGGTACCGTTTGGCTTACAGCATATTCTTGCAATGTTTGTATCCAACATTGCCCCTATATTTATCGTAGCCTCTGCGTGTGGTCTTTCAACTAATGAAAGTGCTATGCTTATCCAGAGTGCTATGCTTATCGCAGGTATCGGAACACTCATTCAGCTTTTCCCTATATTCGTACTTGGTTCGGGACTTCCTATTGTAATGGGTATAAGCTTTACCTTTGTATCTGTATTCTGCTATCTTGGACCTAAATACGGCTATAACGCAATAGTTGGTGCTGTCCTTATCGGTGGACTTATTGAAGGTCTGCTCGGACTGCTCGCCAGATACTGGATTAAAATTATCACACCTATCGTATCAGCGTGTGTTGTAACTTCCATCGGCTTCTCACTTTTATCAGTTGGCGCATCTTCTTTTGGTGGTGGAAGCGGCAGCGCTGACTTTGGTTCGGCTAAGAACTGGTTTCTTGGTACAATAACTTTACTCAGCTGTATCATTTTTAATATCATTGCCAAATCATACTTTAAACAGCTCTCTGTTCTCTTTGGACTTGTTGTCGGCTATATCGCCGCTATATGCCTTGGAATGGTGGATTTTTCATCAATACAGAATACGGCTGTCATAGCATTTCCACATATAATGCCTTTCAAGCCTGAATTCAATGTCAACGCTATCGTATCAGTAACACTTATATTCCTTGTATCTGCTACCGAAACTATCGGCGATACATCAGCACTTGCGGCGGCTGGACTTGACCGTGATGCAACACTTAATGAAACTTCTGGATCACTTACATGTGACGGCTTTATAAGTGCACTTTCAGCAGTATTTGGCTGTCTGCCTATAACTTCCTTCAGCCAGAATGTCGGCCTTGTAGCTATGACTAAAGTTGTAAACCGTTTTGCAATCGCAACTGGTGCTGTAATAATGATACTTGCAGGAATATTCCCAATATTTGGTGCACTTCTTGCAACACTTCCAGAAGCCGTACTTGGCGGCTGTACACTTATGATGTTCGGTAACATCGTAATAAGCGGACTTCAGATGATTGAAAAATGTGGTTTTTCACATAGAAATATTACAATTGCAGCTTTATCCTTAAGCATTGGTGTCGGATTTACACAAGTACCAGAAATATTTGCAATATTCCCACAGATTATACAGTCTGTATTTGCAGAGAACTGTGTAGCTGTAGTATTTATTGTTGCAATAATTCTTAATCTTGCACTTCCTAAAGAAACTGACAACAACACGGAAACTGTACAATAATAGCCAAGCTTGTGCCTATGCGCATACGGCACTGCTTAATTATTCAAAATCTGCGCAGAAATGAGAATTAATATGAATATACATAATGATAATAAATATATAATAAGACCTTTGACAACTGAGGATGCAGAACAGTATAACGCCCTGTTAAGATACGCATTTCAGGTAACAGAACAGGAGCTTGCAGAAACAGGCTGGAAAGATGACGAAATAATGCAGTCCAAATTCCCAGTACTTCAAAGGGCCGATGTACTTGGCTGTTTTGATAATGATGAGCTTGTAGCTCAATTTGCTGTATATCCTCTTGATATGAATATATATAATGTAAGATATAATGTCGGATTTGTAACAAGTGTATGTACATATCCTGAATACACCGGACACGGAATAATGAAAAGACTTATGGTACAGTGCCTCACACGTATGAGAGAAAGCCACAAATCATTTGCGCTTCTGTATCCTTACTCAATTCCTTTATACCGTAATCTTGGCTGGGAAATTATATCTAACAAGATGACTTATGTTGTAAAAGATACCCAGATCCCAAGAAGGCTTCAGGAACCTGGGTATGTTAGACGTGTAAGCTGGGACGATGAAGAATTCCACAAGCTTCATTCGCAATTTGCAAAGAAGACCCACGGCTGTCTTTTCCGTAATAACCTTGCGTGGGAAGAATATTTCCGCTGGGATGAGGACGACACAATGGTCGCTATCTATTATTCAGCTGATAATGTTCCTTATGGTTATATGGTATATATGATAAGTTCAGATATTATGCACGTTAAAGAAATGATATATCTTAACCGTGAGGCACAGCTTGGATTGTGGGAATACATTTACGCCCACGATTCTATGATTGATGAGGTAAAAGGCAATAATTATTACAGTGAACCTATTGCCTTTGAGCTTGACGACAGCGATATTAAAGAAACTATCAAGCCATACACTATGGGACGAATAATTGACATTAAGCAGTTCTTTGGCAAATATGTATGCGACCCTGACGAGCCTTCTGCTATATTTGCGTTTGTTATAGAGGACGAGCTTCTTAGCTGGAACAATGGAACTTTCGTTGTGGAATTCAAGGATGGTCACTGCACTGTAACTGACAAAGAGCCTGATTATACTATGAAAATGTCAATTGCTACGCTCACCACGCTTCTTCTTGGCTATAAAAATGCCGAAAAACTCTATAATATGGAGCGTATCGACACAACCAAGGAAGCCATTGAATGTATTGATGATCTGCTGTTTCATAAGATACCTTATGTGTCTGATTACATTTAATATTAATGTCTGACATAAAATTCTATATTACATAAATTTAATATGATAAGAAATTCAATATTATGTTAAATTTCTTATTGCCCTATTATATTAAAAGGTGTAACTATCTGCTTTATATCAGCCCGATAATTATGGGCTGGCATAAACAGATGGTTACACCTTTTCTTATCTGATATTATATAAATTGTGTTCCTGCATTAGCTCATTACACACATTTTCCAATTAATGTGTCGCCTTTTTATAGATTATATACGATATAAATGCAGTTACCAATTCTGTAATTCCAAATGACCACCACACTCCATTAACTCCATATATTCTTGAAAGAATAAATGCAACTGGAATTATAATGGCTACATATCTGAATATTGATATTACAAGTGACGGAAATCCTTTTCCAAGACCTTCCAATGCACCAGAAGCTGTTACTGATACTGACGATACGATAAAGCCTGCACTGATTATTCTAAGTGCCTTAGCTCCGGCATTAATTGTATTGGCGTTAGTTGTGAACAAACCGATAAGCTTATCGGGTATTCCAAGGCATATAGCTGTTCCTGCACACATAATTATTAATACTATTATTGTGGCTGTCGTATATATTTTCTTAACCCGCTTATGCTCTCCTGCGCCATAATTGTATCCGATTAATGGTCTCATTCCCTGTACAACTCCATTTGCTGGCAGATAAAGAAATGTCTGTAACTTGTAATATACACCAAGCACGAATACATATGTCTGTGAAAATGCCGCAAGTATTACATTAAGTGCTGATATTAACAGTGATGGAAGTGCCATATTAAGGCTGGCTGGTATGCCGACAGAATACATTTTCAGGCACAATGCTTTCTCTGGTTTCATGCATTTTCTTGTAAAATGTACTGGCATAGGACGCAGTATATATATAACAACATACACAAGAAGGCTTACTGTCTGTCCTATTCCTGTGGCAATTGCCGCTCCCTTTATTCCAAGCTCAGGGAATATTCCTATTCCGAATATAAGCAGCGGATCAAGCACAATATTAGTTATACAGCCGCTTAGCATTGCTGTCATTGACACTGTCATTCTTCCAACTGCCTGAAATGTCTTTTCAAACACTAACTGCCACGCAAGTATTGTCGAAAATGCAAATGCTATATATGAATATTGAAGTCCTAATTCTACAATGCTGATGTCATTAGTAAACATACCAAGGAATGGCTTTATAAGCACAATACATCCTGCTGTAAGCACTATTCCGTGTATTGTGGCAAGTAACATTCCCTGACTTGCTGCTTTGTCTGCCTGCATATTATCCTGTGCTCCCATGTAAAATGATATTACTGCATTTATTCCTATTCCAAATCCTATCATTACTGAATTGATGAAATTCTGCATTGGAAACACAAGTGATATGGCAGTCATCGCATCTTCGCTTATCTGTGCTACAAAGAAGCTGTCTACAATGTTGTAAAGCGAATTTACGAGCATTGATATGACCATTGGAAGTGCCATAGTTATCAGAAGTTTTAATACATTTTCTTTCTTCATATAAGTCTGATCCATACTTACCTCTCCTTATCTTATTTTGTGAAATCCCCATAGAATTCCCTATTACTTAAAAAAGAATGTGCAAGGCACATTCCCGCGCCGAGCGCGGTCGCTTGCGGCAAACTACATCTTCGCGCGAGTGCGCATCATTGGCACGTAGTGCCTTTTGTGTAATAGGCAATTCCGATAGAATTGCCTATTACACAAAAAGAGCCACATAGCTGCGACTAACAGCTATGTGGCGAAAAATAGATTTAACTAGAAAAATCCACATATGTTTTATAAATAAATTGTAGCTAACAGCCTTTGTTATTGTTACACCCAAGGCTACGGTATTATAACATTATATATTTTTAAATGTCAAACCATTTTAATATATTTCTTGCAAGTTCTTTATGCCCCTGCTCATTTAAGTGTTCCCTGTCTGTTTCGCTTGGCCAGGCTACATCTGAGGCTGATAAGAAATCTATTGCTTCTCGTTCTGCAATCTTGCTGTATACACCTGCAAGTTTCTTAGATACTTCAACAGAAGCTTCTGAGAATTCAGGGTCATAGTCCTGTTCCCACACGCCATTTCCAAGATGTATTGGTGACACAAGAAGTATTCTGCTGTGTGGAAGGTGGCTCTTTACCTGATTAATTAATCTCTCCACGCCCTGTCCGATAACCTCTGCTGAAGCGTTGTATACTGTCTTGCAGTCATTAGTTCCTAACATTATAATCACGTCAGTTACAGGATTGTGCGACTCTAATATTGTTGGAAGGAGTTTGAATGAATTGCGGCCATCTCTTAATGGGTCGTCAAATACTGTCGTTCTTCCGCACAGGCCTTCTTCTATTACACGGTATTCATTATTAAAATGTCTGTTAAGTTCATTATCTAAAATGCTTGTCCATCTTACGCCCCAAGGGTAACGCTGGTTGGTTTTAGGGATAAGTCCCCAGGTGTTGGAATCTCCAAAACATAGTATCTGCTTCATGGGTCTGCCTCCAATGTTTTATAAATTTATTGCTTTTGAATTGCATTACAGTTATAAATTGCATTACACTTGAATTACAAGTTAATTACAATTAATTTAATTACAATTAAATTGAATTACTGTGGGTGCGGTTAAATTTAGGTTTGTGACAACGGACATTAGAAAAGCGGGTTTTGGTCGTGGGGTGTGCTGAATTGTTATAAGCAACAAAGACACGTTTGCACTAAGTGTCGCTCGCAGCGGTACTAAAGCGCTAAAGGACAGCGCTTAAGGACCGGCGGCTCCCCATTGTCTTTTTATGCTTATATCAATTCAGCACTTGACGGGAGGGTTGCGATGGCTTTTCTAATTGGGCGTTGGACCAAATCTGTATTAGTGTTTCCGCATATATTTTTTAATTACAAATTTCTAATAACTAATTTTTAATGCTAATTCAAATGACTTATTCAACTTGTAATTGCCATTTACATATATTTATTGTATGTTTGTAGGGTTATTATATGTTATTATTGGGGGATTGTAAAATTGATATATTTTATGCCTTGTTATAGTTTTTAACTATAACAAGGCATTTTCATCATCGACCATATTTTTTATGATTATATATTATAAAAATATTGGGGGCGGTAAATTTATAGTTTTAGGTTGGGGATATTATAGGGGCTAGTCTGGGCTATGTATTGGGGTAATCTGTAAAGTCCTGCCACTGGGACTTTTCGATTGAGCTGATTACTATACATTCGGGAGATGGGGACAGGATGTGCCTTACTACTTTGAAGATTTGGCGGGCATCGCACAGGAGGCTGTCGGCATCTGCGAATTTTACTCTGGTCATTGCATTACATTCTAATAATGCCTGGTCAAGCTTTACAAAGTCTTCTGATATATGTGGCTGGGTGGCATTGTAGTGCTTTCTTACATAGGCTGTCCTTATGGATTTATCAGGCATAACTATCTGTAGTTTCATTGGTTTGTCTGATAGTCTGTTAGGTATGTTAAGCACTTCTTCAACGCTGTGAATGTATGTATTACGCTCATTGCCAACTCCTATAAGAAGTATCTTTCCTCCACAGTCTTTTAAGCGGTCATAACAGCCTCCCGGTGTACAAGGGGTGTTATTGTATTCTTCACCTGCAAGATATTCTTTGGCATTTGCACCTATTCCTGCCATACTGTGGGTTGGGTGAAGTGAACGTATTACACCATCTCTTTTAAGAAACAGGTTAGTAAGTATTCCAACGCAGGACGGTGTAACCGCTGGGTCGTATACAGGATTGTCCTCGTTAATATTTTTCCACGTATGAGTTGGAAGCAGTAAAAGTCCGTCCTTAAAATATTCTATCAGGGCATCAAGCACTGTATCTGCCCTGCCTTCTACTTCCCCTATGGATTTCATTGAAGAATGAACAAGTATTGTTTCTTTTCCTGTAAGCCCCATAGCCTTTAAATGCTCTTTTAAATCTTCCTTTGTATACATACTAACCCTCACTTTTAATATCTTAATCATTAATTATGTATAGGATAATTTACCCTTTGCTTCTTACCTTTTTTCTTACAAATACAAGGCATATTGCCTGCATTACAATTGTTATAAACCACGAAGCAGGATACGATATGAATAACTCATACAGGCTTCTATGGCTTGGAAATACGCCGTATATCCACACAAGTCTTGTTCCAACTGTACCTACAATTGAGAGAACCATAGGAACTGCTGAATAACCTACTCCACGCATAGCACCGGGAAGCATATCCATAATGCCACACAGGAAATATGGTATTGTCGATATAGAAAGTATCTCCATACCACACTCTATAACTTCACTCTGGTTCGTGTATATGCCAAGTATCTGACGGCCTAAAAGGTATGAACCACCGCCGATAACTCCTGACACTATAACCGAAAGTATCATACAATCAATTAACACCTTATCCATCCGCTTAAATTTTCTAACACCATAATTCTGGCTTGTAAAGCTCATACACGCCTGTGTTATTGAGTTAACAGACACATAAAGAAAGCCCAGTATATTATTAGCAGCTGTATAACCAGCCATTGCTATCTCGCCAAATGAATTGACTGATGACTGAAGCAGTACATTTGAAAAGTTGATAACTGTACTCTGTATTCCTGCTGGAAGTCCTACGCTTAGTATCTGTAAAAGATAATATTTTCTTATTCTTAAGTCCCTTATCCTTAACTTGTAAGCCGCATCTGTTCTCATAAGACAACGTATTACAAGAATACACGATATAAGCTGTGAAGTAACCGTTCCTATCGCAACACCTGCAACTCCCATTTTAAATATTATTACAAGCACAAGGTCTAATACTGCATTAGTAGAACCTGCTATTATAAGGTACATAAGCGGTCTTTTCGTGTCGCCTACTGCCCTTAATATTGCCGCTCCATAGTTATAAAGCATAAAAAATGGCATACCACAAAAATACAGTCTTAAATACAGGGTTGCCTGACCAATTACATCATCTGGTGTATCAATAAGGACAAGCGCCTCTCTTGCGGCAGCAATGCCAATAATGCACATAACAACACCGCTTATTGCCGCAAGTGATATGGCAGTATGGACTGTATCCGACATTTCCTTAGCTTTGCCTGTTGCATAAAATCTTGCCGCAAGTACATTTGCTCCCAGTGAAACGCCTATAAAAAGATTGGTAAATGTACTAATCAGTGCTGTTGTCGAGCCTACCGCGGCAAGTGCAGTACTGCCTGTAAATCTTCCAACAACAATTATATCCACAGCATTAAACATAAGCTGTAACATACCTGAAAGCATTAATGGAAGTGCAAAGGAAATAAGCTTATCCATCAATGTACCATTACACATATCTATTTCATATTTATTACTTTTCACAACTTTATCCTCTTTCTATGATATAAACAAGAACGTGCAATGCACATTCCCTCGCCAAGTCCAGCCATCTGCGACAGACTACAGCTTCGCGCGGGTGCGCATCATCTGCACATTAGCAGAACCTCTGTTTATTAATAACTACGTCCTTAATTGTGTCTGGGCGGCCGTTTAAAGGTTCAATCTTGACGAATTCCTTACAGCCTGTACACACAATGCCGTCCATATCAATATTTCTGAAGTATGGAACATCTTCTTCATTATCCATAGCTATTGTTTCATTGCGGTTAAGCAGGTTGAGTACATAACCCATAGTAAGTATAACTGCCTCTCCCTTTATATTAACCATATCAATATTACGTATTGTGATATTCTCAACAACACCGCCTCTGCCAAGTGCGCTCTTCATTCTTACACCTACATCTGTACCTATAAATGTGCAGTTCTCAACAAGTATATCCTTAACGCCCCTTGACATTTCGCTTCCAATTACAAAGCCGCCGTGGCCTTCATTAACTACACAATCGTGTATATATATATTACTGCAAGGTCCGTCTATTGTTCTTGCAATTGCATTCTTGCCTGCCTTGATACATATTGCATCATCGCCTGTCTCAAATACACTGTGGTGGATATGGACATTAGTACAAGACTCTACATCAATACCATCACCATTCTGTGCATAGTAAGGATTGCGTACCTTAATATTGTCAATTGTGACATTTTCGCAGAAAAATGGATGTATGTTCCAGGCTGGTGAATTCATAAATGTTACACCGCTTAATAATACATTAGTACAATGACGAAGACTCACCATTACTGGTCTGTAGAAATCATAATAATCCTTAGCTTCTTCTAAGGCTTCCTCTTTATCTGACTGGATATTCTTCTCATTACCAAGAAGGCTTGACTTAGTAGGCATCCATATCTGTGTTTCTTTAGTTTCAAACACGTTATCGCTCTTTTTAAGAAGCTGTTCCCACTGCTTGTCTGTTACCTTGAACTTCTTAACCGGACGCCATTCATCACCGCTTCCGTCAACCATACCCATACCTGTAATCGCAACATTTACCGCATTCTCTGCTGTGATAGGTGATACAGTTCTTATACATGGCTGTCCCTCATAATTAGTTATAATTAAAGGATAGTCTTCTTTTGATTTTATGAACTTTAAAAGTCCCTGACTTTCAATTCTTATACTTACATCTGATAAAAGGCGTATTGGCGCACTTGCCCATATTCCTTTAGGAATTACAATTGTACCACCACCAGTTTCCGAGAGTTCTTTTACTTTATCATTAATTACTTTGGCATTATGCCTTCCTGTTTCAATATCAAGCTTTCCGCTTATTGCTCCACAATCACTTAATAATACCTCAAGTCTTTTAAACTGGGGAACTGTTACCTTATAATCTTCTCTATACATTTTTCCTCCATTCTGCCTGTTCCGGGCTTTAACATTTTGACAACATAAATACAGATTGTATACCATTATATACAATTGTTTACTATTATTTATTATTATTTCGTGCTATATTTAATATTAACATTTACAATTCAAGTAATCAATGAAAGGATAATATTCCTCGATGCAAAATATCAAATCGAATATATCTTTAATTAATAAAAGCATATATTTTGTTATTGCTGGACTTGCAGTTATATGCGCTGTCATATTCTTTAACACCAGAATAACAGGCTTATGCCTTAATAATGAAACGACCGCTTCTATCTGTAATGATTTTAATGTACAGTATAATGAAAATAATTATACAACGGAACTTCCAATAAAATTAAAAGAAAAGACAAAACACGTAACAATTAAAAAGCATATCAAGGCTGATGAGCTTGCTGGCGATTATATAGCATTTTACGCTTATAATTCTGCAATAAATGTATATATCAATGATGTGCAGGTATACAGTGAAGATGATATTATAGACGCAATGGGTATGGCACGCCCTTCCCACTGGTACTTTATAAAAGTGCCACACAGTGACTTTACTCTCACAATAAACATGGCTTCGCAGCTTAATATAAAGAACCTTCTTGAGCTTCACAGCGGAACTAAAAGTGCTCTTATATATTATCTTTTTGCCAGACACGCATTTCCTGTTGTAACGGACGCACTTGCTTTACTTTGTGGCATTGTAATATTTTTTGCTTCACTTTTAATCAAAACCGAACTACGCATAAGACTGCGCTGGTTAAGTCTTACAACTGCTGTAGCTGGTATCTGGTCTATGTGTAATTCAACGATATTACAGATATTTATAAGCCGTGGCTCATTCACATCATATGTAGGCTATGCCTGTTATTTTCTATTTCCATTGACCATAACCGGTTATCTGCTTACATACGAAACATTTGCCGCTGAAAAATATTTCAAATCTCTATACTGGATTGAATTTGGCTCAATTATAATAATTACTATATTACAGTTAAGCCATATTATTATATTATCTAATGTATTATGGATAGTTCATATTGAATTAATTATAACATTTATAATGACAATAATAACATTTATACGCAGCCACAATGTTATTCCAAAGCAGGAAACAGAAATATACACTGCATTTATAATAATAAGCGTATTCCTAACTATGGATATACTTAGATATTATTCCACCAAACCATCTACTGGCAGAGTCAAATATTCAATCTATGGATTGTTTATTCTGCTTATGTATTTTGCCGGCTCAATATTCGTTGTTATCCGCAACAATTTTGTCGAGCATACGCGCAACCGTATATATAAAGAGCTTGCATTTACTGATGGTATGACTAAGATTAATAACCGCTCTGCATTTGAAGTCTATATGGAAAAGGAACGCAACAAGCCATCTTCAAGCGGCTATATAATGATTGCCGACCTTAATAACCTTAAGCATATTAATGACACTTACGGACACAGGCTTGGAGATGAAGCCATTATTAACACAGCTAATCTTATTAATGATAATTTTAACGACATAGGTAACTGCTACCGTATCGGCGGTGATGAATTCTGTGTCATTGCCAATATATCTGATATCAATATGCTGCTTAGAAGAATTGATAATTTTCTTGATGATGTCAAAAATATTGCGGCTGACAAGCATTATCCATATTCTGTTGCCACAGGTTACGGCATAATCGATGACAGCGGAATTGACCAGTGCTTTAAAGTCGTTGATGCGAAAATGTACCAGAATAAAAAGGCGAGCAAAAAAGGCCGTCTTAACTAGAAAAAAAATGTACCCTCCACAATATCATTATGAAACATTCTTTTAAAGCCAGATTTCAGTTCTGGCTTTCAGGATATTTCATACAATATTGTGAAGGGTACTTTTTTATTACTGCTTATTCATATGAAGCTTTCTTAAATCCTCTATTTCATCACATAACTCCCTGCTTGAACACGTTGAACAATCCATAACAAGTCCATTGAATATGTGGTTAAGTGAAGAAGTTATCTGCTCACATCTGCCTGCAAACTGCTTAAGCATTTTATAATCTGCACTATCTGATGTAATAAAATACATCTTTACAGCCTCAACTTCTTCTCTTGTCTTATAAGCCCTTATAAGCTCTGAACCTATATTAGAAAAGCTTATATTACTATTTACAGCTTCCTTTGATATTCTTACCGGCTCTCTTTCTTTAACTGATGATATTCTCATCATAAATCCGTCCGGATATGTATTGTATCTTACATAATCAACAGCTCTCATAACTGCGTATAATGCGCCTTTTTTAGTGTCATCAAGCACATTTTCCTTAAGCCTTATAAATGTAAGTCTTGCATATGGTATATCTTTGTCAATGCTTGTCAGGTCATCACCTATAAGATACACTCCGTCTGTATCAACGACCGCTTTATCCGTAGTAAATGCCAATGCACTTACCGCCTCGTTCATTCCGCCGCCAAGCTCGTATGCCATATCACTTCTTAACACAAGCTTTTCTTTATCATTCATCTTCCAGTGTGCATTATTATCAAGCTTTCTGCACTCTCCATATGCCTTTATATCCTGCATTACACAGGCTATATCTTTATCATATAACTTCATACTCATTTATTCTTCTTATCTGCCTCACGTCTGTTCTTTGACCAGTTATAATATGCCGTAAGCGGCTTTATAAGCTTTGAGGCAAATTTCATATCAAGATTAAAGAAATATATAAAAAGGCTGAGTACGAACAGCACTGCAATAACAATCGCTATTATTCCAATTATCTTTAATATTATCATCTTGCCATTCCTTTCTGTCTGGCATATTCAGCCGCTCCTAAAGCACCCATAAGCTGTGGATCTATAGGCAGTTCTACAACCTTAACCTTTAATACCTTCTCTATAGCCTGCTTTAAGCCCTCATTCTTGGCACAGCCGCCTGTAAGTGTAACTGAGTCAACAACTCCTGCCTTCTTGGCCATTACAAAACATCTCTTTGCTACTGAAAGCTCAATTCCTGCGGCTATCTCCTCCATTGGCTTTCCTTCTCCTACAAGTGAGATTACCTCACTCTCCGCAAATACAGCACACTGCGCTGTTATAGGTATTACATTTTTAGCTGTTAAAGAAAGCTTGGAGAACTCATCAAGGCTCATCTCAAATGCCCTTGCCATTGACTCAAAAAATCTTCCTGTACCAGCCGCACATTTATCATTCATTGAGAAATTAAGCACTGTTCCATCTGTATCTATAGCGATACCCTTAACGTCCTGTCCACCGATATCTATTATCGCCTTGACATCTGGTGCGGCAATGTGAACTCCCATAGCGTGACAGCTTATCTCTGATATATTCTCGTCAGCAAATGGTACTTTATTACGTCCATAACCTGTTCCAATAAGATAATCGAGTTCATCTGCACTATTAAGTCCGTCTACTAAAGCTACAGCCTCATCTAAGCTGTCTTTAGCACTAAGCACTGGATTAATCCTGCTTCTTTTAGTGACATTTGCAACTATTTTTCCTGTTTCATCTAATATAACGCATTTCGTGTAAGTACTTCCTGCATCACAACCGCCATAATATTTAGCCATATTATTATTCCTCTCTTATCTTTATGAATTCTTACCAGTTCTGTGAGTCGTCAAAATCCTCCAATGTAGGGTCGAGCGGCTCCTCACGGAATACAGTTCTCATATATCTGTTGATTTCTGTTCTCATATCTCTTCTGTTGCCGTCCTCAGGACACATAAGATTATGTGTTACCCATATAAGATGTACGCCATGCTTTCTTGCTTCTTCCTCAAATAAGCCGTGATAGCCTGACATTGATTTACAGCCCATATGTACATACATAATAACTATGTCTATATTAAACATCTCACAATAACGCCATAACGCTTCAACACCTGTTTCATAACCGCCATTAGAACGGTTACGCATAATCATATTCTCATACAGATATGCAAGGTCAAGCATTGCCTGATGTTTATCCTCTGTGTTGACCATCTCTGTTGATACCATACTTAACATATCGGTTATTGTAACTATACCCCAGCAGTTAAGCAGCCATATTGGAAGTGCTGTATAATATGCCGCCTGAACGCCCCACGTCATAGCACGGTGGCGGTATTCCCTTGCCGCAAGTTCTTTCTTCTTATATCCTTCCATAGCCATTCTTGTAAGCTTCTTATCCATATCAAGAAATGCCTGATTTCTTCCACCTGCCGCCTGATACACACCATATCTGTAAAGCGCAAGTGTAACACCCATAACCTGGGGATAGTCAGTCTTTGAGATTTCCATCCATTCAAGGAATTCTTCTGTCTCTGCATTAAATCTTTTCATACTCTTAAAGAATGCATCCCAGTCAAACTTTTCTCCTGTCTGCTCCTCAATAAAATGTATTGCATTGACAACTTCTTCTGCCGCATATTCCTGCACGCTTTCCTGTCTGTGTCTTATAGGGACAGCAAGCTGGAAGGTAGGAATTTTAAATGAGCGTGCCTCAATTCCATTTCCCATAAGACTTCCATCACAGGTTGTATTACACTGTACAGCACAACAGCCAATAAGCGGGAAATCGTCTGCAAGTGCAACTCCAAGCTCTGCCGCCGGCATAGGACATACATCAGTTGGAACTCCATATTCGTGTGTTACATCAACATAATAGCTTACTCCGTTCTGTGACATCATTGAGCTTGTATACACGGCTGGAACTTCAACCGAAAGCCACACAAGATTAGGAAATCCACCCATAAGGGTACTCATCATATTTTCATCAAAAAGGACAATCTTCTTATTAAGCTCCTTATCATTGCCGATTGCAGGGTCCGCCCTGAATATCTGTCCAAGCATACCACATATATCTGTAACAATAAGTCCCAGTGCCTGATGTGCCATACGAAGCTGTAAGCCTCTCATTCCTTCCGTATGCCTGTCCATAAAATCAGGCAGTGCAAGATAATTAAGCATCCAGCGGTATCTGAAAAAGCCTTTTATATTATTAGGTTTTATTATAAATGTAATTAAAGTTTTCCAATATCCAAGCCATCTTACATAGTCATACCACGTATCTTTGAAACCTCTCCATTCACGTCTTTTCTTAGGTTTCTTACCAGTATAGAACTTACCAAGCGGCTCACTTCCAAGTTTACTTGACATAGCTAATCCTTTCTTATTTTTTTAGCTTCTTAATCTCAAGGCTCTCAACAAATGCCTGTATTCGTGTCCTTATCTGTCCCGAATTACCCGCTACATAAGGCCTGTCAATTGATAATACCGGGTATCCGTATTCTTCACGCATAATATGAAATGCCGAAGCTCTCTCATATCCCCAGTAATCGCAGAACTTTATCTGCTGGTATATAAGCCCGTCTGCCTTGTATTCTTTGGCAATGCTGTCTACATATTCCTGACGTTCCTTAATCTTAGCTGTATTCATATAACGTGGACATTTGCCCCAGCGCATATACTGCCTGCATATCTGCATAAGTACATCTTCCGTGTCATTAAGAATAATCTCGCTTCTTCCCGGAAGTGAACCAAAGCAGAACCTGTCAGCAACAACTAATGCACCAGCCTCCTCACAAAGCTTTATAAGCTCTGGATTGTCAATCTCAGAACCTACCATAACAACCTTTGCCCTGTAATTCTTCTTATCATCTGGCTGTCTTGTACTTAACTCCTTAAGCGTATCCTCCAGCTTTTCAATAAGAGCCTCTTTAGGACAGCAGTATGTCGCAAGACATAACACTGCGAATTCATAGCCTGTTATTCTTGGATTGTCTTCTTTTCTGTAGTCGCCAATCTGTGTTATAAGCCTGCTTATCTTATTCTGCAAATCAACTGACTTTCTTAATGCTTCATCTGATATATCAATTCCATACACCTTGTTAAGCGGCTCTAATACGTGTTCCCTCATCTGCCTTACATAATGTCTTAAGGCTGTTTCATCGTCTTTCATAGGAACATCTGAATATTCCACAAAGAACTTTTCCTTAGAGCATAAATGCTGTCTTTCTATATTCTCAACGCACCTGTTCATCTGTGCACAGGCATCAGGTGCTATTATGCAGTCAAGAAATTCAAAACCACCCTCGATTGCTCTTTCAAGTATGGCACGACAGCCCTCACAAAGCATACTGCTCATATAATATGTACCCATCTCTATAGAACCTGTTCTTGGTGCTCTAAGTCTTACAGAGAAACAGCCGGGAAGATTAATAAGCGGCTCTGGAATTTGAAAACAGACTGCCCCAATTGCAATACTGCCTTTGTTCTGTGCTTCTCTTACAAGGTCATTGTTGACCTCCTCTAATAGTTTCTCAAAATAATATAAATGCTGTAAATCCTTCAAAAATGTTCCTCCAATACTATATCAAACCAATATTGCAAAGTGCCTCTCCCGCCCCTGCAACAATTCTGTCATCATCTGAAAGTGTAAGTATATTCTCGCCCTTAATATCTGCCTCTGCCAGTTTCATATCATTTTCAATTACAGATAATAATGGAAGCTCTCCTATATCCATAAGCTCTATTACCTTCTTATCCGGTATGCGGTTAGCTATAACTCCAGCTTTCTCATACATAACAAGCTCATCTGCAACATTTTTAATAGTCTTAACTACCTGACAGCCCTTCTTGCTTGCATCTGTTACAAGCACAAGATGTGTAACCTTTTCCATAACACGCCTGTTAATCTGCTCAATTCCAGCCTCGCCGTCTATAACGACATAATCAAACTGTTCAGAAAGAAGTGTTATTACCTCTTTAAGATATGAATTAATCCGGCAGTAACAGCCAGCCGTTTCTGGTCTTCCTATCGCTATAAATGCGTAGCCGTCCTGTTCTTTAATTGCATCATATATCTCGTACTTTGCCTCACCTAACAGCTCAACTGCTGACTTGGTATCGCCGTCCTCTACATTTTTAATGACTTCTTTTCTTATATCATCTATTGTCTTGTCCACTTCTATATTAAGCACTGTAGAAAGTCCAACCGCAGGGTCAGCATCAATCGCCAGTATCTTCTTATCTGGATATTTCTCTACAAGCACCTTAACAAATGCTCCTGCAAGCGAAGTCTTTCCAACGCCGCCCTTACCTGCTACTGCTACTATCTTTGTCATAATAATCCTCTTTTCTTTACACTACTCTGCATAACCTGACTATACGCATTTTTTTAGTTAATCGTTGTTGCCATTCCTTTATGTTCTTTAACAAATGTATCTATCTCATTTACAAATCTCTGTCCATATTTCATCAGCTTATTCTGTCCTACACCTGATACCTCAAGCATTGCTTCTGCATTTAAAGGAAGCTTCTCACACATATCTATAAGTGTCTTATCACTAAATACAATATATGGAGGCATACCTTCTTCCCTTGCTATTACCATTCGCAATGCCTTTAAGCGTTCAAATAACTCATAGCCTGCACTTGTAAGTGAATCTGTACTCTTCTTTCCTGCTGATGAATTGCTTCTTTTACCTGCTTTGCCTGTCTGCTTTCTGCCTTTCTTTCCTGAACCTGACAGAAGGCTTTCATCATCTGCTTCATAAGAACTGCCTGTGCTTCTTGTCTTACCTGTAAGCTTTGCATTTTTCACTTCCTCGGACTCTTTCATACGCTTTAGATATATATGCGCATTTTCCTGCTTTAAAGGTGTTATATCCCCCATTTTAAGAACACTGTATTCGTCCTGTGTCTGTATAATATAGCCGTCTGATATAAGCTGGGCTATAAGCGGTCTTAATTCAGCTTCTTTCATTCCTGCAAGCTTTCCATATGATTTATAATTAACAGCTCCAACCTCTTTAAGCCTTGCCCTGTTAGCACCAAGCAGAGTTCCTATAACTATACCCTGTCCAAATCTTCCCTTGGTTTCTGCTATACAGTTAATGACCCATTTCGCCTGTGCTGTCATATCAATTTCTTCGTATTCACTATTGCAGTTGCCACAGTTACCACATACTCCGGTCACATTTTCTCCAAAATAATTAAGTATGTAATTTCTTAAACAGCCCGTTGTCTTGCAATACCCTTCCATTACATACAATCTGTGCAGGTCACGCTGTTTAATAACGTCTATATCCTCATATTCAACGCCTTCAAATTCTTTCTTATCAAGAAGGAACTTATCTATTATCACGTCCTGCGCAGAAAACAGCATTATGCACTGTGAGTCCTCTCCATCTCTGCCGGCTCTTCCTGCCTCCTGATAATAATTCTCCATACTCTGTGGCATATTATAATGAATTACATATCTTACATTGGACTTATCAATTCCCATTCCAAATGCGTTAGTAGCAACGACCACCAATGACCTGTCATATATGAAATCGTCCTGATTTCTTTTTCTTTCTTCGTTGCTGAGTCCCGCGTGGTATCTTGTGACACTTATCCCCATACTGCTTAAGCTTTCATATAAAGTGTCCACATTTTTCCTTGTTGCGCAGTAGATAATTCCACTCTCATCAATATGCTCTTTAACATAATTGCTTATATACCTGTCCTTATGCTTGCCGCTTATATGCTCCACGCTGTAATAAAGATTTTTCCTGTCAAAGCCAGTGATTACAACCTTAGGATTATCAAGCCTTAATATGCACTCTATATCCGTCTTTACTTCATTGGTTGCTGTCGCTGTAAATGCACTGACAACCGGTCTTTCTGGAAGGCTGTCTATATAATCAACTATCTTTACATAGCTTGGCCTGAAATCCTGTCCCCACTGTGATATACAATGTGCTTCATCAACCGTCACCATTGATATATCTGCCTGCTTGGAGAACTCACAGAACTTCGCACTTTCAAGCCTTTCTGGTGCAATATATATAATCTTGTATATGCCATTAAGTGCCATATTTAATGTGCCGTCTATCTCACTTTCTGAAAGCGTGGAATTGACATATGCCGCATTAATTCCAACATCATTAAGTGATTTCACCTGATCCTGCATAAGTGAAATCAATGGGGATATTACTACTGTAATTCCTGAAAGCATCATAGCTGGCACTTGGTAACAAAGCGACTTTCCTGCTCCTGTCGGCATTATCGCAAGCACATCTTTCTTTGCTAAGATTGCATTAATAATATCTTCCTGCCCAGCCCTAAAGGAATCATATCCAAAATATTCCTTTAATACCTCTTTTGAATTCATCACATATCCCTTTCTTAATATCTATTGCATTATTATCTGCTGTCTGAATAATTACTCTATTATTCAATCCTGCACAAGCCCGTAACACATTCTGACTATTATGTTAATATTAACATATAATCGCCTATTATTCTATCTTAATAATTAATTATCAATAAGCACGAAATCTGTTATTCGTAAGCAAATAAATATTATTTCGCCATAATTTAATTATTATATGTGCTATACTTGTGTTAATTAATTCGTGAGTATACAGCTTACAGATACGAGGTGGCTATGAATAATTTATCTATAAGTAACAACAGACATTATATTATGGAAGGTAATACTCCTTTTTTCTGGCTTGGTGATACTGCCTGGCTTTTATTTAGCAATCTTACTAAAGAGGAAGCCTATATTTACTTAAAGAACAGAGCAGATAAAGGTTTTAACGTAATACAGGCAGTTCTTATATATTCTACTAAAGACCTTGACACAATCAATAAAATGTATTGCAAAAGAACAGATGTGTCCTCTGTCCAATATTGGGAACATATTGACAACATATTAGATATTGCAGAAAGCCTTGGTCTTTATGTGGCACTTCTGCCCTGCTGGGGAAGCCTTATTAAATCGAATATTATCACAGAAGAAAATGTAACAAAATATACCGAATTTCTAACAAAACGTTTTAAAGACCGCCACAATATAATATGGGTTCTTGGCGGTGATATCAAAGCTGATAATTATATTAATCT
The DNA here is from genome assembly GCA_050874785.1 of Lachnospira sp. GTDB lineage: Bacteria > Bacillota > Clostridia > Lachnospirales > Lachnospiraceae > Lachnospira. The sequence goes on from JBNMLJ010000014.1 coordinate 42,694, forward strand.
ATATGATAAATGGGGTTTTCATTTAAAAAATGCAATGCCTGAAAAGCTTATTACTTTTCACCCATTCGGACGATGTTTATCAGCCCAATGGTTTAACAACAGGGATTGGCTTGATTTCCATATGTTCCAGTCTGGACATAGACGATATGACCAATGCAATCTCGGTGCGTGGGACGATACTAACAATCCTTCCTTTTATGGTGAGGATAACTGGAAGTACGTTAAACAAAGCTTTGAAATAGATAATAAACCAGTACTTGATGGTGAACCCTCTTACGAATGGATACTACAGGGACTACACGATATTAATGAGCCTTATTGGAAAGCCAAAGATGTCAGACGTTATGCTTACTGGTCAGTTCTTTCAGGTGCGTGCGGTCACACTTATGGCGATAATTCTATTATGCAATTTTATAAAAATGGATATAACGGCGTTAATTATGGTGTCGTATGTGAATGGGAAGAAGCCCTTCACCACGAGGGTTCTTCACAGATGACACACCTTAAAAATATTATGAGTTCTATAGATTTTACCAACGGTAAATGTAATGACAACCTTCTTATTGACGGACAGCAAAGCAGACATAACAGAATAAGTGTATTCGCTGGCAGTAATTATCTTATAGCTTATGATTACAGTGGAAACACATTCCGGCTTAATGTCAGTGAATACGCTGGAAAAGATATGTGGTGGATAAGCCCTGTAACTGGAATTAAAAGTTATATTGGAAAATGTGGAAGTATCTGCACTTCAACATTTACTGCACACCAGTTTACCAAGATTGAGAATGATAATACTGACAGAATATTATACATAAAATAATACTTATCTTTGGTAAGATACAATAAGACTAATATTATTACAACCTGCCAGATTAAAATAACGGAGAATATTATGGACAATGAACTTATTAACAGACTTGATATAATTGCCAGCTTTAATCCACATTTAACAGATATTAACCCACAATCTCCACTATCAGTTGGCAATGGGCGGTTCTGCTATACTGCCGACATTACTGGTATGCAGACTTTATATGAGGAATATTCAGCCGAAACTCCACTCTGCACAATGGCTGAATGGTGCTGGCATACTAAGAAAGCTGATAATGAAAAAGGCTTCTATACTTTAGATGATGTCAGAATGACACTATACAATTACTGCGGACGGACTGTCACTTATCCCCGTGTGAAATACGAGGGCAATGAAACCGCCTACGACTGGGTAAGACAGAACCCTCATAAGTTCAATCTTGCAAAAATCGGACTTTATTTTCATAACGAACCTATTAAAGCCGGCAGCATTTATTGTATAAATCAGACATTAGATATAACAACTGGTATTCTTAAAAGCAGTTTCAGGCTTAATGTTAACAGGCATAACAATGTTCGTACACTTAATAATATTGCCGCTGATAATATAAATACCAATGCTATTAGTGATAATCTCGTAACTGTATACACAGTATGTGATGATAATTCTGACACCATTGCATTCCATATAAGCTCAGGTCTTTTACAGTGCGGGCTTAGCGTTAATATCGCCTTTCCATACGCTTCCTGTGATATAACAGGTTCAGACTGGAATAACACTGACGGACACAGCGATTTTCTTAACGCTTCCCATATACGCCGGCAGATAGATGACACTTCTTACTATGTCAATTTTAATATAAATGGAACTGGCACCTCACAGCATACTGCTAATAATAGTATAATTACATCTGATTCTAATGTTACTATTAATAAATGCAATAACTCTGCTGCTGCCACTATTAAATCTAACGGTGTACACAGCTATAATATTACAACTACTGATGATGAACTTGATATGTCCGTTAATTTCAATAAATCAATATACACGCCTGCCACATACGACACAATTGCTGATAACAGCAGACATTTCTGGCACAACTACTGGACAACAGGAAAGTTCCTTAACTCTGATAATAAAGAGCTTATGCGCCGTGTAATATTGTCGCAGTATCTTCTTGTGATTAATGACAGCGGCTATATTCCACCTGCCGAAAATGGTCTTACCTGCAATAGCTGGTATGGCAAAGCACACCTTGAAATGCACTACTGGCATATGGCGTGGGCTCCTTTATGGGGACACCCTGAACTGCTTACACGAAGCTTTGACTGGTATATTGACATATTAGATGAAGCCAGGAAAAATGCTTCACGCAACGGTTATAAAGGCGCACGCTGGACTAAGATGGTGTCTTACACCGGTTCGGACTGCCCGTCAAAGATTGCACCACTTCTTGTCTGGCAGCAGCCACATATAATCAATATGTTACAAATGGTAATTGATAATAATACCTCTGATGATTTTGACGTTAAGGCGTATATGAACAAATACTGGATACTTGTAAAAGAAACTGCTGTGTTTATAGCTGACTACCTTGTATATGACCCGATGTCCGATATTTACAATATAGAAGCACCTGTAATTCCAGTTCAGGAACGTCATCTTCCAGAGGATACAAGAAATCCTATATTTGAACTTGCATATTTCAGATATGGTCTTTTGATTGCCGCAAAATGGGCTTATGAATTAGGTTTTACTGATGAAGCCAGCCAATGGCACAATATTGCAATGCATATAGCACCACTTCCAATTAATGACGATGTATACATTGCACATAGTAACTGCCCTGATACATTTACCAATAAAGCTATAGACCACCCTCTTATGCTTCAAATCTATGGTATGCTTGACGGCTATGGTGCAGAAGATATTGTCGATAAAGATATCTACCGCAACACACTTATGAAGGTAATTGATGTGTGGGACTATTCTACATTATGGGGCTGGGATTTTGCTGTTATAGCTATGGCGGCTCATAAGCTTGGACTTGATGATATTGCCTTAGAACAGTTACTTATTAACTCACCTAAAAATGATTATGTAGAAAGCGGCAACAACAGGCAGAACTCCCGCAAAGATTTACCTTTGTACCTACCCGGTAATGGAAGCCTGCTTCTTGCCGCCGCCAGAATATTTAATATATAATACATATGCGGATTTCCTGAATTACAGGGAAATCCACATTTATATTACTACTTTATTCTATAAGAATTTGTCCAGCTCACGCTCAACATTTTCTCTCTTTTTAAATGTAGGATTAGAATATACCTTAGCTCCTGCTATAACCATATCAACATTTCTAAGGGCTCTCAAATCCTCTAATGGATTGTCTTTTACAACTATCATATCAGCGCATTTTCCAGCTTCAATTGTTCCTGTAATATCGCCAATTCCTGCCATCTGTGCGCTTCTTGCAGTTGCACAGTATATAGCATACTGGTTAGATACTCCGACATAATGATGAAAATAATATAATTCTCTCCAGAAGTCATACTGTGTTATCCAAGGACAGCCTACATCATTGCCAAGCACAACTGGTATATCATTGGCTATTGCCTGTTTTGCACATTCGACAATTCCTTCAAATACAATATTGCCGTTGAACTGCTCAACCTCTGTTGCATTAGTAAGTGAACGGTCAAAAAGTGCATAAGGCAGTGCTGGTGATATTGTGGTACATAAAAATGCACCTCTGTCCTTAAAAAGCTTAATTGTCTCATCATCAAGCTTAGCACCGTGTTCAATTGAATCAACACCATTTTGTAATGCCACCTTGACACCCTCTGGTGACTCAGCGTGTGCCGCAACAATATAACCTTCCTTGTGCGCCTTGTCGCATATTGCCTTTATCATTTCAGGCTTCATCTTAAGTTCTCCTGGAACACCCTTTTCCCTGGCATCAAGAACTCCGCCTGTTACCATTATTTTGACTAAATCAATCTTATCCTTGGATTGTCTATCCATATGTTCAAGCGCTTCTTCTATGCTATGAGCTGCTATTGCCACTGAACCTGCCATATGTCCATTAGGAACTGATATTCCCTCATTACTTGCAAGTATTCTTGGACCGTCAATCTTTCCTGCGTTAATCTCATCTCTTGTCTTAGAATCAAAGTTAGAAAGGCCACCCATACAGCGGATTGTTGTAACACCACTCATAAGCTCGTCTTTTGCAAAGCCCTGAACCATTTTGCAGGCAATCTTTGATGTTATTGGATTGCCAAGAAGAAAGCTTACAAGCTTGGCATTATCGCGCTGTTTCTTCTGTGGCTTGCCGCTTCCTGCAAGATGAACATGCATATTAATAAGTCCCGGCATTATATATCTGCCTTTAAGGTCAATTACCTCACAGCCCTCTGGCTTTTTAAATTCACTCTCATTAATAATGTCTGTTATTATCCCATTGTCTGTTATAATACATTTGCCACTCACAACAGACATATCTTTAGTTCCGTCTATAATCTTTCCGTTAATAAATGCTTTCTGCATAATCAATGTCCTGCCTTATTAATATAATTTAGAACTGCTTCTTACTGGTTCACTTGTAAGATTAACTCCTAATCTGTTAAATGTCTTAGTGTCTGCCTCAGATAACATTACAGATGTATGTACCTGACAACCCTTAAGATTAGGTATCTGCTCTAATGCTTTTTTGGCATTCTCATTAGCTACAGATGTCATTGCAAGTGCAATAAGAACTTCGTCACTATGAAGTCTTGGATTCTTGCCACCAAGATATTTAACTTTAAGATTTTGGATTGGCTCAATATATTCTGGCTTTATAAGCTTCTCATCGTGCTCAATTCCTGCAAGATACTTAAGTGCATTAAGTATAAGTGCCGAGGAAGCCCCAAGAAAATCTGTAGTCTTAGATGTAATAACTGTACCGTCATTAAGTTCAATAGCGGCACACGCAACACCAAGCTCCTCTGCTCTCTTCTTAGCGGCAACGGTAACCTTTCTGTCATCTGTTGTAATCTTAGCCTGCTTCATTAAAAGTTCAATCTTATATACTTCGCTCTCAGAAGCTTCTTCCTTGGCTACTCTGTTGACTGCATCATAATATCTTCTTATAATCTCCATTTTGGAAGCTTCACAGCAGGCTTCATCATCAATAATACAGTTGCCTGCCATATTAACACCCATATCTGTAGGTGATTTGTAATATGTATTCTCGCCGTAGATTTCCTCTAATATAGCATTAAGAACAGGATATATCTCTATATCACGGTTATAATTAACTGCTGTACTTCCATATGCCTCAAGGTGGAATGGGTCAATCATATTAACATCATTAAGGTCTGCTGTCGCCGCCTCATATGCAAGGTTAACAGGGTGCTTAAGTGGAATATTCCATATTGGGAATGTCTCAAACTTAGCATATCCTGCCTTAATTCCTCTCTTATTCTCGTGATATAACTGTGAAAGGCAGGTAGCCATCTTACCACTTCCCGGACCCGGTGCTGTAATTACTACCAATGGTCTTGTTGTTTCTATGTAATCGTTCTTTCCAAAACCTTCTTCACTTACAATCATAGGGATATTAGATGGATAGCCATCTATAACATAATGCTGGTATACCTTTATATTCTTCTTTTCAAGCTTTTCCTTGAACTGTACTGCCGCATTCTGTCCTGTAAATTTAGTGATAACAACACTTCCTACATATAAGCCCTTCTTCTCAAATTCACCGATTAATCTAAGCACGTCTACATCATAAGTAATGCCCAAATCTCCACGGACTTTATTCTTCTCAATATCTGCCGCACTTATTACGATTACTATCTCAGCAACATCTGAAAGCTGCATAAGCATCTGAAGTTTGCTGTCTGGCTGAAATCCAGGAAGCACTCTTGAAGCGTGGTAATCATCAAATAATTTGCCTCCGAATTCAAGATAAAGCTTGTCACCAAACTTGCCAATTCTTTCTTTAATGTGTTCTGACTGAATTTTTAAATATTTGTCATTGTCAAATCCTGTTCTCATAACGCTCCTCATTAATTATTTTAATTATTCCTTCGTTTATTCATTAATATATTAATATTAACATACATTTCAGCACAAATACATATCAACTTTATATTATTTTACTCCGCTTACTTTAGTCGATACTACTGATGTTAAAGGAACCATTTTAACACTCACACTTCCGTCTTTCTTTCTTGTAATTAATGTTCCGCCTCTTTGTGTATACTGCTTCTCAATGCCCTTATATCCAAGGTAATCTATCGACATTCCATAAGTAAGCTGTATGCCTTTATACACAAGTGATAATGTATTTAAGTGGTCGTGTCCACAAAACATCCATTTTATTACGCCGTTATCAACTGCGCTGTTAAAAAATGTCCCCTTAAACTTGGATATTCCAAAATGGTCGTTCTTCTCGCCAACGCTTCCGTGCTTGTATATTACATTTTTATCACCAAGCTTCATACGCTCATAAGCTTCCTTAAATTCCCTGACAGGCATATGAAAAAATGCCATTGCCTTAATATTCTCATCTTCATTTTTAAGCTTATTTAACTTGTTCATACACCATTCAGTCTGATCCTTGTGTATACAATCAAAACCGCTGTAGAACCAGCCTCCATCACCATACATATTAGAGTCAAGCATAACAAGCGGAAGCACTACTTTATTATTATCATCAACAAGATTAATAAAGAAATTACCCATTCCGTAAATGTATCTGTTACCTTTAGTGAATATACAGTATTTTCCCTCTGCGAATATGTCAGAAAGCTCGTCCTTATTACAAAATGCGCCAATCTCACAATCGTGATTGCCGAAACACATTGTATATGGAATTTTAAACCTGTCCATAAATGCGGTAAGAAGTCTTGCCTGCCTTCCATTATTCATAGTTCCAGCTTTAGGAAGGAATGGAAATATAGAATCACCGGTAAGAACAATTAAATCCGGTCTGCTCTTTTTAATAATCTTAGTAACTGCACTAAGCGCAAGCTTATCCTTTTTTCCTGATAATATTCCAAATCCAAGGTGAAGATCTGTAAGCTGTAGAATTTTATAATCTTTATCTGTATCTATGTGAAGATTGAAAGTTTCATTATCTATTTTCGTAAAATTATGAGAATTATACATATATATGTTCCTTTCATTTTCCTAATTATTCCGATTATACATTTAACCGCAGGTATGCTTATAAGCATTATTAATTGTACTATTATGCTATCTGATATTTTCTTCTAATACACTTATAGGCATTATTAATATTGTGCTATGTTCATCAGCTTAATGGTATAAGTGCCCCGATAGCTGATATTATAGTCGATATTACCATAATTATCCGGAATGGGAGTGTTCCTATAACGCCGCATATCAGACTGCTGCCCGCCTTCTTTCTTGACTTTCCATAAGTAAGTACAAGCATTATGCTCACAAGCACAACAACACCGCTCATAATTCTTGTAAGCACTATAAAGCTGCTCACTCCGAATATTGCAAATAATATGCACGGAATAGTTGCTATAACCCAGCTTATCCTGTTGCCAATACCTATCTGTTCGTGAACTACGTCCCTTAATGCAAGTGTATTCGACCAGAAGGTTGTAAGCAGTGCAAAAAGTGAGAATATACCAGCAAGTATCATAGCCCACGAACCTATGCTCTCGCCTAACTGCATATACGCTAATTCCTTATCGAGTGTTCCCTTAGTTCCAAGAAGAACCGTAAGAGTAACGATAAGCACAAGTATTGATGATAACGCAAAACCTATAAATATTGACTTTCTTATCTTATGTGGATTGCCGTCAAGTCCTTTGACAACCTGTATTACCGCCTGATTAGCTGATGTTGCAAATACAACCATACTATATAAGGCAAGCAGGTTATTAATGTGAAATGGTGCTGTATACAGAGCATTTAATGGTCTTGTAAATGTTCCTGCTGTCATAATAACTACTATAACCATAAGAAAGCTTACTGCATATTTCTGTGCGATGCCTACCGCTTTCATTCCAATAAACACTACACTTCCTGCAATCAGATAATATATAAGCTGTGCCACCCACAACGGTATATCAAACCAGTTGACAAATATCTGCGCACCGCCATTAATATTGCCACTGACACCTATCATTATGGCAAGTCCATATACTACAAACATTATCCAGCTGAATACCTTCTTCATTCTTCCCTTAAAAAGCTCTCCTTCAAAGCTTTTAACAAGCTGTACGCCTCCATTGTTAAAAGAAAGCTCTGCTATGATAAGATGAAGAATAACATTTACTACATAAGCAAGTCCCACCATCCATACAACATCTAACATACTGTTTCTTGTTGCCAGATATGGAACAGCTATAATTCCTGTACCAATGCTGTTACCCATAATCATACTTATCGCTTCAAAGGTTGTAAGCTGTGCTTCTGAATTAATCTTCTTTGGCATATATTCACCTCACGCAATTCTCATAATATTAACTAAAACTAAACAGGCTGCTGCACGAACCACAATTCACACAATATGCCAATAAGCAACAGCTTATAAGTAACGCATACCGTATTAATTATGTCTGGTGCAACAGCCCCATTAATCTACTTTGCTGGAATCTGCTTATCCATCTTTAATATATGGTTCTTTAACCATTCAAGAAGGAAATCAATAAGCTCGAACAGATACTCCTGCTGTCCATCGTCAACTTCTTCCATATTAATCTCCGTAAGTCTGTCAACAAATGCCTCGTGTGCAAGCTTCTGAGCCGCAAGTCCCTCGTATCCTATCTTTTCCATATACTCCTCCTCATCTTTAAAATGAAGCTTAGTATAATCTTTTAATTCATTAATTATTGAAACTATATGGTCATACTTATCGTGTAAATAATAGTCATTAATAACTTCATATGTACGCTCTACAATCTCAAATAACTTCTTATGCTCTGCATCTACAAAATCAATATCTGTCTTGTATTCATCTGTAAATTCAAACATACCCTTCTTGGCAGTGCTGCCATTTTCTGCTTTCTTAGACTCCTGTGTCTTATCAGCAGCAGGCTCTAACTTTCCAATCATAATATCACTTCCAAGGATATGGTGGTAAAGCCACTTAGCAAGGAACTTTACAAGCTCAGCTAATTCTTTCTTACTCTCCTCATCTGTCATATTATCGAAGTTCACTGATTTAACTTTATTAGCAAAATCTGCGTGTTCCTTCTTCTGGCGCATAAGTTCAGGGTCATTAATTGACTCCATATATGCTTCCTCGTGTGCAAAATGCTCTGCGGCATAATCAACAAGATGTACCACAATGCTCTTTACTGTCTTAACATCAACAGCCTGTTCCTCTAATAATGCCTGTGCTTCATTAATTATTTTAAAAAGCTGCTCGTGTTCTTTATCAATTGACTCAATTCCTGTCATACAGTCTTTAGTAAACTTGTACATAATATTTCCTCCAATTTTGACATTTTCATATAAGTAAATAGCAATATGCTTATATATTTCATTCTATTATATATATTACTCAATCTCAATAGTTATTGTGTCATTTAATCAATAATTACTTATTCTGTGTATGTCTTAATATATAATATGGCGTAAAGTCATATTCCAGAGTATCCGGCTTTTCAACCTTTAACACTTCCCACTTTGATATGCAAGGGTGTGTCTTGGCATACAAATCCTTTCTGTCAGCCTTCTCATATTTAAAGCCGTGTGTAATCATAAAGATATTCCACCTTCTATGCTCTATACGCTCAAGTTCCTCTTTATCAGAAAATGTATATGCCTTCTTGTCGCATACAAGCCATTTCTTAATATCCTGATGAAGTGACTGTGCTATGCTTGATTCACGGTCAAATATGCTCATCTTATGCCAGGCCGCATTAAGCTTTGCCTGACTGCTCTCAACCGCAAGCGCTTCCTTTGATAACACATCTTCTATCTTTAACATAAACTCATCGTTAAGAACCCTGCCCTGCTTCTTATATTCGCTTATAACATCATAGAGATCATTATATCTGTGGTTAAACATCTTCGCTTCATCGACAATATAATGGTCTGTGAGTGACTCATATGAGAATATATCTTTATTCTGTTCAATTGTGAACAGGTTCTTTTCATCATATATCTTGGAAATGTTGTTGCTGTCCTTGATTCTTATAACTACAGGAATGTTAATGCATTTATCGCCCTTCTTATAAAGAAGCTGCTTTAATTCAATAATCGTGTTAGCCATAGAATGTGTGTCACCCATAGCAACTACAAGATATGTAAATGGCTTATCAGCATTACATTTCTTAAATATCTTATTAAACTGTAATGTTGTAGCATCTGTTTCCCAAAATCTTATTTTGATATGTCCGTCTATTCCAAACCTGTCATTATTCTCATCAAATGGGAACTTTAACTCGTAATATTCCGCTTTCTCACCTATAAATACATCTTCTGCCATAAGCTTTAAGCCGTCAAGTGCATCTACGCTGAAATTCTTCATAAATGAACCGATTATCGATTTCATATCTTTATCAAATACATCTATGCATATATCAGACTCCGCTGATAACACTGCCATATTAATTCCCTGTATAAGAGTACTCTGTCCGAACTCGCCAAAACCTATAATACCAAGATGTACATCATAATCATCACCTGTATTAGCCTGATATACTGGGTGTTCCTTGAACATTTTATTAACTGCCATTCTGTTGACATCTATTATATTAAGGTCAAAATTCTTCTCCTCAAGCCTGTCATAATACTGCTTAATAAGCTGGCTCATTGAGTTATCACTACAGCTTAAATATATCTGCTTATATGAAGCATTATCTCCTGACGGCTTCTGCAATCCATTGCATATACTACCTATAACCTTAAGATATTCAATATTCTCCATAGCATTATCATCACAAAGAATAATATCTGCATATTTAGCTATATCAATTGTCTTAAATACATCTTCAATAGACATATCATCATACTTCTGTCTGTATTTTACGCCCTTATTCATATATTTAAGCTTAGCTTCTTCGGTCATTGCGCCTGTTTCTATCGTAGTTATGCGGCAATCCTTTGCAAGTCCGTTGATGAACTGCTTCTTATATGTTCCCTCACCTATAAGAAGAACTCTTTTCTTATCACGCTGGCTTAAAAGGCTTCTTACATAGCTTGCCGGCTTGCGTACAAGTATTGCCAAAGCACCTACAGTACATAACGGTGCTATAATAACTGCTATACAATACACATATGTAAGAATAATGGTGAACACGCCTCCGCCCGCAGTCTTAACATATTCAAGAGCATCTGCCTGACCAATATCAGGGTCAATCTTGTATGCTTTAATCGCATTCTGGATATTAAGCATTACCTTAAGAAATGGACTTTCCACACTATGGTAATAGAATATACCCTCAAGCACACATATAACGAACACCGCTATGGCTGTGTACCACAAATAATCCTTATATTTATTTCGTTTCATTCTGTCCTCGTTTCTTCGCACTTATTACTGATTATTATTAATATAGTATTGGTGCCTGGTTTGTTATATTTATTATATAATTCTGGCTGTTTTTTTACAATATTGATTTAAAAAAGAAAGTGCATCACCGACACATAAAAAGCCCAGCATATTTTAAGATGTAATGTCAGCTTCCTGACTATACTGCTTAAATACGCTGGACCTTATTATGTGTTAACTTCTAAATTTAAAGTGTTAATTTTAACGAATTAATCTTTACTCTGCCTCATTAATCTTTACTTTACTGCATCAAGTAAGTAATTATATCTTTCCATTTTGCCGTCTAATAAGTCAAATATAAATTTTTCTGAGTTGTCTGATACCTGATCATAATCCTTCATACCATCAAACTCACCTTCAAGATAACCCTTCATAAATTTGTCCTTATTCTTAAGATTATCTAATACAATATTGTAATTATCTAAATCTATGCAATAACGCATAACTGCCTGAACCTGTGTTTCCATATCATCAATTATTGGAGCGAATTGCTGTTCGGCAACATCATCCCATTCAGCACCTTCAGCTTTAGCTTTACTAAAGCTTCTTACTATGAATTTGCCACCGAATTTTAATACAAGTACAACACCAACAACGCCTAACACCTTGCCAAGCCAGTCACCTGATGCAAAGAAATACCATACGCAAACTGCTAAAAGTGCAAGCACAATAACAGCTGGAATAAATGCCTTAGTCTTATCTTTCTTCTTTTCTTTCTTTACAATATCTCTCTGTGAATCTAAATCTTTTCTCATTGACTCAAAGTCTTCAAGTAATTCCTTTATGCTGTCCTCAATGTCTTTCTTTCCGTGTTCTGCACATTTTTTAATAAATGCAGTTACATTATCAATTATTCCTGTTTTATCGGCATCTGTACAATCCAGGGCTCTGCTTATAAAACCATTACCATAGAAAAATGACTGACTTCCCATTTCTTTATCATCATCATCAAAATAATTACCGTCACATACGAATAAAGCATATCTGTCAACAGCTTCAAAATCACCTGTAAGAGCTCTATATAAGCCATACCACGCTTTTGACTTATCAGGATTTTCTTCTGATGCCTTATCATAAAGGTCACTGGCTATATCCCAGTCTTTTTTCTTTAAATGCTGTTCAGCTTTTTCAATTAATACATCAGGGTCTGTATTACTGCTATTCATAAGCTTACTGATATCATCTTTTAAATCCTGATGCATACTGCTTATATGCTCGTCTGTCTTTCTGAATTCCTTTGAATGATTATGTATTAAAAATACATTATCACACGCCATACAAGCATACTTTTCTTCTGTTAACTCTTTAACCTGTTCACTTCCGCAATTTGGGCATTTTATCGCCTTCATATCTTTACTACTCCTTTGTATTCTTTATTTTTCTTATATCAAGCTGTTTAACAATCTCATTACATTTTGCTTCAAACAAAGTATTATCTGTAATATCTGCTAACTCAGCTATCAACCCTTTAATTCTTAAATTCTCCTCTATAACCTTTGGAGAACTTACAGGATTTTCATATCTCATTCTCTCGTAAAGCTTGTCTATATTCGCTTTATTAGCTGTATCCTGCACACTAACCCTGCATATTTCCAAATCTTTAATTAATTCTTTAAAATCCTGTATAGATTGCTTCTCTTTATTATCTACATCTTCTATATACTTATTGCTTCCCCACAAAATCATCTCAAGTATTACAAATCCTAACAGTATCGCCGCCTGTATAAGATAAGAATAAATGCTGTATCTTTCTGGAAACTTTGAACAGAATTTAAAAAATACATATAACTGGACTGCCATATATGCCACACTGTAATAAAGCATTGGCATTTTAAGTGCTGCTTTTTTCTTATCCTGCTTGTGATACACATACCAGCTAAATACCGGCTGTACCAGTAATGCGATAATACAAAATATATATTTCATCATACATTTCTCCTTGTTCCGCAGTTCATACAAAACTGTGCATTAGCTGGCATAACTGCTCCACATTCCTGACAATACACTTCTTTAGGAGTTACCTTCTCACCACAATTCATACAGAACTTAGCCCCCTGTGGCAGTGGGCTGTTACATTTACTGCACACCTGCGAAGCACCCTGCGTATTCATTGAATTGCCCTGTGCGCCCATTGTGCCACCCTGCGTATTCATTGCTGAATTCTGCATTGTGTTATTGGCATTTACTGCCGCTTCCATATTTCCTTTAAGCATATCACCCATTGAAAATGCAAGTGGAATCTGCGCCATCATATTGGCTGGATTGCCTGCAAAGCCTTCATTTTCTGCAAATGCCTTGCTGACATTAAACTGCTGTTCCTGCTGCCAGTTGTAGCCTTGTATCTCTCGTGATTTAGCAAGTCCCTGCGCCTCAATAACAGCCGCGTCCCTGTTACCCATAGCCTCAAAACGCTTCTGCGCCATACTATTATCCAGCTTCTTTAACTCACTCAAATCATCTTCGTTAATATTAACTGCTGATAAGAAGAAATTAAGAATTGAAATTCCATATTCTGCTATGTCATCTCTTATGCGCCCAGCAACATTTTCAGAAATATCATTCAAATGCTGGTTAAATTCATTGTAGCTGTACCTGCTAAGCTCCACTGCTATACAGTTCTTAACCCTTGTAACTATCAAATCCTTAAAATATTTCTGGACATTTGCTGTAGACATTTCCTGTTCTGTTCCAACAAGATTAATCAGAAGCTTTCGTCCATCAATTATCTTAAGTCCAAATGAACCGCTTGCCCCTGCACTATAGCTATAGCCATAATTAGGGTCTTTTACTGTAACCTGACTTGGCGTTCCCCAAGGTATATCCATCATTGTTGCAAGATTAATGAAGTATACTTCTGTGTGAAATGGAGATACTCCACCTGTAACAAGATTTCTAAGCTTTGAAATCAATGGAATATTCTTAGTTTCCAATGTGTAACGTCCAGCCTTGAAACTATCTAATGCCTGTCCATCACTGAAAAAGACCGCTTCCTGTGACTCATGTACAATAAGCTGTGATAATGTATTAAAATCCTCCGCAGGATGTTTATATATAAGAATGTCATTATCACCTTCATATTTAATAACTTCCTGTATTGCCATTTATTTTCTCCTGTAAAATACATACTTTTTGCTAAGTATAGCACATAACTTCCATTTTGGATACTATTTTCTTCTATTTTGGACACTTTTTTCTTCCTTATTGGATACAATTTTTAATGTGCGTTAATAAAATCCTAGTCATATTGATATATGGATTTTATAAATCCACCATTATTTACCTATATTTAGTACCTGAGGATTGGAGTTATATGTCAGAACGAATTAACCAGCACTTAAATCCACTTGTCGGAAGTAATATAAGAAGACTCCGCAAGGAACGTGGACTGAAAGCAACTGAGGTTATTGCCAAGCTCCAGCTTGAAAATGTCAATGTAACAACCGGCATTTTCAGTAAAGTGGAAAATGGTTACAACAACCCTACAGTTGATATGCTTATCGCCCTTACCAAAATATTTGAGTGCGATTTCAACGAATTTTTCAAAACAGAGTGAGAACAATTCTACTATATGATTATATATGTGGATTGTTCTCACTTTTTTAGATACACAACACCGGCATATATACGCTCTATTGGTCTTAGCACATTTTCTATGAACTCTATGTCCTCATCTGTAATATCTACAGGTTCATTACTGCCATTTGATGTCTTTGCTATCTTTATTACTGCAAGATTTCCTGCAAATATTCTCTCAGGCTTTACACTTTCCAAATCGTTATTGCTTATTTTATTGTGAATTGTATTTTTAACATCTGCTGATTTTTTATCTGCTTCATTATTAACTGGAAGTCTGTAAAATGCCCTGTTAAGCGTTCTGCCCTGCACTACTGCATCTTTTTCAGCTATTAATAACAGACTGTCATTCAGCCACACCATATCCAGCTCATCTGTACCGCAGTCTTCATTAATATATTTACTATCAGTTCTCTTATCAGTGCATTTACCTGCAATATTTTTACTGTCAGTTCTTCTATCAGCACATTTACCTAAGATACATTTTCTTACATCTGATAAATTATCGCCTGTCCATTCTGTGTAGCCCTTGTATACAACGCCATTCTGCGCACACATATAATATGCCTTTATCATCTTAGTAAGTGTTCTCTTAGAAATCCTTCCATTCATCATCTGATAAATCATCTTGCATATCCTCGTCATATTCTCCTGAATGTGAAGGCTTTCCACCTATCAAATCCTCTGTATCATTATCTGCAACTGGTCCACAGTTACGGCCCATAGTATTAAATACATCAGCCGTTGTTAGGCAGAAATTATTACCTATGCCTGGTATAACCATATTGGTTGTTGCCTGAAAACCGACAAGACAATATGGCTTAGACTTTCCCTCATCAAACACTGTATCTGCAATAATTGAAGTCTTTGGCTGATAGTCATACACTGAAATATCTACATAACCTTTAGTAAGAAGCATATCCAGAATTCTCTGCACCTCACTATATTGAAGATTTCCGACCAGTACAGCATCTTCATTTACTGCAAATACCGATATATCATCATCTCTGCCATCTTTTAACTTAAACAGAATACCTGTTATATCTTCTTTGCTGCTATTTGCCTTTGCTACCATACGCAGTGCATCTCCATTAAATGTAAATCTTTTTTCAACTATTGGTTCTGCCTTTTTAATCTCTCTTACTGCTCCATTATTTAATTTAACTATCATAATGTCCTCCATTCCTACCTGTTATAACAGGTACTTAAATTTATTATCAGCTATACAGCCTTTATCTTGTCTTTAGGAACTCTCTTTCCTATCGACAATTGAAGCATAATAAAAAGCGGCTCGATTTTCCAAGCCGCTTTTTTTAATCTTTAAAATATGCTATTTTACTGTATCTGCAATTTCAAAAAAATTCTTCATCGCATAAATTCATTATCAGAACATTTTCCAATGCGAATTTCTTATAAATTTGTCTATAAATTCAGGCATTGTCATTTTCCTTATATGTCCGCCATCGCGAAACTTTACATCGTATTTTTCCATAAAAGCCCTGTCATCTGCCTCACTACAATCTATATCCGTTATAAATGCTATGCTCTGTGGTCTGTTTCTGTTTTTATCACGGTACACATAGACATATAATGGTTTAACATTATGCATATTAAGCATTTCCTTATATATAGCCTCAAGTGTCACATCATTCTCATAGTCAGCTTCTCTGCTTGAAAGCCTGTAATAAGGACTGTTCTCATTCTGGTTCTCAACATAAGTCTTCCATGTCATAATCCAGTTGCCACGGTAAGTCTTAAGAACCTTAAGTATATCCATCATATGAGCACCGTTAAATTCAAATCTTTTATATTCCCTTATGTATTTGGGCATATCTATATAAAGAAACTGCCTGTCAAATTGAAACTTAAGCCCCTGATTAACTATGCTTGTGGAAATGCTTTCTATATTAAGATAATCAGCTTCTATAAGATGTAAATGTATTTTCTTTACATACATATCAGCAAATTCGCAGAAATCCTCTTTGCTTAATCCGCATAACTGCTTTATCCTGCCTCTGGACATTTTCGTATCATCAAGAAATGAAGATATATCATCTACAACAAGCTTTCCGTCTTTATATGAATAAGTCTTCTCAAGATTTGAATCCAGCCAGTATTCAGTCCGCAGACAACTGCACATAAAATACCTTGCCGCAAGCGTGTATTCATCATAGCCTGTTGCACTCCAGTCCTGATATACGCTAAACAGCGCAAGCCACTGGTTAATCTTTGCTATCAGCACTTCCTTCTGCTTCCCG
Source organism: Lachnospira sp. (assembly GCA_050874785.1). Lineage (GTDB taxonomy): Bacteria > Bacillota > Clostridia > Lachnospirales > Lachnospiraceae > Lachnospira. The sequence goes on from JBNMLJ010000014.1 coordinate 59,873, forward strand.
ATACTAAGTACTTCTATTGTCTTAGTAAATGCTTTAATATGCTTGTATACTTTGACCGGTTTTTTCAATGCTTTCTGAAACTGTATAAGCTGGTGATAATTCCTGCGTGCTAAAAGTACAATTCTGTTAGAATATCCATTTGCACAGAACAATGGAACAAGTCCCATTTTGCCAAACATATCGAAAAATGTATCTGTCCTTTTGTCTGCCTGACTTATAATATAATGAAGCATTCCACGGTATATCTCATTACATTCGACCTCAGCATAATTAAGTGGTATATGCAGATTATGGTAAACCTGCTGTCTAAGCTTCATATCAGGTGAATACATATTCCAATACTGCTCCTTAAAGACGTCCTTCGGTAGCCCCAGATATTCAAGAAGCTGTGTCTGAGTATAAGTGTTATCACTGCTTGCAAGCTGGTTATATATAATTGAATATACCTGTCGTTTCAGTTCCATTGGGAAATCCGCATAACCAATATGTCTGCTTCTTAATTCACTTATTATATTCTTAACATCTTCGTACAAATGTATATTCACCCCTCTGTTTCCTGCTACTTTAATTGCAGTAATTCACACTGATTTACTCCTGCATCCCAGAAATGTTCTGTGCTTAAACCTCTGACCTGACATATTATTCCTGAATTCATTGCGCCGTGTCCGATTATTACAATATTCTTTCCAGCCTCAAGCTGTGGTTCTACTACATTTTTAAGAAAGTCACCTGTTCTTTCAAATAACTCCTCAATGCTTTCTCCGCCTTCAACTGCCTTATACTTTTCTGGTTGTTCAAATAATGTATTAATCGGACAATCTGAAGCCCTTGTTGACTGTTCTGTTCCTTCATATATTCCAAAGCTCATCTCAATAAGCCTTTCATCTGCTATAATCGGAATATCACGGTCTTTTAAAAATATCTCTGCTGTCTGCCTTGCTCTTGTCAATGGAGAACAATAGCATACATCAAGCGGAACATTTTTATAAACCTGCGCTGCCTCTGCCGCCATCTTTCGTCCAACATCATTGAGCGGAATATCGGTTCTTCCCTGTAGCTTCTTTCTCTCATTCCAATCAGTCTTACCGTGCCTCATTATGTATAACATTATACCCCTCCTTATCTTGAAGTTCCATTTCCACGAGATATTATTATATCTTAATTTTTCATCTACCCTGCACTCACGAACCCGCGCTTATTACGCTGTTTCAGCTCTCCTGCCTGCGCATACAGCATATATCTTATCTATTAATCTGTCGCATAATAATGTATAAGCCGCTCCTATTATATTAACTCCAATTCTAAGAACAACTGCATATTTAAGTCCGAACAATTCTGCCGCTATCGACAGCGCACCAAATGTATTAAACACTGTCTGCCACTCATAACTTGCCGAATATCCGACACCTATTCCGCCTATTATTCCAATATAAGGATACATTGACTTTGGAAGTACAATATACAGAATTGAAAAAATCAGACATCCAACAATATTAAATGCACCTCTCTTTCCTGCTCGTCCTTCTATATCCTTTGAAAATGGCAGGCACACTGACATACACGCTATACCTATCCACATCGCTCTTGGAATATTAAGCAGGTTCATCACAAGCATTGCACTTGATACTATAAATGTAAGCTTAATATACCATCTGTTTCTCGCTGAATTAATATTGAATTCATAGAACAAATCCTGAAATGTTCTTCGATATGGTCTGTTCTTCTGATTTTTATAAAATATAATCATACAGATTACCATACCACAAAGAAGTCCGACAACCCTTAAAATATAGTCCTGTCCAGTAACATCATACCCCTGTAATAACAGATAACCAAGCACAAATGTCGAATGATTATACATAATTACATTGTGACATCCCATTATCATAAGAAGAATTATGCATACTATATTAATAAGAAATGCTGCAAATGGAGGTAACATATTACTAAGCCTTGGACCTGCTATCAATATTGCATATATTCCCATAATAGACAAAAGTCCATGTGATGTCTTTATTCCAAAATCCGCCTGTCTTAACACAAGCACTGCAAGAAGTACCGTAACACCAACTACGCTATTAGCACTCCCAAGAAGCTTGCTGAATACTGTAACAACTGCAACACAGAATACCATAACAAGGTACACCTTGAAATTATATATTAATATATGTCTTCTCTTCTCCTTAGTGTCCTTCGTGTTCTTAATAAGCTGCTTAGAGCCTGTAGAACTTAATTGTAATTCCTGATAAAATGTCATAAAACCACTCTAATCCTTTCATCCCCACGAACTAGTCAAACTTCACCATCACTAACGTTATATATCAATAATAGATGTGCGTTATAAAAGAAATTTCCACTTGCAAATGTATCATAATTGCTCCATATATTGCAATTCATTCAATCATATTCTTTAAACAATAATGAATTAAATGACAGGGTTGAGTAATATAACACTATTATTTATTATTGTCAATAAACAAATGCAATAACTATATCGCAAAAAACAATCTAAAAAGAGCCTATACAAAAGTCTGATTTTAAGGTTTAACCTTAAATCTGCTTTTATATAAGCGCTCTTTAAAAAGGTTAGGGTAAAAATATGATATATAAATCTTTAATACATCTTAAATATAATTGACTAATATATAACCGAATCCGCAAGCCTGCAATACAAGCTCTTATCACCATCTTCACGATATGTTTCAAATCTGCCTTCAACAGTTATATCTGAATTATCCTTAGGATATTCGTCTGGGTATATATGTGTGCCATCTCCCCATATGAATTCCATTCCCTGCGCACAGCATGCTGTTGCATCTTTAATTATACAATAGTAATAATTCTTCTTAGTTGCCTCATAATATGAAGCATAAAATGTCCCATTTATTCTGAATGTCTTTCCTTCATACTGCTCTGGAGCCGTCATCATCTGATATACAGTTGCATACACCATATCTGTGCCCATCTGTGTAAGATCATAATCCACTGTTCCCATACTCTGACTTGAACTTTTATTATCCGAACTCCATGACGAACCACTATCTGATATTTTAGTTTCTGCCTCATCACTAGCTGATATCTGATTTTGTATTACCTTTTCAACGGCATTAGTACTCTGTATTCCTTTTCCAGTTGTACCTGCTCTGCCACAGCCTGCAAAACATATCATACATAACATTAAAGCTGCAATCCTTTTTATGTTTTTCATATCTCTCCTTATTAATAATCATCTCTTTTTCATATTTTTGAAATTTATTATGATTTCTTTTTTATTTTCAGGAATTTTATTTTCATTCATTATATTCTGGAAATGCATTTATTTAGCTGTACTATAAGCTCCTGCTTGTTATAATTCTTACCTATAAATACAATCTGATTTAATCTGTCACCATATTTATCATCCCAGTATTCTTTTATTTCCGGATTTTCTTCAATCTGTTTCTGTCTTTCTTTTTCATCAAATGCTGCAAGCCAGTTTGATACGATAGTAACTGATGCATTTCTTCCAGCCTGCTCAAAAAGCTGTATGTGGATATCATCATCATCAAACCATACATATCCCTTTGCCCTTATAATTTCTTCCGGATAATTATTCTCTAAGAATTCCATAAACCTATCATAGTTAAATGGTCTCTTCTCTTCATATACAAATGAGCTTATTCCGTGCTCATCATCATTTTCATCACTATTACCTTTAATAAGCTGTTCCTGAATTCTTGATGATTTCAACACTTTGTCGTAATCAAACTTTTTATTATTAAAAATTCTATCTGGATTAATTTTTCCTTGTATACACTCTATAATATCCGCTTCCTTCTGAAGTGTCCTTATTATTTTTCTAACCTGTTGTATTTTATCAACAGACAGTAAATCACATTTATTCAATAATATTGTGTTACAAAACTCTATCTGGTCGACAACAAGATTAATAATATCCGGGTCCTGTTCCGTTCTTTCATCTTTTTTATTCTGTTTTTTATTTTTAATATTATTATCAGCTTCACAATTATCTGTTACTGTATCACTATGTATATCATCATCATTTTCCTGTGACAGTGCTGGCAGGAATTCAGAGTATATTCTGTCGGCATCTACCACAGTTACTATTGAATCAAGATATATTCTGTTACACATCCCCATATTCTGATATGCTATAAATCCTGCCGCAATTGAAGATGGGTCACTTATTCCTGAAGCCTCAACTAATATCCTGTCTATATTTTTATTTCTGGCAATCTGTTCAATCTGCTTCATAAAGGCGTCCTGAAGGGTGCAGCATATGCACCCATTGGACAATTCAACCATACTTACATCACTCTGATGAAGTGTTGAATTACTGATTAGAGAAGCATCTATATTGATGCTTCCCATATCGTTCACAATTATTGCTATATTATCTATGCCTTTATTTTTAAGTATCTCATTAAGAACAGTTGTCTTACCAGAACCTAGATAACCTGTAATAATTGTCACAGGCTTTTTTTGTCTATTAAACATAAAATGCCTCCAATTTCTTACTTTACTTCGTTTCCTTATGCAAAGTATATCTCCTTAATCTTGGACAATATTTCATTATTTCCATTCTTTCAGGATGTACTGTTTTATTCTTTGTAGTTGTATAATTTCTGTCACCACATTCTGTGCATGCCAGTGTTATTCGGACTCTTGCCATAATAATCTCCATTTCTGCACACACTTTTTACTAATAACTGATATGTGTCTAGTGCGCAAGGACACATATCTAATATGTGAAAAATCTATCTTAATGCGTCCTTCAACACACTAAGATTACTCTCCATAATTGAATAGTATGTAGCTCCATTTTTCACATCTTCCTTAGTTGTTGACTGCATAGAATCTAATGTAAGAATATTCTGGTTCTTATCCTTAGTATTCTGTATTATTGTCTTTGCAATCTTCTGGTCTGATTTCTCTATTGTCATTACATTATTGAGCTTGAGCTCATCTACCTTCTGTGCTAAGAATAATACTGTTTCAAAGCTGGCTTCACTCTCTGCTGAGCAGCCTGCAAATGCAGCATAATAACTCAAACCATAATCATCTACAAGATAGCGGAATGGAAATTTGTCACCAAATAACAATGTTTTCTGTGAAGCATTTTTTACTGTCTCCTGATACTGTAAATCAAGTGAATCCAGTCTGCTGATATAAGCAGCCACATTTGCCTCATATACATCTTTATTCTTAGAATCTATTTCTCCCAGTTCATCTGCTATCTTCTGGCAAAGTACCTTTGCATTCTTCAATGATAACCATACATGTTCATCATATTCTTTTTCTTCATGCTCTAACATATCATCTGCTATCTGCTTAGCATTCATATCTGCCGGATAATAAGTTGACCAGTTATCCATTTCTTCTGACAGGGCATCAAACCCATCATTTCCTGCATATATATGAAAATGTTCTGCTTTACCTGGATTAATTCCATGGTCGCTGAACTGGACATACTTAGGTGCATCCGATGAACCATCGACTGCCTCAAAGAAATAACGCACACCTCTGTTTCCTGAGGCATAATCATATATCTGATAGCCTTTATATTCATATACGGCTTTGGATGCTATGCCATTTTTCACAAAACATATTGTATTATCTGTATCATCTATTGTAATCTGGCTTACATCTGTTTTATAACCAGTTTCATAGTATGCTTTATATTCTTCTGCTGTCTTATCTCCTGATTCAGCTTTACGTTCCATAACCTCATCAAGTGAACCTTCTTCAAGATAAGGATACACTGACTGCCAGTCTCCTGCCCAGTCTGAAAGACTTCTGTCCCTTACATCGCTGTCCGCAAAATGAGTATAACCATGATTATGGTCCTCCTCAGCCTGCATTCCCGGCATTGCTTCTTCTGTCTTTACTGTATCTTTTAAAACATCTAACAGATTAATAACCTTCATATTCTTATTAACAGCCTGTTTAAGTGCATCCTCAACCCACGCATCGGATTCGCCGCCAACATATATAAATAAATCACAATTAGATACCTTTAAAATATCTGATGCTGTTGGCTGATAGTTATGAAGATCAACGCCATTATCAAGAAGCATTGTAAGCTCCATATCTGATACATTATCTCCTGCTATCTCTTTGACCCAGTCATATTCTGGAAATATAGTTGTAACAATCTTCACCTTACCATTATCCGTTGTTTTAACAGATGACTGTCCACACGCTGTAAGGCTGATGACTGCCATTATTGCTATTAATAAAATAGATATATATCTTTTCTTCATTGAATAAAACCTCTTCTTTTATATGTTTTTATTTACCATACATGCATTCACAAACCCAAGCATTCACGAACCATCGTATTTACGCTCTTTCGTCCTGCTTCGCATGACTGTTCTTTCATTAGAAAAGGTACACAAACAAAAGGATTTATCTGCTATAGACCATAAATCTATAGCAGCTCACCCTTTAACATCTGTATACCTTATATGAGATTTATTCAATTATTCATTCTTACTTTTTTACTTACAGGTGTTGAAACCGCACATAATACACCTATATATAACAATACTGCATACACGGCACATATTATTACTAATCCGGTTATTGATAATGCACCAGAACCTATTGTTCTTACTATCTGTTCAGCCTGCTGTATACTTACACATATAGGGCAGTCTTCACCTGTACAATTATGATTAATTTCTGTTTCAATATAGAAAAGAGAAACTAATGAAATAGTAATAAGTAATACACATACTAATATAGCTTTTGTTTTTCTGCCTGTTGTATTCATAGCCTCTCCTTTCCAACATTTTCAATCAGGATTGCAAACGAACTTAGTGTGTTTTACAATCACCTGATTTATATATTACATTTAATCATTATCTTTACACTCTTCACATATTCCATAAAACACTGTCCTTACAGGGTTCAGCACAAAATCGTGATGTTCAAGCATATGTTTCTTCAGCTTTTCAACCTCATCACATTGTAAATGTATAAGCTTTCCGCATTTTTCACACTTGCAATGGTAACAGCTGTTATTATCTATATGCTTCTTAATATCTTCATCCCCACCTACATATTCAAAGCATGCACCTGTTGTACCATCTATTGTATATTTTGCAACCATTCCCTGCTCTACAAGCTTTTCCAGATTACGATATATTGTTGTTATCCCTACTGATATTCCTTTATCTTCAAAATGTCTGCTTATATCATTAACAGTAACATGTTCTCCCTCTACAGACTGCATATAAGCTTTTAATTCTAACATCTGTTTAGTTATATACTTTGTTTTCACAATAATAATCCTCACCTATATATCACAAACACATCATCAATCTGAAAATCATTTTCATTTTATCATCAATTTTTATTTTGTCAATATTATTTGAAAATCATTTTCAAATTGTCTACAAGCTTATAACCCTATCCGCCATCTGTATTGTTGATGTCCTGTGTGCAATCATTATAATCGTCATTCTTCCCTTTAGGTTCTGTAATGTTTCATTTACTGCGCGCTCAGACTCATTATCAAGTGCCGAGGTTGCTTCATCCATAAGCATTATTGGTGCATTTTTAAGAATTGCCCTTGCTATCGCTATTCGCTGTCTTTGACCGCCTGATACAGACATTCCCTTTTCACCAACAACTGTGTCATAACCATCTGTAAATTCTGTTATAAACTGGTGCGCGTTAGCCATCTTTGCAGCTTCAATAATCTCATCCTTTGTTGCATCCAGCCTTCCCATTCTTATATTATCCATTATACTCATATTAAAAAGTATGGCATCCTGAGGAACAAGTGCAAAAAAGCTTCTGCCAGCCGACAGACTTATATCATCAAGCTTATTGCCGCACACTTCAATCATTCCACTGTCCGGCTTATAAAATCCCATAAGAAGCTTAGAAAGAGTTGTCTTACCTGAACCAGAAGCACCTGTAATCGCCACGAATTCACCTGCCTTTATTCTTTCATTATAATTATCAAGAACAACCACAGGGGCATTATTTTCATCTTTTATATATGAAAATGTTAAGTTGCTTATCTTAACTGAATAATCAGTATTATTAAAAATGTTATTATGATTATCTGGATTGTTTATTTCATTATTTACAACATTTTCATTTATATCTTTTCGTTTTACAATGTCCGATTTATTCAATTTTGCATTACTACCTATAATATCATTTTTTCGATTACCTTCTTCTATATTATCTTCATTATGCAATCTTTCTTTGTTGAATTCCTGACGATTTAACATTTCCTCCTCTGTTTTCTCATCAAGAAACTCGAATATATTCTGTGCATATGTCAGATATGCAATAAGCTCAGGTATATACTTTCCCATTTGCAGGAATTGTCTTGAAAAACGTCCATACATCGTATATATCGCCGCAATAGCACCAAGTGTTGTGTAACCCTTCTGCACGAATAATATTCCAAGTGCCAGAAATACAAGATTACATATAAGGTCGAAACCTATATTGGCACACTCAAGCAGAGATGAGAACACATTTCTTTTATCTGACTTTCTGGCATATACATCTGCTTCTTCATTATATCTGTCAACTGTTTTTCTGCCTGCCTCAAACATTCTTACCTGTATAATTCCCTGAATAAGGTCTGTTATATGCTTAGTCATAACGCTGTTGGACTCAGACATTTTCTTGCTTAAACGCTTAAGCGGTCCTATAAGCACCATCGTAACGCCTATAAGAACAGTATTAACAGCTACAAGACATAATGTGAGCTGCCAGCTTAGTGCAAACATTGGCACTAAGAATACAACTACCATTATAAATGGCATAACAACCCTTCTAAATCTTGAACCAAATATATCTCCCATTCGTCCAAGGTCAAATGACACCTTTGATAGCATTTCACCGCTGTGATGATTTTCATAATATTCACAAGGCAGTTTCATTTCGTGGCTTAACACCTGCTCATATAACTTTCCATATATTCTCTTGGCTTCGACATTGTATCTTATGCAGGCAAACCTGTATCCAAGAAGCGATATAATTCCAACAATAACTATTATCACAACTGAACTTATAAGTCTGTCCCACTCACCTTTCTGTGCTATGTCGACAACGACTTTCATAAGAAATGCTTCCATAACCGAGAACATTGCAAATGTTATGCTCATACCTAATATTGAACCATAATACAGAAAACGTCTTTTTCCCATAGTCCGCATAGTGCGCAGGAACAACTGCCATATTCCAGAATTCTTCTTATTATTATAATTCTTGTTATCATCATCTTTCATATTAACTTTATTATTATTTTCATTATTAATATGTAATTTTAATTCATCATTATTTATGTTATGAATATTAGATTTTAATTCCGAACTATTTTTATCTGACTGTGTAGATTTATTGTCTGCACTAGCCTTCTGCATACATTTCTGCATATACCCCTCCCATATCAAGCAGTTGTTTATGAGTTCCTGCTTCAACTATCTTTCCTTGTTGAAGCACAATTATTCTGTCTGCATCTTTTATTGTTGACAGTCTGTGCGCAATAGTTATGCTTGTTCTTCCTTTACACAGCCTGTCGAGTGCGTCCTGTATAAGCTGTTCCGTTCCCTCATCAATAGCAGAGGTTGGCTCATCTAGTAACAGAATTGGCGTATTCTTTAATATTGCCCTTGCTATCGCTATTCTCTGCCTTTGACCACCTGAAAGCTGGCTTCCGCCCTCACTTATAACAGTATCATATCCGTCTGTAAGTCCTTCTATAAAATCGTGTATCCTTGCATCTTTACAGGCATTAACAACTTCATCGTGGGTTGCATTGACATTTCCATATTTAATATTTTCCTCGATAGTTCCCGGAAATAAAAATGTATCCTGCGAAACAAGTGCTATGTTCTTTCTTGCACTCTCAATATTCCACTCATTAATATTCATTCCATACAGCTTATATATTCCTGCACTGGCGTGATATAAGCCGCATAACAGCCTGAAAATAGTAGTCTTTCCACCGCCAGAGCTTCCGACTATCGCTATATTTTCGCCATTTTTAACCTTAAAACTTACGTCATTAAGAACATTTTCGCCCTCTTTATATGAGAACTTTATATTATCAAATTCTATGGCATAATCTGAACTATGCCTGTCAGATATATCATTTTCCACATTACTTGTAACTGCCTTATCACGCGATATATCTGGTTCTGCCTTGTCCCCAAAATGCTCATCTTTGGCCGAAAGTATTCCTTCAAGCCTTCCTATGCATACCATACAGCCTGTCGCATCAACTATGGCAAATGGAATTCCTATAATCGACTCAACGAACTTTTCAAGAATAACAACAAATCCGACAAGCTCGCCAACAGTAAGCTGTCCATTTCTTACAAGCCATATGCTTAAAAATGCACATAATATAGAAGGTATCCACTGTATAAGCCTTCGTACAACTATAGCTGTATTGCTTATGCTCGTTCTTATCTGCTCTGTCGCAACAAGCTCCTCTGATGCCTTGTGCATTCTATTTTCAAAATATTTCTGCAAGCCAAACGCTTTTACTATCTGATACCCCATAATAGCCTCGTGATCTATGCCAAGCATTGCATCAACTTTTAAACGGTATATCTTTGATACATCTCTCATTCTTTTAACAAGCATATTGGACAGCCATATAACAAGCGGATAACTTACAACAACCGCAACAAACAGCACTACATTTATCCTTCGCACATAATTGGCATATATAAGTGCCGCCGTAACATTGGTAATAATAGTTGCAAAATGCTCTGTCAAAAACACCTCTGCCTCGGCAATATCTGAATTTACCTTATTAATTATCGTTGCCGTACTTCCATTATCATAATAAGAATATTCGATGTGATATAACTTTCTGCTTATCTGCTTTCTGTATGTATTGATAACTCTCACGGCATACCTAAGCGAAAGATTACTTCCCGCAAATGAAAGCAGAAAGCCTAACAATGTAAGATATATAAATTTCACAATAATACTGCCAATATCAACAGCTTCGCCTGCCAGCATATAATCTATGTTGACACTTATTATTTTATTGGCACTCACAATTATCTCATTCACAGCCGCATTAAGAAGCAGTGCTATAATTATAAGATAACAGTATCTAAGCATATTTTTTACAAAATTGTTTCCTTTTATAGTAAGCTTCTTATCCATATGTTATCCACCTCTTATTATGATTTAACTACAACTTATTCTTGCACAAAATTTTATTATTTTCATTAAATATTATTGCTTTTATGGGGCATAATTTATAAAATTATGCTATATTATATTAATCATATTTTGATTAAACTATATTATGAATTATTTTTGATATAAGTATCAAATATTTAAAATGTATCTAAGCACATTTACACTAACTCTTAATATGAAAAACTAGCCAAGAATGGAGATTTTTATGCCGCTTCCACTTAAACCTGGAGAAAATATTTATATAGACCACAAAATAAAAGAAGCCAGCTACGCTATGCCATCAATGCAGGCGGCTCACGACCACTACACTATCGGCTATATGGTATCTGGTGACAGAAGATGGATTGCTACTGACAACATACGCGTATGCCACGCTGGCGATTTTGGTGTTTCAAGACCAGAAGTTTACCACCGAAACTGTCCAATGTCAGATGTTCCTTATGACAGATATGTTATAAAAGTACGAACTGAAATATTTGAACCTATTATTGAAATAATCGGACATACACAGTTAGATATACTCTGTCGCAATTATCTTCATTTTACTAAAGCTTCACAAGCCGAAATCAAGAAAATGTGTGATGAAATGTTAGCCGAATACGAACGTAATTCTGACTATTCACAGCTGCTTCTTCAGGGAATGTTCTATAAGCTGTTCTTTTATGTCTACGAACATCACATTCCTAGTGACTCCGACAACAATACTTTGTATCTTAAAAAATTTGATGACAGAATTCAGAAAGCTATGATTTATGTAGAAAATAATCTTGAGTACGGAGCTGATTTACAAGATGCCGCAAACTTCGCCTGCCTTTCTCCATCACATTTTTCAAGATTATTCAAAGATGTAACTGGTTCTTCGTATACCACATACATAACGGAAGTACGTCTACAGCACGCAAAAATTCTTCTGGAACTTGGAGAACTATCTATAAGTGAGGTTGCAAGCAAAGTCGGCATATCTAATGCAAGCTATCTTAGTGCCCTGCTTAAGAAGCATTATGGTATCACACCGACACAGCTAAAAAGGAATTCTAATTTGGGTAATATAACATAATTAAGAAAGTATAATTTGACATAAAAATAGAAATAGAGTAATATAATATTGTAAAAGGTGCTACCGATAGACGGTTTAGCCTATATAGTTAAAGTTATTTTGAATAACCGCTAACCTTGGCCGAGGGGCGGTTATTTTTTTGATTTATAAACAGAAATGCATATAGAAACTATCGCACAAATAACTAAAGTATAGTTAAATAAGTCTGAATATGTAACCATGTCTATCAACTCCCTTCTAAAGAGGTTCAAGACTAAACCGCCTACCGTTATGGCAGCACCCAGATTTTATATTAACACCTAATATGAAATTTGACAAATCCTAAAATCTATGTAAGAACTCTAAAATAAAAAGGCTTTCCCACAGTGACTTTATATTCCACAAAATAACAAAATTAAAAATAGCTGATATCCTATAAATGCAACTATCTACATTGTCTAATCCATAATCAATCTGACTTTGTAAACTGTCACATCTTATATAAGATACCAGCCATTTTTAATTAAATTTCAACTACAATTATTCATTTATAACATTTCAATACATCTACATTATAACACATCAACCTGCTTAAGCAGCCTTCTCTGAGTTCTTCTCACTATTCTTATAACTCTTAACTGAGTTAATAACAATGATAAGACCAAGAACAATAAGAAGGATTGCAATTATAAGCTGAAGTCCATTTGCTATAAATACTTTACCCCAAGTTGTTGTACCAGCTGGGATTGTAACTGAAGCTGCATTCTGGATAGCCTTAACCATAGCGATTGTACGCTGTACAAGTGCTGTAAATGTTACACAAAGCATAATGATAAGAGGTGGGAAGAGCATTTTGTTGCTGCGTCCTGTAACCTTTAAGAATACACAAAGTGTAAGAATTACAAGTGCACTTAATAACTGGTTAGCTGAACCAAATAATGGCCAGATGTTAGCATATCCAATCTTTGTAAGTACGAAACCACAAAGAAGAGTTACTATTGTTGAGAAGTATGTATTGCAAAGTAACTTTCTCCAGCCCTCAGCGTGTTCCATATCATCTACGCTGAAAAGTTCCTGGAAACTCATACGTCCAATACGTGCAACGGCATCAAGTGATGTAAGAGCAAGTGCTGATACACACATTGTCATAAATACTGTTGCGAAATGTACTGGAACACCAAACATTTCAAAGAAACCTGCTACACCACGGCTGAATATCTGGAATGGAGTACCTGTTGCTGCTGTACCATCAGCAGAAGCTGCTGCACCTGCTACGCAAAGAGCGATAACTGCAAGTAAACTCTCAAGTACCATAGCACCATAACCAACCTTAAGCATATCCTTTTCATTAGCTACTGTCTTAGAAGATGTACCAGATGAAACAAGGCTGTGGAAACCAGATACAGCACCACAGGCAACTGTTACGAAAAGGATAGGGAACATTGTTCCAAGGCTTGCATTGTTAAATCCTGTGTATACAGGAAGGTTCATAGATGGATGTGCAACTACAAGACCAAGTACTGCACCAACTATCATAGCTATGAACATAAATGTTGTCATATAATCTCTAGGCTGCTTCATAAGCCACATTGGCATAACTGCTGCAAAGAAGATATATATAAATGTAATATAGCTCCAAGCATTCTTACCTAATTCGATAGGGAAGAAGTTACCAATTGCAAATGATGCAACGATGAATACGATACCAACTACAGCTTCTTTCCAGCCTGAAAGATTGAACTTCTTCTGGATAAGACCAAATATAACTGCAAATACCATAAACATAATAGATACCATACCAGCAGAACCATTTGTTGAAGCTGCTGCTGATAACTGTGACTGTCCATCAACTACTGTATAAGCATTGAATGTACCTGCAACCATATCTGCAAATGCTGCGATAACGATAAGTGTAAATAACCAGCAGAAAAGTAAGAAAATCTTACGTCCGAACTTACCGATGTACTTTTCAATAATCATACCCATTGACTTACCTTCATTCTTAACTGAGGCATATAAAGCACCGAAGTCTGTTACAGCACCAAAGAATACACCACCAATAAGAATCCAGAGTAATACTGGTAACCAGCCAAATGCTGCTGCCTGAATAGCACCTGTTACAGGGCCTGCACCAGCGATTGATGAGAACTGATGACTAAATACAGTCCATCCATTTGTTGGAACGAAATCCTTTCCATCATTATATTTAACTGCAGGTGTTTCTGCATTAGGGTCTACACCCCATTTGTTAGCTAACCAACGACCATAAACCATATATGCACCGAATAAGATGACGGCCGCGATTAAAATGATTACTAAAGTGTTCATAATGTCACTCTCCTATATAAAATATTAGCTGAGTCAGATAAATATTCCCAGCCTATTTCACTAGCCAAATACAATGAACGCAGAAAATCGGAAATTCAAAATAACAAATTCCGTAATGCAAAAAACCTTCGTCTCTGCACATATCTTAACGATACTGTGCAAAGACGAAGGTAAATTACATTACTTCCGCGTTACCACTTTGCTTGCCGGATAAATCCGACCTCTCTACTGCCACATTTAATGGCATGCCCTGTTAACGATGGGTACCGATTCTGACTACTAAATTAATATCTTTCACCAGAACTGCTTGCAGGTGAGGGCTTATCTATTCCTTGCTACCGTTTCTCATCAACCAACGGCTCTCTGTAGGCGGTGATATAAACAAGTCATTTCCTGTTCTTCGCATTTGACTATTGAATTAAGTAATAAGATAATCTCTTAACTTTAATTTGTCAACAAAAATTTAATTATTTTTTTGTATTTTTAATGTATTTTTAATTTGACTGCATTTCTACTATATCTTTACTGTAACATTTATTATGGTCGGAATGTCTTTAAAGCATCAATTGTCTGCTGTATAAGGTCATCAAGACTCCAGCCAAGCATATCTGCTCCATTTTGTATAACCTCTCTTGAACAACCCGCCGCAAAACCTTTGCTCTTGTATTTCTTCTTGACAGATTTAAGTTCAAGATCCTGTACACTCTTTGAAGGGCGCATAATAACTACCGCACCAATAAGTCCTGTAAGCTCATCAACCGCATATAACACCTTTTCCATCTGGTGCTCCGGCTTAATATCAACAGTTATTCCATAACCGTGACTTGCTGTGGCGTGTATTATTCTTTCATCAACGCCTCTCTCACGCATAATCTCCTGTTCCTTAATACAGTGCTGTTCAGGATACATTTCAAAATCGAGGTCGTGTAATATTCCAACGATTTCCCAGAAATCTGCCTCATCCGCATAACCAAGCTTTTCCGCGAAATATTTCATAGTCTTTCCAACTATCTCTGCGTGTTCAAGATGAAACTCATCTTTATTAAATTCTGTCAATAAATCCCATGCTTCTTCTCTTGTCATCTTAACATTACCTTCTTTGCTTAGAATATATTATGTTGATGTCAAATACACCAACTATAATGCCTGCATATTGTTGTGTTCTATGAACTAATATTGATATATACATTAACAATATTAGTTATATATTATACTCTTGTGGTGGGTGTGAACAAGGGGGATTTGCATTTTTTTGAGGCTTCTAACTACAATACGACCGGAATAACTATTAGCTGCTACAAGATAATTAAAAATGTAAAAGACTAATTAGTACTTATGAAAAGGGCTGAAATACCAAAACTTATGTTTCTGTATTTCGTAAGAATGTTTTTTATTTGGTGTTATTAAATGATTTCATAGTAGTACAGAAATGTTTATTTTTGTAGATATTTTATTCTATATAATAAAAATTAATAGCATTGATATTGGCTATGATTTGGCATATTGTGTATGATTGTGTTTGGTTTCAATTACATTTGAATGTTATTATTCAATGAAATACACCTAGAAAATGAAATAGAAGAATGGGTAATACGTCTAATGTTACTATTTAACTCAACTGTATATGCCATTATAAAAGATGCCTCTAAATTTCAACACATCCAATGTTACTATTCAACAGAAGTAGAAGATACACTATCTTCAAGTTCGTTAGATTTCAATACATCCAATGTTACTATTCAACCTACCATTCCGTCAATGTAGCTGTCGAAAGTAGACATTTCAATACATCCAATGTTACTATTCAACTAAATGGATTTTTAGTGCGTCCGCTATATTCAGAGTTATTTCAATACATCCAATGTTACTATTCAACTGGGTAAGCAATTCCGTGTTTGTCGGGTCGAGCTATTTCAATACATCCAATGTTACTATTCAACATCTTCCATAGGGAATAAACCTCCATTACATTTGATTTCAATACATCCAATGTTACTATTCAACCGAATTGAGCGATTATCTTATGCGTGCGGACATAGAATTTCAATACATCCAATGTTACTATTCAACAGGAGAATGATTAAAATGAGAACAAATTTTAAAAATTTCAATACATCCAATGTTACTATTTAACACAATAGACTTTTTTAGAATTAACAACCAAAATGTATTTCAATACATCCAATGTTACTATTTAACGTGAGAAAGCTGTCAGCCAGCTCCTCGATGTCGTTTATTTCAATACATCCAATGTTACTATTTAACTTTATTATAGTGCTTAAAAACGAAAGGGAAAAAGAATTTCAATACATCCAATGTTACTATTTAACCGTAATCACTCGCTTTATTTCCACAAAAATACTCACCATTTCAATACATCCAATGTTACTATTTAACAATAAAACAAAAGCCAGCCAGATCAAAGCTAGTGTATTTCAATACATCCAATGTTACTATTTAACTGCAAGAATTCTAAGAGCGATTAAAAGAAAAGATTTATTTCAATACATCCAATGTTACTATTTAACCGTAAACGCTCTAACCCATGTACCTTGACTTTTAAAAGACCGCTAACCACGGTCTTTTTGTTTTCTGATATATTCTGGCAGTTTTGGTGACCATGGAAGAAGCTCTTCCAGAAATGAGCGGTCTGTATCATCCATATGTGC
>JBNMLJ010000015.1:0-71392 GCA_050874785.1 Lachnospira sp.
GTTATATTGCAAGCTGGGTACTGTTGAAACCGTCGGCACTTAGCGGCTGTCCTTTAGCCGCTTAGTACCGCTACGGTTTCAAGTAGCGAGAGCGTGCCCAGCGGTAATACAACACGTCCTCCACAACGTCCGTCCGCCATTACCCCTCCACCGGAATTTTTTCACCCCACACTAACCTAAAGGAAAGTATATAACCTAAATGTGCGTACTTCCCATTTATATAATTATAAGTTATAGTCTAAATTGTAACAAGTATTATTATACAACCAGACCTATTAGATGTACCCTATTCATCAGATTGGAGGATTATGAAATTCAGTATTGAAGAACTTCGCCCGATAAGAAATGGAATGACTATCTCAAGAGATTCCAAGCTTGGCAATTCTACCAAAGTAACTTACTTCTCTATGGGAAAGGATACTTCCATAAGTCAGGAAAGCTATGACAGAATGACTATGTATATTGGAGCTTCTGGCTGGGGAGAATTCATTATTGGAGAAGAACCAGAGATTATTAAATTACAGCCAGATGAACTGCTTATTGTACCTGCTGGTACATTATGCGGAATGCAGACATCTAACGGAATTGTGTATACAGAGATTATATGTACAGGAAAGGATATTAATATGAACGCTAACGTAAAAACTAATGAAGTATTCGCACTTAAGAACCTTATATCTTACGAGGAAGGCAGTATTGCCAATATGGACGTGGTAAGCACTCCTGATATGAAGTATGTCCTTATGGCATTTGATGATGGAACAGGTCTTACACCTCACAGAGCACCTGGTAATGCTATTGTATTTGCACTTGAAGGTAAGGCAACTATTGGATATGAAGGTAAGGATTATGAACTTTCAGAAGGTGAATGTTTCCGTTTTGAAAAAAATGGACTTCATAGCGTGACAGCTAATGGGAAGTTTAAGATGGCGCTTTTACTTGTGTTGGAGTAATTCCTCAAACAGTGTCCACTGACAACAATTACTAACGGACAGCTGCTACTAACGGACGTTGCGAGGCTCTGCTATATTACCGCTGGGCACGCTCTCGCTACTTGAAACCGCAGCGGATACTAAGCGGCTAAAGGACAGCCGCTAAGTACCGGCGGCTTCAACAGTACCCAGCTTGCAATATAGCAGAGGCTCGCAACTGGGTGTAGATTGCTGTGACGTGTGGTGGGTGTGTGGACTGTTCTTTGCATAGGAACTCTGTAGGGTGTTATGGCTATAGAGTATGTTATTGGCTTAGATATGATATTTAAAAATGCTCCTTTCCAGATGATGGGTAAATTGGGATTTACCTGTTGGCTGGAAGGGAGCATTTTTCATATATTACATTAGCTTTTATTTCCTATTGCTTGATGGTTGGTTTGGTTTTCTTGCGCTTTATTATTATTATTGTGGCAAGGAGTATTATGGCTATAGCGGCGGCGGCTATGTAGTAGATTATTTTGTTGGAGTTCTTGTGTATAAGGGCAAAGTCGGCTTCGTATGGGATTACGGCTGTTATGTAACTGCCATTCTTTTTCGTGTCTGCTTTGACCCAGTTGTTGCTGTCTTTATCTACATACCATATTTCATTGCTGCCATTGCTGTCTTCTACAAGAAAATGTCCTGTTATGGTATCCTGCTGGCTTGTGTGTGAGCTTAATATCTGCCAGCCATAGGCATATACTACATCTCCTGACAGACCGCTTATATCACAAATCTTGGTTACAAGCTTGTCATCGCTGTAGAACTTGCCTTCTGCAAGGAATATTATTTTGTCATCTGCATTTTTCTCATTAGATGCAAGACTTTCTGTCCAAAGGTGATATTCTACCTCAACAACTTTATTCTGTGTTATAGGACTTTCTGTAATATCTGCCGGCCATTCACCATAGTATCCGTCTTTCTTTGGTATTAATGGCAGATCTGATGTTGTAATATTGCCATTGTAAGCTATTGTCTTAGTTCCAATAACGTAATCATCAGCTTTAAATGTTATTGTTATCTGATGAAAGCCTTCTGGAATATTATCAAGTGACATAACATAATCATATGTTACCTTGTCAGCAACGCCGCTATAATTAATATCATCTATGCCGCCTAAAGTGTCACTTACAAATATGTTATTTCTTACGCTTCCTTCTGAATCAGTAGTTCCGGCAATCACACCTTTTTTCTCACCATCTCCGCTGATTGTTGCAATGGACACATTATTCTTAACTGTGTATCCCTGTCCGCATATTCCACCTGTATAGCTGTCGCTTTCAACATTGCAGAGGCTGTAATTATCTGACACTGCACTGACACTGTTACCAGCTATTCCACCTGCGTAGTCACCAGTTTCAGACTTAACACTTCCATAGCCCTCACAGCCATATATAAGTCCTAATTCCTGTAAACCGGTTATTCCGCCTGCACAATCTTTCTTGGAAGTAACCTCTCCATAATTAACACAGTATATTACTATGTCATTGACTGTTGAACGAAGCTTGACATTGGTTGAACTTCTTAAATCCAGATCATACTCAGGGTCTACATCATATTCAATGTTCATAGTTCCTGTTATTCCACCTATATTAAGGTCACCATATACAGTTCCCCTGTTCACTGATTTGGTTATAACACCATCCGTATTCTCTGCATTTTCCGCCGTGGAAATATCTTCTATATGACTGTCATCACTTGTAACAAGCTGTGCTGTATCATTCACTGTACTTCCTATATTGTTAATCTGCGAAGAAATATTATTGATACTGTCCGAAATATTCTGTATCTGTTCATCAAGAACATTTACCATTCCCTGAATATCTCCTGTAATATTGCCTGTTCCAAGCTGGTCTGACACATCTTTTACAAAGTCTTCTGCTGTATCACTCGAATCAGCCATTGTGTTACTGATGTCCTTAAGATTATCATTAATGATATCCCACTGTTCATCAATAGCATCTTTCTGTGAGTCTGATAAAATTTTATCATCACCCTGAATGTCTTTTATCTTATTAAGTGCATTGTCAATATTATCAAAATACTCTCTCGTATCTGGATTATCCTGCATAGAGTCAGATATTTCCTTTAAAGAATCTGATAAAACATCGACGTCTTCCTTATACTGGTTCGTAATGCTTTCTGCATAATCTCTTGTCTGCAATGAAGCGTTGCTCATTGAATCTGACAAGCTGTTTAATGTATTGCTTATGTTATTAACAGAGTCCTGAATTGTATCAATTCTATCCTGTAAATATTCAGACTCTATATAAGGCTCTGCCTGTCCGACAATACCGCCGACATCTTTCCTGCCATATATATCGCCTTCGTTGGTACAGTTAAGTATCTTTCCATTCTGGCTTCCTGCTATACCGCCAACATTATAGCCTGTATGGCTATATCCAACTGTTCCATAATTCGTACACGATGAAATTACACCAGATGAATTACCTGCTATTCCACCCATATCATTACGGTCTACAACGTGCTGTGTAATATTAAATGTTCCAACATCAACTCCACCGACATCAAGTGATGAAGCTAACTCATCTGTATTAACGCGGCTTCTTGATACACATTCACTTATAAGACCTTCATTCTTGCCAGCTATTCCACCTGTCTGGTTAGTTGCTGTAACAACAGCATCACTAAGACAGTTAGTTATATTAGCACCCGACTTATTAATTCCTGCAATTGCACCTACATATGTTGTACCATTGACTTTTCCGTAAAATGTGCAGTTAGTTATTGTACCATAATTAACACCGGCAATTCCGCCTATATTCTTCTGTGAACCAGATGTATTAACACTTCCTGATACACTAAGATTGCATACATAAGCATTTTCTCCAAGATAACGGAAAAAGCCGTAATCAGAGCCTTTGTAATCGACATTAAAGCTTCTTATCGTATGATTAGCACCATCAAATGTTCCATCAAAATATGGTATGCCATTAAAATCTGTATTAGATAAATTGATATCTGTAGCAAGTCTTACTGTCTTACCCCTGCTGTAACTATCATATTTACAATCATTGGCAAATTCAATAAGTTCCTTGGCACTGGAAATTACTATAACATCACTGTCAGCTTCCTCTGCCTGCGCCACATATGGAATAATATTTCCAAATGCCGCAAAGATAATGAGCAGTGACAGCATTACTGCAAGTATTTTATTAAATTTTGTATTAAGCTTTACCATTACTGCTCATCTCCTTTCTGTGTATTGCCAGTAATATTTTCACCAGTACTATTACCACCAATATCTGTATTATCAGCAACGCCGCTATTGTCGATATTGTCAGTACTATTATCCGTACCGCCAATATCAGTATTATCCACGCCGTCACTATTATCTGTTAATAAAAGATTATCTGTATCTTCATATGTAACCTGTCCCTGACGTCCCGGAATTACTGAGTCAACTGATACCTTCATCTGTCCCTGGAATGTTCCCTGAATGTCAGCATCAATCTCACCCTGTACATAACCTTTGACGTGTCCTGTAACTCTTACCCTGCCGGCAACTTCTTTCTGTGGTCTTGCAATATTCATTGTAAGAGCTGTCTTTTCGATAATGATATCTCCAAGTAAAAGTATCTGTGGAAGCACGAATAATACAAGGATAATTGATATTAATGTACCTCGTCCAAGTGCAACACCAATTGAAGCAACTGTCGCATCTGAGGCAATCTCACCTATAAGAAAGCCTGCACAGGTAAGAATTGAGCCTGATGTAAATATTGTTGGGAATGACTGGTTAAGTGTCTCAATCATTGCATCTTTAAGCTGCATTTCCTTCTTTAACTGCAAATACCTGTTAGATATAACAATCGCATAATCGATTGTAGCACCCATCTGTATCGCTGACACAATCAGATATGCAATAAAGAATACTGTCTGTCCCTGTAATGCTGGTACAGCAAAGTTAATCCATATACTTCCCTGAATAGTAAGAACAAGAAGCACTGGAAGTCCTGCTGACTGGAATGTAAAGAACAGAATTATCATAACAAAAAGTGCTGTAAGTACACTTATAATAATATTATCTGATGCAAATGATGACTCAAGATCGTGGTCACTTGTAGAATTACCAACAAGAACTACATTATCTGTGCCATAATACTTGGCCGCAATACCACGGATTTCCTCTAATGCATCATATGTTTCCTGACCTTCCACCGGAAGTGAAATGTTAAGCACAAATCTTGAATAATCGCTTCCCTGAAGCTGTAACTGAGCATCGTGAAGTGTATCATATAATGTATTAAGCTTATCATCCAAATCGCTATCTAATGTTACATAGCCTTCCTTATATTGGTCATAAAGGAATAAGAACATATCAATAATAGGGACTTCATAATCATTAACCCCTGTAAATACTGGGCCATACTGCTCCTGATTATAAGCATATGCCATATAAAGCACGTCAACTACTTCCCTGTCTATATCAATCAATTCAGCAAATTGTCTTGGATTTAACTTATCCGTAAGCACATAATCATCATTGATTGACACATTTGCAAGACCTAGTGTTGATGTAACATAGCTAAGATTATCTAACTTACTTAATACTCTCTTTTCTGACTCATAATCGCCCTTTGGCACCATAACAACTAACTGGTTGCTCTTGCCAAATGTATCCTCTATTCTTTCTTCTGCTATCTTAGCATTACTCTTTTTTGCACTCACAATTGAGCTTGTATCATAAATGTACTGGCAGTTATTTGAAAATATAGCTGCTACAATAAGAAATACTATAAATAAAGGTGGAATTATGTATTTAGTCTTATTCGCAAATTTACCAACAATTGTTATCTTTGGAACATAGCATTTGTGATGAGTATTATCAATTCCCTTGGCAAATATAAGCAGTACTCCAGGCATAAGGAAAAATACTGATATAAGACTTATAATAATAGCCTTAACCAATATAATACCCATATCATAACCAAGCCTGAACTGCATAAACATCATTGCAACCATACCTGATACAGTTGTAAGTGATGATGAACTAATCTCTGGAATAGCCTTTGAGAGCGCAACCTTTACCGCTTCTTCTGCACTAAGCGTTTCGTGCTCCTCCATAAATCTGTCGCATAGAATAATCGCATAGTCGATAGCAAGCGCAAGCTGTAACACTACCGCTATCGAATTCGTGATAGATGAAATAGTACCGAACCAGTAGTTAGTTCCCATATTAAGAATTGCCGCAACACCAAATGTTATGAGCAACACTGGAATTTGCAGGTATGCCTTTGTTGAAAGCATTAACACAACTACTATAATAATTACTGCCAGTACAAGGATAACATTCATATCCTTTGCCAGCGAGTCTGCACTTTCTTCTTCCGAACCAACCTCCGTTGAAACATATACGTCATAGTCTGATAACGTATCCTTGACCTCATTTAACGCCTGTTTGCTTATATCCTCATCTTCCGTTCCGTCAAATGTAATATCAAACAAAGCATCTGTACCCTTATAATGGTCTGATGAGTCGTCAAATGTTACCTGCTTAACTCCATCAATGTCCTCAAGTTCGCTTACAAGCTCGTCCGCCTGATTATACGTGACATTGGTAAGCATAACCTTGGCACTGCCGTATGTAACAAACTGTTCGTCCATAATAGACAATCCCTGTCTTGTCTCACTATCGGCTGGCAGGTATGATGTAATATCCTGATTAACCTGTACTTTATTAATCGATAACACACTATAAATAATCGCAAGAATAAAAAGAATTTCTATTGCTTTACGTTTATTCACAATAAATGTGGCTACCGTAAGCCAAAAATTGCCCTTTTGCTTTTCTTCTTTTTCCTTCATAAATTCTTCTGTACATGTAATTGACTAAATATCCTAATAACCTTCAATAAACTTTAATTATTAATTAGTTTCTTAAATGTACCATCCTTTCTTCATTTTGCTTATTGTGTTTATAAACATAGTGTTGATTATTTTTATGGAATAATTATAATTATCATATAATATTTGCTCAATAATCACTTTTGCACAAAGTGTTGATTAATAGACATTATATTGATATATGTTGATTAATTAAGAAAGATTTAAGAAAGGGGAATATATGGAAAATAATAAAGACAGACGTGTAATGAGAACTAAAGCACTGCTTATTCACAGCCTTTCCACGCTGATGAAACAGAAAAACATCAAAGACATAACTGTAAAGGAATTATGCGAACTGGCAGATATTAACCGCGGCACATTTTATCTGCATTACAAAGATATATACGATATGCTTGCCTCTATCGAACAGGAGCTTAGCGACAAATTCATACAGATATTTCAAAAATATAATGTCAGAAAGACAAATGATTTTCCTTATCCTTTGTTCTTGGATATATTTGAACTTGTAAGCGATAATGCCGAACTTTTCCGCGTGCTTATAGGTCCTAACGGCGATATTTCATTTATTATGAAAATACACCAGCTTTATAACATACACTGCATACAGACCGAAATCAGCAAATTATCGCCTGCTATTTCAATGAATTATAAATATTATGGCAATTTTATACTTTACGGCTGTGTAGGTCTTATCGAACAGTGGCTCTCCAGCGACAATCCTGAGTCACCACGCGAAATGGCTGAGCTTGTAACCAAGCTTGTATCAACTGGCGTTTTATCTTTAATAGAATAATTTATATTCATTATCTGTACATATCTATAAATTAGTAAATGTATCTGCACTAATACGCTTTAAATATTAGAGTTATAGGACATATACTTAAAACTTAAAAGGTCTTCTTCTGTAATCAGAAAAAGACCTTTTATTTACCCACAGCCACATCTATATGAAGACAACAGACTGATTTGCACTTATATAAAAATTATAACAAATTATAATCAGTCAATAATTAATTTCCACTATATATCTGAATATATTATGATGAATAGCTTTCATTCTTCTTTGCATTTTTATTAGTGTATATAAAGAATATTACATTTAAAATAATACCAGCCATTGTTGCGGCAGGTGCGGCAAATCCTATATTAGTAAGGCTTGCATCTGGCTGTATACTCATATAATAAGCAAGTGGAAGTCTTATCAATAATGTCTGGATAAGTCCCTGTATCATAACCCATAATGTCTTATCGTGTCCATTAAAGTAACCTATCATACTGAATAATATAGCTGTCACAATTGTTTCCAAGGCAAAACCCTTAAGATAGTCATAACCATTTTTAATAACAGCCTCATCTGTTGTAAATATTCCTGTCAGAAGGTCACCCTTTAACATTATAAATACGAACACGATACAGCCAATAACAAGTCCGACACCTATACCTGTAAACAGAGCTTTCTTTGCTCTCTTTTCATTGCCAGCACCAACATTCTGTGATACAAATGATGCCATTGACTGCATAAGTGAACTTGGAATAAGCATAGCGAAATTAACAATTTTGCAGGCTACACCATAACCTGAGGAAGCCTCAAGTCCAAGCCTGTTGACAAATGCACACAATGCAAGGAAGGAAACCTGTGTAAGGAATTCCTGCAATGCGAGTGGAAGTCCGATTTTAAGTGCTCTTTTACAATGCTCATTTATCTTAAAATCTGCTTTTGTTATCTTAAATGACAAATGCCTTTTAAACAGCATAACAAGTGCCAGCACAACACTCACTGCCTGTGCCATTACTGTCGCTATCGCTGCTCCGGCGGCATCCATATGAAGTCCTGCAACTAATATTAAATCTCCAGCAATATTAATAACACAGGCAACAGCAACAAATATAAGTGGTGATTTGCTGTCACCAAGTCCCCTGAATATTGCTGAAAGAAGGTTATACGCTACTATAAAAAATATTCCCGCTCCGCATATTCTTACATAAACAGATGTAAGTCCTACTGCCTCAGCAGGAGCCTGCATAATAACAGCTATCGGTCTTGCAAAACATACCATAACAACAAAAAGCACCGCTGATATTATCGCAAATACAACTATTGAACCACCGATAAGCGCACCGATTAAGCTCTCTTTCTTCTCACCTATGTACCTCGCTATAAGTACAGTAATACCCATAGCAAACTGTGTAATAACAAAAGTCACAAGATTAAGAACCTGACTGCCTGTTGATACTGCGGACAATCCGGAAGTTGTTCCAAATCTTCCTACAACAAGAAGGTCGACCGCACCATATGCCGCCTGTAATATAAGCGCACCAAGTATCGGAATCATAAATGGTATAAGCTTTCCTAATATACTTCCCTGTGTAAAATCTGATTTTGAATTATTCAATGTCAACTCTCCTTTCGCTCATCACTTTATACAGCTTATCAATTGTATTAATCATACAATCGGCTTCTTTATCTGTTATATCGCCAAGATATTCTAACAGCCTGCTGTAATAATTCTTATCGTATTTTTCTGACAATTTCTCACCCTTAGGTGTAATCTCTATATAAGTTATTCTGCCGTCCTCATCAGACGAATATTTTCTTAAATAACCTTTCGCTTCCATCTCCTTTACCGTCCTTGTAACACCTGGTCTTGGAAGATTTAATATCGCACTTATGTCCGATATTTTCACATTTTCTTTTTCTTCTTTCAGCTTGTGAATCATATCCATATACTGGATATATGCAGCCGTAACGCCCTTTGGCAGTTCTGGAAGAAACTCTCTTACCCTTTTCGCCTTGTAGCAGGCATCTAACATTCTTTTTATTTTGTCTTCATTCATTGTTTTAATTCCTTTAAAATTGTCTGCTATAACAATCTATATTCTAAATAATCACTATAACAATTCATATTTTAAGCAGTCTATATAATAGTTATAATTATTTAGATTATTAATTATTATAAATAAATAGTAATTCCAGATAGTTACTACAGATAATTACTATAAGTAATTACCATTGATAATTATAATGTAATTTTTAATTTTGTCAATATAATCAAATCTTTATTTTCTGATTACAGCCTAAATCTTATTCAGATACTTGATTCCGACAAATATACATTTTATAATGATGATGTAAGAAATCTATTTAATATTACCCAGAACATTTACAAAGAAAATATAGAATCTATTTATTCTCAGTATCAGTCTGATGATGTTGACCCGGAGGTCATCGAGCTTATCAGTGTAATTACTGATACTCCGCAATTATTAGAGCTTTGCAGTAATCGTAAGAATGGAGGGAATACTATGTGCAACGCATTCAGAAATTTAGAAGCCCAGTGGGCTGAACGTGGTAAACAGGAGGGCATACAGGAAGGTATTGCCAGCGAAAAGATTAATTCTATTATAACAATGCTTGAACTTGGAATTACCAAGGAACAGATATTAACAAAATATTCACCTGAAGACTTTGATAAGGCTAATAAAGCTTTCCTTAACAAGCAGCCAGTCTAGGCAATCTGGATATTATATAACATATAAACATTATATATTATTTTATTCATTATTTTTATATTTTTATATCATTAATTATTTTTATACTATTCATAATATTATTAATAACAAAAATCCCCGATAATAAGCTATGACTTAATAATCTTATCTGCCTATTATCGGGGAAATTTTTACTTTATTCTACCTCTAAATCATCAATCCTGTCCTCATCAGTTATCTCTCTTATAGCCCTGCAAGGAACTCCTGCTGCCAGCACACCTGCTGGAATATCCCTTGTCACAACGCTTCCTGCACCTATAACACTTCCAGCTCCTATTGTGACACCGCCACATACGGTCACATTTCCCGCAAGCCAGCAGTTATCACCTATTGTAATTGGTCTGGCATATTCCTTGTTGACATATGTTCCGTCTGAATTCTTATAGACATTTCTGTCCTGATACCTAAACGGATGAACAGGTGTCAGCAAAGATACATTCGGACCTATAAAGGCATTACTTCCAATCTCTACATTACAGCAGTCCAGACAGGTAAAATTAAAATTAATATAACTGTTCTCTCCTATCTTAGTAAAACAGCCATAATCAAACTGAACCGGACCCTGAATATATACATTATCACCTTTATCAGGTACAAGCCTGCTTAAAATATCTTCTCTTTGAAGCTCTGTTTCAAGACAGCAATTATATTCACTGCTTAATCTGTGAGCCTTCTGTCTTAAATTAACAAGTTCACTATCCGCTGGATTATATATCTTTCCAGCAAGCATCTTTTCTTTCTCCGTCATAACTATTTCGCCCATGTAAGCTCTTCATTATCACTATTGTAATCAAATCTTCCATCGTTCTTTTCTTCAATAGCCTTTATCATATGATAAGTGTACTCATTATATGGTGTAGGAATTCCAAGCTCTTTTCCCATTCTCATTAATGCACCTGAAAACATATCTATCTCAGTATGTCTTTTGGCATCAATATCCTGCAATGTTGAATATCTCGCTGTTGGAAGGACTGCACTGCCCCTGCCGGAAGAACCCTCAACAATACTTATATCAATTCCTTTTGCAAGTGCAACTGCCTCAAGCTCTTTACGAAGACCTTCACTGATTGCCTTCATATGAACACTATCCCTGTAACAGCCAACACCTGCCCCAAGAATAGCCTGTGGAAGATTATTGCACACATTAAGCCGGAACTTACACCATATCTCCTCTTTAATATGCTCTGTTACCCGAAAATGTATATTACCACTTTCAAACAGTTCCTTAACCATACGTACTCTTTCACTGTCAAATGGTGCGTTAAGCTCTCCATATATAATTCCAAGAGTTGTGTCTGGATTAAATACATAACCCTGTCCTTCTTTATATGATGAAGCTACCTTGATAAGTGAATACAGCATATGTGAAGAACCTATCTTCCCAGCAATAATATCCTCACTATCTACGCCATTCATAAGGCTCATAACTGTAGTATTATCACCAGTTGCCGCTTTTATATCATCAAGTGCCGCTGGAAGTGCTCCGTATTTTAATGATACTATCAATAAATCAACACCTTTGGCTTCATCAGGTGTCCATACTTCTGGATGGTATACATTACCATTAATCTTACAGCCATCAGCCTTAAGCTTTTGATTTCTCTCACCTGAGGCTATAACTCCAAGCTTTATATCCTTAACATCTGAAAGTCCCCATATAACATAAGAACCTACCGCACCTGCGCCTATAATTCCAACTGACTTAATTGACATAACAACCAACTCCTGCTTTATTACTCACTATAATTCCTGTTTTCTTACTCACTATAATTCTTGCTTTATTACTCACTATAATTCTTATTTACATAGTCTTTAATCTCATTGCTGTCCTCTGGCATTCTACAGCCGACAATATAATTGCCCTCATCATTAGAACATCTTATTATACAGCCCTGGATTTCTTTATCTTTAATAACATCGAAATTATCAATCTCGATAACAATATTCTGACCCTTCATAGTTTCAAATGATGGGTCATTAACTGAAAATGCAAAACCATTCGCACTGATATTAACCATATGTCCATAATATGTTATATCTGTACCATCAACGCTTATTGTACACTTATTGTCAAGTGGCATTCTTGGATACTTTCTTCTGTTATATACCTGTGGGTTAGTTTCAATAGTAAGCTTGAACTGTCCCTTTTCTCCTGACTTGACATTATGTATTGCTATATCATTCCAGCAATATAATACATTATCTACAACAGCATTAAATGAACACTTAAGATTTCTTCTCTTATCATCAAATGCTCCCCTGTTATTAATATTTATGTATACATTATTGTCTTTTCTGTCAACAACTTCACCTGTATATTCTTCCTTGGCATCAGCCTGGTCATTAATAACCATTCTGAACTTCATACCATTCTTTATATCAGAAACATTCATAAATCCACCGATACCAAGTTCTTCCATAAGTTCGCCGACAACAGACTCAATATCCATTGCACTCTTTGCACTTGCTTCATACTTGCTAAGCATAGTCTTGGTTGTCTGCTCTGCATTGTTAATGCTCTCTGTCATTATCTGCATTACTTCGCCAACCTGATTCATATTAGCAGTAAGTGTTTCATTAGAATTCTCAACCTGCTTAACTGCACTGTCAACAACCTTTATGTTATCACCAAGACTTGTTGCATCACTTGTTATATCTGATACCGACTTATTAACTGTTGATACCTTTTCAATGTTAAGCTGTATAAGTTCAACTGTCTCTGTAATTGACTCAAGCATTTCATCTGATGTAGCTTCAAGATGAGAAAGTGCTTCCATAATACTGCTAGAAGAGTCTTGAGTTCCACTGCTTAAGCTTCTTATCTGGTCAGCAACAACAGCAAAGCCCTTTCCTGCTTCTCCTGCTCTTGCAGCCTCTATTGAAGCATTAAGTGCAAGAAGATTAGTCTGTGAAGTAATTCCTTCAATAGTACTTGTCTCCTGCTTAACATTTTCAAATTCTTTCTTAAATGTCTCAAGAATAGTTTCAATCTTGTTTGATAATGCTGACATTCTGTTAGTAATATCAACAACCTCTGTAAGCTCATCTGCGCTTAAGTTAGCGTGTTCAACTGACTTTTCAATAAGCTTTGAGAACTCTTCCATAAGATCTGATACATCTTTAACCTGAGTATCAATAACCTTAGTCATCTCTATTGATGAAACTGTCTTATCATTAAGAATATCATTGTTCTCGGCAAGCGTTCCCATATCCTTAACTACATTGTTAGCACCCTGTTTATTCTCATCTGCAAGTTCTCTTACAACTGTAACACCATCAACAATTAAATTACTTGCATCTTTAACCTGCTCAACTGTCTGTACAACCTGTGCCAGCTCTGCTTCAATCGAGCCAGTCAGTGCACCATCTGACTCAACCAGATGTTTTATAGCCATATTAGTGCACGCAAAACAACATAATACAATTGCAAACTGAAGTGCACAATCTTCACTTGCAACAAAATCCATCATTCCTTTTGCCACACCTTTGTAAAAATTACTACTAATCAATACAAATAACGTAAACCACATAATCATCTTTATAAACTTAGGATCTTTGTACAATATAAGAATTGATAATAATGGAAGAATAAATATATAAGAAATCTTATCGAGTGCTGTCCATGCTATAACAGCGTAGAATAAAAGATAACCTACACCTAATACCCATTTGTACTCTTTAGCTGCCTTACCCTTAATCATAGCTACTATATGTCCTGCTATGTAAGTAGCCCAGCCTACTACTGTAAACGCTATAAAATATCCCCTTGTAATTTCCCCATTCTTTGTCTTGATACCATAATATATGGTCGCAATAAAAATAAGAGCAAGCCAAGTTATACCTGCTCTTTTGTTGGCTTTCGCCCTGAAAAACGATTCATCATACTCCTGCATATATACATTGTCCTTTCACTGATGTTAATTTATCATTGGTTTCTGTATTCTATTGTCGTCACAAATACTAAATGATATTTTTATAATATCACATTTTCATCTATATTCATAGTACCATTTTTTATTTTTACAATTTATATTTTTAATTTGTTATTGACATACAATTTGTCCATAGACTATTATATTAACAAAGGGAGTAGTTAGCATCTTTAGATGTAATAATAATCGTCATCACGCTGAAAAGCCGGTTATTATTAGTGAGTAACGAGACTTTTATCAATCATTTTTTGATGTGGTAAAAGTCTCTTTATTTATAAAGATTAATAAATGTTTCTTTTGCCACAGGAAAGGACTTAATATGGAATATTTATTACTACTCATTGGATTCGTACTGTTAATCAAGGGAGCTGACTTTTTCGTAGATGGAAGCTCGTCACTTGCAAGAATTATGAAGATACCAAGCGTTATTATAGGGCTGACGATTGTTGCTATGGGAACAAGTGCCCCAGAAGCTTCCGTAAGTATTAATGCTGCACTCGCTGGAAGCAATGATATTGCAATAAGCAATGTCATAGGTTCTAACCTTTTTAATGGTCTTGTCGTTGTCGGCATATGTGCATTTATGGCTGGATTTAAGACTAATCCTGAGATTTTAAAAAGAGATATGCCTCTGAATATCATAGTCACAGCTATTCTTTGCATTATGCTTCTTGACAGACACCTTAACCGTATCGAAGGAATAATCTTACTAATCGGTATGGCTGTATACATCACTGTTATGGTTATATCAGCACTTAAGAACCGAGAAACTGCTGATGAATGTAAAATGCTTTCTCTGCCTAAGAGCCTTATATTTATCATAGGCGGGCTTATCGCCGTAATATTTGGTGGAACACTTGTCGTTGACAATGCCTGTCTTATCGCTAAAGATTTCGGTGTCAGTGAGAATTTTATAGGACTTACAATAATTGCTATTGGTACATCACTTCCTGAACTTGTTACCTCAATCACAGCGACAAGAAAAGGTGACAGCGGACTTGCGCTCGGTAATGCCATAGGCTCTAACCTTTTTAATATACTATTCATATTAGGAATGTCTGCAGCAATCTGCCCGCTGAATGTATTATCAGAGTCAATTATCGACTGTATAATACTTTTTGTGTCAGCAGTCATTCTTTATATATTTGCAAGAACCAGAAAGACTATGAACAGATGGGAAGGAATTGTATGCGTGCTTCTGTATGTAGGATACACTGCATATCTTTTAATAAGGTAATGCCAGCTATTATCACCTACTCTTCCATAATCATCTTTTTTAATTCTTTTGCAGCTGAATTTAATGGGTGCTGGTAGTCATACACCATACACACATTTCTTTCAGGAATTGTTTCTTTTAACGATATCTTTACAATTTCACGCTTGCTAAGGGCTTCCTGTGCCATAAGTTCTGGCACGAAGCCCAGACCAAGCTCATTTTTTACAAGTGGAAGTATCTGGTCAGTTGTGGCTACCTCCGTATCAGGCAGTAATTCAATTCCATTTTCATAGAACAATTCATTATAAAACTGAAATGTCATTGTTTCCCTGCCAAGACATATCAGAGGATAATTCTTTAATTCCTTTAATGACAATTCCTGACTGCCCAATGCAGTAAATGTAGTACCTCCGACAAGAATTTCCCTGAAAGTCTTTAATGTTATCTGCTTAAGAGGTGCTTCTACATTGACAGGTGAGGAGGCAACGGCAAAATCTATAATTCCCGATTTGACAGCTTCTATTGCCTGTGGTGTCGAATGATTATATATTTTAAGGCGTATTCCCGGATATTTAATATGAAACTTTTTAAGCTTATCCAAAAGAAATATATTAAGTGCTGTCTCACTTGCACCGATTGATACGCTTCCTGTTGTAAGACTTGAGCTGTCAGATAATTCTTCCTCGGCTTCCAATAACTGGCTCATCGCAACGGATACGTGTGTATACAGCTTCTCACCCTCTGGAGTTAGCTGAATTCCCCTGTTATTTCTTATAAATAACGAACAGCCAAGCTGCTGTTCAAGACAATTCATAGCCCTTGTTATATTAGGCTGGCTGTTTCCTAATGCGTGCGCCGCTTTAGTGAAGTTACTGTATTTGGCTACATAATAAAATATCTTATAATATTCGTAATTAACATTCATATAATCTGACCCTTTCATTAGCTATAAGCATTATAGTCATATCAAATAATAATCAAAACCATATCAATTATACTTTTTACTTATCATCGTTTCAATAGTATACTCCTTACTTGGTAATAAAAGCAACTAAAATTTATTATCAATTATTAAAAGTTACATTTTACCAACTACAACCTATACTATATTTTAAAGGAGATGCTTATATGCTTACTGCTGTAACAGGAATTAACTGGGGTGATGAAGGCAAAGGCCGTGTAATTGACTTGTTAGCTGAGCAGGCTGATATTGTTGTCCGTTATCAGGGCGGTAATAATGCCGGTCATACTGTAGTCACTGATAAAGGCAAATTTGTTCTTAATCTTCTTCCATCTGGAATACTTCACCCTGATGTTGTATGTGTTCTCGGTGATGGAATGGTAATTGACCTTGAACATCTTTCAAATGAAATCGCACAAATCAAAGAAAAAGGAATATCTGTAACCCCTGATAATCTGAAGCTTTCAAAACGTGCCACTATATCTATGCCTTGGCACAAGGTTCAGGATGAACTTGAAGAAAACCGGTTATCTGCAACAGGCAGTGCATTTGGTTCTACCCGCAGGGGCATTGCTTATGCTTATAGCGATAAATACCGCAAGAAGACACTTCGTCTTGCCGACCTTCTTCATCTTGATGATGAAAATGTTAAAGCAAGGCTTAAGACTATATTAGATGCCAAAAATCTTGAACTTGCCGGCTGTTATCATCAGGAGCCAATGTCATATCCTGCCCTCTTGTCGTGGTGTGAAAAACAGGCAGATATATTCAGGGATTATATATGTGATACAGGCATTTTCTTAAATAATGCCCTGGCTGATAATAAAAAAGTAGTTCTTGAAGCCCAGTTAGGTGCTATGAGGGATATTGATTATGGTATATTCCCATACACTTCAAGCTCATCTACAATAGCCGCCTATGGTCCTTTAGGTGCTGGCATACCTTATGCCCCACTTAACCATATTGTCGGTGTCTTAAAAGCTTATTCAACCTGTGTCGGTGCTGGTCCATTTGTTGCAGAAAATGCAATGTCAGAAGAATGGCAGAAGCTCCTTCGTAAATACGGCGGCGAATATGGTGCTGCTACAGGACGACCAAGACGTGTCGGACCATTTGATGCTGTTGCCAGTGCTTACGGCCTTAAATGCCAGAATTCAGATTTAATAGCATTAACCAAATTAGATGTCTTAAGCTATATGAGAGAAATCCCTATTATAACAGGTTATAAATATAAGAATACTGTCGTAACAGAATTTGACCCGACAGACAATATAGATATGTACAAGCCTGTTGTTGAACTTATGCCGGGCTGGCTTACAGACATATCAAAATGCCGCACATATGATGAACTTCCTGATAATGCAAGAAAATATATTGAAAAGCTTGAAAAGCTGCTTAATCACGAAATCCAGTTCATATCTGTCGGAGCTAAGCGAAACCAATATTTAACAAAGGGAGAATGGCTATGAGAAATTTAATTGACCCTCTTGATTTTACACTTGATGAAACAATAAGC
Source organism: Lachnospira sp. (assembly GCA_050874785.1). Taxonomy (GTDB): domain Bacteria; phylum Bacillota; class Clostridia; order Lachnospirales; family Lachnospiraceae; genus Lachnospira. Next base: position 18,017 of record JBNMLJ010000015.1, read on the forward strand.
ATTTTAGACTTAGCTGACAGGATTGCTTCTAATGAAGAAGCCTACAGTCACGTTGCTGACGGCAAAAAGCTTGCAACTTTATTCTATGAGCCAAGCACAAGAACACGTCTATCATTTGAGTCAGCAATGTTAAGCCTTGGCGGAAAGACCTTAGGCTTTGCCGGTGCTAACCAGTCAAGTGCCACCAAGGGCGAAACTGTCGCAGATACCGCCCGTGTTGTAAGCTGTTATGCCGATATTATTGCAATGCGCCACCCAAAAGAAGGTGCGCCTTTAAGAGCTTCTATGTATTCATCAATTCCAGTTATCAACGCTGGTGACGGCGGTCACAACCACCCAACACAGACATTAATTGACCTGATGACAATACGCCATAGAAAGGGACGTCTTGATAACCTGACTGTTGGTTTCTGCGGTGATTTAAAGTTTGGAAGAACTGTACATTCCCTTGTGAACAGCCTTGTACGTTTCAATGACAATAAGTTCTATTTTATATCACCAGAAGAATTAAAAGTTCCCGATTATCTTATAGAAGATACTCTTATTCCTAATAAATCAGTATATAAAGAAGTAAGAAGCCTTGAAGATACACTCCCAGAGCTTGACGTGCTTTATATGACAAGGGTACAGCGTGAGCGTTTCTTTAATGAAGATGATTATATAAGATTAAAAGATACTTATATACTTAATAAAGAGAAATTACAGCTTGCCCCTGCCGATATGCCGGTTCTTCACCCACTGCCAAGAGTTGATGAAATAGCAACTGATGTAGATACTGATAAGCGTGCCGCCTATTTTGAACAGGTGCAGAATGGTAAATATATCCGTATGGCTCTTATTATGAGTTTACTTGAACTTACAGACCCACTCACAGGAAAAAAAGTACTATAGTAAAATAGAATGGAGATTATAATGTTAAATATAGATTCTTTGCAAAATGGTGTAGTAATCGACCATATCCCTGCCGGACAGGGGTTAGATATATACCGCCTTTTAAACCTTGATGCACAGTCACATTCTGTTGCACTCCTGCAATATGTAAAAAGTGAAAAGTACGGTTGTAAAGATTTAATCAAGATAGAAGGAACCAAGCTCCCTGAAAGATTAGATATTCTTGGTTACATTAATAAACAGATAACTCTGATTATAATTAAAGATGGAAAAGTTGATAAAAAATATCATCCTCTTCCACCTAAAATCTTAACCAATGTTATAAAATGTAAAAATCCACGCTGTATTACAAGTATAGAAACGGGCTGTGAACACATTTTCAAGCTGTATCCATCAGGCAAATACCGCTGTCTTTACTGTAATGAAGAAATCTCTGTAAGATAGATTGGATTATCCCCATACTTCTTCTGCGATTTCTTTTACAAGCTTAAGCTTTGCCCACTGTTGTTCCTCTGTAAGCTTATTACCTATTTCACAAGATGCAAATCCGCACTGTGGACTTAAGTATAATCTTTCAAGAGGAACATACTTTGCGGCTTCTTTAATTCTTGCTATAACCATCTCTTTATTCTCAAGTGCTGGTGTCTTAGTTGTAATAAGTCCAAGAACTACCTTCTTATCACCTGAAACCTTGGCAAGTGGTGCAAATCCGCCTGATCTTTCATCATCATATTCAAGATAATAAGCGTTGACATTTTCCTCACCAAATAAAAGGTCTGCTACACTGTCATATGCTCCTGCACTAAAGAATGTTGAATGATAATTACCACGGCATACGTGTGTATTAACTACCATATCCTTTGGAACTTCCTTTACAACTTCATTATTAAGGTTTAAAAGAAGCTTCTTGTAATCTTCCAAAGCCTGTCCATTTCTTCCTGTAAGTGCAACTGCCATCTTAGCATCAACCATTCCGCCCCATACACAGTCATCAAACTGGAGATTTCTACAGCCAGTGTCATATATTTCCTTGACAAATTCTACATACGCATTTACTACGTCCTTAGCAAATGCTTCTTCACTGCCATATATCTTTATAGTATTGGCAAGCAACTCAGCTCCTGTAAAGTAAGCATAGAACTGGCCTGGTGAAGGAATTGTCTGCTTTGCAACTGTATTATCATCTTCAAACTGCTTAACGAACTCAAAATGCTTTACAAATGGGTGGTTCTTAACCGATATCTTACCTGTCATATATGTATCATCTATCATAGCGGCTTCGGCATCAAATGTAGTATTACCCTGAACTGTCTTCTTATGCTCAATTCCGTTAAATCCCCACATAAAATCAAGGTGCCATGTAGCTCTTCTGAATTCTCCATCTGTAATTACATGATAACCTAACTCCTTAGTCTTTTTGACAAGCTCTGTAATACAGTCGTCTTCTACCTTTGTTAATTCTTCTTTGCTGATATTCCCCTGCTCATAATCTGCTCTTGCCTTTTTTAATCTCTCTGGTCTTAAAAAGCTTCCTACAAAATCATATCTGAATGGTGTTACTAAATTACTCATATCTGTTACCTCTTTCTTATTATCTTAGCCGCCTCAACCATATTTCTTAAGCTGGCATCTGTTTCCTTTACGCCTCGTGTCTTTAAGCCGCAGTCTGGATTTACCCAGAGTTTGTCCCTGCTGATTTTAGTAAGCATTATATTTAACGCATTGACAATTTCATCAACTGATGGAACTCTTGGAGAATGTATGTCATATACTCCCGGTCCTACCTCTGTCTCAAAATTATTCTCTCTTAATGAGTCTAATATTAATAGGTCTGAACGTGAAGCCTCAAATGTGATAACATCAGCATCCATATCGTCTATTGCTGGAATTATATCTGTAAATTCTGAATAGCACATATGTGTATGTATCTGTGTGTCCTTCTTTACTCCGCTGTGTGTAAGCCTGAAAGCTGGAATTGCAAAATCAAGATATTCCTTATACCAGTCTGACTTTCTAAGTGGAAGCTTCTCTCTTAATGCTGCTTCATCAATCTGTATTACCTTAATTCCTGCCGCCTCTAAGTCAAGAACTTCATCTCTTATTGCAAGTGCAATCTGTAATATAGACTCTTTTATAGTTATGTCTTCTCTTGGGAAAGACCAGTTTAATATAGTTACAGGACCTGTAAGCATACCCTTCATTGGCTTATCAGTTAATGATTGTGCATATACTGACCAGTCAACTGTCATTGGCTTCTTTCTGTATACATCACCCCATATTACTGGTGGCTTAACACATCTTGTACCATAAGACTGAACCCACGCCTTCTGTGTGAATAAATATCCCTCAAGTGCCTCACCGAAATACTCAACCATATCATTTCTTTCATATTCGCCGTGTACAAGCACATCAAGGCCAATCTCCTCCTGCCATTTTACGCAGTCAGCAATCTGCTTCTTAATATACTGTGTATACTCTTCTTCTGATATTTCATTATTTCTGTAAGCGGCTCTCTCTGCCTTAATCTCCTTAGTCTGTGGAAATGAACCAATAGTTGTAGCAGGGAATTCTGGAAGTCCAAGTTCTTCCTTCTGAAGCTTCTGTCTTTCACTTCTTAATGGAAGACGTACATAATCTTCTTCCTTAATATTAGCAAGTCTTTCCTTAACCTCTGCGTTATGGCAGTCTCTTGCTTCCTCAAATACCTTCTGGTTATTAATATAGGCATTTTCACTCTTAACCATATCCTGCTTCTTATCAGCAAGAACACCTAATTCAGCAAGTTCTGTAAGCTTTTCTTCTGCGAATGAAAAATGTATTTTATAACTGTCAGCTAATTTATCCTCGTGCTTTAATGTATATGGAACGTGTAATAATGAGCAGGAAGTTGATATAACAATATTTATATTATTGTCACAGGCATTTTTAATACTGCTTATTAAATCTAATGTCTTCTTGTAGTTGTTCTTCCATATATTCTTTCCATTTACAACACCAGCAAATAAAAGCTTGTCGGCTGGGAAACCATATTTTTCTACTAATTCAAATGTCTTTCTTCCCTCATTAAAGTCAAGTCCAACACCTGCAAATGGCTTATTAACAATGTCCTCATATATATCCCTTACATCTCCGAAATATGTCTGAAGAAGTATATTGCAGTTACCCCTTTCCTTAAGAAGTTCATCATATATCTTATTAAATAAAGCCTTGTCAGCATCACTTAAATCATATACAAGTGCAGGCTCATCAAGCTGTAACCAGCTTATGTTATTATCGTTACATAACGCTATAAGCTCCTTGTAAGCTGCAATAAAATCATCTGCAAAATCATCAATGCCCTTGTTCTCTGTAAATCTGCATAACTTAAGAACTGTATATGGACCAGCGATTACTGGCTTTGTTGTAATACCAAGCTCCTTGGCTTCATTGTATTCATTAAGCAGTTTGTCTGCTGAAAGCTTAATAACTGTATCATCTTCAACCTCTGGTACAATATAATGGTAATTCGTGTTAAACCATTTCTTCATTGCCAGTGCCTTAACATCACCAGACTCTCCCTGATAGCCTCTTGCCATTGCAAAATATGTATCAAGACCTGATAAATTAAGCTCCTTATATCTTTTTGGAACAATTCCAAGTGCAGCTGCTGTATCAAGCAGTGTGTCATAAAATGAGAAATCATTACTTGGAATGAAATCTATTCCTTCATTCTTCTGTGTAGTCCAATGTATCTTTCTTAAATTCTTAGCTGTATCTAATAATTCCTGTGAACTAATCTCATCTCTGAAATACTTTTCACTCGCAAATTTTAATTCTCTTAAAGTTCCAATTCTTGGAAACCCAATAACCGATGTCTGCATATAAATCCTCCAAATTAATTAACCTCAGGCTGTTCGACTAATATACTGAACAACCTGAGGTCATATTATCATTATATGAATTTTTAATAAAATACTTAATTTATTACGTTTATCATAGTTTTAAACTATAGATAGATTATTTTTCAATGCTTCTATATAGAATTCTGCATATCTGCTAAGCATTATATTCTTCTTTCTGACAAGTCCTATCCTCATAATGCAGTCGGATTTTAATGGCTTGGCAATAATATCAGAACCATTGAGCTTCTCATCAATAATACCCGAACTTACAGTAAATCCGTTAAGTCCTATTGCAAGATTAAATAAAGTAGCCCTGTCACGCACCTGTATATTCTTAGGGAAATCAAGCACGCTTAAGAATTCTTCGGAGAAATAAAATGAATTTCTCTCCCCCTGTTCAAATACAAGATATGGATATGGTTTTAAATCTTCAATCGTCACAAAATCCATATCTGCAAGTGGGTGCTTCTTGCATATAAATACATGTGGCTTTGCTTCAATAAGCTGTTCGTATACAAGGTCATTTTTCTTAAGAAGCTTGCTTATTACTTCCTCATTATTATCTGACAGGTATAATATTCCAAGTTCACTTTTGCCATAAGCAACATCATCTATAATCTCACCTGTCTGTGTTTCCCTTAATATAAAGCTGTATTTATCTGCATCAAATTGATTAACAACATCAACAAACGCATTGACGGCAAAGGAATAATGCTGGCACGATACTGAGAACTTCGGATCTCTTTTATTAACAACTCCGAAATGCTCTTTCATAATATCCGCCTGCTCTAATAACATTCTTGCAAACGATAACAATTCCTCTCCCTCGTGTGTTACTATAACGCCCTTTTTCGTTCTTACAAAGGCTGTAACACCCATCTCTTTTTCAAGATTGCTTATTGCCGTGCTAAGACTTGGCTGTGATATATATAATTGTTCCGCGGCTTCTGTTATATTGCCGCACTCAGCAACCTTTATAAGATAAGACAGCTGTTGTAATGTCATACCATTTCTCCTTTATAATACAATACGTTTAACTACGGCAACTAATGCATCAACAATAAATATGGCTATCGCAATTGCCCCTGCCGCACCAATTGTTCCTACAAGGCTTGATAACGCCTGCTGTGTGTCTGATGTGAACAGGTAATATACTGTCTGGTACATTCCAGCTCCCGGAACTATTGTTAATATGGCCGGTATAAGTGTTGTTGTAACTGGTGTCTTTAAAAGCCTTGCCAGTATGTGGGAGATTATTGCAAGCACAAGTCCCGACATAAAGGTTGCCATAAGAACAGAGGTGAACTGCTCTGTATACAAATAGATTGCCCAGCCTGCAAGACCTAGTATGCCGTTGACTAGAAGGCATTTTCTTGGGGCTTCTATTATTACTGAAAATGTTATGATTGCGCCGAAGGCGAATAGGCATTGAAGTAGCATTTGGGTGGCCTCCTAAATTTTATCTTTTCCTTGATGTACGAATATATTATTTACGTTGTGGCTGGATTGCCAGCTCCCAGCAAGTACAACGGCGACACGCTTGCGCTGAGTGTCGCTCGCAGCGGTACTAAGCCGCCAGCTTGGGCTGCCGGCTAAGGACCGGCGGCTCCCCATCGTCTTCTTTTGTACTTGCTGGGAGCTGGCAATCTATTTACGTTATTGATGTTCCGACAGTAGGGGGAGCGATTAAATTCACTCGGACATATTGGGGTGCGGAACGGAGCGCTGTGGTAGGACATAGGTGGGTGCTGTGTGTGGGTGATACAATTTTTATAATCAGGATATTATTACCAGGCCTATGTAGACACCTAGGGCTATCATAGCAGCTTCTGTGAAGGCTTGGAGGATATTGGCGTTGCCAGATGTGTAGTCGCCGTGGAGGGTGTCTCTTATTGCGTTGGTTATTGCAGCTCCGGGAACGAGTACCATTATCGAACCTATTATTATTAAATCAAGATGGGCGAGGGGGTTAAGATGAATGAGTGCCCTTGCCACAACTGATAACACAATTGAAGCTGTCAGGTCTTTTATAAGGGAATTAAGCTTCATACTGCTGGCGGCGTGTAACCATATGGCTAAGAATACGCCAACTATTCCTGTAAACAGCATATCCACACCATTGCCGCCGTACATTCCCGTAAAGAAAAGCCCTACAAATACTGTGCAGATATCCTTTAACCACCACGGATACTGATTTTTCTTTAAGTGCTTTAACTGGGAAAATGCTTCTTCTAATGATATTATTCCTTTATAAAATTTTCTTGATATGTCATTGACCTGAGCTATCATATTAAGGTTAGTCGCCCCTCTGTCCACTCTCCTGACAACTGTCAGTGCATCTATTGACGGGTCGTCCAGGGAAATCATAAATCCTGTTGATACAACAAATGCCTGTGTTGTCTTTAATCCTGACGTCCTTAACATATAGTCGATAGTTTCCTCAACCCTGTATATCTCTGCTCCATTTTCTAACATAATCATACCTGCAAGAGCCGCGGTATCAATAAGAAGCTTATAATCCATATATTCTTACTCCTTTACATATACCTTTTACGCATTTTCTAAGCATTTTAATCTGTAAATTCATATTTTTTCAATTCGCAGTTCTTAATTCCAAAACCTGAAAATTCATCATTGCTCATATTCCTGAAATACGACTCGACAATCCTTGAAATTCCATTATGCGCAACTAAAAGGTATATTTTATCAGACTTGTCATTTCTTATATCATCTATAAGATTATATATTCTCTGGCTTAGATGAAGCATTGTCTCACCGCCGTCAAAATCATCAACAAAGTTCATCTTAGCCGCCGCAAATTCCCTGCCATCTCTTGGTGTTGACTCGTATCTTCCAAAATTCTGCTCCTTTAAGCGTATTTCCATTCTGCACGGTATGCCAGCGGCTTCTGATATATGCTTTGCTGTGTCAGCCGCCCTTATAAGTGGAGAATATAATATCTCATCAATATGTATATTTTCCTTTTTGATACGCTCACCTAATTCTATTGCCTGCTTATGTCCAAGCTCTGTAAGTGCAATGTCTGTCGCACCACATATTTTATTCTCTACATTCCATATAGTCTGTCCGTGTCTTGTAAAATAAAAATAACTGCTCATATATTATTCCTCTGCTATCAAATATTATATACACCCTGCGCTGTCAAGCTCTATATACGCTCTATCCTGCCCAATTCTTTCAAAGTGTCGTCTGTCATATTGTATACAGCATCAATTATATAATTCCTATAGCTTGCATTGCCGTCCGCTTCTGTCATTCTGCGGTATGCAAGCTCTCCGCTTATTCCCATTACGCAGACAGCCGCGCATACATTTTCTAATATATGCTCTTTATCCGCCGCAGCATATGCTGACGTAAGGGCTGACAACTGACAGCCAGCGCCGGTAACAAGGCTCATCATCTTATGTCCATTTCTTATTGCATACGCAAATTTTCTATCTGCCACTATATCAATCCCGCCTGTAACCGCAATCACAGCACCCGTCTTTTCGGACAGCTTCTTAATAAAATCTGCCATTTCTTTTATGTTATCATCCATTATTTTATCAGCAATACTCACCTCAACACCCATCGCAGACTTATTTTCCTGCATAGTTTCATATGAGCCAGACACTGTATTATAAATTCCTTGATTTGCGGCTATTGCTTTTATCTCGGATACATTTCCTCTTATAACACTGAACTGTACATTGGACATAAGCTTTTCCACAGCTTTAATTCTGTAATCAGACGAGCCCGCACCGACAGGGTCAAGTACTACTGGAATTCCAAGTTCATTGGCTGTAGCACCTGCTTTAAGCATTGCTGATAATTTATTATCATTAAGCATACCAATATTAATATCAAGTCCCTGACATATTGAAGTTATCTGGCTCACCTCATTAATGTCCTCCGCCATTATTGGCGCGCCGCCGCAGGCAAGCACTATGTTGGCACAATCATTAATGCTCACATAGTTCGTTATGCAGTGGATGAGCGGATGTCTGTTATGCACATTTTTTATTATATTTTCAAACATTAACTAAAACCCTCTTTTCTATACAGAAAGCCTGTCTTTTTCCATATATGCTTATCATTGTTTTGCATACTGCAACGTCTTTTTATCCTTGCTTACAATAGCTTGTCTTTTCTTAATATATACTTAGCGCTTTTTGCATATTGATTTGTCTATCCTGCAAGATTGTCCTGAATTTTAACTAATAAGCCAGCCTTCTTTATGCTGAATACTATTATTCCAGATATGACCGCACCCATAGCAGTTGATATAAAAAATGGAATTATATACGCATAAAATGCAATTCCTGCGGCACTTTTTCCCATAAGGAATATTGCAACCGGATATGCACACAAACCGCCAAGTATTGATGTTCCTGCCACTTCTCCTATCATAGTTGCAAGAATATTGTGGGTCTTTTTGTATACAATACCACATATCAATGCACCAAACATACTGCCCGGAAATGCCATAAGGCTTCCTATTCCAAGCAGATTTCTTATAAGTGAGGCAACAAATGCCGCCATTACGCCGTATCCCGGTCCTAAAAGGACGGCGCAGAATATATTAACCATATGTTGTACTGGAGCGCATTTGCTTCCGAATACAGGAAATGAAATCAGGCTTCCAGCTACTGCAACGGCGCATAGGACACCGGCGGTGGAAAGTTTTTTAATGTTGTTCATAGTATTTCTCCTTATCTTGTGGGGTGGGGCAGATATAGAAATGTGGTGGTGGTACGGGGTTGGAATTAATAAAAGCAACGGCGACACGCTTGCGCTGAGTGTCGCTCGCAGCGGTACTAAAGCGCTAAAGGACAGCGCTTAAGTGCCGGCGGCTCCCCATCGTCTTCTTTTGCTTTTATTAATTCCAACCCCTACCGGGACACTTCTACATTTGCCGCGTGGGAGGTTAATGGCTTAGCCGCTTACTGACGACATTGTGGGGGTGAGGTTACTAAAATATTCTGTATTAAAATATAATCTATTAATCTATTAACCTATTACCTATTAATCTATTAGTCTATTAACCTCTGATTTATTTTAACATAATTTTGTGGGTTGTGTTATATTATATGAGGGAATTATATTAGGTTATGGGGTTAATTTTATAGGGGATTGGGAATATTATAGGGAGAAATATTATGGGGTTTTATATTTTATTTGATATTACTTATAAATAATATTTATAGATATCATAGTTGGGGATAAAAAGGGCAACTATGATATCTACGGATTGTTTTGTGCTGCGCACTCCAACAATCATGACTAATATTCACATATCGTGGGACTATATTCCACTTTTATTCTATATTAAAATAAAAATATATACAGAAATGAGGATTTGTTATGAAAGCTTATGAAAGATTATTAAGGTATGTTGTTGTCAGGACTCCTAGTGATGAGGAGAGTGGAAAATCACCTTCTTCTGAGTGTCAGTTTGAGCTGGCTGGGCTTCTTAAAGACGAGATGATTAAGATGGGGCTTTGTGATGTTGAGCTTGATGAGCATTGTTATCTTTATGGCAGACTGCCTGCAGCCAAGGGGCTTGAGGGGCTTCCTGCGATTGGGTTTATTGCCCATATGGATACTGTGTCTGATTATTGTAATGGCGATATCAATCCGGTTGTAACTCCTGATTATGACGGTGGGGATTTAATGCTTGGGAACAGCGGACTTGTATTAAGTCCTGATACTTTCCCACATCTTGCTTCTTTAAAGGGCAGAACTCTTATAACTTCTGACGGAACAACTATTCTTGGTGCAGATGATAAGGCTGGAATTGCTGAAATTCTTACTATGGTTGAATATATAATTGCTAATAATATTGAACACCCTGAAATCTGCGTAGCATTTACGCCTGATGAGGAAATCGGTATGGGTACTGAACATTTTGACGTTAAACGCTTCGGAGCTGATTATGCATACACTGTTGATGGCGATACTGAGGGCGAGATACAGTATGAGAATTTCAATGCCGCCAAGGCTGAATATGTTGTAAAAGGCTTTAATGTCCACCCTGGCTCATCTAAGAATACTATGATTAACGCTTCCTTAGTGGCTATGGAAATCAATAATTGCCTTCCTGCTACACAGATACCTAGGGAAACTGAAGATTACGAGGGCTTCTACCACCTTATAAGTATGTCTGGTGATGTTGCAGAGGCTCACCTTAATTATATAATCCGTGACCACGATGCTTCATTATTTGAAGCAAAGAAAAATACACTGCGCCATATTGAAAAGATTATGAATGAAAAATGGGGTGCTGGAACTGTACAGCTCACTATCACTGACCAGTACCGCAATATGGCTGAGATTATTGAAAAATGTATGTTCCTTATAGAAAATGCCAAGAAAGCCTGTGAGAATACTAATATACCACCCCTTATACTTCCAATAAGAGGTGGCACTGACGGCTGTATGTTAAGTTATATGGGACTTCCCTGCCCTAACCTTGGCACTGGCGGACACGCCTACCACGGTCCTTACGAACACATAACCATCGAAGGTATGGACAAAACTGTCGATATGCTCATAGAACTCGTGAAAATATTTTCCAAGCCTATAATTAATTAACAGGCATAAGCTTACGCCTTAACTGTTTCAATTCTTGTAAAGAAATATATGTACTTGAATATTATCAAAAATACAATAAATACACGCCCATATATATTAGACATTGCAAGCATTGCCAATATAAGCATTGCTGATGCTGGCAGAAGTATGCACAGCTTGGTCTTTAATGTCATTGAGCGGTTGGCAACGAAGCTTTCAAGATGTTTTTTGTAAAGCTTTGTTCCTGTAAACCACTTATGAAATCTGTCAGAGCCTTTGGCAAAGCAGAAAGATGCTAATAATAAAAATGGCGTTGTTGGCAATACTGGAAGTACGACACCTATTGCACCGAGTACCATTGACACAATTCCTATCATAAGCCATAAAAGTTTAATTGGGGATTTAATGATATTCTTCATTAATGTTTCGATGTCCTTTCTTATTGTCTTGTAGCGACTAACCTTGGTTAATCATAGCTAACTTCGATAAGTATATATGAACATATCATTTTTTGTCAATACACCAGATTAATATACCAAATAATGGCAATACTTCCATTCCACTTAAGGACAGGAGATATTGCCATTATTTTATAAGTCCATTATTTTCATTTAAACAGGCTTTATTCTATAGTTTTTCCGCTCAATGCTTTATTTTAAAGAACTCTTGGATATTTATAATATTTATAAATTAAAGCTTTTCATTCTTATGTCTTTCAAAGAAGCTCTTAGTTTCCTTAACTACAACTCCACTCAATGCGAATAACGCAATCATATTAGGAAGTGCCATAAGTCCGTTAAATATATCAGCGATTGTCCATACGGCACTTACTGTCATATAAGGTCCGATAAATACTGCTAATATATATACCCAGCGGTATATTTTAACGTGCTTCATATTACCACCGCTAAGATATTCAAGACATCTTTCGCTGTAATAGTCCCAGCCAAGAATTGTTGTAAATGCAAAGAATACAAGACAGAGCATAAGCACAAAAGAAGATACCTGTGCTGGGAATGGAAGTCCATTCTGGAACGCATATGTAGTAACTGCTACACCCTCAAGTCCTTCAACCTGCCAGGCACCTGTAATTACAATTGAAAGTCCTGTAAGAGTACAGATTACAATTGTATCAATAAATGTACCTGTCATACTTACAAGTCCCTGTCTTACAGGTTCGTTAGTCTGTGCCGCAGCCGCAGCTATAGGCGCACTACCAAGACCAGCCTCGTTAGAGAAAATGCCTCGTGCAACACCTTTCTGCATAGCAACAAGCATACTTCCTACTGCTCCGCCAGTGATTGCCCTAGGAGAAAATGCTGCTTCAACAATAATCTTAAATGCTGCAGGAACTTTAGTAATATTAGTTATTACAAGAACTGCAACGAATAATACATATATAATTGCCATAAATGGCACTACAACCTGACTTACGCTTGCAATTCTCTTAACACCGCCTATAAGCACAAGTGCAACACAGACTGCAAGAATAAGTGAAGCGATAACTACTGACCACGAATACTCGCCAAGAAATGGAATATTAACGCAATGCTCATTATTGGCATCGAAAAATCCATTAACTGCACTTGAAATACCATTTACCTGACTAAATGTACCAATACCAAAAAGTCCAACACAGACACCAAAAAATGCAAATAACTTAGCAAGCCATTTCCAGTTCTTGCCCATTCCCTGCTCTATATAATAGAATGGTCCGCCAAGGCTGTGTCCGTCTTCTCCTATAACTCTGTATTTAACAGCAAGAAGACCTTCTGAATACTTAGTTGCCATTCCGAAAAATGCTGTTATAACCATCCAGAATAATGCACCCGGACCACCTGCACAGACTGCTGTTGCAACACCAACGATATTACCAGTACCAATAGTAGCACTTAACGCTGTACATAGTGCGGCAAAACTTGTAATTTCACCTTCGGCCTCTTCTTCATTTTTAACCATCCATTTTAATGCTAAGGGGAGCTTTCTTATCTGTAATAAGCCAAGACGAACTGTCAATAATATTCCGCCACAAAGGATAACTACCATAAGCGGCACACCCCAGACGAAATTATCAATGCTCGCAAGAATTTGATTAATTGAATTCCACATTGTACTTTCTACCTTTCATATCTAAACTACAGTATAGTTCAAGCCTATACTGTTCCCAACGCCGCAAATGCCGTACATTACTAAATACATTATTAATATGCTGGCTTTTACTTAATGCATTGGAATTATAGACAATATTGCCTGAATAAATATAAAAGCAGAAATAACATTTTAGAATATATAACTTATCGTATAACAGGTTATATTATACTTTATGCCTTCTCTGTCCTTTTGCCTGAGAGATTTATATACCCACTTTATAAGAAGTCACAATGTTGTTATTAATAATGTTGTCTTATAATTACATTATTAACTACTTATAAAGAACTATATGTTGCACCTTCGGCCTCTGTGTTTATCCAGAACTCTCCAGAGAGTCGATCCATTTACAGTTGCGCCAGCAGAGGCTGGCACCTGAGAGTGTTACTCCTTCGGTAGGCTTGCGCCGTTTTCCTGCAAACTTCATATCGAAAATTGCCTTATATAAATATAATCTTATTTTCTACATAATTCAACTTATTTTTACATTTTTTTAATAATTAAAGAAATTGAGGGCAAATTTTTAAATAAAAAAAGAATGTACAAAGCACATTCCAGCACCTAGCGCGGCCGCCTGCGAAATACTACATCTTTGCACGAATATGCATTATCGGCACATAAAAAGGCAGTCACCGTGATACCGCTACCCTTCTGGCATACCAGAAGGTATGCGGTATTACTTTATGTGACTGCCATTTTATTATCTGCTTATATTATTCACTTATACTATCCACCTATGCTATTAACTTATATTGTTAAGTTTATAATTTAAGCATTTTCTTTTCTTCTATATAATGTAAGGCATATAACGCCTGCACTAAGCATAAGAACTGCAAGAAGAATTATTGTTCTTGTAACTGAGAGTGTATCAGCTGTTGCCGCACTGTCATCTGCTGTTGTAGCTCCTGCTTCTGCTACATCATTATTATCTGCCGCACTGCTATTGTCTGATACATTGCTGTTGCCATTATCTGTTACATTGCTCTTATCCTCTGTATTAGAATTAGCAACGTCCTCATAGACTACAACATATGTTGAAAATCTGTCAGTTGCAAATGTAAGTTCTCCTGTTGCTTCATCAAATGTGGCATTAAGAATATCTGATACCCCATTGTGAATTCTTATTACACTATACTTTCTTGTCTTTGAAGAATCCTTATTAATAAGGTCTGCATTTAACTTAACCTTGACATTAATTGCACTGTTAAGTTCATATACATCAGACTTCTGTGAACCTACAATCTTCTGTAACTGGATATCAAGTATGCATCCAGCAACCTGATTGTCCTTAAGATTACTATTAATAAGTTTCTTCTCATCTTCTGTAATATTAGAACTATTGTCCTTTACAGTAAGTGCAATATCAACCTTTACACCATTTTCTGCCTGTTTAGCTTCATCTTCTGTAAGAACAGCTTTAATAATGTCTTCTGTTGAGTCTGCAAGTCCTGTTGATGGTGCTCCTTCATCTACTGATACTGAAACATTAATATCTGTCTTAACATCAGAGTTATCTGAGTCGCCCGGCTTATTATCGTTATCACCTGGCTGTGTATTCTCAAGCTTAGGAATAACTGTAATGTCTGTCTTTTCACCACACACTGTACAATGATGTGACTTGCTTCCTTCTTCTGTAGTAGTAGCTTCCTTATCGATAGTCCATTCTGTACTATAGTTATGTCCTGCCGCTGGAATTACTTCTGTCTTAGTATCTCCACATACTGTACAAGTATATAACTTTGAACCTTCATCTGTACAAGTTGCTTCTTTCTGTACTTCGCCATCATTCCATACGTGTTCTGTATGTTCTTCCTTAGCTGCATTGTAAGAAGTCTTCTCCCACTGTAATGTTGTGAGTGTGAGCTTTCCTGCACCTGTATATGGTTTAACCTTAGTATCAAGTTCTGAAGCTGCATATAATGTATAGTCAGTATAAGGAAGTGCTTCCTTGAATTCTTCTTTATCCTGAACTAATGCTACTTCGCCTTCTTTGTCTGTATTAAGTGCTACCTTTAATTCCTGCTTGGCCCCGTCAAGCATATAGATTGTATTAAATGCGTTAATATAACCTGCTGGACTGCTTCCGTTACCACTGATAAGAACATTAGTCATACCTGACATATAGCAGTTCTCAAGTAACATATGAGCTCCACAGTTAGATGATGCACCATTACTTACAATCTTCTTAGCTAATTCTGCACCTGCTGTATTCTCTATATCAAGACGCATATCTCTTAAATCCTGTGCATCCATAATGCAGTTGTATACATGTGCTGTACCATAACGAAGTCTAGGCATTCTATCCATAGAATTCTTATAGTAGTTATTAGCAAGTGTAATAGTTATGTTCTTAGCTGATGAATCTTCATCAGACTGTCCTAAAAGGTGTGTCTTCTTCTGACCATAAGCATAATTGTATATCTGCTGGTCTGTCATACCCTCATCAAGCAAATGCTTGTAATATGGGTAGTTATCTGGGTTTTCCTTCATAGTATTCATCATTTCATCAAAGAATGTGTTATTCTCACTTGCTGGAAGGAATTCACACCAAGATATTGTTATATTGCTTTCATTATTAGGTGTCTTAACATCAATAACTCCATCATATGCCTTATAGAATGTACAATGGTCAATCCATATATTAGAACTTCCCTTTTCTATTGTCATATAATCCCAGTCGTTACGGTCGTAACCACCTTCTGTTTCATCGTCCCATTCCCAAATCTCATCAAATTTAATGTTTCTTATGATGATATTGTTAGAACCTGTTATATCTATGCAGGCGTGTGTAATCTTAGCACCATTCTTAGAGTAGATTGTAAGATTACTCATATTTTCAAGCTTAAGCATTGATACACCAGACTTTATAAGTGTTGGGTGTGTAAGTGGGTAAAGTTTATGTGCAGTAATAAATGAACTGTATTTCTCAAAGTTTTCAACTTCATTACTACCAAGTGCAACATCTGCTGTAAGTTCAATTACTGATGTTCTTCCACTCTTCTTAACACTAAGTATTGCATCAAGGAATTCTTCTGCTGTGCCAGCTGTGTAATAGTTCTCTGATGTTTCCTTTAATAAACTTCCTCCTGTTACATTGGCACTCTGTGCATAACCTTCCAGTGCATACTGTGCAAGTCCTGTATCATCACCTTCTGACTGTGCGTAAGTATCTGATACATATTCTTTCTCTACATATCTATCTGTGCTGTCTGTCTTAACAGTACCTGTATACTTTGTTCCTATTGTACCTACAGATGTATATGGGTCCCAGCCAAGATATGTTGTTGAAGTCATTTCATTGGCTTTAGTAACAGATATCTGTCTTCTGTTATTGTTAATTGCAAATGCTGGACCATAACTTCCATACTCGAAAAATCTTGCATTAGCGGCTAAATTACCACTCATATCTGTATATGGATTAGAAGCATTTTGCTTTAATATCTTACCCATATAACAGTTAATCCAAGTAATATAAGCATCTGCTCCCCAAGGTCTTGCAAGATAATACTTACTTCCTGAACAGCCCTCTTCTGAGAGAACCTGACAATTAAAGAATGTAAGGCCATATGTTGCAGAAGCTGATGCCTTAGGAGCTGATACATAACCTGAATTCTTATTAGCATTGTAACGGAATACAAGCTTACAATCATTAAATAATGCCCTAGGCTCATTACCATATATGAAATCTACATTACCAGCTATATAACACTTGTAATAATACTGAGTACCACCATTAGCACAAAGTGTATCCTGATAACCAAGTATTCTTAAGTTGACATATGATGTTTCATTAGCATCATTTCTTAAAGCATCTGCTGACTCATTTGACTTTGAACCATCACCAAGATAATTATATGTATTCTCAATTGTAAGGTTCTCAGCTGAAAAGCCTGTTGCTGTTGAATCTATTCTTACAGCACATCTAACCTTCATATCTCCGCCAGCTAATTCCTTAACATCATAATATATTCTTGTCTTCTCGCTGTCCTCACCTATAAGTGTTATATAAGGTGATGAAACAACAAGATGTTCTTCATAGTCGCCTTCTTTAACAAGAATAATTACACGCTCTGTGTTATTAGAAGCAACTGAATCTACTGCCGCCTGAACTGTCTTGTAAGTTGGTATTCCATTAACCTCATCACCATCAGTTCCTGTGTATGTACTATCTACAACCTTGTTGTAATTAGTAAGATATACATAATTAAATGTTTCTCTTGTCTTGTTACCCTTCTTATCTGTGAATATTAATTCAACATCATTTCTTCCTTCTGCAATAGCAATGTCTGTAAATGCAAAGCTTTCTTTTTCTTTAACATCTTTCTTTGCTGCTTCACTGCCATTAACATAAAGTGTTGCTGTTACATTTTCTTCAACTACACCTTCAATTGTAATCTTTCCGTTGTATACTGTGTCATATGACTTCTTAGTTATTGTATACTTAACAGCATCATCTTCATATACATATTCACCTGTATGTCCTGCTGTTGGAACAGTCCATAAAGTATCTGATGGGTTACTGTAGTTATCTACCTCACCATTAACGTGTGAATAAGCTATTATATAATAGTAATATGGCATTTCTGCTGTTACATTTTTATCTTCATAAGCACATTCTGTAACTGTTGCTATCTTAGATGCATTTTCTGCCGTCTCATCATATGAATAACGGTATACTTCATATGTGTCAGCCTTATCTACAGCATTCCATACAAGATTAACGGAGTCTGCGCTTGAAGCTATGCCTGCCTGTGGCGAATCCAGTGCTGCTACTACTGTTATTGTATCGGATTCGACATAATCGTTAATCTCACCATTAATACCTAACTTACCAGCTACTCTGAACTTATAATCTCCTGCATCCTTAATTGAATACTTGTATGTTGGCTCAGCAATGTCTGATGCAACCTTTTCCCAGCTCTTTCCATTATCTCTTGATACTTCAAGTACATATAAGCCATCGCCTTCTGCTGGTACTTCATCAGTCCAGTTTACTGTGATGTAATCTCTTGTGGAAGCTGCCTTAGCTGTAACTTCCTTAACAACTGGTGCTGTACCTTCTGCCAAATAGCAATCATTCTGGTCATAAAGAACTGTTCCGTCCTGTGCTATATACTTCATATTCTGGATAGTTGCCTTAACGCCAGCTAATACAAATCCATATGATACTGGTGTCTTACTCTTATCTGTATTTAATAAAAGATTATCAGATGAACTGTATGAATATGTAATCTGCTTAATCTCTCCACCCTTAGGTGCTACTTCAATCACAAGCCCTTCATCAGTCTTTACTACTGTAAACTTTACAACAGTGCCTGCTGGAATAGTTGCATCTGCCTTACTTGAAGCACCTGCAAGGTCTGTTGACTTCTTTGAATATATCATCTTAAGTGCGTTAGAATTACGAATTCCTAAAGTATCAATATAATTCTTGTTAAATGCACCAAAGAATATACCATTAGTATTGCTTGCTCCACAATCTGTAATTGTTACATCTGCTGTAAGCATATTGATATCTGATGTCTCATCGAAACCAAAGAAGCTTACTGTGTTATTAATACTAGTTGAGCCATCTTTATTAGTAGTTGTATTTAATGTACCACCTGTCTGTGTAAGAACAAGCTTCTGTCCTTCTGGCTGTACAACAAGGTTAGAAGCTGTACCATAATCATATGTCTTAGGCATAGCTTTCTGTTCCTTATATTCAACATCCTTAGCTGCATATACAATAGATATTGAAGTTATGTAAGCTGAACCTGTTGATACAATTTCAACTGTTCCTTCGCTCTCACCTTCATAAGTATATACTGTTGTTGCGTCATCTGTTGAAGCCGGCTTACCTGCTATTGTGTAAAGTGCATATTCTGATTTATATGCTGTTACTGATATAGTACATTTTCCACTTACAGGTACTGTTATCTTAGCTCCTGTAGTAAACTGTGCCGAATTAGGGCTTGCGCCATTAGGAACTAACTTACCACTTGTAGCATCAATAGTTAAACCATTGTAGTAACCTGTTGTTCCCTGAATACTATCCTGATAATAATTGCCATCATCACTCTTAACAAATGACCAGCTTGTAACCTGCTCAAATGTAAGCTTATGTGATGCCTCTGCACCCTTTACTGTAACTGTATTACCTGACTTTACCTTGTATGGACGTGCAAGGAAATCACCACCAAGTGTAAGTGTGTATGAACCATCTCTTAACTTGATAGCATCCTTATCTGTGAATACATATTTATATCCATCATCATTATTAGTATATATGTATTGTACATTCTTACCTGTTAAATCAGGTTCTTCTGGAAGACTTACTGCAACAGCATATGTTGGCTTAAGTCCTACAGTTATATCTAATTCTGCATCTTCTGAATATTGGATTCCAGTTGATGTAGAAGTCACTTCATAATCATTAGAACCATCTACGGCTACACTATATGAAACACCTTTTTCAAACTTAGCTGTATATTCCCAGGTATCTTTATTAACAGCTACTTCTGGAACATAGTCTGTATCCTCAGTTGTTGTAAATACAAGTTCAAAACCTTCTGTATCATAACCATCTGTGATACCATTAATCTTACCTGTTACTGTACAGGTATCAAGACTAACTATAGTAAGGTTTGCTATAATATTAGCAGCAGTAGCTGTACTTATGCTATGTGTATAAATACCACTCTTAATCTGGTATGCTGGATTGCTGAGTGATACCTCATATTCCATCTCTTCATCTTCTGCTGGTACTTCAATTGAATATGTACCGCTCTTGCCACTCTCTGCTACTGTTATATCTGATGTATATGTAAGTCCAGTTGTCTTATTAGTTGCTACAACCTGCATATCAGATGGAATATCTGATTTAGATGTAGATGTAATAGTTCCATTTATTACTTTCTTGTCAAGTTCTACACATTCGATTGAAAGAGTTCTGATGTATGTGTTAGTTTCAACATCTAATGTAAGCTCTCCTTCATCTCCTGTAAGATAACATTCAAATTCTACATCAACATAAGTGCTGTCAGAATTTGCAACACAGGAAATACACTCCAGCTTTCTTAAGACCTTGTCACTTCCTGTTATATTAAGTGTCTTTCCTAATATGCTGTCCTTATCTGTGCCTACGTTCTTATTGACAGTAAGTTTAATAACAGCCTTATCTCCTGCCGCTGGTATAACTATCTTAGTACCAGTATTAACCTGAATTCTATTCTTACCATCTGTTGTTGGCTGAAACTTAGCTGATGATGCTGATGCATCAACATATAATACATCGCCATCACTATTAGTATAAGTTCCCGTATCACCTTGAATTGCTGAACTAGA
The DNA here is from genome assembly GCA_050874785.1 of Lachnospira sp. Classification (GTDB taxonomy): domain Bacteria; phylum Bacillota; class Clostridia; order Lachnospirales; family Lachnospiraceae; genus Lachnospira. The sequence goes on from JBNMLJ010000015.1 coordinate 38,836, forward strand.
ACCTTTGCTTGATAAAATTGTTTCTGAATGTCCCCATTCAGCTTTAATATCCCCCCCATCTGCGAATGAAGCAGATGTTGTCGCATAACTTGTTGATGAGTCAACCTGTATCAAATAAAGATACTTCTGCGCTTTTAACTTAACAGATACTGATGTTGCATTTTTATCTACTATTCCAGTAATTGCATAGCTTTTACTTCCACTTGATGTAACTTTAACATCACTCATTCCTGTACATTCTATATCATCTACAGTTATTTCTTTACTTGCCTGTAATGTTACAGTACAACTTTTCGCATTATTAATTATTGGAAAAGTCATTACTGTTCCTGCATTAACTTGAAAATCCTTATTAGTACTGCCTGCTTTCAAGCTCCTGTTATCCATTTTGCCTGACTGTGCATTAACTAATAATTCATCACCATTAGCATTAACCAGCTTACCTGAATTGCCTTGTAATGTAGTGACTGAATTATCATCATCGCCATCTGCATACATTGTGTCACTTACTGTCCATTCTGCGCTGGCTTTTTCTGCCGCTTTGGCTGTAATGCTAAACAAGCCCTCCGGCAATGAAAGTCCAGATACGATTAAGGCTAATGCCATAAACATAGCTGAACTTCTGCGAAACCATTCTCTTTTATGTCTTGATTTCATAGTCCGTAATCTCCCTTTCTTAGTAATACAATGTTTTGTAACTTTTACACAAAACTTTTTACTGATTTTCTATAAGATTACAACTTTTGACGAAAATGTACTACCGATTTTTATAGTTCTCGAGTACCGATTACTGAAAATTTTAGGTTTCAATGTATTTTTTGTGATACATTGCACAAAAAGCCGTGTAAATATTCACCAATAATCGTCCATATCACAATATGATATATATGAATTATTGCTAATCATTTACACGGCCGTTATCCTGCTGTTATTCAGTTATTATCTGCCTGTTATTTTATTACTTATTAATTATACTTTAATTAATTATACTGGATTGTCACAGAACTTCTCAAACTGTCGCTTTACAAGTCTGAACACTTCCATAAGCTTTGGTGAAAACACTCCACACTCTCCATTAATAATCATACGGTATGCCTCTTCCTTACTGTAAGCAGCTTTATAACAACGCTCACTTACAAGTGCATCATATACATCTGCCAATGACACAAGCTGTGCTGATATTGGTATCTCCTCGCCCTTAAGTCCGTCTGGATATCCCTTTCCATCATATCTTTCGTGATGATATCTTATGATTTCATACATAATCTGTCTGTCCTTAGGATTCCATTCATCCTTCATTGTATCAAGAACTTCACAGCCTCTTATTGTATGTGACTTCATAAACTCAAATTCTTCGTGTGTAAGGCGGCCCGGCTTTAATAAAATATTATCAGGTATTGCTATCTTTCCTAAGTCGTGAAGTGTACTTGAAACAACTATCTTTTCTATAAGTTCTTTAGTAAGTCCGTATTCAGGATATTCCTCGCTGAACTTTTCAGCAAGAATTCTTGTATATCCCTTAACTCTCTGTATATGCTCACCACTCTCAAGGTTACGGAACTCAACTATTGCACCAAGCATTTCTATAATATCCTGATTTCTCTTTTCAAGCTTCTCTGCCTGTGCCTTAAGTGTTATATAAGCCCTTCTTAATGTCGATGTCTGTTCCTGAACCTTTTCTTCAAGCTGGTTCTTGTAAATGTAGTGATTAACTGCATTCTGCACACGCTTATTAACAAGCTCCACATTAAATGGTCTTGCTATGAAATCGGTTACTCCATAATCGAAGCATTTCTTCTCATTCTGTATACTGTTCTCTCCACTTATTACAAGTACGGGAACCTTGTCCATTATCTTCTTCTCATTAAGAACTTTAAGGAATTCAAAACCATCCATTATCGGCATAACAATATCAAGAAGAATTGCAGATACTTTATTCTGGACACTATCCATAATATCTGATGCTGTCTTTCCATTGTCAGCCTCTAATATTTCGTACTCCTCACATAACATTTCGTTAAGAAGTTCCCTGTTAAGCTGTGAATCATCCACAATAAGTATCTTATCCTTCATAATGTCCTCCGTTTCTGAATATAGCAATCTTATCGTCTTTGTTCTTTATTGTTATTCCTGATGTCTTCTTAGCTCTCCATAACGCACCATTAACATTGATACTTACTCCAAGATATACATAGCCTTTAACAACAACCTTTGCATACTTGGACTTTGCAAATTCTTCATTAAGATTATTAAGTGCTTCATATATCTCTTTTAATTCTGTTTCTTTCGTGTATATCGCATTCTCTACTTTTATATATAAAGGATTGTTATTCCGCTCCTCCGGCGCATACTTAAGCTGGATAATCTTTATAAGCATTTCTTAAAAGCTGTAACTCCTTCTTTACATCAGCCTCTCTTTCATTAAGAGCTGCCTTATCCCTTAAGAACTTCTCATCTTTACCAGCCTTTACCTTAGTCATAACACCCGCTTCATTACCTATATAATAAGAGCTTATGAGTTCTCCTGCGTGAACACTTCCGCCTGCAAGAATTCCCTTATCGCCATCAATCTCAATGCTCTTATCAGCATATACCTCACTATTAAGGCAGTAATTAGCTTTAAGGCTTCCTCCTGCTATTATCTTCGCATTCTCAAAGAAACTTCCCATTACATCATTAACTGCTCTTATATAGCCCTTTCCGCCGGCATTATTACCCTCTTTAAGAATAATATCACCGCCAGCGTCAAGTATAGCGGATTCTGTAAATCCATCAACAAGAATATCCTTGCCAGCTTTAATAACAGCTCCATCACCGACTATTCCTTTGACATATACAGAGCCGTTAAATATTACATTTCCTGTTGCCTTGGTGACATTATCAAGCACTAACATTCCTGTTATTTCCAGCTTACCATTCTTTAACTCAACCTTGCCGTCCACATCAGCAATATATGTCACCTGGTCTTCAAGCACCTTAAATCCCGAACCTGTAATTGGAGGTATCTCCTGTCCTTTATCTCCAACTATAACTTCGCCGGTTACCAGCCTGCCTTCTGTACCTGTACTGGCTGGGTGATATACCGCTACTATCTGTCCTTTCTTTACGACCTCGAACCACTGTATATTCTGATAATCTACAGCGCCGTTATCCATAAGCTTAGGGCTTGCCTTTATGTCTGTATCAAACATATATTCATACCAGCCGTCCTTGCCAGCTCCTGGCTCTGTTCCTCTGGCTATAGTAATCATATCAGATGAAGCACCGTTCTTATCTATGTCATCAATAACATCATAGTCAATGCCTGCAACAACATTTTCATTGGTTAAGGCTTCTAAAAGGATATGTCTTTTAATCTTAATGCCAATCTCAGATACTATTATGTATGCTTCCATATGGTCGGCACTAATTACAAGCATAAAGTCCCTGTATTCCTTCTTGTCTTCAACAAGCTCTACTGGCGCACTTGCGGCAATCTCTTTAAGCTTTAATCTGCGCTTATTCATCTCCCTTGCTGTATACATAAAGCTTTTATAATCTTCTGTAGGAAGATTATCTTCAAGACCCAGACGTATCTCTCTCATCTGCTGCCAAGAATACATAGGGTTCTGATATTCACTTACATCAAGTCGCTTCTCAAGGCCCAGACGTATCTCCCTCATCTGCTGCCAGCTCATATTGTCGCCGTCATATATGTGTACGTCCAGATTTTTCTCAAGGCCTAATACTATCTCCCTAATTACAGGACCTCTCTGGGAAGTCTTAATATAAGGTTCTACATTAACTCTGTTCTCAAGAGCAATTCTTATCTCTTTTAACTGTTCTTCCTCGTAGCCCTCCCGTATATACTTTCGTATATCAATATGATTGCCAAGGGCTATCCTTAACTGTCTTAATACTCCTGCTGGAAAGTTCTTCCCTGATGATAAATCTACACCCTGCTCCAAGCCTTCTCTTATCTGGCGCATAACGTCAAATGGTACTTCAGGCGAAGCATATTTGTTAATATCAACCTTGCTTATAAGACCTTTTCTGATTTCCTGCATCTGAAACCAGTCATAATCAAGACTGGCATAACATTCTACCGGCAGTTTATCTTTTAACCCCAGCCTTATCTCACGCATCTGTATAGCAAGATACTTAGGGTTCTCATATACCGATATATCAAGTCCATCTAACAGTCCGTCTTCTATCTCCTGCCACTGGTCCTGCGTATACTTGGATTTGTCCATATATTCTTCATCAAATGCCATACAACCTCCATATCTGTACAATCAGCTATTATCATACGCTTCTTAATTAACCTGTTATCTTAATCACAGCCAAATCTGTCTACATACTCTTAATTGCATCGATTGTCTTAGTGTATTTTCCCTTTACAACTGCGAATAATTCTTCGCTTCCTTCTAATGTTTCCTTTCTTAAAAGCTCTGTCAATTCTGAACTTGCATTATAAAGCTCATCAAATCCAAGATTGACACACACACCCTTTAATGTATGTGCAGCTCTGAATGCCTCCTTAACATCCTTGTTTTCAAGGGCTTTCTCTAAATCTGGATAACTTGTATCATCTACAAATTTAATAGCAAACTTTTTAATAATTGCCTCATTCGGAAATCTCGCAATTACATCATCATAATTAGAACCCATTTGTTCATAACACTCTCTTAATGTCATATTTTATTTACCTCCCTGTCTGGCAATTATATTAACTAATTCATCAGCATCTATCGGCTTGGCTATATGTGTATTCATACCAGCCTTAATGCTTCGTTCTATATCATCATAAAATGCGTTGGCACTCATCGCTATAATTATTACTGAGCCTGCATCTTCTCTTCCTGACTTTCTTATCTTCTCAGCGGTTTCCAAGCCGTCCATAACTGGCATCATTATATCAAGAAGTATAACGTCATACTCATTAATTCCAGACTGAATATATGTATCCAGTGCCTCCCTGCCGTTACTTACACCAACAGTCTTAGCCCCTGCATTTTCAAGAATAAAGCTTACAATCTCCATATTCATCTCGTTATCTTCTGCAACCAGCACTTTAAATCCTTCAATTGACATCTGTGTATCGGATTTATTATTCTTGGCTTCTGTCACGTTACGATTAATTTTAAATGGTAATATTATTGTAAACTTCGTTCCCACATTCTGTCTACTAATAAATTCAATTTCTCCGCCCATTATTTCAATCAGCCTCTTGGTTATCGGAAGACCAAGACCTGTTCCTTTATATGCCGTCCTTGCATTACTGCTCTCCTGCGCAAATGGCTCAAATGCTATCTGCTGGAATTCTTCACTCATTCCCATTCCTGTGTCTTCACATATGAAAGTAATCTTAACTGTATCGTCATCGACTACATTTTCACTATAAGAAAATGTAACAGAGCCATTCTGCACATTATACTTAATCGCATTAGATAATATATTCTGCAATATCTGTCTTAAATGAAGCGAACTTCCTATCAGATTGTCATAATCTATATCTCCCATGTCAACCGAATAGCTTATGCACTGCTCAAGTGCCTGTGCCTCGATAACACCGCTTACCTCATTGATAATCTTGGTAAGCTCAAATGGTTCTTCTTTAATAGCAATCTCGCCCGACTCAAGCTTATTCATATCAAGGACATCATTAACAAGGTCTAATAAAAAGCCTGAGGCTGACATAATCTTATCAAGACATTCTTCCTCTTTTTCCCTGTTGCCAAGATTGAACCTGCATATATCGACCATTCCCCTTATTCCATTAATAGGTGTTCTTATATCGTGGCTCATTCGCCTTAAGAAATCTGTCTTTGCAATATTGGCGCGCTTCTCCTGCTCTGCCGCCTGCATAAGCTGTCTTTTATATTCCATCTCCTGTATCTGCATTTTGCTTTCGTCTTTGGCTATTACAAGCTGTCTTACAAATATAACAACACCTATTATTCCAAGATATATTAATATCGCAGCAACGATAGCCCTGTTTCTTAAAGCATATACCTGCTTATCTGCAAAGAACGCATATATTGTGTAGTTTTCTATCTGCTTTCTCTTGCCATAGTAATAGTTCTCCTTGTATGGTACAGCTATAATTCCATTGTCATTTTCTTCCCACGCTCCGTCATATCTCTGCCTCAATGCCTTCATATCAAGCCCCTGAAGCTCCTCGTCATTAGAATTAAGCACTTTGTTCTCATCTGATATATACACAATCCCATCCATATCAAACTCAAAGTCTGTTATAAGCCTGTCGATGCTTATCTCACCATTATTATCATACCACTCATTCTTCTTTACATATGTAATAACAGCTCCTTTAACATCTTTTCTTGCAACAACAGCAATATCAAAAAGTTCATCATTCTGGCTTTCGGTATATGTTATGCGCCCTGACTGGGCATTAACTCTTGTTATATATACCTTCTGCGGGTGTTCAATCACATCTTTTACATTACTGCTGTCTATCACTGAATTAACACCCGTATATTCCATTCCCCTGTAATATTCACATTCACCCTCACCGTCAAGAACAACTATTCCATCAAGCCTCTGGTTATACATATATTCATCTAAAAATGTATCAATATCCTGTTCATACTGCATACACCTTACTAATTCCTGTGTCTTATCAGAAAGTCTGTACAGGCTTTTTACTTTATCATTCTGTGTATAATATTCATAAGTATGAACTCTAGTCTGCACAAAATCCAGCACCTTGTCCGCCGTCTTATTAACCGTTTCATTGCTTATTTCTGTAAATATAACAGCTACTATTGTTACTAATATAAATCCTGTAATTATTGATATCAGAAATGCTTTAACATCTGATATGCCCCATATTCTACTCTTATCTTCCATTAATTCCCCCATACTGACATACTAACGTCAATTCCATATTTCTCGGCTATGCTTTGTATTGTACCATCTGCCTTCATTTCATTAAGCACCTCAGTAAGCTTCTTATCAATTCCACTGTCATTGTTAAGTGAAAATGCAACTCCAAGCTCTGATATGCTTAATTCTTCAGGAAGCACACTGAAACGCTCCTCATTGGATTGTATGAATATATTCATAGCATTTTCGTGTCCTGCTATGGCATCAACATATCCTTTTCTCATACTCGCAAATAATTCTTCCATTGTGGACATACTGTACAGCACACCAACCTGCGGCACTTTCACACCATTTTTTAATACACTGCTGTCTGTGACAGAAATCCCATTATCTGATGTATCAGCAGGCACATTCGCATGGGATAATATATACTCTGGCTTGGAAGTTACCTGCACTGCCACTCTTTTGCCTTTAAGATCTGCAATACTTTCTATTCCGCTGTCTTTATTTACAACTACTATCTGACGGCTGTACATATATGGTCCAGCCCAGTTGTACTTATCTTCCCTGTCTGTCATGGTAAAACAACCCCAAAGGCAGTCTACCGCTCCCTCATTAAGATATATGTCCTTGTTATCCCATATAATCTGCTTGAATACAGGAGTGTAACCCATACGCCTGCACGCCTCTTTTGCTATCTCAACATCAATTCCTGTGAAGTTGCCATCACTGTCAAGATAGCTGTAAGGCACATAATTATCACTGCCAATTATAAGAGGCTTTAAAGTCTTATCAGTGTTATTTCTGCCCATATGACTATTATGTATGTAATTGCAGGCTGTAAGTCCCATTAATATAATGACAAGCATTATACACATAATATTTCTGGCATAACTAATATAAAGCTTATTATTAATTCTCATTTTCTCCCCACTCTTTAATAAATACACTCTTAAGCTTTTCTGTGCTTACTGGCTTAGAGATGTGTCCATTCATTCCACTGTCAAGCGAACGCTTTACATCTTCGTCAAATGCATTGGCACTCATAGCATATATTGGAATTGTCTTGCTGTCCTTATGCTTACATTTTCTTATATGCTTAACAGCTTCCAGGCCGTCCATAACAGGCATCATAACATCCATAAGAATCATATCGTAATAGCCTGCTTCACTTCCTGCAAACATCTCAACAGCCTCTTTACCATTATGAGCCTGTTCTGTCTGAATTCCGTATTCTTCAAGAAATGTTACGGCTATCTCCATATTCAGGACATTATCTTCTGCTATAAGTACTCTCTTTCCTGTGAAATCAATATTTTCATTATCAGACAGATTACTGTTATTATCACCTGATGAATTCTTTAATCTTACAGTAAAGCTGAATGTGCTTCCCTTTCCTAATTCACTTTGAAGATTAATTGTTGAATTCATCATATGAACTATTCTTGTGCTTATCGCAAGACCAAGACCAGTTCCCTGCTTTCTTGCATCAACTGACTCATCTGCCTGCTCAAAGCTCTTAAATATAAGGTGCTGTTTATCCTCTGCAATCCCTATTCCATCGTCTTTAACTTCAAAATACACGTCTGAATATCCATCACCTGCATCTGTCTGCTTTACAGTAAGCTTAATATGTCCATATTCATTATTGTATTTGACTGCATTACTTAAAAGGTTGATAAGTACCTGATTAATTCTTAACTCATCACCGACAAGCCACTTATTGTTAATATCAATATCCGTTGCAAGTTCAATATGCCTTTCTTCTGTGCGGTTGCTGATAAGTGTCTTTATGGACTCTAACATCTCCTCAATATCAAAGACGTCATTAACAAGCCTCATCTTGCCGCTTTCTATCTTTGACATATCCAGAATATCATTAAGTATTCCCATAAGATAATTAGATGAACTTTCAATCTTCTTAAGACAGTCAACTCTCTGCTCCTCGCTGACATTATTCTTAAGGGCAATCTGTGTCATTCCAATAATTCCATTCATAGGAGTTCTTATCTCGTGTGACATTCTTGCAAGGAAGTCTGATTTGGCTTTAGCTGACAAATCGTGTCTTTGCATATTAATCTTATTCTGGATAATCTCACTTATCTCACACAGTTCTTTTAAGCTGTCCTCATCACCCTTGACATATTCCTGTGACAGACCTGAATATATAATGCTTCCCATATACTGTCCATTATCATTCATATGGAATATAACTCCGTTAATACGGCTTGCTGCCTCACCTATAATTCTGGCATCTACATTATTCTGGTCAATTCTATGTATCTTGTCGATATTGCTCCTCTCAATAAATTGCTGGTATTCAAGTTCTGTACAATACACAATTCTGTCAGTATTATTAATCCTGTCCCTTTTCCACTGATATAGAAGAACTGTTGAAAGATACTCCCTGTCAAATTGTGTTATAGCAATGTCATCTATTTTGTAAATTTTCTTTAATCTCATAGCAAGCACATCTAACATTACAGGAAGCTCACCGCTCTTATCAAATATATTAAGCGCAACTGATGATAAGCTTAACTGTCTTAACCTGCTTATATCCTCAATCTCCCTTAAGCTTATATTGTTATCATACTCCCTGCCATCTGGAAGTTCATCATATGATATTACGTCCTCATCACTGTGCTTTGCCACCAGCAATGCTTTCTTAACCCTGTCTATAAGGCTTTCAAGATTAACACTTCCGTCTGTTTCTGCTATACCACTGTTAATTGACAGCGTAATATTATCATCAGCCGTTATATTGGCATATTCACTGTTTATCTGATTTATTATATTTACAGCTTTTTTTTGGCTGGTATCAGGAAGCCACATAAGAATTCTGTCTATTCCACCCCTTATGTATACACAGCCTCTTAACGAATTTCTGTCGCATACCCTCATAATAATCTCTGCAAGATTTTCAAGCAGTATGTCCCTGAATACAAGTCCATATCTTTCTGTTATATAAGAAAATTCGTGCATATCAATAAGTGCCAGTGTTCCGCTGTTCTTTCCTGCATATTCTACCTGAAGGACCTTCATTCCATAATTCATACAATAAAATGTTGTAACTGAGTCATAGAACTTCATTGCCTTCTGTTTTTCTTCTAACAGCTTAGTCTGGTTAATATCCTTAACACAGCCTACCATTCTGTTAATATGGTTAATCTCATCGCTCTGTATGCTTGCTGTCAGATTAATCCATATGTATTCCTCTGTGTCAATTGCCTTAATTCTGAAATCCACATTTACAGCTTTAACAGCTTTGCTTATAGCCTGATAAAAACGCTCCCTGTCAGCAGAATGTATTCTCTGTGCTTTAATGAACTTTGGATACTTCTTGCAATCCCACACTCCGTCAACATATTTGCTGTTGACTATCTCTAACATCATTGTTTCTTTAACATATGTAAAGAACATATCCTGTGAATTCTCAACTGCTATACGGTATCTTTCTTTTTCCTCAATAAGCTTCTGCTGGCTTAACTGCTGTGCATCGGTTAAATTTTTAACGACATTATAAAGCTCATCTATTTCAAGGACATTGGTACGTTTATAATTGTTAAGGCCGTCTACACCTCCACGCACACTTTCCACAAGACTGTATAATGGATTGGTTATATTCTTTACGAGAATATACACTATAATAATGGATATTAATACACCTGAAACTGTTGCCATAATAAGATTTTTATATATGCTGTTACCCATTCCATATATTGACTCACCAGAAATAATTCCACATAACACCCACTCAGTATCATCATATGGAACATTGTTACTATACAGCTTCAATGATTTAACAACTGCATATATGCCGTTATTACTATTATTATTCTCATCAGCAACCTTATACAGCCTGTCCGCTGTAATTTCATTCAAATGGATATTGTCGCTGTTTCTTGTTGCATTTTCATATAACACACCTTTTCCTGTTATACAGTCATAGCTTCCATCAGCATTGTGAATTGCAAGTGTATATCCTGCATTAAGCTCACTATCAAGGTCATTTACCTGAAAATACTTATTTATATAAGCAGTAGACACTTCTACTCCAAGTACACCGTATACCCTGCCATTATATATAAGTGGTACTGAATAGGTTATCATCTCGTGGTTGTCCATATAGTTATCTTCAAGCACAAATGGCCTTGACCAGTATCCAAGATTAACTATCTCCGCAGTACTATGTTCAAGTGCTGCTTTATATGGCTTGTAGAAGAAATCGTCCGAAGCCCTGTTATCCTGCCCTGCAAACGTAAAATCTGTTCCCCACGCACTGTCTAATGATATATCCTTCTTGTGTGACAGCCTTTTACTTCCCTTCTCCATTAAAAGGTCAGAATTAGACTCCAGCTTGTTCTGTGGGTCTGAGTCCCTTACAAAAAATCCGCTGTAATTAGCCGCCTCATTAATATCTTCATTATTCGCCATTATAAGAAATATTCCTGATGACGTATTATATTGAAGTATCTCCACAAGTTCACCAAATACACTATCAAGGTACTTCTGCTGTATCTCTTTAGAACCAAGCATATCATCAATGTTTATATTATCTTCTTCTAATAATGCCTTAAGGTTTGCATTAAGACTGTTGCTCTCTTTATATATGGAACTCCATTTGTCAACCATATCATTCTCAAGTACAAGCTGCCGGTTTCTTACAGCATTATTAGTTATGCTTATAACATTATTCTCAATATTAGTCTTTACCTTGCTTAACACCATTAACACCATAGGGGTAATGCTTTGCAGGATAACTACAATTAATATTGGAATCATAATTATTCTAAAAATGTTCTTTTTCTTCACTATTATTTACTACCTGCCTTTTAGTAGTTAGTCTTTGTCACAGGGTTATTTATATGCCGCTTTGTTAAGTGCTTCGCAGAAGCTTTCATACCACATATCAAATTGTTCATCTGATATATACTTCTGTAATTCTGTCTGCATATCAGCTCCATTTTTAACAGCTTCTTCTATCTGGCTTCTGTCTTTTTCTGCCTTATCTGATAAATTGTAATCAAGCACCTTTCTTGTGCTATATCCATTAACAAAGCTCTTAGTTGTATAATATTCTGTATTATTAAAATCTGAGATTACCTCATTCAGACAATCATAGGCTTTCTGGTTCATCTCAATATTATTATCTTTAATAACTTCATCAACAGCCTGCATTGTATTGGCATCTTTCTTAACAGGAAGATAACCCGAATTGCATACAAATCTTAAATTCTGCTCTTTTTCTGTGAACCATTTAAGAAATACACTTGAAGCATATTCGTGTTCTTTATCTGACTTGGTTACTGCCATACCAGCTCCCTGCTGTACTTTATAATTCTCTCCACCCTCCATTATTGGTGAATTAAGAACTATACAGTCGATTGGATAAGTTCCATTTTCATTCTCAACAACATTAGGGAAATAGAATGCTGATGATGTCGAACCTGTATAAGCAATTATGTCACCTGTCTTAACATCATCTGATCTGAACTTTCCATATGAAGCAAAATATCCTTTGACATAAGGCACATAATAATTATCCCACAATCTCTTAAGCAGGTCTTTATCTGTATTTAACTTGACTGTTCCGTTATTGCTTTCAAATATCTCCTTACCCATCTGCTTCATTCCGATAACAAAGTAGTTCGACATTGAATCTCTTCCATAAAATGCTTTTCCGTCATCTGGTATGTCTGGTGTAAGACTGTCTGTCCAGTTGTAATATTTCTCAGCTACCCTTACTATTCCCTCTGTTGTCGATAATTCATCTATTGATGTATTAGTTGCCTCGGCGAACTTTTCCCAGTCGTTCTTATTAATCATCATAATCTCTGTAGACTTGGCAACTGGCAGTAAATATAATGCACCATCATCATTGAAATAGCCGTCATCGATATAAGAATTGACATATTGTGATAATTCATCTTTTGAAAAATACTGTGTCAGATCTGTAAGCTTTCCCTGCTGTTGTGCAGAATAAGCTGTATCTGCATATGATGAAAATATATCTGGCAGTTCTCCAGCACCAACTTCCTCATTGATAGCACTTGTCACTGCCTTTTCAAGGTCTGATACCGAACCCTGACTATAGCCCTCAACATATATTCCTTTGTCTTTGCCGACTGTTGAATTGAATTCATCTATAAGCGTATCAAATACCGCCTGCTGCGCCCCATTATAATAATGCCATATTGTAAGTGACACAGGCTTGTCTGGATTTAACCTGACCTCTGTATAATTGTTATCACTTGCCGTATTACTTCCACAGCCTGCTAATGTGAATACTGATAATGTAACTAATGCCATCACTGTGCTTAATGCTCTTATTAATCTTTTTTTAATCATATGCTCTCCTGACCTTACATAACTTTTATGTGTTTAATTATATAGCCTGATGAACTATAAGTCTATGTTTATGAATTTTTTTCCAAAAATTTATTTATATATAATAAATTGTTCTGTGGCTTATACCATATGTTAATATTAAAAATTTCAAGGGCTGAGAGTGGTTTCTATCAACATATTTTGTTCTATAAGCCACATTTTGTCATATAAGTCAAAAAGCAGCAGGAAGATATTGAAAATTCCCAATATCTTCCTGCTGCTTATATACATCAGCTTATATGCTTTATTATTCTATTATAATTGTATGTTATTAATCTCTGCATACTGTTATCATTATAAAATAAACAGCCTTTATATAGCAGCCTTAACATTCATACTTATAAATACTATTTATTCATTAGTGCTGTTATTAAATATGTCTGGCTTTTCTTCCTCAGCAGTATTCTGTACAGTATCTTTATTATCTGTATTCTCCTGCTTATCAGCTTCTGGCTTGCCATAAGCTGTTGAAGAAGTATCTCCTATTCCTTTCCATATATCACTTTCTGTAGGTCCATTAAGTGTAGATGAATAACTTCCGTCCTCATTAAATGTTACACTCTCGGCAACCTTTTCAGAATGTGTAAAACCTGTTGTATCAACTGGTTCTGGAATACCTTTGACCTCGCGGAATATCTTCATAAATTCCTTACCTGTAATTGTTTCGTGGTCATAAAGGTAATGGGCAATCTTGTCAAGGACATCTCTGTTCTCTATAAGAAGCTGCTTAGCTTCCTCATAACATTCCTTTAACATATTCTTGACTTCTTCATCAATCTGTGCGGCTGTTTCATCAGAACAGTCAAGCCTTGCATTACCATTAAGGTAAGGGTCATCAACTGTTGCCAGATTCATAAGTCCAAATCTGTCTGACATACCGTACTGTGTAATCATAGCCTTGGCTATCTTAGTAGCCTTTTCTATATCGTTAGCAGCTCCTGTTGTAACTTTGCCAAAGACAATCTCCTCTGCCGCACGTCCAGCAACTAAAGTTACAAGTCTTGCCATAAGCTCGTCTTTATTCTGTAAGTACTTTTCTTCTTCTGGAACCTGCATTACATAACCTAATGAACCCATAGTTCTTGGTACAATAGTAATCTTCTGTACTGGCTCTGAATCTTTCTTTAAAGCTGTAACAAGTGCATGACCTACCTCGTGGTAAGCAACCGTCTGCTTCTCTTCCTTGCTGAGCACCCGGTCTTTCTTCTCTTTACCAGCTATGACAACTTCAACTGCCTCAAATAAATCTTTCTGTGATACATACTTTCTTCCTGCCTTAACCGCAGCGATAGCAGCTTCATTAATCATATTGGCAAGGTCTGAACCTACTGCACCACTTGTTGCAAGTCCGATTTCTTCAAAATTAACTGTATCGTCCATAAGTACATCTTTGGAATGTACTTTAAGTGTTTCAATACGTCCCTTAAGGTCTGGCTTGTCAACTATAACTCTTCTGTCAAGACGTCCTGGTCTAAGTAAAGCCTTATCAAGAACTTCTGGTCTGTTAGTAGCCGCAAGTATGAATATACCCTTTGATGAATCAAAACCATCCATCTCTGCTAATAACTGGTTAAGTGTCTGTTCTCTTTCGTCATTACCGCCGCCATATCTTGAATCACGGCTCTTACCAATAGCATCAATCTCATCTATGAATATGATACAAGGTGCCTGCTTGGTAGCTTCTTTGAAAAGGTCTCTTACTCGTGAAGCACCAACACCTACGAACATCTCAACAAAATCTGAACCTGCAAGTGAAAAGAATGGAACATTAGCCTCACCAGCTACCGCCTTTGCAAGAAGTGTCTTACCAGTTCCCGGAGGTCCTACTAAAAGTGCACCCTTTGGAAGCTTTGCACCAATCTTTGAATATTTGTCTGGGTTATGAAGGAAATCTACTATCTCTGTAAGCGACTCCTTCGCCTCGTCCTGTCCCGCTACATCTTTAAATGTAACACCTGTCTTCTTCTGTACATATACCTTAGCTGTATTCTTGCCGACACCCATGCCGCCCATCATACCGCCGCCCTTGGATATTCTTCTATATACAAAGGCAAATATTACATATATGAATAAGAATGGTAATACATATGCAACCAGAAATTCTACTATTGATGAATTAGAATCTGGTATATAACCTGAGAATTCAATACCTTTTCTCTTGAGTAATGGAACAAGTGTGTCATCGTTAACATATCCTGTATAGTATGTGTAACCTAATTTGTTCGCTCCTGAAGTATCCTCTGCACTGTCAACTGGTGTAATAAGAATTCTATCCTGTTCAAGTGCAACGCTCTTTACTTCATCATTATTAATCATCTCTATGAACTCATTATAAGATATCTCCTTATAAGTAGCATTTCTTACGAGATTGTTAAGCATTGTTATTCCAATAAATGTAATAACCGCAGCAATTATAATAAAGACAATAAGACTGGTGTTCTTAGGCTTTTTATTATTGTTATTATTGCCGCCACCATTATTCCTGTTGTTATTATTACCACCACCGTAATTATTACCGTTGTTGTAATTATCCATTCGGCTTCTCCATTCCTAGTTCTTTATACTCTCATCATCTGATAACTTACATTAACAGACAATACCCATTATAAAGAAGGAATATTTATAAATCAACCTTTAATAAAAGGTTTCATACTATTTATTTTTTATTAAGATTTTAAAATATATCTATTCGCCTGAACTTTTTAATCAATATAATATTACTTATCATAATAACAAGACAACTTATAACTATTATATGCAATGGATTTATTATTCCCCCTGAAATATAAGATGTATTAACATACATAAAAGCATTGCCTATGCACAAAGCATTTCTGATATATGCAGATAATATAACTACCACAACTACCATCATATATCCTACTTCTGAATTAATTATAAATGATACCATTAACTGTAAGCTTCCCAGTGCCAATGAAGTTATATACGACATTAACAACAGCTTTAAAAATACAACCGATGTATGATAGTTATACGCTAATTCAACACCTGTAATCTTATATGCAAGTTCTGTATTAATAGCACAGCCAATATTGCCCTGTGAATAAATTATACAGACTAATTCAAGCGTTGCAAGCATACACAAATACACCATTGATAAAGCACACCATACCCAGACCATCTTTCCTGCAATCCAGCTTATTCTGCTCTTTGTTCTGACTATTATATATCTTGCCCTACTGTCATAATCTTTCCTTGCATAATCACCTATAACAAATGCTATAATTAACTGAAATAAAAGATATACAGCTGATGGCAGTTCCGATATTCCGTTGGATATCTGTATCAGCTTTCCCCTGAAACAATATATCCATATGTCAGCTATTGTAAAACCTGTATTATCTATTTTCCCATCCAGCATCAAATTATTGTATGTATATATGTACATAACTGCAATTAATAAGGTTATAACAATTATAACAATATATTTATAAAACTTCCGTAATATCCCCTCTTTGATATCTAATAAAACCATATCATTATTCCTTATACATAATGTCTTTTTTTTGCACAATACACAGTGAAATTATATATATTATCAAACACAGCAGGACAGGATATAAAAGACACCTTACTGGTCCAATACCATATTTTCTAACCATCTGTCCCGGCATCATTGTAATTCTGCTAAACAACACTTTGGTCAAATATGTATATCTGTCAAGACATACCCATATAATTGAAGCCAACATTCCAAGACTTTTATTACTGCTTATCCAATATACAATCTGCGAAATAATAACTGTTATAAACAATATTGAAAATATCTGCACACTTAAATATACAGCCATTTCATATACAGATGGACATTTTTCCATAATATAACCTGATACAAATCTAAATCTGCTATTCTCCATATCCCAGTTACATATTTTAATATGCGCATTAAATATTTTTAATATAATACATAACCCAATAATATTAGCCAGAAGAATACTTGTCATTTCCATACATTTTGCCGTTATATTTTTGCAAATATTATTCCAATAATGCCTTATGCTTTTATAGCGAATAATAACTGCACATCTATGACTGCTTCTTAAATCTGCCTGAATTATAACTGACAAAAAAATAAGCAGTATCATTTCAAAACCATAATATTCACTATATAAAATATTATCATATATACATACCTCTCCTTTATCCGGACGGCTAATTCCATACACTATATATGTATAAATAAATGCGGCAATTATAAGAATTTCACATAAAATCAATATTTCTTTTCTTAATTCCATCTCATATTCTGATGTTTTAAGACCATTTTTCTTCAATAACATATTTATATTCATCTACCCACTTTATATATTTAATACAAACATAATTTTTTGAGGATAGGTACGATATACAAGATGAAATTCCTCTTTTGATATATCAGCATTTTCCGGCACATTAAGAGCATATGCCATCTTTATATCTGTACTTTCCCCCGACTTTAATTGGACCTTATTACACTCACTGCTTGCTCCGTTGCTCCATCCAGATGGCATACATTCCATAACAAAATTATAAATTAATGCCTCAATATCCTTATCTTCATCTGACTGGTTGCACACATTAAGCCTTACATATATATACCTATAATCTTTTTTACTTTTTTTCAGCTTTGTTATTATATTCTCATCTGTGAACTTTGTTATTGTCTGCTCTGTATTATCCATAAGTTCACTTTCCTCAAGTTCAATACTAAGCCCTTCAACTTCCAAGGCATCTTCACAGGTGTAAATAACTTCTTGTGCTTCTGGAAATGCCGCATTTATATTAATATAATTGACTGCCCACACAAGTACCATTACAGCTATGCAAATACCTATAGCAATCAGCTTAATCTTGCTGTTTAATTTAAAATTCTTATAAAACTTCATTATGCATCCCCCTATACATATATACAGCAAATGTAATGCCACATATTATTATGTATTCAATAATCAGGTTCAATAACGTGTTATTATATGAATACCCAACCGTCATTATTCTGATAGGATTGTATTTTTCTAAATTAAAAAATCCCTGAATTATATAGCAAAAATAATTAAGAAGAAATGGAAATATCATTGTTATAAAATACACTGGAACTATCTGGCTTAACATAACACTAAAAGTGGTAAACAAGCCTGTATACAAAAATATAATCATCAATTCAATAAATATATAAATATACGGATGTGTATATGCTACGCCTGATAAAAGACTAAATCCCCGTGGTTCATAAAATCCAACTACTGCCTGCATTTTTACTGAAGGCAGTATCATTGAACAGGCTATCAAATTCATCAACAACGGAACTACAACAACTATTCCTCCAGCTATATGTGAAACCACACATTTAACTATAAGATAATATTTTTTATCAATTCTGGTATATATATTTTCTATATAGCCACTCTTTATATCAGAAACTGCACTATAGCCATATGCGAATACTGCCATAAGCGGCATTATCATAATATATAACTGCCTAAGCGGAATTGCATTTTTCTGCAATGAGAAAAACCACGAATTAAACACTGTATTGATAGTATTTCCTATGCTTCCATCAAATGTACCTATTATATCTTTACTGTATCTTAACGGAGCTATAACAAATTCTATTCCTGTTATTACAATCCCCAACAACAACATTAGCCAAAACATCCTGCTTTTAAAAACTCTTTCCACTTCTATTCTTAACAATGCACCTATCCTCATAGTTTTGTTCCTTTCTATAATTAATCAGGAATTCTTATTCACTCTCTTGATATATTATCCAATATTACTAATGGTGCTTTTTTCCCTTGAGTAGCTAGATTTATTTCTAATTCAAGACAAGGATTTATAAGCAACTGACTATAACTGCCATCATTGTCTGTATAGTTATCTAGCACCTTAAATAAAACAATATATACTTTTTCTTCACCTGCATTTATATCATCATATAAACAATGTGTTGTCTTTTCATATGAAGATGGATATATTGCTGCACATTCAGATAAACGGTAATATTTATTATCATCATAATAATTGCCTATGCTTGCCATTCCTATTGGGCACTCTGCTGTACTGTTAGCAATATTCTTTACTTTTATATACACATACACAAGGCTCATATTGTCCGAATTATAATTACTAAGTGAACCTTTCTGTATCCACTCTGTCTTAAAATATTGTGATGCTTCTAGTTCTATTTCATTAAAAGTCTTATCAATTATTACTTTCTGAACCGTTATTTCAAAATCTGAAATATTCACACTGTCATTACATTTATACACACCACCATAATGTTCAACTGCATTTGCTTCCATACTTGTAAGTGAATTTTCTGTTGTGCTTTCTGATTGCTGGTCTTTGTATGGATTGTCAGCTTTTGTTGTCTGTGAATACCTGGAATTATCTATAACTATATCTGTAGCTTTCTGACTATTACATCCACACAACATAATAAGCATTACCACAGTTACACACACTATATATTTCTTCATATACTCTACAGGCTTGTATAACATCAGCTATACAAGCCTTTCCCCCTTTCTACGGCTGTTTCTTATTTTATTTCAGCTTAATACTCGCCAGCTTTCCTTTTCCGTATGCCAGACTTCCATACGAATTATAAAATAAAAGCATATCATCAAGCCTGTCCTCATCTACAAGATACCCCACTATTATATGTATGTTTTCATCAGGATTAACACTTGTTCTATTAACACTTTGTGCATCTCTGACTATTCCCAATGAAGACTTAAACATTACACACAATGGATATCCCTCACTATTAACAAAGCTGTTAGAATAACATTCCCTTGGTATCATAAGCTTGCCATTATGTCTGTACAGACTGCATATCTGAGGTATAAGTCTTACATTCTGTATGTACTCATCACTTGTATTCTCAACACTTATATCCACTAATACCAATCTTGTTGATATATTTTCTGCTTCATAATATGAATTAAGTGTGCTCACTCCATCGCCCATATTATAAGTTACAGGTCTTTTATATTTAATAAATGTTCCATCCTCATTAATTAATTCACCTAATAATTCTGATGAAATCCAGTTACTCTTATCTGATATATTATTGCTTTCTTCATTAATCAGACTGTCTTCCAAATCTTGTATTGAACTTATAACTGTATAATTATTAACTGTATATTCAAGCTTATTACTGCTATACATATCCATATCCGGCATATTAAATTTATCATTTAATTTATAACTTATATCATTATACTCACCTGCATATATGTCCTCATTATCTTCCTTCACATACTCATCCCTATATATCCTGTAATTAGCCTGTGCCGCTTCACTTTCATCACATTCCACAAGTTCAATATTTTTAACTAATTCCTGTAATAAATCTTCTGATGTATTATTCTGTGCTTTTATCTCTATTGCATATCCATAATCACTATATACTGCAAATATATCATTAATATAATTACCATTATTAGTATTTACAGCATTTTCCCCATAGCTATGCGTAAACCATACTACTTTTTTATCACTGTATTCTATTTCTTTTACATCAGTTATATATTTAAGCTGTATATCTTCATTATCATTAAGTCCTATAAGCATTACCGATATATTTTTATCTTTTAAATTATCATTTCCTACATACGAAAGCTTATAATTGCTTCCATCTGTTTCTATATCATAATCACTTAAATCTGTATTGAAATTTATTTTTACATTGGTATGAAATTTAGTATTTGCATTATAACCGCTGTCTTTTCTCAAGCCTAAATCATAGCTGTAACTGCCAGTCTTTTTTATATTAATATTATAGTAACTGACTATCTTCTCTGCCGCTAATACTGTACACGGAATTAATATCATTGCTAATATTACCGCAGCTGCAATCCTGTCATATCTTTTTGTAAATACCTTCTTAATACTTCTTATTGAACTTATCTTTCTATTATTATTAAAATTTTTTATTATAGTATTTTCTTTGCCTGTTGCTTTATGTTCACTTACACTTTCAAGACTTCTAAGAAATTCTTCTTTTCTATTCTTGTAACTATCTGAAAATTCGTGTACATAATCACTGTAAGTATCCAATTCATCTATAAGCAGATTATCTTTAACATTCTGACTATCACTTTTTTTATTATTGGTAAAAATGTTTTTGTTATCAGTCATCTTATATCCTCCGTTACATTTTCTAACTTTTCCGCAAGATATTTTCTAGCTCTTTCCATCTGTTTTCTTATTGTTGCGCTATCTTTTCCTAATATGTCCGCTATTTCCGTCATCTTTAATTCATAGCCATATCTCATTGTAATAATCTTACGCAGATAATCAGAAATATCAGACATTGCACTATCAAGTGCATCAAGCTTATATAATGTTACAAGCTGTCTTTCTACTATATTGGCAGGGTCAGTATCTTCACTCATAGTATCTTCAACACTCTCACTGTATGTTGATATTTTTTGATTTTTTCTATATATATCTATAGCTGTATTTTTTACTATCTTTGTTATAAATGCTTTCGTTCTCTTAGAGCCAACTTCTTCTATATCATCAAGATAAGAATATATCTTTAAAAATGTATCCTGTGTTACATCTTCTGCCTGCTCAACATTATTCAATATTGAATACGCAATGGCATAGACGGCTGACTCATAAAGGGAATATAATTGCTCCATTTTAGCTTTTTTATTTATTTCCATCTTTTTCCTTAAGTTTTATATGTAATCAACGTATAAGTTTCTCTTTATTAATATAACGAAATCAATATTAAAACGTGACATTTTTTGAAATTAAATTTATTATCCAATTCCCAAAAGTTCACCGCACATAAAAAGTCCACAGTCAGAAATCAAATTTCCAACTGTGGACTTTTTCATTTATGCTCAAATTAATGTATTTTATTTCTTTTACTCACAAATCTTTGCTCATAAATTCTTATTGACACGCTCTCAGTTATGCTTTGCATAACTATTATTTATTTTAGTTATTCTTTTCCTGATACTCAAGTGCCGCACCAATAAATCCTCTGAATAATGGGTGTGGTCTGTTAGGTCTTGACTTTAATTCTGGGTGAGCCTGTGTTGCTAAGAACCAAGGGTGCTCCTTAATCTCTATCATCTCAACAATTCTTCCGTCTGGTGATATACCTGAAAGCTGCATACCATTTTCAACAAGAACCTTTCTGTAGTCATTGTTTACTTCATATCTGTGTCTGTGTCTTTCATTAATAGTCTCTTCACCATATAATTCATATGCCTTAGAATCCTTGGCAAGCACGCAAGGGTATGAACCAAGTCTTAAAGTTCCACCGATATCGTCAATACCTTCCTGATCTGGCATAAGATGAATTACTGGGTGTGTTGTATCTGGCTTTAACTCAACACTGTGCGCATCTTCATATCCAAGAACATCTCTTGCAAATTCTACGATTGCAAGCTGCATTCCAAGGCAGAGACCTAAGAATGGTACGTTATTCTCTCTTGCATATTTTATAGCCTGAATCTTTCCTTCTACACCTCTGTCACCAAATCCACCTGGTACAAGAATACCTGATACATCTGATAATAATTCAGCGGCATTATCCTTAGTAACTGTCTCTGAGTCAATCCATTTGATTGTAACATCAGCAGAATTGTATACACCACCGTGCTTTAATGCCTCAACTACTGAAATATAAGCATCGTGAAGCTGTATATATTTACCTACTAATGCAACTGTAACCTTCTTAGTTGGATTTTTCCAAGCCTTGCACATAGCTCTCCATTCATCCAAATCTGGTTCTGGACAGTCAAGCTCTAAGCACTCGCAGGCTACCTGTGCAAGATGTTCTTCTTCCATAGCAAGTGGTGCATCGTAAAGTATCTCAACATCAAGATTTTGTAATACGTGTGTCTTTGGCACGTTACAGAATAATGCAATCTTATCCTTAATACCAGGTTCAAGTGGGTGCTCTGTACGGCATACTAAGATATCTGGCTGAATACCCATCCCCTGTAATTCCTTAACACTTGCCTGAGTAGGCTTTGTCTTCATCTCGCCTGAAGCCTTAAGATAAGGAATAAGTGTAACGTGTATAAGAATAGCATTTTCGTGTCCAACTTCGTGCTGGAACTGTCTGATTGCCTCTAAGAATGGCTGTGATTCGATATCACCTACTGTTCCACCAACCTCGATAATTGCAATCTTAGTTTCATCAGTTGAATAATCTCTATAAAAACGGCTCTTTATTTCATTAGTTATATGAGGAATTACCTGAACTGTTCCTCCACCGAAATCGCCACGGCGTTCCTTCTGTAATACAGACCAATATACCTTACCTGTTGTTACATTTGAATTCTTATTAAGACTTTCATCAATAAATCTTTCATAATGTCCAAGGTCAAGGTCAGTCTCCGCACCATCATCTGTTACGAATACTTCACCGTGCTGGATTGGGTTCATTGTTCCTGGGTCAATGTTAATATATGGATCGAACTTCTGCATAGTCACCTTAAATCCACGCGCCTTTAATAATCTACCAAGTGACGCTGCTGTTATTCCTTTACCAAGACCTGAAACTACACCACCTGTTACAAATACATATTTTACAGCCATTATTCCTCCTATCCGCCTTTCGGCTTACACATTAATCAACATTCCTACATTATTTTCAACATTATACAGTCATAAATTGCAAATTTCCACATTTTTTTATAATTAAATCTGTATTAATTCTGATACATTTATTTCATTTTATAATCGTTAATAAAATGTCTTTTCTATTGCAGATATAACGTATTCCGACTTAATATTATTAAGCTGGACGATATTAATATTAGTTATCTTATCTTTATTAATATAACAATTAATAATATCCTCCCCTTTATCATTCTTCTCATACCTGAACTCGGTATCTGATATCGTGAGAGCTATTCCCTGTCCTGTATATTTGGAATATGCTTCCTTTAATGTCCATATTCTAAGAAAACGGTTCTCATCTTCTCCAATCCACTGACATTCATTATCAGTAAAAAATCTTCTGGCAACCTTTAAATAATTATTTCTTGTATGCTCTATATCCACGCCAACTGCATTTTCTGATATGGCGCATACAACATAATCTCCTGTGTGGGAAAGATTAAAATGTATATTCTTATCCGCATACTCCGGCTTATTATTCGCAGTAAGTTTGATATCATAATCATAAGACTTATCATATCCGCTGATAAGCTTGTCAACAGATACTTCCCTAATAAGCTTATTTATATCTTTATCATATTCCGAATTTCCAGCTTCATAGTCCTTTGTTGCATAATTAAGAAGAAGCCCTGCAACAAGGCTTCTCCTCTTATCTTCCATATATTGATATCTGTCAATCTTCTCCTGCCTGTACTCTGGCACAAGCATTTTCCCAGTGTTAAACATATCCTCGGTTACATCAGATATGTCCGTTATATACAATCTCATATTCTTCCTATGCTGTTGCTGTATCGAACTGGCTCTCATATAAGTTCTTATAAAATCCGCCAGCCGCAAGCAGTTCTTCGTGATTACCCTTTTCTATAATATGTCCGTCTTTCATAACAAGTATAACATCTGCTGACTGTATTGTAGAAAGTCTGTGGGCAACTATAAAGCTTGTTCTTCCTTCCATAAGCTTGTTAAATGCGTTCTGAATTTTTATTTCAGTTCGGGTATCTATAGATGAAGTTGCCTCATCAAGAATAAGCATTGGTGGTCTTGTAAGCATAATTCTTGTTATGCACAAAAGCTGCTTCTGCCCCTGTGAAAGACTTCCTCCGTCCTCACCAATCACTGTATCAAACCCATTAGGAAGACGCTTTATAAATCCGTATGAGTATGAAGCCTTAGCTGCCTCAATAATCTCTTCTTCTGTGGCATCCGGCTTTCCCATAGTGATATTCTCCCTGATAGTTCCTGCCTTAAGCCATGTTTCCTGTAATACCATACCAAAACCGTGTCTTAATGAATATCTTGTCATATCCCTTATATCAACACCTGATACATCTATGCTTCCTGAATTAACATCATAAAACCTCATTAAAAGGTTGATTACTGTTGTCTTACCACAGCCTGTAGGACCTACAATCGCAATCTTCTGTCCCTTCTTAACGTGAAGTGTGAAGTCCTCTATAAGCTTTCTGTCTGGTGTGTATGAGAAGTATACGTTATTAAGGTCTACCCTGCCATCAATATCTGTAACACTAACTGCTGATGGTGCATCTGGAATTTCTGGTTCTTCCTCTATAAGCTCGAACATTCTTCCTGCACACGCAATGGCATTCTGAAGCTCTGTTATAACGCCTGATATTTCATTAAAAGGCTTAGTATACTGTGTAGCATAACTTAAGAAGCTTGATAACTGTCCAACTGTTATGCCTCCGCCTATTGCAGAAAATGCACCTGCAACAGCTACTGCTGCATACACAAGGCTGTTGACAAATCTCGTCGATGGGTTAGTTATTGATGAGAAGAATATAGCTCTTAAAGAATACTTCTGTAATCTTTTATTAATCTCGTCAAATTCTTCTACTGCCCTTTCTTCATAGCCGTATGCCTTTACAACCTTCTGTCCGCCAATCATCTCATCAATAAATGCCGTCTGCTCACCTCTTGTTTCTGATTGGAGCTTGAACATTGAAAATGTCTTCTTAGCAATAAAGCTTGCAACAAATAATGAAACCGGGGTTATAACAACAACTACAAGTGTAATCTTTACATTTATTGTAAGCATAAATATAAGTGTTCCTGCAATTGTAAGCACACCTGAAAAGAACTGTGTAAATCCCATTAAAAGACCATCTGCGAACTGGTCAACATCGGCAATTACACGGCTTACAATATCACCATATGACTGTGCGTCAATATATTTAAGAGGAAGCTTCTGTAACTTTTCCATAGCCTCATCTCTTATATCTCTTGTAACGTGGTAAGTTATCTTATTATTGCATATATTCATTATCCACTGTGACAGTGCTGTTATGGCAACAACAATTCCTATTGTTATAAGCACCTTTGTTATGCCTGCAAAATCAACATTGCCCGGTCCTATAATATGGTCAATTCCTCTACCAACAAGAATTGGCACATACAATGTAGAAGCAACTGTTACAGCAGCCATAAGGATTGATATAACAAGAAATCCACTATATTTCTTTATTCTTTTTAATACTTTGCCAAGCGTAGACTTCTGCGCTTCTCTTTTATCCTTATTATCTTTCATAACTAATCTCCATTCTGACCTATGACTTGAACTGTGAATTATATATTTCCCTGTATACTTCACAATTCTCCAAAAGTTCTGTATGTGTACCTATTCCTGCAACCTCACCATCATCAAGCACGATAATTTTATCTGCGTGCATAAGTGATGCTGAACGCTGTGATACTATAAATACTGTAGGATTATTAGGCATCGTTCTTATAGACTTTCTAAGTGCCGCATCTGTAGCAAAGTCAAGAGCTGATGCACTGTCATCAAGAATAAGGACATCTGGCTTTTTAACAACTGCCCTTGCAATTGTAAGTCTTTGTCTTTGTCCACCTGAAAGGTTCTTACCACCCTGTTCAATCATATAGTCAAGGCGGCCTTTCTTCTTATCAACGAATTCCTTCGCCTGTGCTATTGCAAGTGCATCATCTATCTCTTTATCTGTAGCATCTGCCTTAGCCATCTGGATATTCTTTCTTATGCTTCCTTTGAATAATACTGCCTTCTGCATTACTATTCCGACTTTGTCCCTTAACTGTTCTATATTAATATCTTTAACATTAGTTCCATTTATTAATACTTCGCCACTGGTTGCATCATAAAACCTTGGTATAAGTCCGACAAGACTTGACTTACCTGAACCAGTACCACCTATTATACCGATAGTCTGTCCCCTGTAAGCCTTAAAATTAACGCCGGCAATACTTGTATCACCAGCTCCATTATACTTAAGGGCAACATTCTTAAATTCTACGACAGGAACATTTTCTTTATATGCTGATAAATCCATACTGCCATCCTTCATACTTGGCTGCACTTCAAATATTGACTCAATTCTTCCTGCACAGGCAAGAGCCTTAGTTATATTAATTACAAGATTAGCAAGCTTGATAAGCTCAACAAGTATCTGTGACATATAATTGTAAAGGGCTACAACCTGTCCCTGCGTAAGACCACCTTGATTAACTCTTATTGCACCAACCCATATAAGTGCAATTATTGAAACATTAACAACTGTGTAAGTAAGAGGATTCATAAGACCTGAAATCTTACCTACGAACTTCTGCAGATGATTAAGTTCTTCATTCTTATTCTTAAAACGTGCAAATTCATCGTCCTGCTTATTAAATGCTCTTATTACTCTTACACCTGTAAGATTTTCCCTTGTTATTCCAAGGATTGTATCAAGACCTGCCTGTACCTTCTTATATAAAGGTCTTGTTCCTATCATAATTCCAAATACTATAACGGCAAGGACTGGTATAGCTGCGACAAATATAAGTGCCGCCTTGACATCTATTGTAAATGCCATAATCATAGCACCAAATACAATAAATGGAGAACGTAAGAATAATCTTAATACAAGATTAACACCATTCTGAATCTGGTTAATATCACTTGTCATTCTTGTCATAAGAGTTGACGTTCCAATGTCGTCCATCTCCGTGAACGAAAGTGACTGTATATGCTTGAATAAAGCATGCCTTATTCCTGTAGCACAGCCAACTGCCGCCTTGGCACTGAAATACTGTGCTGTTATTGAACATACAAGACCTATAATCGCAAGGCCTAAAAGCATAAGGCACATTTTTACTATATAAGCTGTGTCCTGCTGTCCGATGCCTCTGTCAATTATAGAAGCAACTACCAATGGAACGAATAACTCAAAGAGTGCTTCAAGCATTTTAAAAAGTGGTGCTAACACACACTCTTTTTTTAATTCTTCCAGATACTTTAGAATCATCTTCATTACTCTTTACCTCACTTGTCCTTATCTTTAAACAGCCAATGGATTATCTTACTCTAAATCTATAAGCTCTGATAAAAGATTCTCATATGCATACGCTCTCTTGCTCATAAAATATTGATTATACACTTCATAATTATAATATGAATGTTCATACTGTCTTGAATACAGATGAGCAAGGTCTACCTTCCGTGTAAATGAAAGTTCTTTGTTATTATACCACCAGTCAGCAATATTCAGCATTTTAATTGCAATTATTCCAACAATACCGCCCTTGACTTTTAAAAGCAGATTATAATCATATACTGAATCAAGAAAATATCTGTACAGATAATACATAAGAAGCTGTTCATATTCAGTTTCATCTTCCTTGTGGTATTCGTCAAATTCCTTCACAACAGCCCTGAACTGCTCTGCACTTGTACATTCCTCAAAGAAATTATTAACTTCCTCTGTGTATATATTCCAATCTTTATTAATAACTTCCATTCCCTCAAAACTTTCAAAGAACTTTCTTATATGCTTATATGTATCTTTCTTTCCAGCAGCAATACGCCTTGCCCTGTTTAACTTATTTTCCCTGTAGTCTTCCTTGGCAAAACGTCCACATACACCTACTATAAGTTCATCTCTTTCTCTATCAAGATAATCCTGTATATTCCTTGCAAACATCAGTATAAGCACGCATCTTTCCATTATCGTGTAATCTCTGTCCGTGGCTATATTATAAGCTATAATTCTTGCCTGCCTTAACTGTACAAAGGTAAGTGGGTCTATATCATTGTAGCTGTCAATCTGTTCCCTGTTCTTTACCTCTCTGAATTTAAGCTCGTCCTTATATCCTAATATAAGCTCACCTGCTGTCTTACAGGATGGTGCAATTCCAATCTCCCTTGTATTGCCATATTCATTAATAAATCTGGGAAACTCTGCACACGTTTCACACAGCGAATCCTTACCAAGCTTGATATAAATCTCACACAAATTCTTCTTATTAAGAAAGGGACATCTTCCCTCTTTTAGCGTAAATGTACAGCCACCATCTTCAGATGGCACCATAACACTTCTTAACTTATTGCCAAATGACCCAATTACTCTCCTATACTGCTTGTACGACTCTTTATCAACATCAACATCCCAGCCTGCACAGCATGTATCCGTACATTCTCCCGCTATACATTTAAAATTCTTATAATAATCTGGTGTAACTATCTTCATTTAAGCCTGCTCTGCCTTTCTTTTAGTGTACTTCTACTTTATATATCCTAAGCTATTCATACAATTTAACCCTTTATATTTTCTAATATTCGTGTATTTTCTAAACCTGCTGTGTCTTTCTGCCTGTTATAAGTGAATATATTGAAGTTATTGTAAGCACAGCAAATACTGCCACTCCAATAAAAAATGTATAGAACATATAAGGATTATTCTGTAAAAATACTGCAACTGACGATGTATACACATCATTAAGCGTCACGCTTACACCAAGTATATTGGCATACTGTGGGTATTTCACCATTGTAAGCATTGCAAAGTAATACACAGCTATAAGCTCTGGCACACTGCATACAAGTGAAACAGCTATGCTTATTGTCCTTATAATAAATGTATTATTATTCACCAGCTTTCTTGCAAGCACGCTGAATACCACCGAAGCCACCATAAATACCATAAACATAACATAATCATCAACCATCGAAGCTACCCTGTTAAACATATCTTCTCCGGATATTCCCTTATAGGTAATCATCAGCACATAGAAATTATATATCGTCCTTATTCCCATAAAAAATGCGCCGATAATAACAACCCTGAATATAATATTTATAATCTTATTATCATTGTTCTTCATATAGTTCCTCATTTCATTTAGTAATCACGCTATCTTTATATTTTACATTATTTCTAATATAATTCAATATTTATAATGACAGTGTAGTAAATTAATTTTCCTTATTAATCAGAAAATGCTTCATCACTTTATAATTGCAGTTTTATACAGTAATTTATTTTTATCATTGAAATATGATACATAATCTGTGTATAATTATAACATTATGATTAAACGAAAGGATTAAAATGATGAACACTAAAAAGCTCTCAACATTCAAACGCCTTTTTATGCTCTCTGTTGTGCTTGTGTTAAGTCTTGCAAGTACATTAACGCTTACCGCCTGTGGCAGTAAAATTCCAGAGAACACTGTATTTTCAGTAGATGACCTTGCTGGAAAGTCAGTCGGCGTACAGCTTGGAACTACAGGTGACATATACGTTTCCGATATGGAATCCGATGGTTCAGGAACTAAGGTTGAACGATATAATAAAGGAAATGATGCAATTCAGGCTCTTAAGCAGGGTAAGATTGACGCTGTTGTAATTGATGCCCAGCCAGCTAAAGCATTTGTTGCCGCTAACAATGAACTTATGATTCTTGATGAGGAATTTGTTACAGAAGACTATGCTATATGTATTGCCAAGAACAATTCATCATTAACAGAGAAAGTCAATGAGGCGTTAAATGTCCTTATTGCCAACGGAACAGTTAATACAATTATTAATAATTATATTGGTGAAAATGCTTCTAAAGAGGCATATGTACCTACAAGCTCAGGTTCTAATGGAACTCTTACTATTGCTCTTAACGCTTACTTTGAACCTTATGAATATTACAGCAATGGAAAGGTATGTGGTATTGATGTCGATATTGCCAATGCGATAGCCGATTATCTTAATATGAAGGTTGAAGTTGAAGATATGGAATTTGATTCAATCATTACTGCTGTATCTTCTGGAAAAGCTGATTTTGGTATATCTGGTATGACTGTTACAGAAGAACGTCTTAAGAATATTGATTTCTCAATTCCTTACACAACTTCAAGCCAGGTTGTTATCGTAAGAAATAATGATGTTAAAGCTTCTGGTTCTAATTTTGCTGATAAATTCAAGAGTGATTTCATTGATGATGCAAGATACCAGTATCTTCTCACAGGTTTAAGAAATACTCTTATAATTGCAATATGTGCCGCACTTATCGGTATTGTAATAGGTTTCCTTATTGCAATCGTACGTTCTAACCACGATAAGACAGGCAAGATGAAGGTACTTAACTTCCTCTGCAACATTTACCTCACAGTTATACGAGGAACACCTACAATGGTACAGCTCCTTATTATCTACTATGTAATATTCAGCTCAGTACATATTAACAAGATTGTTGTTGCACTCCTTGCCTTTGGTATTAACTCTGGTGCTTATGTTGCCGAAATCTTTCGTTCAGGTATTATGTCAATTGACAACGGACAGTTTGAAGCCGCACGAAGCCTTGGTCTTAACTATAGACAGACTATGATTCAGGTAATACTTCCACAGGCATTTAAGAATGTACTTCCAGCACTCGCCAATGAATTTATCGTACTCTTAAAAGAGACATCAATAAGTGGTTATATCGGTCTTAACGACCTTACCCGTGGCGGTGATATTATCCGAAGCATAACATATGACCCAATGCTTCCGCTTTTCGGTGTTGCACTTATATATCTTGTACTTGTTGTGATTCTTTCATCACTTGTAAAGAAACTTGAAAGGAGATTAAGAAGCAATGAACGACACTAATGTAATTCTT
Source organism: Lachnospira sp. (assembly GCA_050874785.1). Classification (GTDB taxonomy): domain Bacteria; phylum Bacillota; class Clostridia; order Lachnospirales; family Lachnospiraceae; genus Lachnospira. The sequence continues at coordinate 70,609 of JBNMLJ010000015.1, forward strand.
GAAGTTAAAAATCTTAAAAAGACATTTGGCGACCACGTTGTACTTAAGGACATTAATACAACTATTACCAAGGGCGAAGTTATTGCCATAATAGGTCCTTCAGGCTGTGGTAAGTCTACATTTTTAAGATCACTTAATCTGCTTGAAGTTCCTACTTCAGGACATATAATATATGAAGGCAATGACCTCACAGAAAAGGGTGTAGATGTTGATAAATTAAGACAGAGCATTGGAATGGTATTCCAGCATTTTAATCTCTTTCCTAATATGACAATCAAGAAAAATATTACTCTTGCACCTACACAGTTAGGACTTATGAGCAAGGAAGAAGCTGACAAGAAAGCTTTAGAGCTTCTTGAGCGAGTTGGTCTTTTAGACAAAGCCGGCTCTTACCCTGATATGTTATCTGGTGGACAGAAACAGCGAGTTGCAATAGCAAGAGCTCTTGCTATGAACCCAGAGATTATGTTATTTGATGAACCTACTTCTGCTCTTGACCCTGAGATGGTTGGTGAAGTTCTTGCAATTATGAAAGAGCTTGCCGCAGATGGTATGACTATGATGGTAGTTACACACGAGATGGGCTTTGCAAGGGAAGTAGCTACACGCTGTATGTTCATCAATGAAGGTATGATTGAAGAAGACGAAGCTCCTAAGGAATTCTTTGATAACCCAAAGAGCGCACGACTTAAAGATTTCTTATCTAAAGTATTATAATTTTTAAATATTACGATTTTTAGAATTTTATAATTTGGGAAATATAATATTTTTTTTAATATTATAA
>JBNMLJ010000016.1:0-68707 GCA_050874785.1 Lachnospira sp.
ACACCAGCTTCTCTTAACTGCTTACGAAGCTGTGTATCCTGCTCAACAGTTAAGCCACGGTAGTCAACTACCACAACGCCCTGAGCGCCTTCTAAGCTTGCTTTGATTTCGTCTACGATAGGCTGCTTAAGTTCTACTTTTGCCATGAATATTTACCTCCTGTTAGATTATATCTGTCGCCAGATAATATTCTGCCCAGACGTACATGTATCAGGCTCATTCAACAACAACCATAACACTTTAAGTATTATGCTTCATTGCTCTAACAAAAAAGTCCTTCTATCTATAAGACAGAAGGACTGAATAAACTGATAATCAATGCTTTACGCATTAAGTCTGTCCTCGGTAGGCGTATTACCTTTAACCCTTTCGGGACCTGCTGTCTTAGGCAAAATGTGAAATCACTTTCACTTTAATTATATTATGAAACCATCACATCAATCTGATACAGATTATAAATCTATATCCAAATCAACCAGATAGTAACACAAACATTGATAGTATACTATCATAATATATTGGTTGTCAACCGTTATTCACAAAGAATATATTAATTCTTCGTAATATTGCGTTGTATAACCCAAATCCTGCAATAAGCTAATCCATTCATCAGCTTACATATGATTAATTAATTATAATTAACCAACGTACTTAGCTGTGCTAACCTTTACACCAGGACCCATAGTAGCTGTAAGAACAACACTCTTTAAATACTGTCCCTTAAGTGAAGTTGGTTTAGCCTTAACGATTGCATCCATAATAGCCTGGAAGTTGTCTGATAACTGCTCCTCTGTGAATGAAGCCTTACCAATTGGCACATGAATGATATTTGTCTTATCAAGTCTGTATTCGATCTTACCAGCCTTGATATCATTAACAGCTTTTGTTACATCCATTGTAACTGTACCAGCCTTAGGGTTTGGCATTAAGCCCTTAGGTCCGAGTACACGTCCTAAACGACCAACAACGCCCATCATATCAGGTGTAGCAACTACTACATCAAAATCAAACCAGTTATCATTCTGGATCTTAGGAATTAATTCCTCGCCACCAACGAAATCTGCTCCTGCTGCTTCAGCTTCTTCAGCCTTAGCACCCTTAGCAAATACTAATACCTTTACAGTCTTACCTGTTCCGTGTGGAAGAACAACAGCTCCTCTGATCTGCTGCTCAGCGTGACGTCCATCACAACCTGTTCTGATATGAGCTTCAATTGTCTCGTCGAACTTTGCAACTGCACTCTTCTTAACTAAAGAAACAGCTTCAGTTGCTTCATATAATGTCTGGCGGTCAATATTCTTGGCTGCCTCAACGTATTTCTTTCCTCTTTTCATTATATAAACCTCCTAGTGGTATTATCGGAAGGATTTCATCTTTCCTCCCACATATTGAACAATCCCGAGATTAATTCTCAGCCACATGTTCTTCTATGAAAATCAACAAATTATAAAATAAAATCTTGTCCAAATGTCTTTAAAGACCTTTAGCAATCTTTATTCAAAGCCTCGTTATAGAATTAGTCTTCTACAACAATACCCATACTCTTAGCAGTACCTTCGATCATTGAAGTAGCTGCTTCGATTGTAGCTGCATTTAAGTCTGGCATCTTAAGTTCAGCAATCTTCTGAACTTCTGCTCTCTTAATTGTAGCAACCTTATTCTTGTTAGGCACGCCTGAACCTGACTTAATATTGCAAGCCTTCTTAAGAAGAACTGCAGCAGGTGGAGTCTTTGTGATGAAGCTGAAACTTCTATCAGCATAAACTGTGATTACTACAGGGATAATTAAGTCGCCCTGATCTGCTGTCTTTGCATTAAACTGCTTTGTAAATTCTACAATGTTAACACCATGCTGACCAAGTGCTGGACCAACTGGTGGAGCTGGTGTAGCCTTGCCGGCAGGAATCTGTAATTTAATATAACCTGTTACTTTCTTTGCCATTGTGGCACCTCCTAAATATAATGTGGTTTATGGCGGCTTTAAAGCCTCCCACTTCTTGTAAGACCTAAATCTTACAGTAATTTCACGTCTGTGAAATCAATCTCGACCGGTGTTTCACGACCGAACATCTCAACATTAATTGTAACACACTGCTTGCCTTCATTAATGCTGACAATTTCTCCTACTGTATCCTCCCAGGCACCTGAAAGAATCTTGATTTGATCGCCTACCTTACCAGCAAACTCAACTACTGGCTTAGCTTCTTCATCATCAGAGCTGATTCCGAATGATCTTATCTCAGCTGGAGATAATGGTACTGGTTTAGATCCAGGACCAACAAACCCTGTTACGCCCCTGGTGTTTCTGACAACATACCAGCTGTCATCATTCATCACCATCTTTACAAAGACATATCCAGGAAACGTCTTCCTCTGAACCGTCTTCTTCTTGCCGTCCTTAACTTCCACTACTGTTTCAAGCGGAACAAGAACTTCAAAAATCTGGTCCTGAAGATTTCTGTTTTCAACAGTTTTCTCGATATTAGCCTTAACCTTATTCTCATATCCTGAATAAGTATGGGCAACATACCATTTTGCTTCGTCCATCTGATCACCTTTTCCTTACTTTACAATGAATTCAATTCCAAAGCGAACAATCAAGTCCACAACTGAAATAATTACACCTAATAATACGGATACAACCAATACAGCGATGGTTTCCTTTGTAAGTGACTTCTGGTCTGGCCAAATAATCTTAGAGAACTCTGTCTTTAAGCCCTTGAACCAGCTCTTTTTCTGTTTTTTTGTCTTAACAGCTTCACTCATCTTAATACCTCACTGATACCAATTACTTTGTTTCCTTGTGTAATGTGTGTGACTTACAGAACTTGCAATATTTCTTTGTTTCCATTCTGTCCGGATGAGCTTTCTTTTCCTTAGTCATGTTGTAATTGCGCTGTTTACACTCAGTACATGCCAATGTTATCTTTACTCGCACAACTTCCACCTCCAATTATTTATTTTGCAGGTGTTATTAACACCAATTGGTTTTTCTTTAATACCTGAACTGTTGGGTAAGTTTCGGGCATAAAAAAAAGACCGCTTCCATAGCCAGCCTAATATAACATATTTTTTGATATTTCGTCAACCAGATTTTTATAATTTATACATTATTTATATAAATATTTTCAAAAAACCTTAAACATTCTACTATATGTATATTGCAAAATCAAGCCATTCCTTATAAAATATAATAAAGTTTATGGATATAGCAAATGGAGTTACTGTATCTGCAACTGATGACAGTTAAAGTTATATATTTATGTGTTTTATATGTAATTATAGTAATATATTAAATATTTTGTGACGATACACATTATACCAATTATACATACAGACAGGGAGGTGACTGTTATGATTAGTAGTGTATACAGCTATTATTTATCCCAGTACGGGAACAAATCTAATTCCAAGTATGACTCACATACAAGAACTCAGCTTAAGAACACATATAGCAAGGTTGTTAAGATTAACAGCCAGACTCCTGTGTACAAATTAGACTTATCAACTGCTGCCCAGAAATACGCCATTGATTTAAAAGAACATGCAAGAGCGTTAGAGAATATTACTGAGGATTTATCTGACGGTGCTGATGGTACAATGACATTTAAGAAGTCTGCTGTATCAAGCAATGCTTCTGCCGTCAATGCCAGTTACATTACCGACTTTGGTGCAGCATCAGATGATGAAAGCTTTGATATAAATGTTAAACAGTTAGCCTGTTCACAGCTTAATACAGGTAACTACCTACAGCCACGTTCAAAGCATATAAAACCTGGCGAATATTCTTTTGATTTATCAATCAATGATGTTATATATGAGTTCCAGTTTAAAGTGGACAACTCCGAGACAACTAATAATATACAGAACAAGATTGCAAGACTTATCAACCGCTCCAACATTGGACTTACAGCTAATATCAAGGAAGATAATCTAGGCAATACAGCTATTAATATTGAATCAGAAGCAACCGGCATTAACGGAACAACTCCTGTTATATTCTCCATAAAGTCAGATGATGCTAGCAACCAGCCGCTCATTGATACTCTTGGACTTGACAGGGTTACACAATATCCAGCCAACGCCATATTTGATGTTGATGGTGATGAACGCTCATCTATGAGCAATTCAATAACAATCAACAAAGCATATGATGTCAAATTATCAAAGGTAACAGAAGAACCTGTAACAATAAGCCTCAAGGCAGATGCAGACTCTATTGTGGAAAGTCTTAACGAACTTGTAGCTGGTTACAACAACCTTATCTCTGTTACTAATGATGAGAATAATAATCATTTTCAGGGAACAGAAAAGCTCCAGAATGAAATCGCATCAATTGCACGCTCATACAAGAAGCAGCTTGCAGACAGCGGACTTTCGCTTAATAAAGACGGAACTATAAGTGCTGACAAGGAAGTTATTATTAACGCTGATAATAAAGACGCCTTAAGCCACATTTATGAAAGCCTTAATTCGTTTAAGAATTCCATTAAAGAAAAGGCTGAGGATATTGCACTCAACCCTATGGACTATGTCAACAATAAGATTATTGCATACAAGAATCCATTAAGGTCATTCCCTGATCCTTATAACCTTTCGGCTTATACCGGAATGATGTTTAACGGATATATTTAGACTTATAAGACAAGATGTGTTTACAGCAACCGTGTTTGACAATAATCGTTATAGGACAAAATGTGTTGATAGAAACCATATCTGGAAGAACATATAAATAACCCCTGTTATAGAAGAAAACAACAATTCATTATCTGCTGTTTTCTTCTATAACAGGGGTTTTATCTTTTATTAAATTACATATATTATATATCAGGGCGTATTGAACTGGATTAATCTATCAATACATAATCCATCAATACATTCTATTACTTGCAGACAGCCTCAGCACACTCCTTAAACTGAGCGATGAATACTCTTACCTTTACAAGAGCATCAGCCTTAGCTGAATCATCACCTGACTTTAATGCTGCTGATAACTCTTTAACAGCATTATTACCCTCAGCCTCATCTACTGCCGGCTGTGCGCCTGCTGTTAAATCTCTTGTTGCATTATACATCTCAAGAGCTACATTAACTCCGTCAACAGTCATTCTAAGATACTCATCTGTATCATCCTTCTTATTGCCTTTAAGTTCTGGAACAACTGTATCTATGCAGTGAAGTACATTTGCACAATATCCTTTTGCTTCATTTAATACTTCTAACTGTTCTTTCTTCATATCCTCCATGACATTACCTCTCATCCTTAATTAGTCTAATAAATATATCGGCACTCACCACATTTACTTAACACCTTACTTTTCATTAGCAATAAGTGTTTCTATTGCATTCTGGTCAATATCACCATTATCCATTCTTGGAAGTGGAGCTTTGCTTATGATTGTCTTCTGGATTTCCCAGCGGTAACCTTTTTTTTCGTTATATTTATTAATAAGCCTTACAAATCTTTCTTCTCTTACATCTTTATCTATTGGCACGATAACTGCTGTAAGCTTGTCATCATATAAAGTAACATAGCTTTCTGCAACTCCGTCCAGTGCACTAATCTGTCTTATTGTAACTGTCCTGCTTATCTTCTCTCCTGTTGGAAGAAGAATAATCTCAGGGTTACGTTTTAAAAGTACAAGACGACCTTTATCATTAATTCTTCCTATATCACCTGTATGATATACTCCGTCCCTGATGACACGCTTAGTATATGCATCATCTTTATCGTAGCCTTTCATAACGCAGTCACCACTTACCACAATCTCACCATCAGGTTCAATTGCAACCTTAGAACTAGCAAATATCTTGTAAGTGCCATCCATAGTATCATTAATTCCAATACATCCTGACACCTCTGTCATTCCAAATACATTGTATACCTTCAAATCCCTGTCCTTTAACGCCTCAAATAATCTGAACGGACAGCTTGCACCTCCTATAATTATAGTCTTAAGATTTTCATTAAGTGCTTTTATTCTCTTCAGATATTCAATCATAGATGGTGTTCCAGGCAGGATTGTAGGATTGTAATAATAAGTATCTGCATCTATATGTCTTAAGCCTCTTCCAATACATACACACGCACCATTATGGATTGGCCATATAAGACTGTATATATATCCAAATATATGATGAAGTGCAATCTGTGCAAGCACCTTATCCTCTGGTGCACACATACAACATTCATTAACTGCACTTACTGTATTAAGTATATTGGAAACTGTAAGCACAACCGCCTTGTCACACTCCTGTGGAACGGCTGTAAGCATAAGAATATTGCCCTCTTTTACATTTTCTTCATTATATATAAGGCCATTTACCTCATCCTTCTCCGCATCAGTTATTATAATTGCCTCATTGTCTGCAAGTATATACTGGTTAGTAGATGATAAAATGTAATCAACACCCACCTTCTTTAATATATCATTTCTTGTATTCTGGGGAAGGAAAAAATCAACAAGCACAACGTCCTTACCAGCAAGGATTGTTCCAAACATATTAACTATCCATCTGTATGAAGCTGGTCCATATATTGCAATCCTGCTGCCCTCAAACCTCATAAGATGAAGTGCTTTCTTATATGAGTCCTCAAAAAGCTTCTGATAAGTAACCGTCATCGTGTCATATATAATCGCCTCTTTATCCGGATACTTCTCAGCATTGTATTTTAACATCTTATAAAATGAATTAATCTTATCCATATAATTTCTCCAATCGCATAATATTGGTGTCACATTGATATTATACTCTTTAGGTGACATAAGCCGCAAGCACAAACAATGCACATATGCAAAAATGTATATCTAATTTCTTAATATACTATCAATTCTGTCTTTCACCTTAAAGTTCTCTTTAACCTTTTTATAGCCATTATCCGCAATCCATAATCTTTCATCTTCATTATCAAGATAATACTGTACTTTCGCTATAAGGTCTTTAATATCCTCATATACAACAAGATCCTTTCCCGGCGTAAAATATTCCATTATCTCTGCCTGGTAGTTAGTTATAAGAAATCCCTTGCAGGCAAGTACGTCAAGCACACGCAGTGGAATTCCTGACTGTATTATCTTAAGCGATATATTAAGGTTAATCTTTGCATTATAAAATGCTTTGGGCATCTGGGAATAATAATCAATATATCCCCTATTATTGACATTATTTAATCTTTCATCCACATCTGTAGAATATAGATTAACATTACACCTGTTCTGCAAAAGTGCAAGTGCCATAAACCTCTCCCTGCTTGTGACCTCTGTTGCCAGTGCATATGTAACCTCCGGCTTAATAACCGAATAACTGCCATTGGATACATTGGCAAAATTCTCATTAATATGCTTCATTATATTATCATTAATGCAGTCATCTATAATATATCCTCCATACAGCTTTTGCTGTGTTTCAACAATACCTTCAAGATAACCTTTCGTGTATACATCCTGATAATTACTTATATAAGAATAGTCCGATTTATACAATTTTCCAACAAATGCAACATCACACGCATAATTATCATCTTTAGCTAAAGCCGGCCGAAATGTATCTACATCAGCCGCCAGCGGCAAATGCTTCGCCCCTGCTACTCCATTTTCCATATAATGCTGTGCCTGTATTCTGTCAAAGAAATAAATTGTATTACACTTATTCTTTAATACCTCTGTCCTTCTTATATTGATAGGGCAGTCATACACCCACGAAATATAAGGAAGCTTTAATCTATTACACAAGTCCGAGATAACCGGCGAGAAATTAACTGAAAACACACAGTCGTATACATTCTTGGACACCGCTATATATCTGTCAAGACTACTCTCAAGTTCACTGTCATTATCCCAGTCTTTCATCGTGTAATAAAATGTATCATATTCTATATTAAGTTCCTTTAATGCTGCCTCTATGCCCTTCTGCATAAATGCATCCCATTGAAAAAATAGTACTTTCACAACACATCTCCTCTGCCGATATAATAATTACCTGAATTATAATATATTACACTGCTTATTAGCAATCAATAGCAGACTTATGTCCGAAATATTCAAAACCATTCCAACTGATATATGCTGTTATAATGAGCACTAAAGTGCTCATCTTAAAAGTTCCTTACGGAACTTTATATGCGCTGAATAGCTGCGCAAAATTTATGGTATAATGAGCACTAATTTGCTCATCTTAAAAGTTCCTTACGGAACTTTATATTCGCTGAAAAACTGCACAAAATTTATGATATAATATCAGAGATAAAATAAAAATAATACGAGGAATACTATGAGAATTCTTGAATTTGAGAACCACCACTTTGGTGTTGAAGATATTAAAGAAGCCCTTACTGAGATGGGGCATGAATTAACAGTTGTATCAACTCCACTTTTTCTGGAAAGAGCAAGCGAAGAGTTTGATAAGCTTTTTGAAGAACAGATTACAGGACAGCACTACGATGCCGTATTCAGCTTTAATTACAGTGCTGCCGTATCTACTAACTGCAACCGCCACAACATTCCATACATATCATGGATATACGACAGCCCGCTTCTTACACTGTATTCATACACTATAACCAACCCCTGCAATTACATATTCTTATTCGACAGTGAACAATATCTACAGCTTAAGAACGGGGGAATAAATACAGTATATTATATGCCTCTTGCTGTCAACACTGCACGTCTTGACCGTATGCCAATGAACACCAGGGTTCATCAGGTATTTGACAGTGATGTATCATTTGTCGGCTCTATGTACAACGAAAAAGGCAATTTCTATGAAAGACTAGAGAATATATCTCCATATGTTAAGGGCTACCTCGATGCTGTAATAAATGCACAACAGCGTATATATGGTGCTAATTTCCTTGAAGATGTACTTTCTCCTGACATAATTAAAGCCATACAGGAAATAACACCTTACACACCTAATAAAGATGGCATTGAAACTCCTTCTTATGTATATGCGAATTATTTTCTTGCAAGAAAGGTCACACAGAATGAACGCTTTGAGATATTAAAGGCTGTATCTGACCATTTTACAACCAAACTTTATACACACAACCCAACTCCAGAGCTTCCTGATGTGATTAACAAAGGTCCTATTGATTTCTACGACAATATGCCTTATGTATTCAAATGCAGCAAAATCAACCTGAATATCACTCTGAGAAGCATTAAATCAGGTATTCCGCTCCGCTGTATGGATATTATGGGTGCCGGTGGATTTCTACTCACTAATTATCAGGCAGATTTCCTTGAATACTTCACACCTGATAAGGACTTTGTATATTACGAATCAATTGATGACCTTATCAGAAAATGTGATTACTACATAAAGCACGAAGATGAACGTAAGGCTATCGCGCTAAATGGTTACAATAAAGTTAAAGAATTCCACAATTATAAGGTCAGGTTAAATGATATATTCAAAATTGCTGGGTTGATTTAATATCATAATTGTAATTTATAAGCCTCTTAAGATACTCTCTGCCCTATTATCCCAAATATGTTCTTTAGAGGCTTTTATATATGCGTTCTGTGCTATACTCTCTCTTAAGCTGTCATTTGCAAGTAATTCTCTTACTACATCTGGCAGCTTTTCAAGATGTTCAAGATTAAACGTAACAATATCCTCATAATTGTTAAATTCTCTATCCAGATATTCTGTTCTCTCACTTAAGCATACCGCACCAGACAGGCATATATTAGCTATTCTTTCCGTCATTCCTGCCTTATGCCAGGTCATCACATTAAGTCCTATCTTAGATCTGCCCCATATTTCAAGGGACTCATCTACATTTACAGCATCATGCTTTATAAGATTATCCCTGCCAAGTCCAGAATATCTATCCCATGTATCTCCAAATACATCAATCTTAATACCTGCTGCCAAAAGTGTCTCAAGCACCTTCGTCCTATAGTAATTAACTATATTGCGGCATACATCCTGCAAAGAATCAAGCAGTGAAAGAAACTTTTGCTCATCAATATTAAAATCTTTGTATACAAGAAGCTCTTTAAGTCCCTGTTCAAATGTTATATTAGGATGTGTTTTCATATATTCATAATATTCCCTCTGAAACTCATCTTTAATAACACTCTCATCTACATAATTGCACGCCCCGATAAACACTATATCAAATGGTCTGTCTTTGTTCGCCGCCCATCCAGCATCTTCTCCTGCCGGCGGAAGCTGCAAAGCATTGACCGCGCCAAAATGCTCCTCTATAAATTCAGCATAATATCTATCCTGGCACAAAAGATAATATTTATCATCTATTCCTTCAAACAGATTTCCAAAATACATTGGATTATCAAACCAGAAAATGTACTTAGGACATTTCATTTTTCTAAAATAGTCCTTGAATAATACAATTGACTGAAAGCCTATAAAGCCCTTTAACGAATTATCTTCAATATCAGATAGATTTACAGTCATTCCATAACCTCCATCAGATGTTATTACAGCCTGTCCTTTTTTGATAAGAGACTTGGTTATATCAACTGCAAATCTTCTTAATACTCCGTGGCACGTATTATCGCCCATAATTACATAAAATGGTGCTGTATTAATCTTAATCTTTATAAACAACTCATCATTATTAAGCATTTCCAATAACCATCCGTTGTATAAATCTGCGCACTCTTTACTGTCAGCATATGCCTTCATCGCATATATTGCATTTTCAAGCAGTCCTTTGTGTGTCAATTCTTTCATATAAAGCTTTAAAACATAAGCATATGTAAGGAATTGGGCAGCTGTCTGTTCATCTGATATGCCTGTCACATTATACGCTTCCTGTACGTCTGATGAACCCGCTGCATTATCTGCTTCCTGTACGTCTGATGAACCCGCTACATTATCTGCTTCCTGTATGCCTGATGAGCCTGCTTCCTGTGAAAATAAGTTCTCTTCGCTTGAACACAGCACGCCATATATTCCATTGTAATTATACTTTTCTGCATAATATGCCACTCTTACCGCAAGCTCATAATCTATGCCAGCCGTTAATTCTTCATTATAACAGCCTGTATACACGAGTATGCTTTTCTTAATGAGCACACCATATACATTCATTTTAAAATAATCAATTATGTTATTAAAATCTATTTCTCCGTCAGGCACATTTTCTCCAAATACAACCATACCATAATCCAGCAGGAAATCATTTTCCGTGATTATCTGTCTTATCTCTTTCTCACTTGTTACATTTTCATCAGCCAGTATCACATAATCTGCCTCTTCTGCCCCAATCATAATATTTCTTTTAGCCGGACTTTTAAAATCCTCTCTATTAAAATCAAACCCTTTAATTCTATTCTTGTGATAACTGCTGTTTTCCATATTATCCATCTCACTTTCTTATCTTTCCTATAAGAATTCTTATATTTATGTATATAACTTCGCCAGCTGCTTTACGCTTTCTTACTGGCAACACGTCTTTGTTTATGATAAAATATAATTCTCAATTACTTATATAGTATATATGCAAAGGAGAATTATGAACATACTTTTTTATAGATATGGAAGTATATGCGAACCCGACATTATCGCTTCCTTTAAACACCTTGGTTTCAATATAACAGAAGATACAAGAGAAGTATACAACAAACAGCTTCTTCCATCAGACTGCATTAAGGGGCTTAACGAGCTTTTAAAGCAGGACACTTATTCTTTTATATTCTCAATTAACTTTTTTCCTTCAGTATCTGATGTATGTAATATATGGGGTATTCCGTATCTGTGCCTTATCGTGGACAGCCCTGTACTTGAATTATTCTCAACTTCATTAGCTAATCCCTGCAATAAGGTATTCTTATTCGACAGACAGTTGTACAACGATTTCCACCACATCAACCCTGATGGAATATTTCATATTCCGCTTGCCACTAACGTGCGTGACAATTATGCTACTGCAACTATGGCAAGTGCTGCTGACAGAGCCAGATTTTCATCAGATATATCATTTATCGGCTCTTTATATTCCGAAAAATGTCTGTATAACAAGATTACTCTTCCTGAAAAAATGCGTGGCTATGTAGACGGACTTATTGAAGCGCAGCTACTTGTATATGGATATAACTTCATCGAGGAATGTGTAACCCCTGAACTAATAGAAGCATTTTGCAAAGTCAGACCTGAGCTTATCAACTTTCCTGACAGTATGAAGGTTGATACAAAAGCTGTAATTGCACAGCACATTATAAGTGTAAAGGTGGCTGAACAGGAGCGGCTTCGTTACTTAAAAGTCTTATCTGAACATTTTAATGTAGACCTCTATACAGGCAGTGATACCTCTTCAATGCCGCTAATTCATAATCGTGGTTTTGCTAAGACAAACACAGAAATGCCTATTATATTCCACCAAAGCAAAATTAACCTTAACTTAACAGCCAAATCAATACGAAGTGGTCTGTCTCTTCGCATATTTGATGTACTTGGCTGCGAAGGTTTTCTTATAACTAACTATCAGGCAGAACTGCCAGAACATTTTAATATTGGTGAAGATCTGGAAGCATATACAAGTCTTGATGACTTAATGGGAAAATGTGAATACTACCTTTCACACGATAAAGACCGGCAGGAAATTGCTCACAATGGTTTTGAAAAGGTTAAAAAGTACCATACTTATGATATCAGGCTTACTCAGATGCTGGAGATTGCGTTTGGGCTTAAATAATAAAAACTGGAGGCTATGCCTCCAGCTTTCTTATCCTCTCAATTCCACACTTATGCTTCTTAAACCCTCCATTATCCTCTTTACCAACAGCATAATTAATTCCAACAAGCACAACTTCTCCCGAATACCCCTTAAGGCTCTGTACATACTGTTTTTCCTTAATCTGCTCTATAGCTGCACTGACAGATTTATTCCATTTCAGCTCTACTACTATTGCCGGTTTATTAACATTATTCCTTGGGACAAAAACCATATCTGCATATCCCTTGCCACCTGCAAGTTCACGATAGATTGAATAATCCTTTTTAGCAGAATAATATGCAAGTGATATAACACAGGCAAGTGCATTTTCATCATTATATTTTAAAATTGATGTATTTTCCTGATGTGCCTGTTCTATCATTGATGAAACCTTCTCCTCATCACCCTGTAACGTAGCAGATAGTAACTCGTCCGAGCTTCTAATCGCATCCATAACAGGCTCCCAGCCTCCATCTTCAATACAATTGATAAATTCCTTCTGCACCTCCTGATTAGGTATTGCCACCTTCTTATTATCAAAGTCATAAGTCAGATATCCAAGATGTACAAGTAATGTTAACACATCATCAGAACTCTCCAGCGTGGTCATATCATTTTGAAATTTATCAGGATTAACCGGAACACTCTCTCCTGCTATAAGCCTTGTTACAAGCGACTTAAGATTATACATATCAAGCTGTATATACTTCTTCAGTGCTTCATAAGTCTCTGTCTTAGTCCAATAACTGTCGAAATCACGCCCAAGAAGCGACATAACAACCGACCTTGGGTTATATATCTGCACACCTTTAAGTTCGTATCCATCATACCATTGTTTCATTTTTTCATATGGCATATCATACTGGACACATAATTCTTTAACCTCTTCTTCAGTAAATCCAGTAAACTCTGCAAGTTCCCTCTGATTAGTCATTGAATACTCATCAAACATATTCAAAGCAGAATGTTCCCCATATTTCTTAATAGGAAGAATACCTGTCATATATGCTAATGCAACATACGATTTACCTTTTATAAAAAATCTTAAAAAGTCCAGATATTTCTTCTGTTCCTCGACATTATCCGGATATTTTCTGAATATACAATCCCATTCATCTATGATTATAACAAATGGCAGTTTCTTTTCACTATATACAGTTTCTAAAACATCAACAAGATCATTCCAGTCAAAGCAGTCTACATCTAAATATTCCTTCTTAATATCCCACAATAATCTTCTTTGCAGATAATCTATCAGATCATCCACCGAGGCTGCCCTGCTAAGGAAATCAATCATATTAATGTGAATTACATTGTATTTATTAAGATGTTCTCTGTAATCCTGTTCTTCTGCTATTTTAAGTTCATCAAACAGCTCCTTTGATTCACAGCCTCTGCTATAATATGCCGCAAGCATATTGGCAGCCATAGACTTTCCAAAACGGCGAGGACGACTTACACATATATTCTTATGCTCACCACATAAAACAGAATTAGTGAATTTTAACAATCCTGTTTTATCAACATATATTTTAGACTTTTTAACTGCATTGTAAAATTCATCACTTGGGGGATTCAAATATATTCCCATTATCTATGCCCTCCTCTCCAACACAGAATATAGTTCACACATTTCTTATCAGCTGTTCCACAATATTACCCCACACATAATTGTCTGCCACAATATCGAAGCCATTCTGAATTATCGCTTTCGCTTCATCAGAATTATCCATATAATGCTTTATTAACTGAGGTATTTCTTCACACGCATCAAGTTTATAATAAACAATATCTTTCTTATCCTGAAAATGCTCTTTAAGCCACTCACTTGAATCCGTCAATGGTAAAGAACCTGACAGCAGGATATTAAATATTCTATCGTGAGTACCCGCCTTAAACCACGGCATAACATTAAGATTAATCTTTGCCTCTGCCATAACTGGAAGTGTCCTGGCAAATGGAACACGGTCATTAATAATATGCACATTGCTTAAATTAGCAGAAGGGTGATTTTCCCAGCCTCTTCCTAACAGCCATATATCAATTCCTGCTTCGGCTATTATTGAAATAATCTTCTCCCTGTAATACATTCTCGCCATCCAGTCTATAGGTTCAGAAAATCTAAACAACTGCTTAACCTGCTCCTGCGCTAATGAAAGCTCCATCATATCAATAACATCAAGCACTGCCTGCTCCGTTGTTATACTATTATTGTCAATCATATACTCAGCAAGATTGTGATAAAATACTCTGAGCAGTTCATTATCTTTAAATGTATTATCAATCTGTTCCAAATAGCCCTGTGGTCTGTAATATGTCCCAGAAAATAACACATCATATGGACGTTTATCATAACCTTCAAGATTTAACTTTCCATTATAAGTACCCGCATGTGGCATAAATTCTACTCTGCCTACATTATCACCAAAATATTTCTTAACATAAGCAACGTGATTATCATCACAGCAGAACTGCACATAATTTCTTGGATGCTTCTGCATAGTCGGATGAAATCTCAATGGGTGATCCATCAAAATATTAAGTGCTACTGTATCCATAGAATCCCACAGCTCTATAAACATATCATCTTTTAAGCCTATTCCATCAAATCCTATAGCCGCATCTGCTCTTACCGAAAGGAACTCCGTAAATGCCTTAAAGGAATGACTCTCATCCTGCGTTCTGTTAGTTAAATCTAATATAAAACACTCGTGATTTCTTTTTATTAATTCTTCCACAATTCTATCCGTAAAATAGTTGAAAGATTCTACAGTAGAGTAAAATAGTACGAAACGCATAGGTAATCCTTTCTAATAATCAATAGTGTAATAATTTAACCTAAATTATTCTCATTATATAGCAACTGCATTCCTCTTAATTCTAATTCATCCTTGAGTGGAATAACTGGCTTGTACAATTTAGTGTACGCTTCGCCTATTGCACCTGAAAATGGCACAAATTCTGCTCTATCTTTTTCATCACCTATAGCATTCACGTGATTCATAGCTATACCTGGATACCTCTCAATATAATATATTTTCTTTATACCATAATCATTAGCTATCATAGTACAATTCTCACAAGAACTTGATGTTGTAAATAAATATCCACCCTTTGCCTTTGTCTTATCACAATCTAAAAATGCCTTTGCTTCTGCGTGTATTGCCCTTGAATGAGAAGGATTATTTTTATGTTCAATTGTATTATATACAGTTTTAAAACAATAACAGGAAGGAACTCCGCACATTATATGTTCTTTCATATCTCCCATATTGTATTTATTAATATTTTTATTAAAATTACCCTCATAATCTAATTCAAATTCACTATATGTTGGACACTTTACCGCTGGATTCTTTTTTATTATTTGTGTCTGTTTCTGAATATCTTCTATGCTTCTATAAATACAAGGAATCTTACTATTAGCATGCACATCATTCCAGCCAACCGATAATATATTATAATTTTCATCAGTTACAACTGCACCAACCTGTCTTGAAATACAGCCAGAATTGACCTTTTCATCAAACGCTATCTGCATACACCTTTCCACATCTGTCGGTGAAACTAATCCTGGGTGCATAATAAGACTTATATATTTAACAATATTATATGTTAAATACTCTTTAAGCTGTATTTCCATATTTTTCTGACTAAATAAAACATCTGCATTTTGAATAGAATTCTGGCTATCCTGTAAATATATTGGATATAGATTTGATAATAAACAATACACTCTTATCGGATCTTCTAATATGCTTATATAAAATTCAAATTCCTGCTCCAATATGCCTTCTCTTTCAAAGATGCTTATATATTTTATTTCATCTAATTCAGGACATAATGTTTCCTTTTTCCAGCCAGTATCTCTTCCTTCTATATATATATCTAATTTTTTATATATATAATTTATATAATCTGAGGCACTTCTTAGACTTCTTATATACTCCACGACTTTATTATCAGTTTTAAGCCCCATACCATCTATATCCAAGGCATCCAGTAATATATCCACGAATTTCTTAAAGCCATTCTTTATCTGCTCTGGCTGTTCATATAATTTTAAATAATTACTCTTTCTATATCTGTTATCTCCAAATTTTTCCTTATCATTATCCAACATTCCAAAAGTATAGTATGCTGAGTATCTATCCTTTAAAAAGCTGAATTCATAAGGGTTCTTTAATGAATCAATAACTATTCTTACAGGAACAGATTTTTCATTAAATATTGGAGCTCTTCTTATTTTTATAAATGTATTAATTCTTTTGACTAAACTATAAAAATAATCAAATTTCTCACCATTCTGTGCTTTTCTAAGTGCTTCTTTCCATTTACTCCTATCCAGTGTTCCAAAAAATCGAATTTCATTTCCATATTTTTGAAATAATTTAATATATTCATCATCTAATATGTTTTTAATATATTCACCTACACAAGGTAATATATATTTTGTATAAACATAAAGTGACATATCTTCGCTTTTGCTTCCGCCAGATCCTTTTGGCACTTTCTTTTCTTTCAATGAGCCAATAAATTCACACAATTCATCATTATATTCTTTTATCCTATCAAGCATTGACTTTCCATCTGTACTTGGGCTCATAAATTGTTCTATTTCTCTTTTTACGCTTTCTTTATAATAACTCTCTCCCTTTTGATAATCTTCCTCATCAAAGCCTTTTTCTTTCTCTAATTGGTTTTTCTTAGCCTTTAAAAGTCTGCTAATTGCATTCTCATCAATTTGGCTTTCCAAAAAATGTTCATATGACTTATTATGATTATAACGTGCTATTTTCTCTAAATCTTCTATAAAATAATTATAACTGTTAGAATTCTCCAGAATATATGTAATTATTACATCTCTTGCTTTTATTACATCAAACTTTTTCCAGTTACGCTTAGCATAATTACATATATGTTCATATTCCAGTTCTTTTGAAACCTCACTGCTTAGTTCTGACCATTCTGATGACATATACGGTTCAAGCAGTTCATAATCTTGTGCTAATACATTTGTCATCTCTCCAATTACCCCACCAATAGGACCTGTTAAGCCTATTATTATAAATTCAGCTCTCTCGCTAAATACTTTTCTAATAGTCTGGAATTTTAATTTATCCGAAAGACTCTCTATTACCTCTTCATCATTATTCATTAAATTATCCCCCTTACTTATTATTTATTACCTTTATCTGATTTTATCCAAGAACCATTTTTCAATAGCCTTTACAAATAATGGGAATAAGATATATACCGCTAATGCACCAAGTGCATAATCAGTTACTTTTTGGGAATTTACATTTTCCTTGTTACCCAATATATGCCATATAATTAAGATAATCAACAATACAATAATTCCCACAATTGCTTTTAAATTACTAACAATAAATCTGCAAAATCTATACCTTAGTGGTAAAAATTTCTGTTTCGTATCTATATATTTATTTACAACATCTATGCTCTTTTCCATTTCCTGTTGATACATATTACGAATTTTACGTATATGTGCTCTCATATATTTGGCTAACAGCTTTTGTCTTGCTTCACAATATTCTTCTTCACTTATACTCGGATTATCTTCTAAATTATCATATTGTTCTCTTTCAGCATCATTAAGATTTTTTAATATGCAATTCTTTAATCCACAATTATCTCTCTCTTTAAGCTGGTCAGCTAAATCCTCTAGTATCTCTACTTTTTTCCTTTTCAATATAGAATTATTCCTGTACACAGTTTCATCTAATATATCCCACCTGCCGGATTTATTATCCGATGATTTAGTGGCTACAGAATTCATATGGTAAAATGTTAATGTTACAAAAGAATTATAAATGATCCTGCCACACGCTTTTTCTTCTATTACAAATTCAATCTTCTTGTCAGTGGGATTATTATATGGAATTAATAACTGCCCTTCCCAGCCTGGATCCAACGTTGTTGATATATGTCCAAAGCCAACTGCAGTGTTTCTTAATTTAGAATTAAATTCACCTGTTATATTCGATGATACAGCTATTGACTCACGCGTTCTTATAAGAACTGTGTCATTTTTATCAATCATTACAAATACCTTATTCTTCTGCCTGATAATAGGTAGTAATTTCTTCTTTTTAGTAGAATATATAAAATATGTAGGCGTAAGATTATAGCCTGATGGTTGCAACTGACTTTCGTCAAATGGTGCAATAAATATAGCACCTTTACTCATAGCCTCCTCGATGTCATTATTACTCAATACCCCGTACATCATTAAATCATCTTCATAATTCATATTATTATCTCCTGCCTATCTACTCTTTTGCCTCTTGTTATCCTCTATTTTTTCTGTAATATCCCCCTTTCTCTTACTAATTCACGAACCACTTTTGTTGATATTATTATAGGCTTTTTTATTTAATTGTACAAGTATTATAATATATCAAAATGTAAAATAATAATTACATATATAAGCACCAAATATAAAATCATAAAACATAATGGTAACTTCACCTCTATATTAGTACCTTCTTTATATCTTCTATTATTTCTTAAACAATTCCATTCTTCAGAAAATACATTTGCAGGTAAATTTTTTTCTAGAGATTTAATAACTTTATACCTTTCACGCTTTATCTCTCTAAAATTTAATATTAGCTTTATCCATATGATACATATTATTAATCCTACTGCAATTAATGCTATTGTCCTTATATCCCACACAAAAGAGATTGCAGCTATAACAGCCGTATTAATGGCACAAAATCTATCATTCATATTATCTCTTCTTTGATTTACTGCGTTTAGCATTTCTACGCAAGACTGCCATTGACTTACGATAATATTTTCATCTTTTCTTTTTCTCATATATTCTTTTCTCACTAGGTATAAGCGTTACTAAAATATATTTATGCTATCTTTATTCTTATCTATCTTATTATTATATTATCATAATATAAATACACTTATTTCACATAATCTATTATCTATATATATTTAATAAACACTCTAACCCATATACCTACAAATACATCAAAAACCAGCTATAACAATAATAATCCATTATATATATCTACAAGTGTACATATGTCAAAAGTATTGTCTTTTAATACTTGATTTTTAATCTCATTAACAGCTCCTGAGTCTGCAACCGCAATTAAAATACTTTCATTTTCACATATATTATTAAATGGAATAATTTTTATACCATCAATTTTTTCATTCCATTTATTACTATTATTATCAATTATTCCTTTTATAGAAAAGCCATTTTCCCTTAAAAATTTCAATAATATCGTTCCATATTTTCCAGAACCCCATATATAGAGAGACCCTTTAAATCTATTTTTTAACCATTGAAGCAAATCTTTACTCTTATCATCCACCATAATCATAACTTCATCAGATTTTGTAATATCCGACAAATGCACTTTATCCCATTGCAAATTTCTAACTCTTATATCAGATGGTAATATATTGTTACAGAACTTTATTAATTCTTTTGATTTTGAAAAAGTAGCTCTCAAACATATAGAATCTTTCCAAAAATCATTTATGTATAACTTATAATACTCACCTTTAAAATCATTTGAAAATTCCAAATTATCCAATAAATTATATATTATTTTATTTTTTTTATTATATTTCTTTATTACTGAATCAATATATTGGCTATTCTGTTCTATATAATCTATCTCTTGCATATTTTTTACAATTCTAAAATAACAGGTCGGTTTTTTTGACTGTTCTATAAAATTACTAATTCTTTTCTTATATTTTAACTGTATACTTGATAAATCTTTATTTAAATCATTTGATATATCATGCGGAAAATAGAATTTATTTTTTATGTCATAAAAACATTTAGCATTATCTTCATCGATTCTCAAATTTTCTGGCAAAAGGAAACCATCAAATTCTTTATCAATCATTGTTATTACATATTCAAAATCAGATAATATCCAGTCAAAAGGTCCTGAAAAACTTCTCAAACCTAACCTGGAGCAGGAACTTGCCGTACCACAATACCATCCTAGCGAAATACAATTTATATATTTATCCTGACTATCTAAGCACATACTTTCTCCTTGCTATGTAATGTCTTTAATTATTTTTTAATTTTTTTAATACGTAACACAATATAATCTGACTTATTTTGTCTCTCTAAATCGCTTTTCCATGCTAAATCTATTTCATTTGAAACAAAATCAAACTTGTAATTTCCTCCAGGTTTTTTATTTTTTAACCAATATAGTAAGTTGCTTAAACCATATCTTTGATAATACTTAACATCCCATTCTATATCATCAATGTTCAAACAATTCAATATATATTCAAAACTCTTCTCACATAAAATCCAAGGATGTTGTGTACTAAATAAAAATGACTCATATGTTTCTCCTAAAAGTTGCCTCATAACCTCAGCATCTGTTGGCGTACCTATATAAGCAACTCCATTTTCTGCTAATAAATCATATGCTTCTTTTACAAATTGCATTGGATTTTCAACATGCTCTATTACATCAAACGATGTAACAACATCAACTTTATTTCCATACTCTTTTATGGCATCAGCTGCATAAGCATATGTTTTATATCCTTTTTTATCTAATTCTCTTCTATATATCTGTGAAGGCTCAATTGCAATTATCTCATCTGCTACTGAATATAAAAAGTCTAAAAAGGCTCCACCGCCACAACCAATATCTGCAATTTTTTTATTTCTTAAATTTTCCATACCAATATATCTAAATTTATCTTCATTTTCTCTATCATGCAGTTTATAAAAATCTTTTATGTCTGTCGTTCCTTCTAGGCTGCTTCTATATTTTTCTGTTTCATAATAATTTGAATGGTCTATCACATCCTCATGCCAAATTGTATTGCAATCGCAACATTTAAACATTTGGACATCTGAAGTTGTATAATTTCCAACGTGTCCATCCCTTATTTTACCATTATATATAATATTTACATTTTTGCTATTACATAATTTACATATCATTATTAATTCTCCTTTTCTACCAGCCATTCTATAAATTCTCTAACAGCTCCGTATCCACCCTGTTTCTTTGTTATATAGTTGGCTATGTCCTTTATACCTTTGACTGCATCTGACGGACAGCCTCTAACTCCAGCAGTCATCATCATTTCATAATCATTTAAATCATCTCCTATGCATGCAACTTCAGAATACGACACATTATATTTTTTAATAATTTTTTCCAGTTCATTCTTTTTATCAGAACAGCCCTGTATGACATCTTTTATTCCCAATTCTTTACACCTATTTTGCAATATAGCAGAATTTCTTCCTGTAATGATTACAGGTATAATGCCATTTTCTGGAAGTATATTTTTTATACCATATCCATCCTTTACATCAAATTTTTTCAAAATTTCTTTATATTCACCCATATATATAGAACCATCTGTTAAAGTTCCATCAACATCCATTATTAAAATTTTAATATCTTTCACACATACTCTCCATAAATTTATTACTATTTTTAAAATCCAATTATCATAATACTAACACCATCTCCAATCGGAAATGCTTTATATTTTTTATTTTCTGATATAAATTTATCAACAGCTTCTCTAGGTCCCTTAAAATTAGTTGCAAAATAATCGTGTACAAGAATTACTCCATTTTCAACCATTTTATTGGAGAACAATTTCAAACCATTATAAGTCGGCTCATACAGATCTAAATCCAAATTAACGAAGCAAAATTGTCCTCTTACATCTTTAGCTGTATCAGGAAAATAGCCTTTTTTAATAATAACATTTTCCTTATATTTCATTTTTTTTAACACTTCATACTCTGATGTATTTGCATAATCACCTATTTTAGCATCTGACATTCCTTTTTCATATTGCAAATCTTTTTCATTGAACCCTTGAAAAGTATCAAATAAATATAATTTTCTGTTATAGTAATAATTATTTATCCATTTTGCAAAATCTCCTGCAAATACACCTGCCTCTGCAACTTGTACATCTTCTGAAATATATTTATGCAATTCGGCTAGTTTTTCCAAAAACACAATTCTAGCTTCTAATGGTCCATCTATATATGATGTATCTATTTGAGTACTTTTTATACCATAACTTAATAATTGTTTAATTATAGAATCTTTACCTGGGGCTGAAGTTAAAATAATCTTATCATAATCTATACTTAACGCTTCTTTTACAGATAAAATAGGTACATTATTCAACTTATCTCCCCATTTGTTAGAATCATTATCTGTAAATGCTATTATATTATGATTACTTGATATAACATCAAATAATCTCTTTCCTCCTCCAGCCGCTCCAAAACAAATTACGTTCATATCATATTACCTTTCATTTAAAACTCGTAGTATATACTTGGTGTAACTAAAACAACTTCTAAATTTTTACTTGTCCTTTCTAAATAATTCTCAAACATTTTCCTAATAATTCTATTACTTTCTTCAAATTGCATTCCGTGTTCTGAATTAATAAAATCAGAATTAACATAATTATCTTCATTAGGTTTTAATCCATCGAATCCAGCTATCATTATTTTTTTAACACCACATTTTTCTAGCAAATTTAATAACATCATTGTACTATTATCTGATAACTTACTATCTTCACATATTAAAGAAGAATAGTTAACCCTTATTACATTTTCTATATTTCCCTTAATATTTGATGATAAAATACACTTCTTATGTTCAATATTATTGGATATTTTATCCCAATGTATAGCATTTGCATAAAAATGATAATCGCAGCTTATATTATCCGGTATAAAATTAACACTTACTACAATAACATCTTCTGTTAATAATTTCTTTATATCCTTTTCATAATCTATAATGCTTTTTCCCGGTGCTAACACTAATATTTTCTTATCTACTAATTTATTTCTTAGATTTAAAATTGATATATCGTCATTAATTACTGTTGAAAAATAATCATTATAAATTCTCTGAATGTTATCATAATCATATCTTTGTCTTTTTTCATCATCAATTGCTGATATAATATATTTTATATCTTTACTGTTTAATCTATATTTTTGTGTCAAATATATAATATTATTAGGATGTGATTTGTAAATTCCAGCCATAAATGCAGGTATAGAATATCCCCAGTTATATTTTTCCTTTATAGGTGAAAGATAACTATCTATTGTATCTAATATTCTATCCAAATCGTAATTCGATGCTTTTTTTCTATTTAAATAATCAACAATTAACTCTGTATTTAAATTCCCAGCACATTTACCCATCCCATTTAAGGTTGAATCCAATATAATATTTCTTTTGGAATCACAAATCCTAATAATTTCCTGAGCAAAAGCAAATGATGATTGAAAATTATTATGTGAATGAATATCTATACATATGTTAGAATTTAAATTATGTTCCACCATACCATATATATGTGTTATATCATCCAAATACATTCCACCATATGTATCCACTATTCCAAAACTGTATGGCATTACATCATTAACCATTTCTATAACATCTAACAGCTCTTTATCCGTATAACCTAGTGAATTTACACCTTGTATAAATAATTTATATCCTTTTTCTTTAACACTCTTTAATGCTTTAACAATTCCTTCTTTATCTGATTTAAATTGTTTTTTTGTAAATCCAACTCTTATTCCTTTTACTTTATTGCCCTCACATATACGAAGTTTACTAAAATCATACATATCATAATCTATAAATGCCACATATAATGTTTTATTATTATCTGGAATATATTTATTTATTTGATTTACATCTGTAAAAAAAGTGGAATTCCCATTATAATTTACAATTTTATCATCTCTTAAAAAACCCATTTCTATAATATCTATTCCTGAATATGTCAAATCACGGCATACATTTGATATGTCACTGTCTTTATATTTACAGTCTATAATCCGTCCTCCATCTCTTAATGTACAATCTAATATCATTATATTACTCATATGTATCATCTCCCCAATTTATAGTATTTTGCTACAACCTCTGCAAACTCAAAATCCTCTTGTGTATCTATATCTACTGCTTCAGTTTGTGATATTACCTGCATATAAGGCTTCCTACCAATTCTTTGATGTAATTCTGTAAAAACTTCCTTTTTAAATATAAAAAATGCTCCTGTTTCCATATACACTGGTTCTAAGTTCTGGGTTGTTACTATATCTTTCATATTATAATTAAGAGGTTTTCCCTGATACCAACAATAATCTTGAATTTCAACACAACTAAATGCTGAATCATATCCCTCATATAACACCTTATTTAGTGCATTTTCTATTGATGAAGACTTTGTAAATGGTTGTGTAACATGTGTTAGCACATAAATATCAGCATCAACATCATTAACAAATTTTTCAATTATTTCAAGTCCTTTAACCTGAAATCCATCTAAATAAGGATCTCTTTTTAAAAACTTCAATCCTTTTTCTTCAAACGGCTTTATGTATTGACATATTTTATCATCACTACAATATACATATTTTTCTTGGATTGCATCTACTTCTGTTATTGTATCAAATATATAATTACATAATGGTTTACCATCTAGATTCATTAAATTTTTTCCTGGTAACCTTTGATTATTTAACTTAATTGGTATAAAAGATACTATTTTTTTCATATTATTTCTCCTGAATTTTAAAATAATTTATCAAAATCAACTTTTGTTACATCATCCCATATTGCATTTCTTGTTGCATTATATAAATGTACATTATATTTTTTCAAATATCTTTCACTAAAAGCTAATGCTTCTATTGCAATGTCTACATTACCCTGTCCAAAATTTTCATTTACATCTGGAGATTTATAAAAATGAGCTCCTTCATCCTGAGCATTCAAACCTAATGCTTTCATAGACATATCAACTCCTAATAGATATATATCTGAAAATCCCATATATGCCGCTATCTGAATAGCAGCATATACAACTGTTTCGCCAGTACATATTCCTTCTGATATATCTGTAGAAAAATCAAATTGTTCATCTTCCTGCACAATTGCTATAAACTCATTCGTATTAGGCATCATATCAGATACTTTATAATGAGGATTAAATCTAATAAACTTATCAATATCATAGATTTGCTTTAACTCTTCCTGCATATTATCTATTAATAAATAATCTAATGCGACATAATAATCCGGTCTCCATTCTGTATCTTTAAATCCCAAGAAAATTCTGTTAACGCCAAAACAAATTTCTTTATTTTTATATAAAATTTCCAAATCGCTCATTTGCAGACTCGGACCATTTCCTATGATAAAGCATCTTTTCCCTTTGTGTATATCCTTATATTTTTTCAATTTAACCGATAATTCTTGTTTTATTTTATTATTGTAACTTTCCTGTAAGTTTATAGTATCTACATTTTTCTCTGCCTTTCCTATCTTCTTTTCTAGAATTATCACACAATATTTTCCTGATGCATCACTTAAATTATCCACACAATTTATTTTTAAATCATTAAGTTTTTCCTTTAATAGATTTAATATAGGATCTTCATCTGAAATTACAATTTTATCATATTTAGCCAACTCATTGTCTTTTATAATCTCCTCAATATTACAATAAAATGCCTCAAACCATGGTGCAATGCCATAACTTTCAATATGATTTTTATTTAAAAATTTTTCTATTGATTTGCTTGCAGAGTATGCTGTTATGTATATATATGCCCCTTTATCTTTACACATATAATCATCAAATGATATTATATCTACGCCACCCAATTTTTTACCTATTTTAGATGGATCTGAATCAATAAATGCTTTTATTCTGTCTCTACCAAGAAAATGTATTGCAGTTAATCCATTTTCACCCGCTCCATATAAATATATTTTATCAAAAATTTTATTGTTAACTTCCATTTTTGCTTTTCCTCCTACATTACATACTCTTTATAGCACCTGTCCGTATCAAAAATAATCCTATCTTCGTGATTATTTTTTTCATGCACTGGCACCATATAATTACCATAATATTTTCTTAATATAATGTCATATCCTGCTGGAACTGGTATAACTGTATTCTCAAATGGCACATATAACGTTTCATCAAAACAACTTTTAGGATATTTTTTATTATTCATTCTCATCTGATCATAATAATATCCAACAATATCTGATGTTCCGTAGTTCTGAAGCGTTAACTGTTCAAATAACTGCTGTGCCTTTATATAATCGTTACATAATTCAACTGTTGTATCTATATCAATAGCATACTGTTCTCCATTGAGTATTCCTCTTAATACCTGCGTTGGATTATTAATGCAATTAAACAACTCTCTTTGTACGACTTTAAACGCTTTATTAGTATTAACCTCATCATCCCATTCGTCTATTGGAAATATATCTATAAATATTCCCTGATTAAACTCTGGCCCTTTATCTGGATATTCTATTGCTGTCGTTTCACTATTTCTAAGCTTGGAAAATATCCATGTCCTTCCACACGAATTATACCAATCCTGATAGTAATACTTTCCTGTGAATTCCTTAGGGGCTACTTGCTTTAACCTCTCATACTCATCTCTTAAAAGCCATACATCTATATCATCATCCCAAGGTATAAATCCCTTATCTCTTATAGCCCCCAATAATGTTCCAAAAGCAGCATAATACTTTATATTATATTTTTTACAAACTCTATCCAATTCTGAAAGCAGATCTAATTCAACAGCCCACACTTTTTTCATCTTATCAGTTATTAAATATCCATTTCTATACTCTTCTTTTAAGAAATCACTATTTATGCTGCACATATTTCTCCTTAATAAAATATATTATTGTCTAATGACATTAGTAAGATATTCATACACCTTTCTGCCACAGGAACCATCTAGATTTGCCGCTAATCCAGCTTCTTCTTCCATTTGCTTTTTCTTTATTACATCAAGTCTGTTAAGTACCAAATCATCTATAAAATCTTCTAATATATATTTTTCTGACTCATAGCAGCCGTAAAAATCACGATTATTTAATTTCATAAATACTTCTTCTGGTTTAACTTTATTTCTGGTCTTCAACATACTGTCTTCGTATTTAAGTTTATTATTTATTTTAAATACCGGCTTATTTATAACCTCATAAAGTGCTATAACGGAACTATAATAGGAACCGATATAGGCATCTGAAACAGCTACTGCTCTTGAAATATCTGCTGTTTTATCATATACTCCGACATTATTATTAATATAATAATCAACTAATGCTTTATACTTATCTGCGTATTCAGGGCGAAGTGCCTTTATTGTTGCATATAATAAAGGATGCGGTCTCCATACAATAACAATATCATTCCTTGACAAAGCTACTTTAAACACACTATACAATTTATCTATTATATAATTGTCACTCTCTAGAAAATCCTCTATTGTTGTATTTAATAACAGACATTTTTTATCCTTAAGATTAACATTCCATTCTTCTGGTGCTGACACATTTTGTTTATCTAATTCTATAATCTTATCAAATTTAGGTGAACCCAATGCCAGCACATTATCATAATACGGAAATTCTTTACACGTTTCTTTTGCCATATTAGATTGAACAATTATATAATCTGAACGATACAACAATGGAAGTTTATTGTAACTAGCTGATATAAACCCTGGATTAACGTAATAGGGTACATATACTAATTTACCACAATATTTTTTCAACTCTTCCGAATAGTAGATTGGATTAACTGTTGTAACTGTATTAAACTTATCAAAAGGATTATGCACAAATACCAAATCAGGTTTTTTTAATTTCAAATCATAATCATTAAAATCAACTATTGGAATATCAGCTTCAAATAATTCTCCATCATAACAATATTCCCATTTATTTGTTATCCTGTCAGCTTCATAATATGGTATTGCTACAACAGATGTTTCGCAATCCTTATCAGCTGCAAATTCTCTCCATATGCTTTCAAGACTATCCCACATAGAGGCTTTATATGGTAAAAAAGCCACCCTATATGTTCTTGGTATGCTATTTATGTCTTTTAATACAGCTGATATAACATCCGTCATCTGGCTTAATATATGTATATCAAGACTTTGTGTATATTCATATGCCAATTCGCAGAATTGTTCAAGATTAGATACTACGCTTAATTTCTCAATAGCCTTTTTATCTTTTTCTAATTCGATTTTTTCCAAGCCTTCACCAACTGCTATAACTGTTTCCTGACAAGTTGTTAAAATCTGCACTATCAAATTAACATCTTTTATATTCTGCAAGTTTTCACATAGCTTAATAACTTTTTTTAATAATTCGTTATAACTATCCAAATCAGCCTTTATCATAGTTAATCTCCAATATTTACCATTAAAACTTCTGCTTAATTATTACAATTATTCTGGTTTATAACCTAATTGCTTTTCTAGTATAGCTTCCTGTTCCTTATAAAAAGGATATTCATGTGTCTCCTGTATTATTGGAGTCATATAGTTTTTCCCAACCTTTAAGCTCAACACTTTATCATACTCCCTAGGTATCGGTACTGTGATTGTTTCAAATGGCACTTCTATTAAATCATCAAACCACTCTTTAGGAAAATGAAAGCCTTCCTCATAAACAATTCTCCATAAACCTGTAACCTCATCTGCTTCATCTCTTGTATATATGCAGAATAATTTTTCTGTTAATGCCATTAATTCTCTTTTTACAGGTTTTGTTCTATCAATATTTACTCCAGTTATATTTTCAACATTTTTAAGGAAATCTTCTACTTCTACCGGATCAGCATCTTCCGATGATATTGCATCTACAGCTCCAAGAATTATTCCTATAACCTGTATATGTAATATTCTCTCTTCTTCATCTCTCGACAAATAATCCATTGGGAATATATCAATCCCCAATACATATGGACACCCATGAAATTTATCCAATCTTTCTTTATTCATTGATACAGATGTAGAATTAACAACTCTTACAATAATTGAATCATATTCTTGTTCTAAATCCATACATAATAATTTGTATTCATCTGGAAGTTCATCCTTTGCATACTTTATGAATTCATTAAGGTTATCTCTTGTCATTCCGATATCCATATCGTCATCCCAAGGTATAAAACCTTTATGTCTTACCGCACCAAGTAATGTACCATAATCCGCAAACCAGGTTATATTATGTCTTTCGCATATTTCCCGTATTGTCTGTAACACTTCCATCTGTCCTGCCCAGGCCCTTTTCATCATTGATGAGACTTCAAAGCCATCTCTTATCTCTGTTTTAAAATAATCTTCAGGAAAATCTATCATTATAACTTCCTTCCTTTGCTAAAAGCATCCATTATACATTATCTACAATCTTTCTAATGCCTGTTTCATAGCTTCTATTAATCTATCATTATCTTCAAATGTTAATGCACCAAGATGTCCTACCCTGAATATCTTGTCCTTCAAATCTCCGCCATTTGGACATATCCACATTCCATAATCGCTTTCTAATAACTCAAATAAAGCATACGCTGATTTTCCATTTTCCATAATCATTGCCGTAACTGCATTCGATGGTGATGGACTAAATATTCTAAATGGCAAATCTTTTACTTTCTTTCTAAAATCTGCTGCCAGATCTGCTATTCTTTTATTCTCTGCTATTGCTCCTGCTTTGCAGAGTTCTTCAAGGCGTCTATGAATTTGTAATAAAATTCCGACAGCCGGAGTAAATGGTGTCTGTCCTCTTTCTCCATTCTTTAAAGCAGCTGCCAAATTAAAATACATACTTCTGACATCTAAATTATATGCCCTGTCAACAGCTCTCTTATTCATAACAAGAACTGATACTCCTGGTGGGACTGCAAGTGCCTTCTGCGAACCAGTAAGCATAATATCTATTCCTAATTCACTTAAATTAAGGGGCTCTGCTAAAAATGCACTTACTGCATCTACCACTAAAAATAAATTATTCTTTTTACAGAATTCAGACACCATATTTATATCGTATAATTTACCAATTGATGTCTCATGCATATTTATTAGGAAGCCTGTATAATCTCTGCTATCATATGGCTCAAGCATTTCCTTGGTAAGTGGTTCTTCCATTGGAACAGTTATTTCTGTATATGGTATCTGATGTATCTGACATATCTGCACGAATCTTTTACCAAAGCTTCCGCCATTAACAACAAGTACTTTGTCATCAGAAGTAAATGAATTCATAACTGCTGCTTCCATAGCTCCTGTACCAGAAGCAGTCAGAAATACAACTCTGGACTCTTTATCTGAAAATGTAAGTTCTTTCATCATAGCTTCATTTTCTAACATGATCTTTGAAAAACTTTGATTTCTAAAATATGGTGTTGGCTGTGCCCCAACTTCTAGTATTTCTTTACTCTCCTGCACAGGACCTACTGTAAAATTCAACATATCTTTTCGCCTTCTTTACCTAAATCAAACTCTTGAAAATCTAAATCAACCTGCCTATTTTCCACTGATGGTATAACCATATAATCATCTCCATATGCATATCTCAGATAATTATCCCAATCCTTAGGGCAATAGAACTTGTGTCCTTCAAATTCCAGTTCTGTTAATTCATTAAAATATCTTAGTTCAAAACCATTAACATCTTCTATGCCGTGCCACCCTATAATTCCTACTTTTTTACAATTATGAATTGTATATTTTCTTGACATATATTCACTGACTTTGTATACAAATTTTCTAGGAATAACGCATACTATATTCCAGCCTAATTGGGCATACCATTTATTAGTTATATATCTGGCTGTTCTTGCATATAATGTCTTTCTGCATAATTTTGCTATTTTATTATGTATTTTCTTTTCTACATTATTATCGGGTACACCATCACAAGGAAATATATCTAGCCATATTCCACTTTCCATTTTCAGCCTATCCTGACCTAATCTTACAGCTTTAGTTCCCTGCTTTCTTAATTTGCCATATAACCAGGGATATCCTGGATCCGTATTATAACTCTGAAAAAATATTCCCTGTGGAAGTTCTTTATTAGCTATTTCACAAAATCTCTCATAATCAGGTCTTAACATACGAACATCCATATCATTATCCCAAGGTATGAACCCTTTATGTCTGACAGCCCCTAATAAACTGCCACCCTCTAAAATATATTTAATATTATGTTTCCTGCATATTTTATCCAATTCAATCATCATTTCTAATTGAATATTATGCATTTTTCTTGTCTCTTCTTCATTCAAAACATACTTATCTGACATCATAGTATTCCTCTTTTTATTTATTATTTAAGATAATATACCAATGACTTGTTTCAGATAATTCCTTTTTGTCTAACTGTTCAAAATAGCCTTCCTCAACTATATGAAGGGCATCTGTTAAACTGCTCATTAAATCTAAATATTCCTCTCTTGTTCTATATATCGCATCATAATTATCATCTAAACTATCTGACCATATATGATTTAAAGTTAATCTTTCCTTTACACCAACACTCTCTTCTATATAAACAACTGCCCCATCATTTAAAATATTCTTTAAGCTGCTATAACACTTCCTTAAATCTGAGTCATTTATATACATAGAAACTCCAGTAATAATAATTGTATCAAACTTATTTTTAGTTATTGATTCATTATTAAATATGTCCTGAAAAGAAGAATTAATAAACTGTGCATTAGAATGTTCCTTAAATCTTTCTCTTGCCGCTTTTACCATTTCAATTGAAAAATCTGTTCCAACATACTGACCACATTTATCTATAACATTTTCCGCCCATCTTCCTATTCCACAGCCAATATCTAAGAATCTTTTATCAGTTCCAGGATTAAGATATTTTCCAACATAGTTCTTTTCAAATTCATCCCATTTCTTTGCATATTCAGGATTATTATCGCCAAGTAATACAGATGTATACTGATTTTTTTCACCTTTGATAAACTTCTGTGCTCTTTTATTGTAAAACTCTCTTATGTTGTCATTATTTACATCTACTTTGTCATTATAAATTCTATTGTTCATATCTCATCACGCTTTCATATATAACATTTAATTGTAATTTATTATTTAATAAATAATTTTTCTCCATTTAATGAATTTTTCTGTGATATCAGTTATCGCTATGGATTCTCCCGCTGTTAGTTTATAAGCATTCTCTCCTAACTGGTGGATCTTGGCAATAAACTCACTAATCTCATAGCGAAGCCCATCTCCTATAAATTTAGGTTCATAATGTTCTATTATTGATTCATCCTCATATCTTACATCAAACTTTTCAGTAAGCCACCAAGGTGATTGTGCAATCACATAACCTTTAGTTCCCGCGACTATCAACTGGCCCTCAGATTTAACTGCCATTCCTACCTTTGCCGTTGCCATTGCATCTTTATAGCGGATCTGAACTTTTGTATAATCATCTGTTCCTAATTCATTATCCAGGCTGTCAAATGTAACGGACTGATAATTCTGACCTAATATTTTAATAATAGGCATTAACGCATTACCACCATACTCAAGAAATGCGCCACCATATTTAGGATCTTTTCGCTCTCTTGACTCAACTGTTGCTATTCTTGAAAAGCAGGCTTCAACATCTTTTATATCACCTATCTTTCCACTCTGTACAACATTAAGAAGCTGCTGAAATCCGGGACAATATGCTGCTTTAATAGCTTCCATTAAAACAACCCCTTGATTTTTAGCCAGATTATATAATTCAATACTTTCTTTCTTAGTAAATGCCAGCGGTTTCTCACAAAGAACGTGCTTTCCCTGCTTTAAAGCTACTTTTGCATATTTATAATGTGTTTCATGCGTAGAAGCTATGTATATAGCATCTACTTTTTCAAGAAATTCATCATATTTATCTGTATATATGTCTATTTCATATTCCGAACAATTCTTCTTAAACTGATTAACACTTTCTCTATCCGGATTATAGGCACTTGTTACAATAAGTCCACTGGCATATCTTGCTTCTGCAACGAATCTTTCAGCTATACGACCAGTTCCAACAAGTCCTACTTTTGTTATATTAAACGAACTGCTCCTAAGCATTGTCGACGATATATTAGGTGTTCTCTCCAGATATACCACTTTACAGAAGGCATTAAGATAATCAAATGTTCCAATCCAGTCCGAACCTACGGTGAATATATCTACATTATATTTCTGTATATCTTCTATCTTCTGTCCTTCATGGTCCTCAACTATAATCATATCAGCAAGACCAGTGTTCTTAACATTCTCTATACGTTTCATAATTGGGTCAACAACATTAAGCTTTCCTCTCGCCTCATCAAAATGCTCTGTTGTTACTCCGACTATAAGATAATCGCCCAATTCCTTTGCTCTTTTCAGCAATTTGTAATGTCCCTCATGAAATAAATCATAAGTTCCATATGTAATTACCTTTTTCATTTTATCCTCCATGATTACCGTACACTAATCAATCCATAAACATTCGATTATTCTAAAGATTAATGTGTATCCATAACATCTATAGCAAGTTATTTTCCATTAAAAATTCTTCCTGTTTCTTATAAAATGGATAATCGTGTGCCCTGCCTCTCTGTTTATCATATTTCATATAATCACTATAGGTCACTTTAAGAAGCTCATCATAACCATTAGGCAAAGGAACTGATATATACTCAAATGGAAATCTCTTTGCACTTTTAAACCATTCTTTTTTATACTTAAGCTCAGCATCATAACATATATTAGTTGGAAGATAAGTAAGATACTCACATTCATCCTCACCAAATATTCCTGCAACTTTATCTAATAACAACCATAGCTGATTAGGTATATTTCCCTCTCTGTCTATCTTGGTATTACACATTTCTTCAATACGCTTTAAATACTCTTCTAATTCCTCTTTCGAATATTGATAATACTCTCTTGCAGTAGAATATATAATTGTATACAGATTTCTGAAAACACTTAATTCTTCTTCATCACTTGGAATATAATCTAATGGAAAGATATCGACACCACATATATATGGGCATCCATAGAACTTTTTTCTTTCAGACACATCAGTAATTATATACTTAGTATTCATAACTGATGTCAACGGCTGCATATGCGTAGAATCTGAATATGAACTACTATTATAATAGCCTTGTGGCAGCTCATCTGACAACACCTTCATTAAAGCCTGATAATCAGGTCTTAACATATATATATCAATATCATCATCCCATGGAACAAAGCCATTATGTCTTACTGCACCAAGCATTGTTCCAAAAGCTGCGTAATATGTAAGTCCATATTCTTTACAAATTCGATCTATTTCTGTGAGTACATCCATCTCAACCGCCCATACACGCTTCATCATAGATGAAATCTTAAACCCACATCTTTCTTCTTCCTTGAAATAATTATCGTCCAACTCCAGCATCCTTGCTACCTCTTAAATCTTATCAATATATCCAATATACTGCTGTCTAGTAAGTCCACTCTCAATCAGCTTATATAATGCCATCTGTTTAACAAGTATTGCACTATATGGCGACTTCGTTATATCTTTAACCTCGCTTAATGCTTTCTTAGCAAGTGGAACATACCGCTCATAATCTATTGTTATTTCTCTCTGCTTTGCAAAATCAAGAATTTCATATAAATATGTATGAAGAAAATACAGCTTAATCTCCTCATAATATTCATTAAAATATGAAGTATTCTTCATAAACTCCCAGACCATTAACTGAACCTGGCTATGCTGAAATAAAGTTTCTTTCTCCTTCATATCATTACGCATAGTTCCGTTATTGTTCTGTCTATATATATATAATTTATCGGCTATTTTCACCAATTTATTAGCATAAAAGAGTAATGGATACACAAATAATGGTTCTTCGTATATAACATTTTCTGCAAATGCTGTATTGGCATCAATAACCATTGACCTTTTATACAGCTTATTCCAGCATCCATATGTGAATTTTTCCATAACAAGCATCTTTTTTCTATCGTCTGATGACTTTATTTCAAAATACTCATCAGTCATTTCATTCTTATTAGGAATAATGCCAACATTTTCAAAATAATAATTATAATTAAACTGTACTATATCAGCATCTTTCTCTTTCGCCCTGGAATATGTCTTTTCAAATAATTCCGCTTTCACCCAGTCATCTGCATCAACAAATGCTATATATTCACCGGAAGCATACTTTAACCCTTCATTTCTTGCACCGCCCTGTCTTCTATTATGAGGAAGGTCTATTATTATTATAGATTCCGGATATGCCTTTTCTATTTCATTAAGCATATTCCACGTCTGTCCATCGTCCGTGGAGGCATCATTAACAAATATCAATTCCAGATTATCGATTCCA
This sequence comes from Lachnospira sp., assembly GCA_050874785.1. Taxonomy (GTDB): domain Bacteria; phylum Bacillota; class Clostridia; order Lachnospirales; family Lachnospiraceae; genus Lachnospira. The sequence goes on from JBNMLJ010000016.1 coordinate 35,981, forward strand.
ATGCTCTGTCCTACAAGTGACATAAAGCACTTAGGTAGCCACTTTACGGCATTATAGCACGGAATAATCACGCTTACTTTTTTCATATTTCCTCATTTCTACTACAATATATTTATGTTTAATATTCCTTACACCCAGCAAGGCACCATCCATCTTATCGCTAATTATGCTCATACCACTCTTAATTTCTACGCACATTTTATTCTTAAATATTTTTACATATATGTGCAGACACAAAGCCCTATGCGGAAATTTATTTCCACACTCATCTCCATTTATCATTAAGTATATGTTATAATAATTTTATCACATATATCAGGGAGGATAAAGTTTAATATGCCAAAAGTATCAGTTATTATGCCAGTTTACAATTCTGAAATGACTCTTATTGACAGCTTAAGCAGTCTTGTCACCCAAACTCTTACGGATATTGAGTTAATTCTTGTAAATGATTACTCAACTGACAATTCACTGAAAATACTTGCTGACTGCGAAGCACAATTTTCTGACAAAGTTCTTTTAATTAATCTTGATAAGAACCACGGTGCGGGCGGTGCAAGAAATATTGGTTTATCATATGCTTCCGGCGATTATATTGGTTTTATGGATAGTGATGATATCGCAGTTCCTGATATGTTTGAGAAAATGTATGCTAAAGCAATCTCAGGCAATTATGATATTGTTGATTGTGGATATTATAACGAAGCAAAAGATTCAGCCATTGTCCACGCTTCTGATGAATTAACCGGCGAACTCAATGGCTATAAAAGAAGTGAATTAATCGCAAGTGGTGGATATTTCTGGTCAAAGCTTATTAAGAAATCTTTTCTTGACCGCATAGGACTTCAATTCAGGGAACACTGCATACTTGAAGATTTTGAAACACTTATGTATTTATTCGCTACAGCTTCCAGCATAGGCAATGTTAAAGAAATCCTTTATTGCTATAAGAATAGTGCAGCTTCAATCTCTAAGCACATTGACTACAACAACTATTACAATAACGTCATCAGTGCTATTGAAGCAGCTTACAGCCAGTTATCTGTTCTGCCTGATTATACAGATATTCAATATGCTGTTGAATACGGAATATATAATCTATGTTCCTTAGCCCTTAACTGTTGTCTTAATTCCAGCAATTCAGTTCCTGCATACATACTAAAGAACAGAATTACTGATATTAGGACTTATATTAATAAATATATTAAACTTCCTGTACAATCCAATAAATTCATTAATAATAAGATTGATAAACAGGATTTACATTTATTATCTGATATTGATAAGATTATTTCAAAGCTTGGCTAATTACAGCCAAGCCTTTTTAATCCTTTTAATGCCGGTTCATAACTTTGACATTTCTTATAACTTAATACCGCCTTTGCTGTATCGCCAAGACACTCATATATAACGCCAATATTATAATCAGCTTTATAACTGTTACAACCATCAATCTTACATAATTTATATGACTTAGCCTTATTAAATTCCTCTATCGCCTTATCAAACAATCCATTGTTCATATATGCAAGTCCCATTAAAAATACATAATCTGCACTTACCGCAAACTCACTATATATATTCTGAAGAAACATCATTTCAGGAATTCTCTTCTCATTAAGCAGTGAATATCCATATGTTTCAACCATATCCTGAACATACTCAAGCTTTGGATCCAAATCAAAGGATAATCCTTCTTCAAAATTCACAGATGCATTTTTATAATCCCCCTGCATATAATAGCTCTTACCCAACTGGTAATATATATACGCATCCGGACCATTTTCTTTTAATTCAAGCTCTAGCAGCCTTATATTACGCTCTGCCTTTTTCTTCTTATTATCAGCACTGCCCATATATCCTGAATGTCCAACTGTTATCGGAACATCTACGGCTGTAACTATATTTTTATCAATACTTACAACCTGCTCGTGGATTCTTCCCTCATAATGACACTGCTTTCTGTTAAACAGGCGTGTTATTCTCTCTACACCCCTGGTCAATTCATTATCATAATTAATATTATTAATCAGTTCTATCTTCCCCGTACAATTCACTGATTGATTGCTTATGATAGCAGCTACTTCGTCTATATTCATCTTTTCAATCCATTCATCGCTATCAAGTACGAGAATCCAGTCATTACCTGCAAGGCTGATTGAATAATTTCTCACCTTTGAAAAATCATCACACCACTTATAGCTGCCACTTATATCTGCATATTTATCAATAATTACAGATGTATTATCTGTTGAACCAGTATCAACTACAACTATTTCTAAATTATGTTTTTTTAATGAAAGCAGACACTTTTCCAGCTTGTCTGCTTCATTCTTAGTAATTATACATACTGATATATCCAATATTATCCCTCCAATACTAATCAACACCTAATATATGCTTCAATACATAAATGTAATCAAACTTTTTAACAGCTCTATGACCATTAACAGCTATTTCCATCCTTTCTTTTTCGTGGCACATATAATAATCTATCTTATTAAGCATATCATTCTCATCAGTAAACATAACCAGTTCTTCACCATTTTTAAATAACTGTTCAATATCTTCCTGATAATTAGTAAGACAGAATCCTCCTGCACCTAATATATCATATACTCTGAGCGGAATACCTGTAGTAATTGAGCGAAGGGTTATATTTAAATTAATTCTGGACCTTCTGAATATTACTGGCATTTCACTATAATAATCTACACCACTATGAATATCAGCATTAGCAATATCTAAATCCCTGCTTCCTGTAAATATATCCACCATATATTTATCAGCTATCTTTCTTAATAAATTGACCCTCTCAACTCCTGTCACATATTTATTAATCTGGGAAGACAGCACATGTTCGTGTGGCACAGCAATATTATCCATATCAGCACACGCTGCATATAAATATTTATCTACGAACTCACTATCCACAATATCATTAATTATATTGTATCCATATATTTTTTGCTGTGCATTAGCAAGTCCATTAATGTAGCCTTCATAATATGAAGGTACATCTTTGTTCATCAATACACTTTTCAGGTCAGGATTCATATTTCCCACAAAGCTTATATCATACTCATAGCTTGTATTATCAATATCTTTTCCTAATTGCCTGTCAAGCCTGTCTGTATCAACTGCAAGACTTGCATACTGTATATTACCCATACCATATTTTGATAATAATTTAATCCCATCTCTCTCAAACAAATATATTTCATTACATTTATTATATATTGCCTTGGAATATAACGTATAATTAGGCCAGTCATATATCCACGAAATATATGTTACGCCGTAATTACTGCATATATCTGATAACATTGGAAGAAAATCAAACGATATAACAACATCTATTCCATTAGATAATATGTCTATAACTTCATATTCAACTTCTTTGTTATCCCCAATATACTCCTTAACGCTATGCTCTATAACAAACACTTCATCTGCTAATGTATCAAGTGCCTTAACCATATCCTTCTTGGAATTCTCATACCAGCTGCAATATAATACCTTCATCAAAACCTCATTATAAAAAGGACTGCCAACTATAATGACAGTCCTTGTATTAATATATATTCTTTTAATAATTACTGAAGAAGTGAAAGAACACCCTGTGTAGCCTGATTAGCCTGTGCAAGCATAGACTGTCCAGCCTGAGCAAGAATATTGTTCTTGCTGTATTCAACCATCTCTGTAGCCATATCCACGTCACGGATACGTGATTCAGCTGCTGATGTATTCTCACTTGTTGTGTTAAGGTTGTTAATTGTATGCTCAAGTCTGTTCTGAATAGCACCAAGCTTAGATCTCTGAACAGATACTGAATTAATAGCCTTCTGAATAGCTGTCATTGCTTTTCCTGCTGATGAAAATGAGCTAACCTTAAGTCCGCTAATCTTAAGTGAAGATGCATTCATATTATCAATAGAAATTACAATACTCTGTCCTGATAATGCACCTACCTGCAACTTCATACCTGTAAATGTACCATCAAGTAAGTTCATTGAATTGAACTGAGTTGTTGAACGGATTCTATCAATCTCTGATGTAAGCTGATCCATCTCCTTCTGAATAGAAGCTCTATCTGTTGATGTATTAGTATCGTTAGCTGCCTGTGTTGCTAATTCATTCATTCTCTGTAAGATTGAATGTGTCTCGTTAAGAGCACCTTCAGCTACCTGTACTAATGAAATACCATCCTGTGAGTTAGAAGCAGCCTTGTCAAGACCTCTGATCTGGCTTCTTAACTTCTCTGAAATAGAAAGACCTGCTGCATCATCTGCGGCTCTGTTAATTCTATAACCTGATGATAACTTCTCTGTTGACTTAGCCTGTGCACTTGTTACTCCACTTAACTGTCTGTTAGCGTTCATCGCTGTAAGATTATGCTGTACTACCATTAATAATTCCTCCCTGAATGTCTTACTTTTCCTTAAATATATATTGTAATTAATAAACTGTATATAAGTCTTCTAAAACTTAACTGCAATATATATCGGATATTTTGATATAGACTTAACCCCTTAATTAAAAAAGTTAAAAAAAGCCGTGACCATAACAATTGCTTGTTAAAGTCACAGCCTTTATGATAGTATTATAACTTCAACTACCTAATTAGCCTAAGAGTGAAAGAACACCCTGGTTAGCCTGATTAGCCTGTGCAAGCATAGACTGACCAGCCTGAGCAAGAATATTATTCTTGCTGTATTCAACCATCTCTGTAGCCATATCTACATCACGGATACGTGATTCAGCTGCTGATGTATTCTCACTTGTTGTGTTAAGGTTGTTGATTGTATGCTCAAGTCTGTTCTGAAGAGCACCAAGCTTAGATCTCTCACTAGAAACTGAATTAATAGCCTTCTGAATAGCTGTCATTGCCTTTCCTGCTGATGAGAATGAGCTAACCTTAAGTCCGCTAATCTTAAGCTTAGAAGAATTCATATTACCAATTGAGATAGAAATCTTCTGTCCTGATAATGCACCTACCTGTAATTCCTTTCCTGTGAAAGAACCATCAAGTAAGTTCATTGAGTTGAACTGAGTTGTAGAACGGATTCTATCGATTTCTGATGTAAGCTGATCCATTTCCTTCTGAAGAGCATTTCTATCAGTTGATGTATTAGTATCGTTAGCTGCCTGTGTTGCTAATTCGTTCATTCTCTGAAGAATTGAATGTGTCTCGTTAAGAGCACCTTCAGCTACCTGTACTAATGAGATACCATCCTGAGCATTAGAAACAGCCTTATTAAGACCTCTGATCTGGCTTCTCATCTTTTCTGAAATTGAAAGACCTGCAGCATCATCACCAGCTCTGTTAATTCTGTAACCAGATGATAACTTCTCTGTTGACTTCTGCTGTGCACTCTGAACTCCGCTTAACTGTCTGTTAGCGTTCATTGCTGTAAGATTGTGTTGTACTACCATAATAGTTTCCTCCTTGAATTCTTGGTGGCGTCCCTGCCACCCATAATTAAATTGTTCAGGATTGCTCCTGTTATATATTATATCGGACTGTTGTTTATTAACTTTAGCCCTAATATAAACTTATTTTAATATTTTTTAATGCAAATGTCAAAATACTGAAATATACTTATTACCTAGCTGCATTAAAATATTGGTAAATATATGTATTATTTCTTCTGATCCATAAACTGCGGTTCAGAACTTACCCTGCTCATATTCTGATAATACTTATTAGCCATACTTACACTTCGCTTGGCTGTCTTAGCATTATCCTTTAACTGTCTGAACTTAATATCCACTCTGACTTTGTTCCTTGATTCCTGAGCCTGTATAGTCGCACTTAACGATGTAGCCTCTTTTATAAGAGCCTGAAGCTTTGCTATAGACTCCTTATAATTAGCTTTATATTCTTCTACATCTTCTTTAACCCTGTCAAATACTGACTGAAATCCTTCATCAAGGGAATTAAGTTCATCAATATAAGCGGCTTTGCTTTCCATATTACTCTGAAGCTTATCTCCATCAAATTCTTTATCATCCAGCAAAGCACTCTGTTCTTCATTAAGCTCAGATACTTTCTTAAGTATCTCTATCTTCTTAAGCAGACTATCTATCATTATCTGAAGATAATTCTCTGTAATCATATATTAATTACCAGCCTTTGCCATAACTTCTTTCCAAGTATCTCTCATTCCTCTTAATTCAACTAACGCCTGATCAAGAACTGCTGTATCTTTCTTCATATTAGCATCAACCAAAAGGCTGTATATATACTTGTACACATTATCAAAATCCTCTGCCACTGGGTATTTACGATTAAGTGTTGATTGAAGCTCTTCTATAATCATCTCTGCCTTTACTATATTAGTATGTGCCTTTTCTGTATCATTCTTTTCTATTGCAACCTGAGCAATATTACAAAACTTAATTGCACCTTCATATAATAATAACGTAAGCTCAGCTGGTGTCGCTGTTAATATCTTATTGCGATTATACTGCTGTGCCATATTCTGATTATATATCATAAACTCGTCCTCTCTCCTGATGCCATAAACACCTTATATTCCTATCACTATATTATCCTTAATATAGAATTAAATCAATACCCAATTATCAACTTCCAAATAAACTAGACATTGATGATGTCTGTGAGTTAAGCTTTGATAAAGCTGATTCCATAGCTGAGAACTTACTATAATAGTAATCTTCCCAAGTTGTAATCTTAGTCTCTGCATCACTTATCTTAGTTGTATATTCTGAATACTGCTTATTCATCTGCTTATCATTGTATACTGTATAAGCACTACTCACTGAAGATGTTGCCATCTTATTACCTAAATCTGTATAAAGCTTTGTAGCAAGCTGTGAGAAGAATGAAACAACTGTCTCTGGGTCGCTGGCTATTGCTGATCTTAACTTATCATCATTACCAGATGAAACGGAGTCATCCGAATCACCATCAATATGATATACACCCTTTTCATTCTCACCTGATGAGAAATATCCCTGTGTTGCTATACCAAAGCTTGATAAAGAATAAGACTTTCCATTTATTATAAATGTTGAAGCCATATCATTCTTCATAGTATTGATAATACTGCTTAAAGTATCATCCTTTCTAAGAAGCGAGTCTTTAATCTTAGTCTCCCACTTTTCAACTTCATCATCTGTCATTGCAGACTTTTCATCATCTGTAAGTGGTTCATATCCCTTAGAGCTGTCTGCATTATAAGCTTCGTCCATTGACTTAATAAGCTTATTATACTCTGTAAACATATCTTTAATAGACTTATAGATTGCATCAACATCTGTATCTGTAGTTATTGTAACCTGCTCATCATCCTTAGTCTTAGCAGTTACCTGTATTGTAAGGCCATTAATTGAATAATTGTTACTGTTACTTTTAAATGTAGCACCATTAAGTTCTATCTCTGAGTCCTGTCCTACTTTTCTTGAGGCACCTCCAGAATATTTATGTGCTGTATTAAGCATATCATAACTATTCTTTGCTTTATTCTGGTACTGCGTTGTAAGGTCTGCCTTAATCTTAGCATTCCTGTCAGCAGTCTCAGCAGCTATATCTGCAACTCCAGCAGCTGAATCTGTCTCTTTAACAGCTGATACAGTTGTCTTGCCATCTGTCTCTACAATGTTGACATATCCTTTATCCTTATATTCCTGCATTGTAGCTTTAGCTGTATCATAATTCTTAATATCACTTTCGTGAGAGCTTATTGAACTCTTTAATTCATTATATTTTTTCTTATCTTCTTCACTAAGGCGGCTTTCATCAAATTCACCAGAATCATTAAGATACTTAGTATTCTCTTCTATAGCCTTAAGAGCATCCTTACAATCATTAAGTATAAGCTCTGCCCTTTCTCTTGGCGTCTTATCTGGATATACATCTATATCATTAACTGCTGCATATTTAGTATCAAAGCTATCAACTGTAGCCGCAGCTTTACTATATGTCGCAAGTTTTTCCTTTGCTACGGTATCAAAACTGATCTTGTTACTATCATATGCACTGTTAATAATATCATCAAGTGCTGATGTATATGTACCATCCGCAGCATTATAATAAGCAGCCCACTTCTCATACTCTGCCGTAGATGTCTTATCATCTGTATAAAGACCTAATTCATACAAAGAGTCTCTACCATCTGTATCATTAGCTACCAACGAAAAGTCACCATCTTTACCTGATGTCTTTGAGCTTATGAAAAATCTCTGGTTAGACTCATCAAAACTTGCCTGTACACCAGCATCCTTAAGCTTTACTATAAACTGGTTAACTGTCATATCATCTGTAAGTTCTATATTAGTTGACTTGCCATCAACAGAAAGTGTAACACTTCCCTGTCCAGATGTCTTACCTGTTATAGCTGATAACTTGCTTGAACCTGTTATCTTTGATGCTTTGTCTGCTTTGTTAGTAACTTCACCACCTGTAAGATAACCTGATGATGCAAGTTCTTTAACCTTTAATGTCTGGTCGCCGGCTACGGCACTTGTACTTGCTGTAACTGTAGCTACGCTTGAATTAGATACAGTTGACTTCTTAAGGCTGTATGCCTTACCAAATCTCGCTGCTGAAAGCTTTCCACTATAAAAGCTGTATATGCTTGTATTCATAGTCTTCCAATTTTCCTGTTTCCAGGAAAGCTTAGTCTGAGCCTTTACAAGATTGTCTTTCTTTAACTGATATCCTGATACAAGTGCTGTTACAAGTGACTCTGTATCCATACCTGAAACCATACCTGATAATCTTATTGGCATAATATTACCTCCTATCTCTTCTCATCAACAAGGATACCTGCAAGCTCCCAGGCTTTTGCAAGCATTTCAAGAGCCTTCTCTGATGGTATCTCCTTGATAACTTCATCAGTGTCCTTATCCTTAATCTTAATAGTAATACGGTTAGTTGGCTCATTATATCCAAATTCCGCTATTGTATTTCTATTAATCACTTTCTGTATATCTTTGAGTTCCTTGATACTTGCTTCTTTCTTCTCATTCTGCTGTGCAAGATTAGGCTCACCATTGTCAGTACCGCTCTTTTGTGTATTCGTTATCTGCACTGTCGATGCTGTACTAACTGTATTATCTGATGTCATCTCCTTTGCTGCTGTGTCTGAAGAAGTCTGAACATTAACCTTGTTAACCTGTGTTGCCTGAACTGCCTGATTATGGTAATTGGCAGCTACGCTCATTTTATCAATTCCCATTATCTTTCACCTCCGTGTGGTTGTAAAAAAGTTCTCAAACCGATATTAACCAATATTACAATTCTGCAATATATGTCCTAGTGCAGTAAAGAAATCCTTTTCCCGTATTTATTGCACTTTATTCAGTTTCTAAACCCTATATCGGCATTCTAATGCCATAATATAACATTGTATATTAATTATATTCATTGTAAATCATAGCAATAAATACAATCTATACTTTTATAACTATTATTTCTTAAAGAGCTGGTTAAGTGCCTTAACATCAATTGCCTGCTGTGTAGCTTCCTTATTAGCATCCTTTATCTGTACATATACTTCTTTTCTGTAGATTGGAACAGACTTAGGTGCTGTTATCCCAAGCTTAACCTGATCTCCCTTAATCTCAATAACTGTGACTTCTACATCATCGTTAATTATTATAGCTTCATCTTTTTTTCTTGATAATGCCAGCATTCTACTCACCTTTCCTTTCTTCAAGAATTGAATAAATAGGATATCTGACTTCATAATCGTTGTTGTCAGCTATAAGCTGCACACCCTTTAATGTATCAGCATTGACAATAATTGGAGCTTTGAAATTAATTGTCATCTTAGTAATATCTGCCGGAACTGTAAGTACACAGAACACTATAAGATTAGCTTCTTTAATATCACTTCCAAGTGCCTTTAACATCTCATCTTCAACTATTGGATCATAGTCTTCTTTAATAAGTTCTGGCTTTAGCATTGGGAGAGCAAGCTCTGGCTCATCTAATGACTGAAGCCACATTATTGATGCCTCGTCCCCCTTATCCACATCATATATAAGAGTGAACTTTTTACAATTCTCAAACCCAATAACTCCAAGATCAAATGTTATAATCTTGTCATCAGCAATATCAACAGTTCCAAACCACCTTGTATCTACCTTCACCTTAAAAACCTCCATTAATTATCATTTTATTATCCGATAAAATCAAGTAATGTCTGCTGTACTACCTTGCTTGCTGCTGAAAGTGCCGCATTGTATACAAGCTGGGCAGAAGTATAAGATATAACAACTTCCTCAAGGTCAATATCTTCATTCTCAGACTTAAGACTTGTAAAATTAGTCTTCTGTTCTGTAAGTCTTGACTTAGTAAGGTCAAGTCTTGTAATTCTGTTACCAACATCAGCCTTAGCATTAGAAATCTGTTCCTGATATCCCTGCATCTGTCCAATTCCTGTCTCAAATGCCTTAGTCATCTGGTTCTTTGCTAATTCCTGCTGTTTTGTGAGTCCTTCAAGAATATCACTTAAATTCTGCTGATCAGCATCTGATGAATATCTTTCCTCTTTCATCATACTTTCCACCTGTGACATCTGGCTCTCTATATCAAGAACATTCTGTACTGCTGATGTAAGGTCATCTATATTTCTTCCAAAATATATATTAAACGCTTCGCTTGCCTGCGTATTAACCTTTAACTTCTGTGTAAAGTTAATATTATACTCTATATCCTCATCCTTCTTAGCATATGTAACACCTGTAACATTATCAACGCAGTCAAAATACATCGTTGGATTAACATCGCCCTTTTTGAAATTAGACTTATCATACTGTACTGAGAATGAATTGCTTGTATATACGTCCTTATATACATTTTCTCCAAGAAGAACTTCACCAACCTGTGAATTGATAACTATCTCATCATCACCTGGTATATAATTAGTATCTGATGTAAATGATACTGTAACTGCATTGCCACTTCCGTCACTAAAGAAATTGCCTGTAACTCCTGTTATATTACCATCTGCATCTGTATTAGTTGTAACACCTGTAATTGCATTACCATCTGCATCTGTTACAGATATTGTGCCATCTGTGTTCTTAGTTATTAAAGCTGTATTGCCCTGACTGTCTGTAATCTTAAATGTTCCATTAGCATTGACCTCTGAATATGCAAGCTGTAATCTGTGTACTGTCTGCACATTTGGTGTAATAATCTTGCCATTAGCATCTTTCTTAACTGACAGATTCATAATATCGTCATTAGAATAAGCATTAGTATATACAGTCTTACTACTAAGATCATCTCTTGTAAAATTCTGTGTTATTGTGTAGTCCACATCCTTAGCATCTGCATCTGACTGATATGTAAGAGGCTTGTCTGTTGCATAACCTGTGAATACATATCTTCCAGCATAATCTACATCACCCTGTGTATAGAATGAATCCTTTAACTTATTAAGTGTCTCAACAATTGTATTACGCTCTGATGGAGAATAAGAATCTGTTGCACCCTGATTACAATAGCTGTAAAGCTGTGATACTATCTCGTAACTCTGATCAAGAGCATCGTGTGTTACTGAAAGCCAAGATGAAGCATCTGGTATATTCTTATTAATATACTGTGTAACCTGATCAAGACTTGAACGAAGTCTTAATGCTCTGATTGCAATAATTGGGTCATCAGAAGGCTTGTTAATCTTCTTCTGTGTAGATAACTGTGTATCCATTGTATTAATCTGACTTTTGTTAGTCTGTATATTAGCTATAGAGCTGTTTATCATCATCTGATTAGTTATTCTCATACTATTCCTCCATTCCTTTGCAGATACCTGCGCGAACTAATTATAAGCCTGTCTGGTTAATAAGCTTGTCATATATCTCATTCATAACCGACATCATCTTAGAGTTAAGATTATAAGCCTGCTGGAACTTCATAAGGTCCATAGCTTCTTCATCTGTATCAACACCCATAACTGATAATCTCTGGTTCTGAATTGTTGTCTTCATATTATTATAGTTAGAAAGAAATGTCTTAGCCTTGCTTGAATCAATTGATACATCACTGACAATACTTTCAAGGAAGTAAGCACCTGTACCACCATCAAAGATTTTTTCTTTCTGAAGTGCATTAATCTGTTCAATCAGATCGCACTGTGATTCGCCATCACCTACATTTGACTTTGTCGCAAGCTTATCAGCATCCTCTAAAAGAGCTGAATTAACAGATACTGTTGTTGCTGTAAGAACTCCTGAACTATCCTGAACAACAAAAAGTGGTATACCTTTATTCTTAGCATCAGTTGTATTTGCATCTGATACATATCCACTTTCAAATATGCTGTTAACTGCCTGTGCAAATGTCTGTATAAATGTATTAAGCTGTACCTGATAGTACGGAACACCCTTATAATTAATATTCTCGCCTGCCTGCGCATTAGTCTCTGTCACGATATTACCATCAACATCAACCTTGTATGTTCCGTCATCATTCTTGGCATAAGACTCAATCTCTCCATTACAGCCATCTCTTATATCTATAAGCGCCTTTAACTGTCCGCCAAGTGAGTCACTGTATATATTAAAATCAGATCCGTCATTCCACTTTATATCATAAAGTCCATCTGCATCGCTTGTATTTCTTACTTCATCTCTTGCCACAACCTCTAATGTTCTGTAGCTGTAATCATTAACAAGTGACTGTCCATTAATTGTTATCTGGAATGATGTAAGACCATTCTGGATTTCTGTCTCACTTACTGTTATATTAACTGCCTGTGAAAGTTCATCAACTAAAGCATTTCTCTGGTCACGAAGATCATTAGCATCACCATAGCACGCCTCAATCTGGTTAATCTGCTTATTAAGTGCTGTTATATTCTGTGCAAGCGTATTAATATGCTCTACAGTATCCTTTACTTCGTTATTGGCATCTGCCTGTACATTTCTTAAGTTATTAGATAATGTATTAAAGTAATCTGTCATACTCTTGGCATTATTAATAAGCTGGTTCTTTGCAGAAGTGTCACCCGGTGTAATTGTAAGCTGGTTAACTGCATCAAAGAAATTGCCATATTCCTTTGAGAAACCTGAAAGGAGGAATTCGTTAAGATAATCCTCAATCTGTGTCATATAATTATTCTTAGCTTCATACTGTCCATAGTTAGCACAGTTGTTACGGTATTTCTCATCATAATAAGAATCTCTTGTCTGCTTAATCTCTACAACATTAACACCTGAACCAATTGTTCCGTATGTCGAATATGTTCTTAAAGCATCTGATGCCTGTAAAAGCACGCTCTGCTTGGTATATCCAGTAGTATTAATATTAGAAAGGTTGTGCGCTGTTGTTGTAATAGATGTCTGCGCCGCCTGAAGTCCTTTGTATGAAATTGATAATCCGAAAAATGTAGATGCCATATTAACTCTCCATTCTGCACCTTTATACTGGCGCATTATTCACATTGTTGTATTAAATATCAATTATAATTAATATAATCAAGAACCAAGTGATGTAACAAGATGTTCTATCATCTCACTTACAACATTGATATATCTTGATGCCGCATTATATGCGTGCTGGTATTTTATCATTTTCTCAAGCTCTTCGTCTGAAGATACACCTGATGTCTGTAATCTCTGGTTATCATATCCATTAACCATTGATGTCTGGTTATTAACATATCTTGAAAGAACCTTACCAACTGTAGCAAACTCACCTATATAATCATTATAGAAAGAATTAAAATCTGCCTTGGCATATGAATCAGGATTAAGTGATGCGAACTTTTTGCTGAATGCATCAATAAGTTCATTAGCCTTAGTAAAATCTTCCTTGCCCTGAATTGTTGATAATGGAATTCTGTCAACGTGCTGTGAAGCCTCTGGATTAACTAAAAGCTTACCAAGTGTATAATCTGTCTCATAACCTGCTGTATTAAGATTATTACGGACATAAGTCTTAGTTCCGTCTGCCGCTGTAATCTGGATGTATCTTTCTGTTCCTTCTCGCTTGAACAGTTCAACACCCATAGTCATATCTTCGTCCATACCGAAACCAGCTTTGTCTGTATCAAGTACTGAATACTTCATATTATCAATATTCTCAGCTGTTGTTCCTGCCTGGTCAACATAAAGCTTCTCACCTGATGAATAACTGTAAGTTCCATCACCATTGGCAACGCCTTTAACTTCCTTACCGTATCTGTCATAAAGTGTTGCATTAGTCGAAGCATTGTATATGTACTCATCAGCCTGTAATACATTACCGTCATTATCTGTAAGCTCTGTTGTTGTTTCTATTGTCTTTTCTGGACAAAGAATATCATTAAGGGAAGTAACTATTCCATTAACAAGCTTATCAAATCCAGCTATCGCACTAAGTATTGCTGATGGTTCAATATACTTGTTGTAATATTCCTGCTTCTCGTTATAAGCATCCATCGCATCATTATAAGCCTGAAGTCCGTCTGCTGTTGTAAGGTCGTAATCTTCCTTCTCCGGCATAACGGGAACATCTGTATAATTAACATCAATAGAACCTCTTGCCACTAAAAGACCTTTAAGTTCTCCCTTGTCTGTATCCTTCATATTATTAATATTAGAAAGATTAAATACATCCCTGTCATAGCCCGGCCATGTTGGAATTAACAATGCACTGTTATCTACCTGTCTTGTTCCCATCTCAGTAACCTGTGCTGATGTTACAAATGGTACATTCTCGGCAGTTATAATTACCTCGCCGTGTTCATTCTCATAATAATCAATATCAATATAACCACTTAATTCGTCTAACGCATTATCTCTTGTATCTCTTAAATCGTTAGCGCGCTCGCCGCTTCCTGATTCAACCTTGGCAATCTCTTTATTAAGGTCATATATCTTCTGGCCAAGATTATTAATCTTAGTTACCATATTATTGATATCTGTATTAAGAGTTACCTGATAATCCTTAAGTCCTGCATATATTGCCTCTGACCTGTCTATAAATGCTGTTGCATTCTGGATAAGTGAAGATCTTGCAATTGTACTTGTTGGATTCTTAGTAAGTTCGTTAATCGCATTATACAGATTAGTTATCTGTGTCTGATATGTAACGCCCTGCATCTCTCCGAATAAATCTTCTACTTCTTCTACTGCCTTATACTGGCTTTCATAATATCCAAGTCTTGCATTCTCTGTTCTGTATGACTTATCTATAAAATCATTCCTTATTCTGCTTATCGCATCAATATCAACACCAAGTCCACACTTGCCTATGCTGTTTCCTGTTCCAAATACATTAACATATGTACTGTCTGCAAATGTAATCTGCTGTCTTGTGTATCCTGTTGTATTAACATTTGACAGATTGTGCGCTGTTGTATTAAGCGCTGTCTGTGATGTCTTAAGTCCTGACGCTCCTACCATAAGCGATGCCATTCCGTTAGCCATAATTCCTCCATATCCTAAACCCAGAAAAAAAAATCACATTCTCAAAGAAAAATCCCAATTCATTCCTTTGAAAATGTGACCCTTAATTCCGAATAATATTACTTAATCTATATTGTGTAATAACCAGAGTCAATCCGTTTCTTCTGATTATTAATCCGGATTATATTTATTGTTTTGCATCAAATCCTGTTGCTCCAGTAATCCCCTGTTCCTCATAAGCCGTTCTTCCATAATTGGAAGTCTGCGGATCCATAACTGAATTCTTGGCAAGATCAAGCTCAAACTGTATCATATCCATTGATTCCTTAAGAAGCAGCTTATTATTATCATTAACTGTTGTAAGCTGGTTCAAAGTTCTTTTAAGTCTGAGATATACTTCTTCAAGTGCATCGTGCTCTTTAGGCTTCTTCTCAAGTATCTGTACTATATGTTCTACTCTTATCTCTTCATATGGAAGCCTTAATATCGAGCATATCTCTTTCACATCTTCCTGTCTTTTCTGTTCGACAGTTTCAAGTTCTTCTATTAACTTCTGTTCCTGTAAGAATATCTTTTGTAATTCATCAACATCTCCCTTAACAATTGCGGAAGTCTTATCATTGGACAAGTCCAGAAGCTTATTATATCCTGTATCCTCATTATTCAAATCATCGATTAATAAATCTATTAAACTTGCCATTCTTTAACCTCACTAAAATGTTAATGTTGAAATTCTGCCAAGTATCTTATCCGCAACATCCTCAGAACTTATATTATATGTTCCGACCTGAATACGTGCCTTAACATCATTAACCATGTCCATTCTGACATCTGATGTAGAAGCCACTGCTGACTTCGCTACCTGATACAGCTTAGCTGTATCTGAAATCTCATACTTGTCATTCTCTTTCTTATTAGTAACAGTCTTATTATTCTTAGAATAAGAACTTGTCTTATATATCTGACTTACAGCATTATAAGCATCTATACGCATACTTACCGCCTCACTTTCTATATTCAAAGTCTTGTAAGAACCATTATCAAAGGTGTCTGCAATGAACATTCCAGCCCTTAACAGCCTTTATTTGGCTCAGTTCTCTGCTTTATGATTAAGTTATCGGTAATAATCTGTTATCTCTTAACCCCATTTTATAATTAATTTAGATACAAATATAATTAGTTATTATCAAGAAATCTCATCTTGGCATCTGCTGATGACAATCTCTTTTCCATATGTTCAACAGCCGCATTAGACTCGCCATACATTGAGCCAAGATTATTTGCCATTTTATTCTTACATCTTTCACAGAAACGTCCGCTTCTTATAGATGCCCCACATCTTTCACAGGTAATTCCAATCGGAGAATCATCTGCAATTACAAGTCTTTCGTCTCTTATCCATTGTTCAATCTGTCTTGTGCTTACATCACATTCTTCTGCAACCTCTGTCATAGTTGCGTTATGGTGATCCTGTATGTATTCCTTTACCTCAAGATACTTTTCCTCAAGCTTCTCTATACAATTAGGGCAAAGATTACGATATGGACCTCCTATATAATTATATAATTTGCCACAGCCTCTGCAATTTCTTACTTCCATAATGTTCCTCCGTTCTTGTTACCTGTAATCAAAATCCTCTGCCAACGCAGAGTGTAACAGCATATACTTCTTTTACTCCTGCCCTCTTAAGACATTCTGTACACGCATCAATAGTTGTTCCTGTTGTATATATGTCGTCTACTATTAATACTTTATTATATATTATAACATTATCAGCTATTTTAAAAGCCTTTTCAAGATTTTTAGTTCTCTGGATATCATTAAGATCTTTCATCGGGCTTGTCGCCCTTGTTCTAATAAGACTATGTTCATTGTATTCTATATCAAGCTTCTTACTAAGGCTTTCTGCTATAAGCCCTGCCTGATTATAGCCTCGTGACTTTAATTTGGATTCGTGAATTGGAACTGGCATAATAACATCAGGCTGCCACATATTTATTACATCGCCGCACCTGCTTACTATTTCATCTGCATATACCTGTGCATATTCACGCTTATTATGATATTTGAAATTATATATAGATTGTTTTATCCCCTCTGAATACTCATACACACTCACTGCCTGATTAAACAAATGCTGTTTATCCGTACAGTCCTTACAATATTCCCTGTTATCATCCTCTAACGCTTTCCCACATTTAAGGCACACAGGTTCTTTAATATATGTTATATCTTTAAGACACCACGGACATATATTCATCTTTCTGTCATATATAACAGGCCTGGGATTTGAACATATCGGACACGCAGGTGGAAATAATATATCTTTCACACCTGCCGTTATCCTTTTGTATATTATGTCGTATTTATTCAATATTTTTTATTTCCTTTATCCTCTCATCTAAAGACGAATACCTTCTTGTTTCAGATACATTTTCTGCCATCTGGTTAAAAATGCGTTCGTCACCTATCATACATACACACTTCCTTGCCCTTGTAACAGCCGTATAAAGTATGTTTCTGTTCATAAGCATTCTCGGTCCCTGATACATAGGTATTATAACAGCCGGATATTCGCTTCCCTGTGCTTTATGTACAGTTATTGCATATGCAAGTTCAAGCTCGTCAAGCTGTGTAAACTCATAATCAACATATCTTCCGTCTTCAAATTTGACAGTAACGCTCTGGTTATAAGTATTAATATCATCAATAATTCCAGTGTCACCATTAAACACACCGCTCCCCTGCTCTATCGCAATACCGTAGCGGTTCTTTTTCTCCCATTCAAGCTGATAGTCATTCTTAATCTGCATAACCTTATCGCCCTCACGGAATACTGTATCTCCGACTTTCTTCTCCATTTTGCCACTATCTGGCGGATTAAGATATTCCTGCATTACAGTGTTGAGCCTGTCAACTCCTACAGACGACTTCCTTGACGGTGTCAAAATCTGAAGTTCATTCACATCTGCATTAACATACTTTGGAAGCTTTTCACTTATAACAGTCTTCATCGCCGCAATTATTGCATCTGGTCCATTTCTATGTATAAACAGAAAATCCTTGCTGTATTTGTTAAGGGTCACCTTATCACCCTTATTAATTTTATGGGCATTAGTTATAATCTCGCTCTCCGCCGCCTGCCTGAATATTTTTTCAAGCTTAACAACCGGGAAACACTCAGATGCTATTATATCTTTAAGAACATTTCCAGGTCCAACACTTGGAAGCTGGTCAACATCGCCTACAAGTATAAGCCTTGTTCCAACTGCTACCGCCTTAAGAAGTGAATTCATAATATTAATATCAACCATAGACATCTCATCTACAATTATTACATCTGCTTCCAACGGATTGTCTTCATTTCTGTCAAAGCTCATTCCAAGGCTTGATGTCTGATTTTTCTTATCTTCTTTATCAGCCATAGTGCTTCCAACTATTTCAAGCAGTCTGTGAATTGTCTGCGCCTCAAAACCACACGTTTCTGTCATTCTCTTAGCAGCCCTTCCTGTCGGTGCCGCAAGTCTTATCTCAAGACCTTCCATCTCAAAATATTTAATTATCGTATTAATTGTTGTAGTCTTACCTGTTCCCGGTCCGCCTGTTATTATAACAAGTCCGTTAAGCGCAGCTTTTACGACAGCCTCTTTTTGTATGTCATCAAGCACAATGCCCTCTGAGCGTTCAATCCCTGCTATTCTGTTGTGGACCTCTTTGATATTTTCATCACATTTTATATCAAGTCCATCCAAGGCTCTTGCAATATTCTGTTCCATATAGAAATACATCGCAGAATACACATTTTTAGCTTCTCCAGCTGTTCTTACAACTATCTTCTTATCTATGGCAAGATCCATAAGGAACTTATCATAATCAGCAATGTCGATAAGAAGAAGTGACGACACCTGCCGCTTTAATTCTTCATAAGGAAGATACACGTGTCCCTGCAATGCCGCCTGATTAAGACAGTAGAACATTCCACTTCTTATTCTGAACTCCGAATCAACCTTAATTCCAACTCTGGAAGCAATCTCATCAGCCGTCTTAAAGCCTACGCCTTCAATATCATCAGCCAGCCTGTACGGATTTTGTTCTATAATTGTATAAATGTCATTGCCATATCTTTTAAATATTTTATTGGCTAAATTCATCTGGATTCCATAATTCTGCAGAAACATCATCGCACGGCGCATATCGTGCTTATCCGCAAGCTGGTTAGCAATATCCATTGCTTTAGCTATGCTTATTCCTTTAATCTCCGCAAGACGTTCTGGTTCATCTTCCATAATGCGGAATGTGTCATCGCCAAATGTATCTACTATACGTTCAGCCATCTTGCCGCCTATTCCTTTAACTGCACCAGAACTTAGATAACGCCTTACCGACTCCTTGTCAGCTGGCGCTCTGAATTCATAAGAAGAAATCTTAAACTGCATATAATATACTGCGTGTTTAACAAACTCACCATTCGCAGTAATAAATTCACCTGTGTTGATATAACTTAATGTACCAACACAGGTGACATCTTCACCCTGATATATTATCTCAAATACTGTATATCCATTGTCCTCATTACGATAAATTATATTATCAATAAATCCTTCAACGTATTTAACAGACTCGTAATCCAATCTGCTTCCCTCTCTTTAATAATATATTAATATTAAAACTGCCCTATGTTTAATGAAACCGTCTGCCTTAAACACACTGCAATTTATAAATCCGAAGAATAATTACGCTTCATCTGTTCATATAATGTCTGGGCTATTCCAAGTCCTTTTCCATTATTAGACTCTGTAAATGTTTCTGCGTAGTTCTTTATCATCTCATCGCCGAAGTAACTTCCCATTGTACTCATAGCTGAATCTGAACTGCCTGAAATAGATGCCATACTGCTGAATAAAGATGAGTCGTCATCATCATCTGCATCTATCTTAGCCATTTTCTGCATTGACTTTAACATCTGCTCTATAAAGTAGCTTTCAAAGTCCTTGCACACGCTCATAAGTTCATCGTCTGATGCCTGTGAGAAATCTGTACTTGTAAGCTTATCACTAAGCTGTGATGAAGTTTTATCATATGTATCTGCATAACTTGTACTTATTGATGTTGAATAATCCATACCTATTCTCCCTTATCATTACTGCAAATCATATTTTTCATTTTATCTCTTTAATGCGTTAGCCTGCTCCATCATTGTATCTGATGTTGTGATAGCCTTAGAACATAACTCATATGCTCTCTGCGCTGTAATAAGATTAACCATCTCTGTTGCTACCTGTACATTTGATGCTTCAAGATAATTCTGCTTTAACTGGCTCTTCTTAGCAACTCCGTCAGTCTCCTCATTCATTGGAACTCCTGAGGCTTCTGTCTCTGCAAGATAGTTACCGCCAAGCTTATCAAGACCTGATGGGTTAGCAAACTGGAAAAGTCCTATCTTAACGCCTATATTAGCAAGATTACCGTCTTCGCCTGGATACATAAGGTTACCATCTGATGATACCTTAATATTAGCCGCATTATAATCTGCTGATAATACGATTGGCTGTCCATCTGTGCTAAGTACAGGATAACCGTCTGCTGTACATAACATCATTCCTTCTGTTGCTGTTGAGAAGTAGAAATTACCGTTACGTGTATATACTGTCTCGCCTTCTTCATTCTGTACAGCGAATAATCCGTCACCACTGATTGCAAAATCAGTTGAGCTGTCACTTGCATTCATAGCACCCTGTGTAAAATGTGATGTAACTGACGCTACTCTTGCACCAAGTCCTACCTGTGCAGCTACTGGCTTATATTCTCCATTCGCAGATGTTGTTCTTGACTGGAGATTCTGATATAACAATGACTTAAATTCTGTTGATTCTGACTTATAACCGACTGTATTAACATTAGCCAGATTATTAGATATTGTATCTACACTTGTCTGCTGTGCCATCATTCCTGATGCAGCAGTCCATAATGATCTCATCATAATCTTATCCTCCTATGTGATTATAATTCGGAAATACTTACCATCTTGCCAAGCATTTCATCAATCGAATTAACAATCTTCTGATTACTTTCAAATTCTCTTGCTATGTTAATCATATCGACCATTTCCGATACAACATTAATATTAGATGCCTCAAGATAACCCTGATTAACACTTGCTGTTGAATCTTTAAATGTTGCACCATCTACAGCTCTGTAAAGATTCTCTCCATATGCTTCTATGTAATTATAATCTTCAAAATCTACGATTCCGAATGTATCCACATACTGTCCGTCTGCATATATTCTTCCTGTAGAATCAACTGTAAGCTTGGATATATCTGTTGGAAGAACGATTGGATCTCCGCTCTCTCCAAGTACATAATCACCATCCTTGGTAACCAGATAGCCTTCGCTGTTCATCTGGAACGATCCATCCCTGGTATAAAGTGTTGATGTTTCACCTGCTTTGTTAGTGAATGATATAGAGAAAAAGCCATCACCTGCAAGTGCGAAATCATATGAACTCTCAGTATTCTTTAAAGAACCCTGATCCCAGCTTCTGTAAGTTTCTCCTATCTTTACTCCAAGACTCATCTTGCCTATATTCTGGTTCATATAACCAACAGTCTCATCTTTAACCTTAATTCCATATACTGAATCAAAGCTCTCGGTAGTCATACCTTCTTTCTTGTAGCCTGTTGTTGTAGAATTTGCCAGATTATTAGACACAATATCCAGTCTCTTCTGCTGATTCACCAATCCAGTATAAGCAGTGTATAAACCTCTTACCATACCTGACCCCTTTTCTTAAATCTATTCTTCTCTGTATCCTGCAAGGAATTCAATAAACTTACCAGTTCCTATAGCAACTGCTGTCATAGGGTCTTCTGCTGTCATTGTGTTAATTCCTGTCTTAGACTCTATAAGATCTTCAAGACCTGAAAGAAGACTTCCGCCTCCTGTAAGGACAATACCTCTGTCTGCAATATCAGATGCAAGTTCTGGAGGTGTCTTTTCCAATACGCTGTGTACAGCTTCAACAATCTGTGAAGTAGCTTCTCTTAATGCTTCTTCTGTCTCTTCAGATGTAACTTCAACTGTCTTTGGAAGACCTGTAACAAGGTTACGTCCTCTTACATTCATTGTAACTACTTCTGGTCTTGGATACGCTGATCCTATCTTTATCTTAATATCTTCGGCTGTTCTTTCACCGATAAGAAGGTTATGCTTCTTTCTCATATATCTTACAAGTGCCTCATCAAAATCATCACCTGCAATCTTAATAGATGTACTAACAACAGTACCTCCGAGTGAAATAACAGCGATATCTGTAGTACCACCACCGATATCAACTATCATATTACCGCAAGGTCTTGAAATATCAATACCTGCTCCGATAGCTGCTGCAATTGGCTCTTCGATAATTGCAACTTCTCTTGCTCCTGCCTGAAGAGTTGCATCTTCAACTGCCTTCTTCTCAACTTCTGTAACTCCTGATGGAACACATACGCTTATTCTAGGCTTCTTTAACATTCTTCTGCCAATTGCTTTCTGAATAAAATATTTAAGCATCTTTTCTGTTACTGTGTAATCAGAAATAACGCCCTGACGAAGAGGTCTTACAGCAACAATATTACCAGGTGTTCTACCAAGCATAAGTCTTGCTTCCTCTCCGATAGCTTTAATCTTATTAGTATCTCTGTCAAAAGCAACAACTGATGGCTCTTTTAACACGACACCCTTTCCTTTTATATATACAAGAATACTTGCAGTACCTAAATCAATACCAATATCAGTAGATAACATACTGTTCTCCTCCCTAATCTTCTCTAATTATCCAATCTATTACAGAACCTCGTTAAAGCACCGCACATACATTAAGTTCTATTCATACATTAAGTACTATATATTATAAAACCTTAGACAATACAAAACGCTATATGTCAGCATTGCACTTTAACTTTTCCAACAATTATATCTTGTTAATATACCTGCTATCAAAAACACTTTTCATAGCTAATCAACATTATATACATAAATACAGAATTTTAAAAGTCCTAAACGCTAAAAAAAGAAAAAATTTTTTTGAAAGCATAAAATAATATAAAGTTTATGCCCCATATTCTTGACAACGCACCAAAATAATGCAGAACTCACATTATTGACAAACCCTAAATAGCAGGAAATTTACATTTGCGTTATTACGAAAAGGCAAAATATGGCGGAAACATTTTATTAATTCTAAAATGTATCCGCCATATATTCATTATATTAAGTTCTAATTTAACGAATTAAATCCATCCAATTATAACCAATTATTAAAGATACTTCTTAAGTGTATCAACCTTATCTAACTGCTCCCAAGGAAGGTTAAGGTCTGTACGTCCGAAGTGTCCATAGCTTGCTGTCTGCTTGTATATAGGTCTTCTTAAGTCAAGCATCTTGATAATTCCGTTTGGTCTTAAATCGAAGTTCTCTCTGATGATTTCTACAATCTTCTCATCGCTTAACTTTCCTGTGCCAAATGTATCAACGCAGATAGATGTTGGATGCGCAACACCGATAGCATATGAAAGCTGAATTTCACATCTGTCAGCAATACCTGCTGCAACTAAGTTCTTAGCTACATAACGTGCTGCGTATGCTGCTGAACGGTCAACCTTAGTACAATCCTTACCAGAGAAAGCTCCACCACCGTGTCTTGCAGCTCCACCGTAAGTATCTACGATAATCTTTCTACCTGTAAGACCTGAATCTCCATTTGGACCACCTATAACAAAACGTCCTGTTGGATTGATGAATATCTTAGTATCTGCATCTACCATAGCTGGGTCAACGATTGCATCGATAACATACTTCTTGATATCCTCGTGAATCTGTTCCTGTGTTACTTCTGGTGCGTGCTGTGATGAAACAACGATTGCATCAAGACGGATTGGCTTATTGTTCTCATCATATTCAACAGTTACCTGTGTCTTTCCATCTGGTCTTAAGTAGCTTAATGTGCCATCCTTACGAACCTTTGTAAGCTGCTTAGAAAGCTTCTGTGCAAGTGCTGCTGAGTATGGCATATATTCTTCTGTCTCGTTAGTAGCATAACCAAACATCATACCCTGATCTCCGGCACCAAGGTCATCATCTTCCTTATCAATACCTTCCTTAGCTTCAAGTGCCTTATCAACACCCATAGCTATATCTGCTGACTGCTTATCAAGTGCAACCATAACAGCACAAGTATTACCATCAAAGCCCTTTTCTGAACTATCGTAACCAATCTCTACAACTGTATCACGTACAATCTGAGGAATATCAACATTTGCCTTAGTTGTAATCTCACCCATAACCATAACGAAACCTGTGTTAGTAAGTGTTTCGCAGGCTACTCTTGAATATGGATCCTGTGCATAAAGTGCATCAAGCACTGCATCTGAAATCTGGTCGCAGATTTTGTCAGGATGTCCTTCAGTTACTGATTCTGATGTAAATAATCTCTTTTCCATTCTTTGTCTTTCTCCTTCTTAATATCTAATCCTTTAGTCACTGTGATTAATATCACTTATCATCCTTGGAATAACAAAAAACGGAGCCCCCTAAGGGACCCCGATTGTTTATCTCGAAATCCTCTCATTGTTCGAATTCTCTCGCTCAGGTTGGCACCTTCCTAAAAAGGGGTTGCCGGGCTTCATAGATCCTATGTATCTCCACCGCTCTAAATAAGGGATATAATCATTATTTAATTAATTGCATATAGATACTACACAATATGTGCTAATACGTCAAGTCTAATTGACTTTTTTATATATTAAATTTATAATATTTTTATTATTTAATCGTAATATGATTACTAATACTCAAGCCATATAATAAGCTTTTATGAGAGGAATTAACTAATGAACGAACTTACAATATTTATATTTGATGCGGAAGAAGGAATGGAACTTTCCCGTGACGTAATACTTAATGATGGTTCTGTCCTTTTACCAAAGGGAACTGTCCTTAATCTTGACCTTATTTCAAGAATTTCAGGGCATCACGTTCTTGAGATATCTGTATATGATAAGACTGAAGCTGACTCTGCCACAGATGACCGTACTATAAGCAGCATATCTGCTGTCCACGAAACTCCTGAAGCTGCCAAAGCCGCTGATGATGAGAATACCAAATACTACGAAACTGTCCGTAATTCAGAAGAATTCAAGACATTTGAAGAACATTACAACGAACATATGGACACTTTCAAAGACGATTTAAAGAAGTTAATCTCATCTGATGATGAAGTTGATACAAGATCTTTAGTTAAAAATACTATGGATATCGTTGCTGAGTCTAACAATTCATTACAGTTATTTGATATGCTTCACGCTATGCGTGACGTTGACGACCTTACATATGTCCACTCTATGAATGTAGCCTTAATAGCTTCTATCATCGGCAAATGGATGGGCTACAATCAGGAGAAGATTAAAGTGCTTACACTCGCTGGACTTATGCACGATATCGGCAAACTCCTTATCCCTGAGAAAATTCTTAACAAACCGGGAAATCTTACTGACAATGAATACGAAATTATGAAAAAGCACGTTAACTTAGGTTACGAGCAGGTTAAGAACAAATTTATGCCTATGTCTGTTAAGGAAGCTATTCTTCTTCATCACGAAAAATGTGACGGAACTGGTTATCCTTTCGGACTTAAGGGAGATAAGATACCAGAAACAGCCAAGATTATTGCTATAGCTGATGTATATGATGCAATGACATCAAGCCGCATATACAGAGCACCTATATGCCCATTTGAAGTTGTACGCCTTATGTATGAAGACGCATTTACCAAGTTCGACCCTGTATTTGCAATACCTTTCCTTAAAAATGTAGCTTCTTCTTACATTCACACTGATGTACGTCTGTCTGACGGACGTGTCGGAAAGGTTATCCTTATTAATGACAGCGCACTGCATAAGCCAGTTGTGCAGGTTGATGGGGAATATATTGATCTTTCTAAGAAGAAGGATTTGAATATTACGGCGTTGTTATAGAGTGGTAGAGAAAATGGAATCTAATTAATAACGGACGCAGCAAGGACTGCTATATTACCGCTGGGCACGTTCGCACTGCTTGCAGCCGTAGCGGACACATAAGCGGCTAAAATACAGCCGCTAAGTGCCGACGGCTGCAAAAGCACCCAGCTTGTAATATAGCAGTTTTTGCTGCTGTTTTTATTCTTTATTTACTGTCTGTTAATTGAATATATCGGACATTTTTACAGTCTGCCTCATAAACAGATTTGGGATTTTCTGTATACAATATGCTAATATTGTATACTTTTTTATTTAATCTCCTTATGTCTTGTTTAACTATTTTCTGAAGGCTTCTATGCCAGCGTATGTGGCGGACTCTCCTAGTTCGTCTTCTATCTGTAGAATGCGGTTGTATTTGGAGACACGCTCGGCTCTTGACGGTGCGCCTGTCTTTATCTGACCCATATTAAGGGCAACTGCCAAATCTGCTATTGTTGTATCATCGGTTTCACCTGAGCGGTGGCTGGCAATTGCTGTGTAACCGTATCTATGTGCCATTTTTACTGCTTCTAATGTCTCTGATAACGTTCCAATCTGGTTAGGCTTTATGAGAATTGAATTCGCACAGCCCATCTCAATTCCTTTCTTTAATCTTACTGTATTGGTTACGAATAAATCGTCTCCCACAAGCTGTACTTTTCCCCCAAGTCTTTCTGTTATGCTTTTCCAGCCATTCCAATCTTCCTCATTAAGAGGATCTTCAATTGAAATAATCGGAAATTTATCAACCAGCATTTCATAATAATTAATTAATTCTTCGGTACTCCTTTTTATTCCGCCATCGGCTGAGTTTCCAAGAGCCACGTATTCTCTTGCAAATTCATACAACCCACTCTCTGTATTGTAAAGTTCTGATGCTGCGGCATCCATAGCAAAATACACATCCTTGCCCGGTTCATATCCTGCCGCCATAACTGCTTCCTGCAACACAGCAAAAACTTCATCTGCCTTTGTTATGGCAGGTGCAAATCCGCCCTCATCACCAACGGTTGTAGCATATCCCTTCTGTGAAAGTATGCCCTTTAATGAATGAAACACTTCAGTTCCCATTCTTAAAGCTTCCCTGAAACAAGGTGCTCCTGCTGGAACAATCATATATTCCTGAAAATCGCTTCCAACGGCATGTCTTCCGCCATTAATTATATTCATCAGCGGAACTGGCAGTGTAGTACCAGCCACTCCTCCAAGAAAACGATACAATGGCAAATGCAGTGACTGTGCCGCCGCTCTTGCCGCCGCAATCGAAACCGCAAGTATCGAATTAGCTCCAAGACGTGCTTTATCGTGCGTTTTATCTTCGTCAATCATCGCTTTATCAACTGAATATGTTTCCGATGAATCCATTGCAAGAACGCTGTTATTAAGCTCAACATTTATGTGATTAACTGCCTTAAGCGTTCCTTTTCCTCCATATCGTTTAAGATTCATATCCCTGAGTTCTACCGCCTCAAACGCACCTGTTGACGCACCGCTTGGCGACTTTCCCGTTCCAACTGTTCCGTCTGCCAGCATAACCTGTGCCTCAACTGTTGGATTGCCTCTTGAGTCAAGAATTTCCCTGCCTATAACTTTTCTTATCTCAAGCTTTCTATGTTCCATAACCTTATGTGACCTGTTATGGCTTCCCGCTGGAATACACGGATTATCAAGATATCCTGCTGGAATCCCATCACTATAAGCACTCGCCGCTGGCGCACAGCACCTTACTGCATCCGGCTCATTCATCGGTACACCACCTGCAAAATCAGACGAATCATAATTCATTCTACAACCTCCATTAATACAACAACTAAGATTTACTAATAAAATGTGTGTCTGGCACATTTATAATTCCAGTTATATTATTGGCAGGAATGTCTGATTTATTCAATTTTCTTTTTATGTATAAAATGAAAAATATAAATTGTAAAATGCAAATACAAAATACAATTGCAAAATCAAAAAATATTTTATCTTGTCATATGTGAATATTTTTCTTTGGTTGCAAGTCCTCCCCTTATATGGCGTTCCTGCTTATTGATATCTAGTATTTTCCTGACCCTTGCCGCAAGCTGTGGATCTATCTCTAAAAGTCTTGTCGTGACATCTTTATGTGCCGTGCTTTTACTCACCCCAAACTGCTTTGCCGCTTTGCGCACTGTTGCATTATTGTCGATTATATAATTAGCTATATCTATAACCCTTTCTTCAATATAAGTTTTCAAATAAAAACCCCTGCATATCTGTTTGTACAGTTTATGCAGGGGTGGGGAAAATATACTATTTAATTAAAGATTCCTAAGAACTTCCAGCAATCTTTCACAGCCTTTTCTTATATCTTTATATGTCGCCTCAAAATCTCCTGTATACCAAGGGTCTGCCACATCCGAACCTGAACCTGCAAATGTCATAAGCTTGTATACCTTTTCGTCAGGATCTCCGCCAGATATTCTCTGCATATTGCGGATATTCTCTGTATCCATACCAATCAGGTAATCATACTCCTCATAATCATTAAGGGTCATCTGCACTGCTCTATGAGGAATTACAGGTATCCCCTCCGCTTTAAGCTTCGCCACAGTTCCGTGATGCGGTGGATTGCCTATTTCTTCACGGCTTGTTGCCGCTGAGTTGATATAAAATTGATCTTCAACTCCTGCCTGTTTAACTAAATATGTCATAACGCTTTCTGCCATAGTGCTGCGGCAGATGTTGCCGTGGCACACAAATAATACCTTAATCATAATTTTCTCCTATCCTAAAATGCCCTATAATGCCGAGTTTTGCGTTGTTTTATCGGCTTTTCCGGGCATCGTATTTTTCTTGTTTAAAACTACACTTTTTGCAAAATACTTCAAAATGGTGCAATTCAAGGCAGTGTGTAGTAGTCAAATCGTAGTCAGTTAAGGGGGTTCAGACTACTGATGGGGTGTGCATTATTTAACAAAAGGGGGTTCTGAGATAATTCGCATACCCTTTTATTATCTTCTATAACAATACAAACCTTATCCTTTAATTCATAAAATCTATATATTTCAATTTACTATAAATTATAAATTTTACTTTTCTAAATCAAACCATTCATTATAAACTTTCACAGTGGCTTTATATGGTGTAGACTGAGTGTCATACTTTTGCTTAAAATTCTCATTTTTCACAATACTTTGTATCTCTGTGAAATAAGA
This sequence comes from Lachnospira sp., assembly GCA_050874785.1. GTDB lineage: Bacteria > Bacillota > Clostridia > Lachnospirales > Lachnospiraceae > Lachnospira. The sequence continues at coordinate 65,571 of JBNMLJ010000016.1, forward strand.
TTTTTTAAATCGTTCTTTATCTACTTTCTTATCAAGATATTTTTGACAAGCTTCATCATAAGCATTGAGAAATTCTTCCTTAGTAGATTCATACACAAATTTAATCAATTCATCATTAAGTTCATCCTTATGATTAATAATCAAATCTTCGTATCGTATTCTAGCATTCGTAATACGCTCCCTTATTTGCATTTCAACTTGCCCCTGTACTAATTTATTATACCTAAATGATAATAGTATTGTACCGCAAGCTGTTATTGTAGATGCAATTCCTAAAATAAGCGTTATTATGTCACCCGTTTCCATTACTTACTTCCCTCCTAACTGAGAATTGTTCTGTGATTTTATCTGTGCCTCCACTTGATTAACAAGTGCCAAAAAAGCACCCACATCTTCAAACAATCCCACTGTTTTTTTTATATGAATCTCCCTAATTAAATTAACAATTTCTAACTGTTCGTTTACACTAAGATTTTTTGCAGATTTTATAGAATCTACAACCCTTTGTACATCATGTTTTTCTTCTAATTCACACAATAACTTTGTAGCGAACTCACGTTTTGTCATATAATCTCCTCCTATAGTTAATGTTGATACAATCTTAAAAATTTTTATTCACTAAACTAAATTTATTTTAACACACCCAGCAAATTTTCACCAGCAAAAAGACACCCAAGCCATATAGCCTGAGTGTCCTCAAAATCTCTTCCTTATTATATTATTAAACCACCTTGAACATATTCTGTTTCAAAGGTTTATCATCCATATCCGAAATTCCCATCTCTTTTCTTGCATTTTCCAATCCTTGCATCTTCTGAAGTTCCTTTTCTGCATCTTCAAGTCCTACATGGATATACACATTGAGCGTCACAGCTATATCCGAATGTCCCATCAAATACTGCAGTGTTTTAGGATTCATGCCGGACTTTGCCATATTGGAACAATATGTATGTCTGCAAACATGAGGAGTAATATTGGGCATCTGAACCTTATAAATTTCATTGTACCTGCTGACCATATGATTGAATCTGTGTTCCCAATGCATAGCTACAAGTGGCATTCCATCCTTGTCCAGAAAAAGAAATCCCGTGTAACCATCTACCACTTTTTCAACCTTATAATCTGGCCTATCCTCAATAATTGCTCGAAACATATCTGTTACTTCATTTGTCATTGGAATAACCCTTGTTCCAGCATTTGTTTTTGTTGGCTCAATTACATACTCTCTTTTGGAAGTTCTCTGTAACTGATGATTAATATTGATGGTTCTTTTCTCCAAGTCAATATCCTTCATCGTAAGTCCACAAAATTCTGAAATTCGCATACCAGTGTGAAAAGGAATATAAATCACTTCATAATATTTACAATAAACCACATCATCATGTATGAATTTCAAGAACCTTCGCATCTGGTCTTTTGTAATTGCTTCCCTTGTGACAGCATCATTGACTACCACTCCTGCTAATTCAAATTGGAAGGGATTTTTCATAAGAACATCATCATCCACAGCCATCTGAAATGCCGGACGAAGGACTCCTCGCACTGTCTTTATCGTGCTATGCCCTCTCCCATCTTCCTGCCGCATCTTTATCAGAAACAACTTTGCATCAGATGTCTTTATTTTCGATATCTTTTGACTTCCAAAAGGCTCATTTTTAAGAATGTTTCTTACAAAATTGTAATTGGCTAATGTGTTTGGTCGCATTCCCACCTTAGTTTTAAGATATCTCTCCACCAATTCATTTACAGTAATATTCTTTCCCAACGGATCCAATTGATTATCAAGGTCGTAACCTATCTGTTTTTCCAGTTCTCTCAGAGAAAGACATGTTTTTTTACCAACCGGGAGTGGATCCGTTGGTTCTAATCTCCAGCTATAAACAAAATGTGGTTTTCCACCTATATGATACTTAAACTGATACTTTCCATTTGCTCTTATTGATTCGCCTCTTCGGAGTACTCTGTGTTTTGAATCTCTTCGCAATCCTGATTTTCCTGCCATCCTCGTTCCCTCCTTCGTATTTCTGGGTGTTCATTCAGATATCTTTCAAACTCTTTTTTCAGAATCAGCCTCCTTTCATTATAATAAAAGTTTTAGGCGTTTGCGAAACGCCAAACACCGCATAAATACGGTATTTTTTCTTGTTAAAATAAAATATCTCCTCAAGGTTTATGGTAAAATAGAGTTGCCTAGAAACTAAATACCAATCCACCTTAAAGGAGATATACCTATATGATAACACATAAGCAGCTCACTTTGGCAGAAGTTTTTGAAAATTATCAAAATAAATTCGACAACGACAAATATCATTTTCTTTCTCTTCTTGACGAAGCCATTAACCTTGATGAAATTGTTCCTGTTTCTTTTGTTTCTCATTTTCACGCTCAAACCGGAAGACCTCGCAAGCACCAGCTTTATCCAATGCTCAAAGCACTTCTGCTCCAGCGTATTTTCTCAATTCCGACTGACACACTCCTGATTGTGTTCTTGAAATACTCTCAGGAACTGCGTGACTTCTGTGGCTTTGATGTTGTACCGGATGGTTCAAAATTCACCCGCTTTAAACAGGATGTCTTATTGGACTTACAATCTATGTTTGATCATCTTGTTGATCTGACCGAACCGATATGCCAAAAACTCAATCCGGCTCTTGCTGACATGACAATCTTCGATACCTCCGGCATTGAAGCATGGGTTATGGAAAATAATCCGAAGCATGCCAACCGTATTATTAAACAGCTGAAGGCTTTTAAAAAATCCCATAACCTTGATGATTCCTACGATCCTTACAAAGCAGCCTATGGTTCCATGCCAACTCACGCTGCATCCAATCAGGCGATACAGCAGATGTACATCAACGGTCACTTCTGTTATGCCTATAAATTCGGTATCGTCACAAATGGACTCGGCATTGTCCGCGACATATCTTTCTACAACAAGGATTTCCTAAATGAACATCCTGATATTGTTGTAGAAAAGAAATCGGATTCTCCGAATGAGGATAAATCTCTTGCAGACTCAAAAGCGCTGCTTCCTGTTTTAATTGATTTTTTCAAAAAGCATCCTTTAATAGAGCCGAAGACGTTTCTTGGGGATGCTGCTTTTGATACGATTGAAATCTATAAATCTCTTTTTG
>JBNMLJ010000017.1:0-63472 GCA_050874785.1 Lachnospira sp.
AGAAGGATTCGAACCTTCGAAGGCAGTGCCAGCAGATTTACAGTCTGTCCCCTTTGGCCACTCGGGAATCCACCCATAATTCCTAAGTTAGTCAACTAACTTAGGAAACTTTTTGCATTTTATCATATATATCTTATCTTGGCAAGCATTTTTTACATATTAATTAATAAATATTAATTAATAAAACATATTCGCAAAGACAATATCAATGCAACTTATCTTTGATTATAAGACATTTTAATGCAACATTTTAATATAACACTTTAATAAAATATTTTAGTAGTACATATTAACTGAAGTAATACGAAATCCCTTATACTTCTTAAAATTATCATTGCCGATAGCTGATGCGTAATCGTATATATTAACAGTTTCTTCTGGTACAAAAGATATCTTTACAATACCATCATTTCCTACAACATCTGCTGGTATCTTTAAAGTGTTAAGGTTATCATTTACCTTATCTTCTCTTTCCTTGTCACCATATTCATTCTTATGGTACTTAACCGCTTCCTCTGTTTCATTATATGCAGTTATAGTTCCAATATATTCATCATTGGCATATACTTTAGTATCTGTATTATAGCTTGCGCCATACACTTCAAGTACAATATCTCTCTCAACTCTTGTTGCAAATCTGTAATAAAGTGCCGCTTCATTGCCTTTACTAGTATATATTCCTGTATGAAGTGAATAGAAGCCTTTTGTGTATCTGTAAGGAATGTTCAATGCAGAAGCTATTGTCTTATCCTCATCTTTATCAACAGAATTATCATCTGTATCTTCTGATACATAACTATTCTCTGCCGCTAACATTTTTTGAAAATATTTATCAATAGCGGAATCTCTGTTAGACTCCACACTATCCTCATTAACTTCATCAGCTTCTTCTTCATCATCTGTTATGATATCGCCGTAAAGCTTCTGTTCCTCCAAAAGCTTTTTATATTCTTCAAGCTTTGATATATCATATATCTCTGTATTGCCAAAATAATAGTCAAGACCATTTTCACCCGGCCACTTAGACAATTCACCATCTACATAGTAAAGCTTATATTCCTCTGATACATCAAGCTTACTGCCAAGCACCAGCGTTGCAAGATAGAACACCGCAAGAATTACAACAATAATATATGCAATTATATTAATACATTTTTTCTTATTATTCATTCCAACTCTCCTTTCCTACGCTGTAAATGCGTTGACACCCGCCGTAAACCATAACCATATAAGAAATGCTTCCATAACTACTGCAAGAAATGCCGCCAGCCACTTTAAGTCTTTCTTATCTGCAAAATAATCATATAAGCCAATGTATACAACATAGCTTCCAACTATAAATCTGCACATCGACATAACTCCGCCTGTAAATGGAATTATAAGTGTTATGACAGCAAATAGAACTTCTGAATAATATCTGCGTTTAAGCATATATACATACACGGTTACTGCCAGTATCATAACAAGCGGAATCCAGTATCTTTCTGCATATATATTATTAAAGAAATCCCATATCATATTGCCTATCCAGCCAGCGCCATCCTCTCTCCACGCTGCCTGCACATTCCTGAATGCCCACGCATCTCCTGTCACATAATACAGATGCATCATATTAACAAATATACCTGCCGGACATAAGAATATCTGCAATATCTTAACTGGATTTTTAAACATATGTACTATAAAACTGCCAATCTTCCCAAATGTTATTCTGCCCTCATATAAATCAAGGTACATCTGCAATACAAGTGGGAACACAAGTATAACACCGACTATTCTTGTACAGCTTGCAAGCATAGCTGCAGCCGCTGAAATCCAATAATTGTTAATATTGCCCTTTTCTTTTTTCAGATAGTAAAAGAACAAAGCAATAAGCATCATAAATAATGTTTCTGAATATACACAGTGAAGATAGAATGAGTATGGTCCCATATACACAAGAACAACTGCAAAATATCCTAATCTGTGAGGCTTATAAAGCCTTACTGTCTTAACAAGAAATATTCCCATTATATACACATATATTGAGCTGAGAATTATTCCTGCCTGTGCATAATTAAGAAAGAAAAATATGTATTTAAACAATCTTATTGTTACTGGAAATAACGGAAAGAATGCCCAGTTAGCCTGTCCATCTCCCGGCTTTATGCTTCCAGAAAGACTATATCCTTTTTCAGCAATCTTAATGTACCAGTCTGCATCACCACCAAGAAACATCTTAGCAAATGTAATATTATTGCCAAATGCTGAATTAGTAACACAGCCAATAAATATATAAAATAGTCTTGATACCAGTAAAATCAAAAGAACATTTTTCGCAATCTGCTTATTCTCTTTAGTAGCAATTCTGTTCCATAATCCAACCGCCTTCTCCTTCATACGTTTACCTTTCTTCTTATTAATAAGTCCGGATACATAATAACGAAGCATTATAGTTGTGGGTTTCTGACCCTGACATCTTAATTATTTCTATTCGTTACCTGTAGCCTGTTCCTGTTCTTTTAAATATTTAATATATCTTTCCACAGCATCCTGCCAAGTTGGAAGCGGCGTAAATCCTGCCTCTTTAAGCTTTGATTTATCTAATCTTGAATTAAATGGCCTTGCCGCCTTTGAAAGACCATATTCCTCTGTGGATACCGGAATAACCTTAACATCCATTCCTGCCTGTCTGTATATTTCACATGCAAAATCATACCACGAAATATATCCACCCTCATTAGTTGCGTGATAATATCCGTATTTCTCCGTAGCTATCATATCAACTAATAGCACTGCCAGATCAAGTGTATATGTTGGTGTTCCTATCTGGTCATTGACAACTCTTACAGTATCGTGGTTCTTTCCAACTTTAATCATTGTCTTTATAAAATTATTGCCATTAGCGCCGAATACCCAGGCTATTCTTACTATAAAATATTTAGAAAGTATATCTGCAACTGCAAGCTCACCCTCAAGCTTAGTCTGTCCATATACATTAAGAGGCTTGTATTCCTTGCAGTCTGGCTCCCAAGGCTTCTCACCCTGCCCATTAAACACATAATCTGTGCTTATATATACCATTTTACAATCAAGCTTCTTAGCCGCCTTGGCAATGTTAGCTGTTCCTTTGGCATTGACAGCTCTTACTTTCTCAACCTTGTCATCATCTTCTGCCATATCTACTGCTGTCCACGCCGCACAGTGTATAATAACATCTGGTGATACACTGCTTATAACCTCATCTACAGCAGTTTCATCTGTTATGTCCATCTTAACATATTCCATTGTTGTAACAGCACTGTTATCCTGAATACCGCTGTAATTATCAGCTATATCACTTCCTATGCCTGTGTATCCTCTTTTATCAAGTTCGTTCATAACGTCATGACCTAACTGTCCTGACACTCCTGTTACTAATACTTTCATACTTTCTCCTTAATGCCTTATATTATCTTTCAATTTAATTATAATCTGGCACAATTAATATCATTATAAATATAATCTATACACCTGGTTTAATTACTTGTAATGAAGTCATACACAACTTTCCCAAGGCTCTCAGGCGCATATCTTTTGACTACATTTTCATATGCCTCTGCATTAACCTCTGCATTATACGACAACAATTCATCTGCAAGATTATTTATCTGCTCATATTCATTACACCTTATATTAAATGTATTAATATTACCATCTGTAATCTCATCAAATATAGGAAGATTACTTGCTATAATTGGCTTTTTAAAACGCATAACCTCAATAATCGGCATACCAAAGCCCTCGGCCTTTGACGGAAATACAAAAGCTGACATTGAAGCATACAGCCCGAGCTTTTTATCGTGGTTTACATAATCAAGATAAGTTATATCTTCATCTAACATCATCGCCGACCTTACAATCTGGTTAATCTCTTCCTCCTGCATCTTTCCACCAAGAATAAGCTTCTTTTTTCCACCCCTGCTCTTATATTGCAAATATCCTTTTATAAGAAGGTCAACGCCTTTTCTTTTCTCCATATTGCCAACATAAAGGAAATAATCATCATCTTTATTATCCCATTGTTTCTTAATAGGATTAGATATTATATAGGCATTAACATTCGCTATATTCTTAGCTTCTGGGAAAAATTCTTCCGTTGTCCTCTTGGTCTGTTCTGAATTATAAAGAATCATATCTGTATTCTTAAGTGTCTTTTTAAGATTGTACTTAAAATACATACTATATACGTGTCCGAAATATTCAACATATTCTATAGGAAACATATCGTGTATTGTAATCATAGTCTTAAAGCTGCCGCCAAGATTAATCGGAATTATCGTATTAACTTCCCAGAATATATCTGGTTTAATAATATCAAGCTGCTTTTTTACAAATGCAAAATAAGCATAAACTCCGGCACTCTTATACACCTGTTTTCCCTTTGTATATACCTTTATTCCCTTTTTAATAAATGACTTAATATATTCACTCTCCGCAACATCTGATATAAGAACGAATTCCAGATCCTCATATTTCATAAGCTGCTTAAGAAAGTCATTAAGATACATTCCCACTCCGCTTGGTCTGCTGCCAAGCGTTCTTGCATCAACCGCTATCTTCATCTTATTAATCCTTATTCTGCATATTTGTCCATAATTCCTGCAATTATACGGGCTGACTGGTCCCACGAATGACTTGCAAGCACATTCTGCACCGCCTCGTCACTCACCTTATTCTTTTCTAACAGCTCATCTATATTCACATCAGGCTTATGACAGTTGACATATGTAGCCGCATTTTGGTAAATCTCGTGCAACACTGGAATATCACCAAGAACAATCTTAGCACCCATGCAGAGTGCCTCCATAGGTGGTATTCCAAAACCCTCGTAGGTTGATGGGAATAAAAATGCCTTGCAGTATTTCATAAGTGCCCTTGCCTCTGAATCCTTGGCATAGCCAATTGCTACTACATTACCAAGCTTTTCTATTCCAGACCTGTCCCCAAGACTTTCACCTGCTATTACATATGTACTTTCTGGGTGAAGCTTCGCATTATTAAGAATCCAGTTAAGATTCTTATTAGGTGCTAATGAAGCCATATATAGATAATATTTATGTCTTTTTATTCTTGAAGCATACCTGTCAAATATGCTCTCGTCTATGCTGTTCACATCAAAGTGCTGCCAGCCATTGCCTGCAACTACTATTTCCTTACCACGGGTATTATAATTATCAATGATTTCTTTTCTGGAAAACTCGCTGACCGTTATTATCGCATCAGCACTCTTAAAGGCTTTAAGATACATAAGCTTTCTGAACAATATTTCGTGCCAGTCCCCCGGCTCTCTAAAGAACTCCTTATGTGTCTTAAATGCTATGTCATGTACCGTAACTATTCCATTTTTCATAAACAGTGATACTTCATTACATAAATATACAGGCTTAGCCTTCTGCTTGTCCACATATCTCTGAAATGTGAACTGCTCCCACATTCTTCCGGCTTTGCCAGCCAGTATAACAATCTTAATATTATTGTAATGTGTCTTGTAGCTGTTAATCTCTGCTGATGTGCCTTCTGAATCAATCTCCGGAACAGCTATCTCAACCTCATAAGGCTTGTCCGCCATATACTTATCAAGTTCTTCTGTTATTTGTCTTGCGTACCTCTGGACACCTTTAATATGTCCATACAAAAAGCTTCCATCAATAATATATTTCATAGTAACCTCATTTTGCAGTTTCTTATTGTATATCATTATCCGATACATGGTCAGGCTTATAGGTTGGAACGAATTCCTTTACAAGCTGTCTTACTGCCATAGCATCTTCCTTGTAAGCTGTTTCCTTAAGGACTTCTAGCTTGTCCTCAAAATTATCTTTATCAAATTCAATAGGCTTGCCTATATGAATAAGCTTATTCTGTGTATCCTGAAGTCCTTCCTCTGCCATAAGAAGTTCCTCATATAACTTCTCACCAGGTCTTAAACCTGTATATTTAATCTCCATATCCACGCCAAGTGTGTAGCCTGATAATCTTATAAGATTCTTTGCAAGGTCATCTATCTTTACCGGCTCACCCATATCAAGAATAAATATCTCGCCGCCCTTGGCGTATGCACCTGCCTGAATAACAAGCGACACTGCCTCTGGTATTGTCATAAAATATCTTATTATATCAGGGTGTGTAACCGTAACCGGACCGCCTGCGGCAATCTGCTTTTTAAAAAGTGGAATTACCGAACCATTACTTCCAAGTACATTACCAAATCTTACTGCTACGAACTCTGTCTTAGATATTCCATTGTAATACTGGATTATCATCTCACATATACGCTTTGTAGCACCCATTATATTAGTAGGATTAACGGCTTTATCTGTACTTATCATTACAAATCTCTTGGTATTGTATTTATCTGCCATTCTTGCAAGATTCCAGGTACCGGCTACGTTATTCTTAACTGCCTCATTAGGGCTTCCCTCCATAAGAGGAACGTGCTTATGTGCCGCCGCGTGATATACAATATCTGGTCTGTAATGTGAGAATATCCACTCAAGTCTTGTGTTATTTCTTATTGAGCCAATAAGTGTCACTACATTGGCATCAGGACAATTCATCTTTAATTCCTGCTGTATATCATAGGCACTGTTCTCATATATATCAAATATAATAAGGCACTTAGGGTTATGCTTGACTAACTGTCTGCAAAGCTCAGAACCAATCGAACCGCCGCCGCCTGTTACAAGAACGGTCTTGCCTGATACATATCCAAGAATTGACTCCACATCAACATTAATAGGATCTCTTCCAAGTAAATCGTCCACATCAACATTTCTGATATCCTGAACATTAATCTCGCCGTCCATCATCTGATACACGCCAGGTATAATCTTTAAATTACAGTTAGTTTCTTTACAGATATTAAGTATCTGTCTTTTAGTTTCCTGTGAAGCTGATGGAATAGCAAATATTATCTCATCTATCTCATAGTATCTTGCATATTCCTTAATACGCTCCCTTGTTCCTACAATCTTAACGCCTCGTATATACTTTCCAACCTTTTTAGGGTCGTCATCAATAATACATACAACCTTGGAATTATCAAGGTATCTTGAATTGGCAATCTCTCTCATAAGAACATTGGTAGCCTCACCAGCACCGATTATCATAATCTTAATCTGCTCTGATGTATGTCTGTATTCCTGTAAAAGCGTTCTTATAAGCCTGTACATAAAACGGCTCGCACACATTGCAACTATAAGAAATACTACCGACATAAAATAGCAGGCTCTAGGAAGCGGTGTTCCCATAACTGTTGTAAGACAGACGTGCGCCACCTCTGATACAATACAAGCCTCAACTATCTTGTAAAGCTCGGCTATACTTGCATACTGCCACAGACTGTGATACATTCTGAAACACCAGAATATAAGCAGTGTTATAAGTGTAAACGGTACGCAGGTACTCTTAAAATTCTGTATATATTGTGGCTCTATCGCAGCCAGATCTACATTAAATCTCATTACCAGCGATATAAATACACAGCCGTTAACAAGAATTATATCTGTTATTATAAGAAAAAAGCGTCTGACTATTAACTGTAGCTTATCTTTCCTTGTCTCTTCCATAATTAACCTCTTTTTGATTTATCCATAAGTCCTGCTATTGTGCCTATTCCATAACTTAAATGAAGAAGCAGGAATAATACAGGAAGACAGGCATTAGTTATATTTCTTTTATCTTCAGCTTTAAATGCAGATACTGCCGCCATACCAGATGCCATTAAAGCATAGAGCACCCACATAACAGTTGTAAGCACTACTGTTACTTTTCTTAATGCCGAAATACCTTTTCCAAGTGTATGGTTGTGCCTTTTCTTAATGCACTCTGCAAGTCCTGTCGCTCCAATAACCGAACCTGAAGCTATTATTGCACTGACAAATGCAAATGGCACAAAATGATATATGCTAAGGCACTTAGGACATACCTTGCTTGTCTTTCCTATCCAGTAGCCGTTAGCATACTTCTGCTTAAGCATTGCCTTAAGACTGCTTCTTGTATACTGGTATGATATTATATCAGGGTCAAAGCACAGCTTATATCCAGCTTTTCTCATTCTATAATGAATTTCATTATCTTCTGTACGCACAAGTTCCTCATTAAAGAAACCAACCTTTTCAAATACTTCTCTTCTATATGCTGCGTGAAATAACGATTTAACATAAGTCTTTCCAGGATTATTCCTGTATGAAGCAATGCTTGAACCAAACATACTGCTCTCTGCAAGAAGAAGTGTCTCCTTAAATGGAGTTGGCTTGTCTATTATGTTAGGTCTTTGTCCACCACATATATATTCGCCTGTTTCAAGCACCCTCACATTCTTACTGACAAAATCCTCTGGAATTACAGCGTGTGCATCTACCTTTATTATCGCATCACCCTTATATTCCCTCAATGCAAAGTTCCAGCCTGATGGAAGTGTCTTTTTAGGATTGTCAAGCACTACAACCCTTCTGAATTCATCTTTATTATCAAGTGCAAATTCACACATAAGTGCTCTTGTATTATCAGTTGATGCTCCGTCTACAAGCACAACCTCCATATTGTTATGGTCATAATCCTGATTTTTAATACATTCTAATATTCCATTAATATTCTGTTCCTCGTTATATGCAATAACACACATAGTAATAAGCATATCAGACATTTATTATCTCCTTCTACTCTTTGTCACTGAAAGCCTCTCGCTTCCAACAACAGATTCAAATGTATCCCAAAGCACCCTGCAATCCTCTGCAAAACCAAACTTTCTTAATGCCTCAAGATTATACTTCATCTTCGCAGGAAGTACTTCCTCAACATACGCTTTATCCGGATTGGCGGCATTGCCTAATATTTTATCTTCATCTTTATAAGCTATGCTTGTTCTTGATGTAAGCCCAGCCGGCAAAAGCAGTGTTGCATACATTTCTTTAGAATACTGCTTTACATACTCAGGCACTTCCGGTCTTGTGCCGACAAGTGTCATATCTCCTGCAAGAATGTTAAATAACTGTGGGAATTCATCAGCTCTTATCTTTCTTAAAAGCTTTCCCATTCTTGTTATTCTTCTGTCATTATCCACAGTCACAGAAGCACCAAGCTCATTAGCATTAACAACCATTGTCCTGAACTTGTATATCTTAAATATTCTTCCATACTGTGTAACTCTTTCCTGTCTGAAAAATACAGGTCCTCTTGAATCACATTTTATAAGTATTGCAATTATTAACATCGGCAATGCAAGCACAGCAAGCATTATTGATGCAACTACGATATCAAATAATCTCTTCACCATTAAAGAAGCTCTACGTTTATTAACTATATTGTAATATTTTCTTACTTCCCTTGTTCTCATAAACTTTGGAAGCTCATTCCATTTTCTAAGCTGCATACCAACCTCTTTTCTGCCAGTCTGTTAAACCTGTTATTTAAGGCTGTTAAAATTCTCTATAACATATTCTATCTGTTCATCTGTAAGATTAGTATGAAGTGGAAGTGTGACTTCATTGTGATACATTTCAAAAGATTTTGGGAAATCTTTTATATCAAAGCCAAGCTGCTTATATGCTGTGTGCATAGGAAGCGGCTTGAAATGTACATTCGTTGCAATTCCTGCTTCTGCCATTCTTATTATAAACTGGTTTCTGTCTTCTACATCTCTTCCAAGGAGTCTTGTAAGAAACAGATGTCCACTTGATGAATATTCATCTGTATAATGGCACAGGCACTCAACATCATCTGCCTTAATACCCTCTGTATACATATTAATCATCTGCTTTCTTCTTGCAAGCATCCCCTCATATCTTGTCATCTGAGCAAGACCTATTGCGGCTGTTATATCTGTCATATTACACTTATAAAGTGGTGCAATAATGTCATATTCCCACGCACCAAGCTTAGTCTTTGCAAGTGCATCCTTTGACTGTCCGTGAAGGCTCATAAGCATAATCTTTTTGTATATTTCTTCATCGTCTATTCCGTCAAGTTCTCTCCATACAAGGCCTCCACCTTCACCTGTTGTAAAGTTCTTAACAGCATGGAAAGAAAATGATGTAAAGTCCGCACATTGTCCGCTCTTATGTCCATTTCTTGACGCACCATATCCGTGTGCCGAATCAGCAAGTATAAGAACTCTTCCAAGTGCCTCCTGATAAGCATTAGCCGGCTTAAATAAAGCCTTCTTGCTCTCAAGTATTGCCCTTATCTTATCATAATCGACCATTACACCAGCTATATCCACTGGAATAACTGCCTTGGTCTTCTCTGTTATGGCTGCTTCAAGCTCATCATAATCAAGATGATAAGTTCCCTCCTGCACATCAATAAGCTTTAAAGTTGCACCAACGTGGCATACAACACTTGCTGATGCTGTATATGTGTATGCCGGAACTATTACCTCATCTCCCGCTCCAATTCCGAATAATCTAAGGGCCGTCTCCATACACGCTGTAGCTGAATTAAGACACGCACCTCTCTTAGTGCCAGTAAACTCTGCCATCTGTCTTTCTAATTCCTTGGTTCTTGGACCTGTTGTAATCCAGCCCGACCTTAATGCTTCGCTTACTGCTTCAATTTCCTTTTCTGATATATCTGGTGGTGAAAATGGTATATTCATCTTTTTTGTCATTATTATCCTTCTGCCTCTTTTCTATACATTCTGCATAATCTAATTAGAAGATGTGGCTGTAGGCGTTGTTACCGTTGGCGTCTGTACAGTCGCAGTCTCACTTGTCTTTGTCATATCCGGAAACGCATATGTCATATCACCTGCTGTATTAGGTATTGATATAGTATAGCTTACTGTATTATACCCAGATTGTGACAATGTTATAGTCTTGTTGCCACTTGATTTGCTAAATGAGCAGGGAACAACACCTATGTATACACTATCTACATACAAAGCCGCTCCTGATGGTGCTGTTATATTAACACTATAACCATTAGTAAGGCTCGCTGATGTCGTCTTTGCTGTTGTTGACGAGCTTGTACTTGTCATATCAATAACCTTAGTCTTGTAATCTGAATTAACCGTAAATGTCTCTGTATAAGTTTCATAATGGTTAGCCTGTAATGTAAGTGTATGAGAACCATATGTTAATGACACAGGCTTTGAGTAATCAACTTCACTTCCATCTATTGCCATAATTGCATTCTCTGGTGTAACTGAGAAGTTGATTGCACCCTTTTTAGCTGAAAGCTGCTTATATTCTGAGAAATCAAGCGTTGAAGTCGCATCTTTCTTAATAGTTACTTTCTTGGTTGCTGTCATATCTGCACTCTGAAGCTCAACATCATAAGTACCAACTCCGACAGTAAGCATCATATCCTGTGTAACACCATACAAAAGACTGCTTCCTAATGTCACATAACCACCTACAAATGCATCTATTCCTGTCAGTTCCAGATATCCGTGCCCATTATCAACCGATATTGAGTACAGCTTATCATCAATTCCTCTTAACGTAAGTTCATCTTCCTTTACAATCTGTGCAATGCTTATAAGATTACCTCCAGAGGTTACTACCGTATAATCCCTGTAATTAAGCGTAGTCTGTCCAATCACCACACTCTTAGAGCTTTCATCAAGCTCTATATCCGTAACTGATGTCCTGCTCCACGCATTCTTTGAACCATATATCTTGGTTGCCTTGCCATATTTGTTGCAGTATACATCATATATCTCTCCGGGCTGTATCAATGTCGCCGCCTTAAGCTTTCCATAAGCATCCTGTATATCAGTACCACCTGTATACATTACTGAATATTCCGTTCCAGTTTCAACATCAATAAAATGTATATTCTTAAGCGTGGTATCTATTGACGATACTATCCCCACTAGTGTTGCATTGTCACTGTTCTTGGCTATGTCTGTTACATTGCCCTTTTTCTTCGCTGGTGTAATTGAACTGCCCGGTACAATCGCTCCGTTACTTCCCGATGTTCCACAACCTGTCTGGCATATTATCATAATGGCAGTCATTATAATAACTGCCATTCTCTTTACAACCGAATATGGCTTAACTATGTTAAACAGATGTGTCCTGCTTCTTGTAATACCACTTTCGTTCTTTGTTCTATTAGCTTTATTATATATAAATGTATGTTTCATTCCCTGTATCCTGATTATAATCGTTTATTGGCTATACCTATGGGAATTTTACCACACACAGCATATTTTATCAATTAATTCTCTTCTTCTTTCATTCTGCTCAATAACCTTCCTTAGTTTATCTACATTTTTATCTGGAATCCACGATTTATTACTATTAATATACTGGTTAATTATCTTCCAGAATTTCTCCGGATATGACAAAAGTGTCATAAGAAGTTCAAGCTCATTATCATCAAGAGGACATATTCTGTCATATTCATCAAGAAGCCTGTAGAACACACTATTTTCCCAGTTATACTTCTCCATAACTTTTCTTATGAACTGGTACAAATCACTAATCTGGCACTCATTCTTATATCTGTCAAAATTAACAACATAAGTATCCTTTCCACCGATAAGCACATTATGGTAAGTATAGCTTCCATGCGAAATCTCTCCATTAACCGCCGCATCTAGAAGCCTCTCATCAAATCTTTCGTCCATAAGCCTCTCGCTTGCATTGCACGCCTCCTCATAATAGTCACCGATATGCTTAAATGCCAGCTGCTCAAATGTCTGTCTGCCTTTTTTCTGCTTAAGATAATTGTATGCTTTCTTTAATTCCCTTGTGTGCTTCACATATGTCTTTCTTAGTGCTGTTTCCTTCCTGTTCTGGCATGCCTTAAGCTCTGCCTGTGCATACTCCTTGTACTCTGTCTCACCACATGGATTAATCTTAAGCTCGCTTCCAGCCTCCCTTAACGCCATATGAAGATACGCCATCATACTCACCGCTCTGCACATATCCCCCATATCCTTTACATCACTTTCCTTCGCATCAAACCAGTCTTTTAAAATATATCTTCTGCCGTCCTCATCCTGCGACACAAGCTGTCCCTCATTATTTCTTACATATGTATCTGTATTGCCAAATCCCGCTGATTTTAATATCTGTGTAATATTATTCTCCCTCTCATAATACTTGTCAGGCTTCTCACACTGGGTAAAAAGCTTATACCCCTGTCCAGTTGCAATAATAATACCACCCCTGCCTCTTATCATTCGGTTAATGCTGATATTATATTGTTCTAACACCTTTTCTGATTTCTCATTCACGAATATACCCTCCAATCCAACTAGGCCTACTTATCATATGCGCGTGTTCAATAAAAAATGCTTTGCCATTCAGTGACAAACATAGTTTTTTTTGTTAGAATTAGGGACAGTAATAATGCGAAGTATTGCTAATTTTATATAACACAAATAACAGAATTAAAGATTTAAAAATAAAAATCAGATTAAAATTTAGAAATTTAAAGATTGGTAATTAAGTATGGATTATAGTAATTTTAAAATTGATATGCCTAATGATGTTGACTTTATAATCAACACAATTAAAAGCCACGGCCATCAGGCTTATGCTGTCGGCGGCTGTGTCCGCGATTCTATTATGGGACTCACTCCTAACGACTGGGATATAACAACCTCTGCACTCCCTTCTGATATCAAAGAATATTTCAACAAGACAATTGATACAGGAATTGAACACGGCACAGTAACAGTTATGCTTCACAATGTCGGATATGAAGTTACAACCTACAGAATTGACGGCGAATACAAAGACGGCAGACACCCATCTTCTGTTGAATTCTCCGACAGGCTGACAGACGATTTATGCAGACGTGATTTTACAATAAATGCTATGGCTTACAATAATGAAGCAGGACTTGTCGATGAATATGGTGGAATAGACGACATTAATAACCGCATAATAAAATGCGTTGGCAACCCCGTTGAGCGTTTCACAGAAGATGCTTTAAGAATGATGAGAGCCATAAGATTTTCTGCACAGCTTGGCTTTACAATTGAAGCGGATACATTTAAGGCTATTGAAAAGCTTAACCGCAATATAGATAAAGTCAGTATGGAGCGTGTATGCGTAGAGCTTAAAAAGACACTTTTATCAGATAATCCTGATTATTGCAGTCTTTATGCAACAACGGGTCTTTTTAATAATATCCTGCCTGTAATAGCAGATAATCTTACCGGCAGATATGCTAAAAAGCTGCTTCTTACCTGCAAATATACTGATAATGAGCTTCCGCTTAGATTAGCTTCAATACTTTTTGTATGCTCACCTGACGAGGCAAGAACGGCTTTAAGAAATCTTAGAATGGATAATAAGACTATTGATACTGTTGTAAAGATATTAACATACGCCCCACTTCACATCGATGAAACTGAACCTGCTGTCAGGGAAGCACTTCACCAGTGTGGACGTGACATTTTTATGTTAGTGATAAGATTACAGCGTGCTTCTATTAAGGCAAGCGAAGAGATTACATTTATAAGCAATCCTGCCAAGTATAACCACCTGAATACATTACAGCGTATGGCAGAGGACATACTTGAAAGAGGTGACTGCTTCACAATTAAAGACCTTGATATAACAGGAGTTGACCTCATTGAATATGGTCTTAAAGGCGCAGAAATTGGTAATACGCTCAATACACTGCTTGATATTGTAATCGAGAACCCTAAGCTTAATGATAAGGCTACTTTAATTGCACTTCTTGATAACTTAAAATAATCAAATCATATGCGCACCAGCCATAAGTGCTTTACTAATACATAAAAATGCTCAGCCCTAGGTTGCTGTAATTATCCAGCGGCCTGAGGCTGAGCTTTTTATATGAGGAATATTTTTAATATTATGGATATAGTGCAACGCCTTCCCACAATATTTTAAAATACTGCATTTTTAAATATTACGTTATCTTAAAATACCATATCTATCGATTATATTAATACTTCATATAATCCTTAATAACATTATGGTCTTTAAGAACCTTTTCAATTACAGTTCCTTTTATCTTTCTAAGGAGTGGTTTCTTAATGTTATCAAGCACGCCAGGAAGTTCTATTTCAAGAGGTGACTTGCCGTCCATAAGCTTAACAGAAGCATCTAAGAGATCTCTTACATCATATACGCTTCCCCATACTTCTGGAACGCCCCTGTCTACACCAAGAAGTCCATATACAGCCTCCATAGCTGTTCTTACTGAATATTCTGTTGTGAATATAGTATCTCTTGGTGTCTCAGCAAACTGTCCAAGGAATGCAAAGTTCACACAGCCATCTGGTATAACGTCTGGTCTGTCGCCTTTTCTTCTTGGCATAAAGAATGCTGTGATATAAGGCATCATTGTAGGTGTTGTGTTGCAGTGGTTCTTAGCAAGCTCATCTATTTCATCTACTGGTATTCCAATATGGTATAACCACTCTGCTGTAATTTCTTCACCAGTACACTCTTTCATAGGCTTCTTGACATAATCGCCAGCTACATCTGTAAATAAACTGTATACCCATACGCATACTTCATCTTTCTTCTGTTCCTTGAACTGTCCCTGTCTGTTAATTGTCCAGCTAAGAAGCCAGCTTGAATCCTTACAGCTTACGATACCGCCTGTAACAACGTTTCCTGTTCTAGGATCTCTTTTACATATCTTCTTAATATGCTCGATAATCTTTTCATCACTTGTTGTAACTGTAGCTGACTCCCAGTTAGACTTAGCTACATTGCCACAGAACTTTTCTGGGTGTCCAAATGATGGATCCTGCTTTGCAATATTCTTCCAAAGACTCCAGCAGCCACTTGTTCTTACCTCTGCATCTCCTACAGGTGCGTGAGTATGGTCACCATAGATTGTACTCTCTGTACAGCTTCCGTTAGTTACAAATACAAGGTCATTCTCTGTAAGTTCAATTGTTTCTTCCTTACCCTTGACATTGCACTCTATTGTCCTGGCAATCTTCTTGCCATCCTTGAATTCAAATATAACATTTTCTACCCTTGTATTGAACTGGAACTTAACGCCTGCTGCCTCAAGATACTTCTGCATAGGCAGTATAAGTGATTCATACTGGTTATACTTAGTGAATTTCAAGGCTGAGAAATCTGGAAGTCCGCCTATATGATGAATAAATCTCTGGATATAAAGCTTCATCTCTAATGCGCTGTGCCAGTTCTCAAACGCAAACATTGTTCTCCAGTAGAGCCAGAAATCTGAGTCAAATACTTCTTCATCAAAGAAATCCTCAATCTTCTTATCATACAAATCTTCATCTTTAGTGAAGAACAATTTCATTATCTCCATACAGCCCTTCTGGCTTAAATTGAATTTGCCGTCTGTATGTGCATCTTCACCCTGATTAACTGTTGCCCTGCAAAGTGAATAGTTAGGGTCGTGTTTATTAAGCCAGTAATATTCATCAAGCACTGATGCACCAGGCTTTTCTAATGATGGAATACTTCTGAACAAATCCCAAAGGCACTCAAAATGGTTCTCCATCTCTCTACCACCACGCATTACATAACCTCTTGTTGGGTCATTAATGCCATCGCACGCACCACCAGCTATATCCATAGCTTCAAGAATGTGAATATGGCTTCCTTTCATCTGTCCATCTCTTACAAGGAAACAAGCCGCTGCAAGTGAAGCAAGTCCGCTTCCTACAATATATGCTGACTTATCATCAACGCCCTCTGGCTTTTCTGGTCTTGCAAATGCTTCATAATTACCATTTGAGTAATATATACCCTTGCTGTTCTTATCATATTTGCCACGCTCAGTATTTCTATACTGCTCGTGCTCTTTCTTCTGGATTTCCTTTATCTCTTTCTTCTCTGTACCGTTCTTATTCTTTGCATTAATAGCCGCAACTCCTGCTCCTACTGCAAGGAGTGCTGCTCCTGCCTTTAATGTCCTGCTTCCGATTGACTTCTTACTCATAAGCTTCTCCTTTCACATATCTGCTGACTGCAATAAATGTATTAGCTGTTTAGCTTTCTGACTGGTTTATAGCTGTTTAATAATGCCTATTTCTGTAATTGCAATCAACAATTTTCATAATTCTCATAGCTTCTCTTCTTTACAGGAGTTTCACTCCATATCTTATCAGCATATGGTTTCCACGTATTGGCATATGGAACACATTTGCTGCAAAGATGCTCTGCTGTCTCTGGCGACTGTAAATCTGTTGATTTAGCACCGGTTTCCTTGACCATTTTCTGTAAAATCTCAGGATTTTCAAGCATAGGACAAGGTCTTAAATGGTTCTTATTAAATGGCTGGTTCTTTCTATACGCCATAAATAATGGCTGGTGAAGTATCTCAAGTAATGTATTAGTTCTTATATTCGCACCTGAATAATGAATAAATACACAAGGTTCTGCATCACCATTGGCATTAATGTGGAAATAGTTCCTTCCGCCTGCTATACAGCCTCCAACGAACTCACCATCATTCTGGAAATCAAATGTAAATAAGCCCTGTCCTGTTGTAAGGCTTCTTATCTGTCTTATGCGGTCTTTCATATATATTCTCTGCTCTGGTGTTGGAAGCAATTCAACTGAAGCGTCATTTCCAACTGGCATATAATGGAAATACATTGCATAACGGCATCCCTTATCAACCATAAGCTGTATGAATTCATCACTTGTTACTGTTTCTGTATTCTTAGATGTGTAGCATATTGAAGTTCCGAATACAAGACCATTTTTCTTTAAAAGATCCATCGCACTCATAACCTTGCCATATACACCATCGCCACGTCTTAAGTCATTAACTGCTTCAAAGCCCTCAAGACTTATTGCAAGATAAAGATTGCCTACTCTCTTCATCTCCTGACAAAATGCTTCATCAACAAGTGTTCCATTAGTAAATGAGAGAAATGCACAGTCATTATGCTTCTCACATAACTTGATTATGTCGCTCTTTCTTACAAGTGGCTCACCGCCTGTAAACATATAAAGATATATTCCTAACTCCTTGCCCTGTGTTACAACGCTGTCCATCTCATCAAATGTAAGATTAAGCCTGTTGCCATATTCTGCCGCCCAGCAGCCTGTACAATGAAGGTTGCAGGCACTTGTAGGATCCATAAGAATGAGCCAAGGAACATTACAGTTGTACTTTTCTCTCATCTTTCTTATTGTCTTAGTTCCATTTAAGAATGCTTCAAATCCAAGATTAAGTACCATAGTCTTTAATACATTAGGATCTATCTCATCTAATGCCTTATTAATGTACTTATTAAGTGCACTGTCCTTATCTTCAATTTTCTTTCTCACGCTGTCAAAATTGACATCAAGTTTCTCACCATCCATATATTTTTCCATAAAATCGACAAGCTTTAATATCTCTTTTTCTCTATCTTTATCAAGATTTTTAATAACAACGTCTGCCGCTTTTCCTACAGCTATTCTTCCTGCTTTATGTGTAATTGTTCCCATTTTTTCCAACTCCTGTCGCTTTCAATTTCTTCTTTATTGTATAAACTCTTATAACCTGTAAATTATGGATATTTCAATTATTAACTATCGTAT
Organism: Lachnospira sp.; assembly: GCA_050874785.1. Classification (GTDB taxonomy): domain Bacteria; phylum Bacillota; class Clostridia; order Lachnospirales; family Lachnospiraceae; genus Lachnospira. The sequence goes on from JBNMLJ010000017.1 coordinate 18,483, forward strand.
TGGTTATTTATCAATATAATAATTATCACTGCCTTAATGCTTTGTCTGTCTTAACCGTATCTATTACAATAAGCAGATTAAGAATTCCATCCATACAAAGATTAAGCCCTATAAGCCTTACCATAAGCCTTGTTGTTTCACCCGGCATTAATATAAGCAATATGCCAATCGCAGCTACAATGACTGCCAGTATAAGCATCAACCACCAGCGGCTTATTCCAAATCTTTTGGAGTCAATAGAGGTCTGTATTTTAAATGTCGCATCCACAAGCATTACAATTCCTATACAGGTTGATAACAACTGCACTACTCTTGCTGTCCTGCACACAAATACAATTCCCACAATTGCAATAACTATACCAAGTGCCAGATCGAACTGGAACGCAAGCTGGTAAGCATCTTTAGCAAAATATCCCATAATCTTGACTGCGCCGTATATTATCATATATATCCCGAATATTATACACACAACATCTAACGCAATTCCCGGTGCTATAAGAAGTACAGCCCCGACAAGAATAAGACATATTGTAAGAATACTGTACATATTCTTAAAGTTCTTTATGCCATTCATAATGCGACCTCCTTTCTTAAATATCTTTATGTATTCTTTAACTTGAAGTTAGGATAACGCATTTTCATATCAATTAATATAGACAAAATAAGGGAAGTGTACCTAAATTCGTACACTTCCCTCAATCTGTCTGAAAATGAAATTTTTATAAATATTAGTTACTATTTGCCTTAGCCTTTGAAATCATAACTGGGAGCGTTGCATCTATTGACTCGGAAATCCTTGCTATAAAATGCTCAAAATCAGCCTGCATACCACTCTCAATCCATTTGTATGTACTTCCGATTATCGCATAGCCATAAAAATATGACATAAATTCCAGATCCTTTTCTGAGATATTCTCACCCTCACTCTTAGCCGCAATATAACTTCTTACTATCTCAGCGGTCATCTTTTCAAGATAATTAGTAATAATATCACGATTCTTTGAATTATAGACGTGTATCACAACGTCCTTATACTCCACAAGTATTGCCGCCGCCCTGCTGTACTCCTCATAAAATGAGCCATTACTTCCAGCTTCTCTTAAGTTCTTCTCAATCTCCTCCATAAATATGTTGTTAAGAACATCATATATATCCTTAAAATAATAATAAAATGTGTTTCTGTTAATTTCACATTCATCGCATATATCTTTAACCGTAACTTTATCAACTGATTTCTGCTTTAGTAATTTTAAAAGACTTAACATTATAGCTCTTTTCGTAAATTTAGCCATAGTAATATCTATCCTCACATTCTAAATATATATTCAGCTTATATGTTCTATAATATAACACAGGTTTGACTTTTCGCCTACCTTAAAAATTGAACTTTAATTTAATTTTTATACCATATCACCATTTTCCCAAACATAAATTCAGCCGTATCTTTTAAAATGCAAAGAGCTAACCATTATATGCCGCAAAGCTATGCCTGCATATTAATGATTAGCTCTTTTACTATTATGATAACACAATCATACGAATATCCCTGTAAATACTACGACCTAGTTATCTTTATTCTTATTTTCGTTATAAGCCTTCTTCGCTTCTGCTATTCCTGCTTTAAGTCCAGCTACTCCGGCAAATGCTACCTCTTTACCTACCTTGGCGGCTTCCTTACCAGCCTTGACAGCCTCTTTAGCTACTTCCCTGCCTACCTTGGCAGCTTCGTTAGCAGCTTTCTTAGCTTTCTCCTTAAGCTCATCTGTATCTATGCCTTCCTTAGCAGCGGCATTAGTATCACCTTCGCTGTCATTCTGCAATTCGCTGGCAATTGCTGCCTGTGCTGCTGCAAGTCTTGCAATAGGCACTCTGAATGGTGAACAGCTTACATAATCAAGTCCTGCGTTGTGACAGAATTCTATGCTTGATGGATCTCCACCGTGCTCTCCGCATATTCCGCACTTAAGTGCTGGTCTTGTCTTTCTTCCGTTAGCAACTGCCATTTTAACAAGCTGTCCTACACCATTCTGGTCTAATCTTGCAAATGGATCTGACTCGTATATCTTACTCTTATAATATGAGTCAAGGAACTTTCCAGCATCATCTCTTGAAAATCCGAAAGTCATCTGTGTAAGGTCATTAGTACCAAATGAGAAGAACTCTGCTTCTTCTGCAATCTCATTAGCAAGAAGTGCCGCTCTTGGAATTTCTATCATTGTACCAATCTTATACTTGATATCTGAATTCTTTTCTTTCTTAACAGCTTCTGCTTCTTCTATTACAACATCTTTAACGAACTTTAATTCTTTCTTCTCACCTACAAGCGGTATCATTATCTCTGGTGTAATCTCATAGCCCTTTTCTTCTGAAACTTCAATCGCAGCTTCCATTACAGCTCTTGTCTGCATTCTTGCAATCTCTGGATATGTTACTGCAAGACGGCAGCCTCTGTGTCCCATCATTGGATTGAACTCGTGAAGTGCCTCACATTTTGCTTTAACTTCTTCTACTGTAAGTCCCATATCATCTGCAAGTGCCTTAATATCTTCTTCCTCTGTTGGCACGAATTCGTGAAGAGGTGGATCAAGGTATCTTACAGTCATTGGCCTGCCTTCAAGTGCTTCATACATAGCCTTGAAATCTGCCTTCTGGAACTCACCAATTGGCTTTAATGCTTCTACTCTCTGTTCCACTGTATCAGAAAGAATCATTCTTCTGAACTTAGGAATTCTGTCTTCACCAAAGAACATATGCTCTGTACGGCAAAGTCCTATTCCCTCAGCACCAAGTCTTACAGCATTCTTAGTATCTGCTGGTGTATCTGCGTTAGTTCTTACACCAAGCTTTCTATATTCATCAGCCCAAGCCATAATTCTTCCAAAATTACCGCTTACAGTAGCTTCCACTGTCTTAATATCGCCTTTGTATATCTTACCTGTTGAACCGTCAAGAGATATATAATCACCCTCTGTAAATGTGTATCCACCAAGTGTAAACTGCTTAGCTTCCTCATCTATAGATATTGCTCCACAGCCTGAAACACAACAAGTACCCATACCTCTTGCAACTACAGCAGCGTGTGATGTCATACCGCCTCGTACTGTAAGTATGCCCTGTGAAGCGTGCATACCTTCTATATCCTCTGGAGATGTTTCAAGTCTTACAAGGATAACTCTCTCTCCCTTGCCACCCTTTCCAAGCTCCTTGGCTTCTTCGGCTGTAAATACCACTTTTCCTGCGGCAGCTCCCGGAGATGCTGGAAGTGCTTCTCCAATAACTTCCCCTGCCTTAAGTGCATCTGTGTCAAACATTGGGTGTAATAACTGGTCTAAAGACTTAGCTTCTATTCTCATTACTGCTTCTTTAGGTGTTATCATTCCCTCATCTACAAGGTCACACGCAATCTGGATAGCCGCCTGTGCAGTTCTCTTGCCGTTACGTGTCTGCAAGAAATACAATTTGCCCTCCTCTATAGTAAATTCCATATCCTGCATATCTTTGTAGTGGTTCTCAAGCTTCATTGCAAGTTCCATAAACTGTGAATAACACTCTGGGAGGTCTTTCTCAAGCTGTGTTATTGGCTGAGGTGTTCTGACACCAGCAACAACGTCCTCGCCCTGTGCATTGATAAGATATTCTCCGTATATTCCCTTAGCACCTGTAGATGGATTTCTTGTAAATGCTACACCAGTACCTGATGTATCACCCTTATTACCAAATACCATAGTCTGAACATTAACTGCTGTTCCCCAGTCGCCCGGAATATCATTCATTCTTCTGTATACAATTGCCCTAGGGTTGTCCCAGGAACGGAATACTGCCTTAACTGCTTCCATAAGCTGAACCTTAGGATCCTGTGGGAACTCCTCACCTTTCATAGCTTCCTTGTATACAGCCTTAAATCTTACAATAAGTTCTTTTAAATCATCTGCTGTAAGCTCTGTATCATATACAACACCCTTATCAGCCTTAACTTCGTCTATAATCTTCTCAAAATATGACTTAGGAACTTCCATAACAACATCTGAAAACATCTGTATAAATCTTCTATATGAATCATACGCAAATCTTGGGTTACCTGTCTTAGCCGCAAAGCCCTCAACTGCCACATCATTAAGTCCAAGATTAAGTATTGTATCCATCATACCCGGCATAGATGCCCTTGCACCTGACCTTACAGAAACCAAGAGAGGGTCCTGTGTATCCCCGAACTTCTTTCCGTTATACTCCTCAAGCCAGCCAATAGCTTCAAATATCTGAGCTTGTATCTCATCTGTAATCTGCTTTCCGTGTCTGTAATATTCAGTGCAGGCTTCTGTTGTAACTGTAAAGCCTTGTGGAATTGGCATACCCAGCCCTGTCATCTCTGCAAGATTAGCTCCTTTTCCACCAAGTAATGGCCGCATTGAAGCGTTGCCTTCTGAAAATCTGTAAACCCATTTTGCCATAAGCTTCCCTCCATTATTCCTATAACGTATTTAGTTATTACGTCCGTTAATTTATTGTTAAAAGTATAACATACTTTTGTTAATACATCAACGTGTTCCAGGCAATTCATATATTGATTTAATTTTATGCTGTATTTATATTGTATTCATTTTATGGAATTATATTCCTGCTCTTATTAATTCCTATTCTTATTAACAAGGTTATCTTCATTTATATTTGTGCCTTTTATATAATAGGGATTTCTATTGGAATTTCCTATTACATAAAAATGCAGTGATAGCCGCCACCGCCGGCACCGTCAGTATAACCCCGATACTTCCCGACACGCCCTGCATAATCTCAATCCCGATATTATAAGAATTAATAATCTGCCTGAATGGAAGATTATACGCATAATTAATCACAAGCTCACTCACCGCACTTCCGACAAATGCAAGTATAAGTGTATTAGACATAGTTCCCATCATATCACGTCCCACGTTCATTCCGCTCTTAAACAATTCCACCGCGCTAAGCTCTGGCGCTTTATCGTGTATCTCACTTATCGCCGATGACACCGACATAGCAACGTCCATTACCGCGCCTAACGATGCTATTAATATTCCTGAGAACAACAAACCGCCAATCTTAATATCTGTAAGCTGTCCCACATATGAAAGTGTTTCTATATTAGACACATTATATCCGTCAATATCCGCAAACACGCCAAACAGCCACGCGCTGACCCCCGCTAACAATACCCCAAGAACCGTACCTGCAATTGCACAAAATGTCTTTATAGTTGCACCGCTTATAAGATACATTGTCACAATTGTCGTTATTATTGTAATAATTACTGCCGCAGCAAATGGCGAAAAGCCTCTATATATAAGAGGTATGTATATCTTGAATATTGCAACAAATGTAAACACCAGCCCGACAACCGATTTAACCCCGTTCTTTCCACCAATAACACATATAAGAAGCAGGAATATTCCAACAAATACAGCTATCTGGATAATCCTGTCCTTTGAATAGACAGATACATTTTTAGACTCTCCTGACACGCTCATATGCACAACAACAGAATCCCCCTTATGGCACACTGCTCCAAAAAGATTGCCCTCTGCACTTGTTGCATTAACTATCTCTCCTTTATACTCACCTGATGTAAGCTGAACCTTTAACATCTGGTATCCGACCCTTATTCCATCTGGCGAAAGATTATCTTCCACCACCTCGACAACCTTGGCATTTTCATAGGAATAACCAAGTGTTGTTACTATCTCCGCCTTATCTGTAACTTTAAGCCGGTCGGCAGCTATTATAAATACTGCAAGACCGGCTATAATTACTATAATACGGATTAAGAATTTCTTTTTATCCGACATTATATATCTCCATTTCCCCTGTGGAGAGCTGGTAACATAAATTATCTGTAAGATATGCATTAAATTCATCAGTCTTTGATGTTGATGGTGCTGTTGTGTATGAGTTATGTGCCTTGCTGTCTGATGTGAGCTGGTAAGTTCTTGAATATGTATGGTCGTGTCCCTGAAGAACTGCATCAATATCATATTTATCAATTACAGGAGTAAGCTGTGTACGAAGAACTATACCATCTGAATCTGAGTGGTCATAACCTGAACCGTATATATCCTGATGGAACATAAGAACTCTCCATTTGGCATCTGGATTATTCTCAGTCGCTTCTTTAATAACATTTTCGTGAGTTGTAACATTGTAATTGTTAGTATCTATGCTTATGAATAAAGTGTTGCCATATGTGAAGTAATAATCTGTTCCTGCCGCTGTCTTAGAAGCTGTATTATCACTGCTTGTCTGCTTATTAGGATAATTAAAATGGTTTGAATAATTAACAGACTTTGAATCGTGGTTACCAATTGTAGTAGCAACTGGAAGGCTTCTTAATACTGTTGGGTTAAGAAATCCTGCATATTCAATCTGCTGTTCCAACTTATCTGCATCCTTTGAAACTGATGACTGGTTAATCTGGTCACCTGCTGACATAATAAAGCTTAAATCAGGGAATTTGCTGACTGCATTATTAAGTGTGTGATACCAGTTATAAGAGTCATTCATTGCAAAATATTCTTTATTCTCGCCCTGAATTTGTCCAGTTGAAGCACCAATCTGTGGGTCGCCGACATACATTATGGAAAAGCTGTCTGTAGACTGTGTCTTATAACTATATGTATCTGACCACGCACCGTTGACATAATACTGATATTGATATGAAGTATTTTCTGTCAGATCTGTAACAGTTACTTTACAAGGATATAATGTATATGTTGTTCCATTATCAACTACTGTTTCAACATCTGTATCAACCGACTGCACGCCCTCATATGTCTTTATCTCTCTGCCTGTTGAATCCATAAGCTTAATCTTAGGTGTCTCACCCTCAGTTGTTGAATACCATGCCGCATTAAGCTTAGTTGCATTTTCTCCCGGTGTAAGTGCTATCTGACAGAAGTTATTTCTTACTGATTCCCACTTTGTCTTCCACTCTGCCCATTCCTCGCTGTTAGCATATACATTTGACTTTACGCTTCTTTCCTCTGTCACGCTTCCATCTTCTGCATAACAGGCATCATTAACAAGCTGCTCCTCGTCCTTTGACTGTGCCGCAGCATTATTCCACGCCGCTCTTGTTGAGCTTCTTGCCCAGCTCTCAGTTGTTCCCATTGCAATACTTGCTACCATAATAGCTGTCAACGTTGCTGTCGCAACCTTCTTCATTCTTCTCATCGTTTCCTCCCGATATTAAACTTTACATTTTATATTGCTGAAAATGTGCCATTATCCTGTACAGTAATAATTGCCGTCATATTTTCAGCCACGTCTTTATCAATCTGTCTGCCCTACGTATTTTGCAGATAACAGCTTAATTAAAGACTATACATAATATATTGGGAGTTTATAAAATCTACTTGTATACAATCGTAAATCCAGCGTTAATATTTATAAAATCAATGTAAAAAAGAATGGTAAACAGCCATTTACGGACTGTTTACCATTCTTATCAGTATTCTATATAATCTTATATAATGACATCAGTATCAAAAGGTATTCTGCCCCTAACTGATGTCCCTGTATTGCTCCATTGCTATGCAATTCACTAATGTGTCGGGACTGCTGCATTTAATTAGTATGCCTTACCCCAGTAAACCATCTTCTTAGCTGGCTTGCCACAGCATACGCACACATCGCTTAACTGCTCCTGTGCAAATGGCATACATCTTGATGTACAAGTTGTTTCTTCTTTAATCTTGTCTTCACAAGCCTGCTCGCCGCACCACATAGCCTTGATAAAGCCTGGCTTATTAGCTGCTGTTTCCTTGAACTCATCATAGTTAGTTGCAACATATGTATGTGCATCTCTATGTGCTCTTGCTCTCTCAAGCATATCCTTCTGGATAGTGTCAAGAATTTCTGGAAGCTTAACTGCAAGTTCATCTATAGCTACTGTAATCTTCTCTCTTGTATCACGGCGTACAACGATAGCCTGATTAGCTTCGATATCTCTTGGGCCCATCTCAACTCTTACAGGGATACCACGCATTTCCTGCTCTGAGAACTTCCAGCCTGGATTCTTGTCAGAAGCATCAACCTTAACTCTAAGACCTGCTGCCTTGATAGCATCTCTTACTTCGTATGCCTTATCAAGCACGCCTTCCTTCTTCTGCATAATAGGAATAATATCAACCTGAACTGGTGCAACCTTAGGTGGAAGTACAAGTCCAGAATTATCGCCGTGTGTCATAATAACAGCACCGATAAGTCTTGTTGTTGAACCCCATGAAGTCTGGTGAACATACTTAAGCTTGTTATCCTTATCTGTGTACTGTATACCAAATGCTTTTGCAAATCCATCGCCAAAGTTATGGCTTGTTCCTGACTGAAGTGCCTTTCCATCATGCATAAGTGCCTCTATAGTATAAGTAGCTTCTGCACCAGCGAACTTCTCCTTATCTGTCTTACGTCCCTTGATGACTGGAATTGCAAGCACTTCTTCACAAAAGTCCGCATAAACATTAAGCATCTGCTGTGTACGTGCCTCTGCCTCCTCTGCTGTTGCGTGTGCTGTATGGCCTTCCTGCCATAAGAACTCTCTTGAACGAAGGAAAGGTCTTGTCTCTTTCTCCCATCTTACAACTGAACACCACTGGTTATATACCTTTGGTAAATCTCTGTAAGACTGTATCTCATCCTTGTAGAAATCACAGAAAAGTGTTTCAGATGTTGGTCTTACACACATTCTCTCCTGAAGTGGATTAAGTCCGCCATAAGTAACCCAGGCTACCTCTGGTGCAAATCCTTCTACGTGATCCTTTTCTTTCTCAAGAAGACTTTCTGGAATAAACATAGGAAGATATACATTCTCTACGCCTGTTTCCTTGAATCTTCTATCCATTTCATTCTTTATATTCTCCCAGATTGCATATCCAGCCGGCTTAAATATCATACATCCTTTAACGCTTGAATATGACATAAGCTCTGCTTTCTTACATACATCTGTGTACCACTGTGCAAAGTCTACATCCATGGAAGTAATCGCTTCTACTAACTTCTTATCCTCTGCCATAAATATACCTCATTTCCTGCGCTGTCTGCGCGTCCTGTTAAATGTGCCGTAAGCCTGTAATCTAAGCAGATAACCCCATTGGCAGATGCCAGAGGTTATCCACATATTAAAGCTCACATAATCTGTAATAGTCTAACATTTTCAGCAGGGATTTTCAAGTAGAACAAATACACATTAATGTGTCTTTTTCTTTCCCATAGCTAACATTACTGCAATTCCAAGCATAGATACTAATAAAACAGTACCATAAAGAACAACTGGCATAGTATCACCTGTCGCAGGTTCTTCCTGTACATTTTCAGATGAAGTATCAGAAATGACTTCTGTTGAAGCCTGTGTCTCCAATGCAGTTGTTGACTGCTGAACTGTTGTAGCCTCTACTGTTGTTGGCTGCTGTGCTGTTGTCACCTCTGCTGTCGTTGGCTGCTGTGCTGTTGTCGCTTCCACTGTTGTTGGCTGCTGTGCTGTTGTCGCCTCCACTGTTGTTGGCTGTTCTGGAGTTGTCACCTCTGCTGTCGTTGGCTGCTGCGGTGTTGTTGCTTCTACTGTTGTTGGCTGCTCTGGTGTTGTCGCTTCCACTGTCGTTGGCTGTTCTGGCTGTGTTGGCTTTGCATTTACTATAATATTCACCTGACTGCTTGTAACATCTCCATTATCATCACTTACCTTTACATAATAACTGCCAGCCGCTGACTGAGCAACATTAGTAAGCTGTAATGTTGGCGATGTTGCGTTAGCAATAGCATTACCACCTTTATACCACTGGTATTTAAGGTTACCATAACCCTTGGCAGCTACTGAAAGTTCTCCATTACCACCCTCTGTAAGAGTAAGTGCTGAAGGCTGTGTAGTAATCCTAAGCTTTGGCATAACTATTACCTCTACCTCATCGCTTGTATCACTGCCTTCTGAATTGGCAACGACAACTTTATATTTTCCTGAATCACTTTCTGATATATTAGAAAATGTAATCGAAGAAGCTGTCTGTCCTGTAAGAACTTCATCATCTTTGTACCACTGGTAAGTCAAAGTTCCACTTCCTGTAGCTGTCACGGAAAGTGTCTTACTGCTTCCCTCCAGACATTTAAAAGCCTTTGGCTGTACTGTTATCGTAGCCGGATTTAACTGTGCAGCTTTTGTGAGCTTAACATACACAGAAGGTGCCATAGAAATATCGTATCCTGCACGCGTATTAATTACAAAATCATACTTTACAATATAATCTGCACTTTCTCTTGCTCTAAGATTACTTATATCAAATGTAATCTTATTAGTGGCTGTATCATATGTATATTCATCAGACTCAACCGGCGCAACATATGTTCCATCAATATTAATTATAGGGTTATCAATAACATATGTAGTCTGTGCATATGGCACAGCATCATCAGTTATTGTCTTACTTGTAGTTGTCTTAAAACCGAATCCTCCTGCTTCCGCAAAGCGTATAGAGTTGTTAGTCAGATATTCCAATGAATTCATAAAACTATAATCTGTTATATATGTACTTGAAATACCCAATATTTTCAAATTGCTTAACTGCTTAAGGATACCTGTAGATGTATTATCAATTGAACAACCATATAAAACCAGCTCTTTAAGTGTATCCTTATGTGATAACAGGAAATCAATATTAGTAATGCCTCTGTTACATCCAATCAATAATGTCTCAAGCTTATTTAATGGCTCAAACATATCAGTATATTCATCTGTTCAATAACTATTCTATAAAATGTAATACATTCTATAATCGTTTATTACAAAATGGATAGTACATTTTAAGAAAATTGTATAATCTGTCAACTTTATTGTCAATAATACTTAATTACTATTAAACAATGTAAAATATGCTATTAACCCAGCTAAACCTGGTCTATTCCCATTTCACACCTAAGTCTTATAACCAGTGCCTTAATTATGACATAACTTACCGGTCCTGTTATAAATCCTGCCACACCATATGCAAGCAGTCCAGTGAATATTATCACAAGCATTGTAAATGGCGATATTCCCAGTCTGTCTCCCATACTCTTTGACTCCATAATCTCACGCACAAAATATGTGATTATATATGCTATTAACAAAATCACCGCATATCTGTAATTCCTTATAAGAAAGCTTATTAATATCCACGGAATAAGCACCGTACCTGTTCCGAATACAGGAAGTGCATCAATTATCCCTATAATAATTCCCAGCACAATAGCGTATGGATTTTTAAGTATCGCAAATGCCAGCATACATAGCCCAGAGTTAATCAGCATAATTCTTAGCTGTACTTTAAAATAAACATTTATAAGCCTTCTTACTTCTTTCCATATCATACGGATTTCCTCATAAAATACGACTTGTCTTATATTATCCCTGAACTTCTGCAAATCAGATACAAGATATATAACTGCTATGAAGCATACAACAATTCCACCCGCAATAATAACAACATTTTTTACAACTGGAGCAGATATCAGAATTATCTTCTCAGGCATTATGCTCATAAGCTTCTGTCCACACGCAATAAGTGACTCAAGACAACAGCCTCCTTCCAGCCCCAGAAATGCATCCGCATCAAAACATATTCTGGCTGTGAGCTGCTTTACCGCAATCAGGTTATAATCAAGGTTTCTTAACAGTCTGCTTAACTCATCTACACCCTTAAAAATTATAAAACTAAAAAGTGCCAGCAGTACAACAAATATCAATGATACGATAATTGTTGCAGCAATCCCCTGACACTTCTTTTTCTTAATTGTTATTCTTTTGTTCCGTCCTAAAAGCTTATCTAGTCCTATGTATAACTTATCTGACAGATATATTACCTTTTTCTCAAGCATAACTGCTATAAACACGCCTATAACAAACGGCCATACATACACAATCAGATACTTAAAACTTATATATACAGCTGCCACTATAACAGCCATTCCAAAAAGAAATTTTATTCTAGCCTTACCACTCTTTTCGTCACGCAAAATATACAATCTCCTCCGTAATAATTCATCATCTATATATGAAATAATTCCACATTCCCGACAAATTATACTTACAAAAATCCTATATTTATTGCTGGTTTTTCTTGAGCTGCTCAATCTCTGCTTTTAGTCTTTCTATTTCTTCCTTTACTTCCTTCTCTGCTTCCGCTTTAGCTTTCTCCTCAGCTTCTTTTTGAGCTTCCTCTTTGGCTTCCTTTACTCTCCTTTCTACTTCCGCTTTGACTTCCTTTTCTGCTTCCTTTACTCTCCTTTCCACTTCCGCTTTGACTTCCTTTTCTGCTTCCGCTTTGGCTTCCTTCTCCGCCTCCCTTTGAGCTTCTTCGACTTGCTCTCTGGCTTTCTCCTCCGCTTCCTTTTGAGCTTCTTTTACCATCCTTTCTGCTTCCTCAATTGCCTTTTCCGCCATTTCACGATATTCATCTACCATCAAACTTGCCGTATTTCTGTCCATTATTCTTAAAGCTTCTGAAAACATAATCAACGCCTCCTTTGGTCGAACAAGATACTCATTTAACTCCTGACGTATATCCGATAATTCAGGAAATACCTTTACTAACTGGTCTATTTCCTCTGAATTCTCTGCAACAAACAACGATAAATACATAAGGCGGTTTCTTTTCATAGTGTCATTTACAACGCCTTTATATTGTGTTACATCATAATCATATGCTGTTATATCAATACGCCCTTCTTTAATATCAGAATATCTGTATTTTTTAAATGTGTCAAGGCTGATTAAATGATATTCCTGAAGCAGTTCCATTTTTATCTGCGTATTAAAATATGTTCTTCCTACGTGAAAATATAATCTGTTATCCTTCGGACTTATAAGGCTTGCATTACTCTTTTCAAAAAATATTATTGTATGAACTTTCCTCATTCTTTTATAAGAAGCTTCATTTTTTATTGAACTATCATTTTCATCCACAATCTTACGGTATTGTCTTAAAACTAAATCTGATGAATAACACGATATTCGCTCCGCTGGGAAATCATATGGTATTTTCTGAATTTCTATATTGGCTATACTTCCGTCTTCCATTTGGACTACCATATCCATAATTACAAATACACCTAGAAATCCCGAATTCTCATTAGGCAGAACCTCCAGCACATTAACCTGCTGTCCTAATATGCAGCTTATAAGCTCTGATAATCTCTGTTTATGTTCTCCAGCATTAAATATTTTCTTAAAAAATGGATCATATAATAAAGGCAGGGTCTTCTTCCCTTTAAGAAATTCGTGAAACCTTTCGCTCCACGCCTTGCTATTCTGTAGATATTCATACATTGTATTACTGTATGAATCATTCTTAATGATACGCATTAACGTATTCAGATCAGGCTGTTCATTGCCAGCCAGACTACTATATTGTTGTCTGTCATCTCTCAATAATAAATACTACATCGATGCTTTCTCCTTTTATATTAATTCCTGTCTTAATTAAAACACCTTTAAATATATATCACACAATCCTCAATATATATTCCATAAATATAAATATGCACACTTATACTAATATATATAACATATATCAGTTAAGTGTGCAATAGTTATTTTTATATTTTATTAGAATAATCATTAAAATTCGGGCTCAACTTCATACACCCTGCCATCAACCGTAAGGCTCTTAGCGCATAATGCTATACACCCCCTTTTAATATGGTACTCCTCTGCTTTCTTAACCGCTTGGTTCCCACCATATTTGCTATCGCCAACAACGGGCAGATTTCTTGATGATAACTGGACACGTATCTGATGATGACGCCCTGTTATAAGATTAATCAAAAGGCGTGAAACATTTCTTTCCTCGTCATAGCCGATAATACTATACTCAAGCACTGCCTTTTTCGCTCCTGCCTGTTCTTTTGATACAACCTTTGAGGTGTTATCTTTGCCATTTTTTAAAAGATAATCTGTAAATGTGCCTGTATCACTATGAGGTCTGCCGCAGACAAGTACCTGATACTGTTTGCATAAAGATTCCTTCTGCATAAGTGCCGAAAGCCTTGCCGCTTCTTTCTTATTCTTTGCTATAAGCACAAGACCAGATACCGGTCTGTCAAGCCTGTTAATAATTGCCGCATAAGCTTCCTCACCCTTATTCTTTCTGTATGTAAGCACTTCGCTTACCAGATCCACATCAAAGCCTCTGGCACTCTGTGAAAGCTGCCCTGCCGGTTTATTAACTATTATTTTATCTTTATCCTCATATATGACATTTAACATCTTAACTATTCTCTTTCTGGTTATTCACTTTTCATAAATAACAGTTTATTAGCCTGCATACATAATTCATCATATCCAGCCCTGAAATTTTCACTGTCAGCTTTCTCACTTATAATTCTATATCCTTCAAATCTGATAAGATTTTTGAAATATTCCTCAACGTCAGCAGTTTCCTTTATAATAACCTTACTGAAAGCAAGACCTTCCTTAGAAACCTGCGAATCCGGTCTGAATACTATTTCACCTGACAGAATATTTTCCTGATCTCCAACAAGAATTGCCTTTGCATAATACTTATTACTATCAGTTGTTGCAAGACGTATCTTTCTTATAGGTGCTCTTGACTTATCATTCATTGCATTAGCAATATCAACTTCCTCAGCATCAAAATAATCTTTCTCAATAATCATATTCAACACTTCTTTCTATATTATGATATACTTATGTGATAATTTATGGTTAATACTCCTTACAAAATGCAGGGAGTTATCCATCCTGACGGCTTTCATTAACTATTAACTGATTATAACTTAAATCTATATTAAAACCCCCGTTTTTTGAACTTTCTCTGTATAGATTTTTTGCTGTCAAATGTTATTATTTTTTAACATTACAAGTAAAATATAAAAGCATTAAAAAGTTAAATCAAAATTTTATCTATACAGAAGAAAATTGAAAAGCAAAAATCTAAACTAATATCAATTTTCAATGATAGCATTAATAATAGCATTTAATATCGTTGATAGCATCAGAATTTTAAAAAAATATCTGTACAGAGATTATAGCATTTTTGTTGTATAAAAAAAAGACCCCACATTGTGTGAGGTCCCAAAATTATTAAATAAGGAACTAATTATAAAAAAATAACATGAATAATTTAGAAAAAATTATTATATTCAACTAATACATATATAATATGACAGATTTAATTTAAAATGGAAAGAAAAAAATAAAAAAATAAAAAAAGGATCTGGCTAATCCGAACCAGACCCTTGAGATAAAAAATATATCTTCTCGACACAGAAAAATGAGTATTTATATACTCATATATAATATGCAATTTGAAAAACGTTATAACTTCTAATTTGGCAATTTTAATGTTTGCCCTGCGTAAATTGTATCACTTGATAAACCGTTAAGCGATTTAATCTCTGGATATCTGCTTCCGCTTCCTAATTGACGCGCTGCAATCTTCCATAAGCTGTCCCCGCTTTTTACAGTATATGTTCTGTAGCTTGGTGCTGATGGTGTAGAAGCTCCGCATAACGCATTTACTTTTGCTTGTACTTCTGAATAATTATATCCAGCTGCTTCTAATTTGCTTTTTCTGTCATTTCCATTACCCCAGCTTCCAGCCAATACTTCTTTTGCTATTTCATCAACTGATTTTTTAGCTGGTGCTAATTTTTGATTAACAATAGACTGTACAGCGTTATAATCATATCCAGCTGCTGCTAATCTGTTCTTTCTATCTTCACCACTTCCCCAGCTTCCATTAATAACTTCATTTGCTATTTCTTCATTAGATTTTAAAACTGGTGCTGGTGTAGATTTTGAAAATCCGTTTAATCCTGCGTTTTTTATTTCTGCTTCAAAATCACGATAACAATAATCTTGATCTACTGTTCTTCCGCATATTGTCTTATCTTGTAAGAAATTAGTACCACCGCCAAATTGCCATATATCGTGTGCAGTAGTTGGCTCACTTGTGCTGTATCTTGCTACCCAGTGTGTGAAGCGTTGTAATCTACTATCATCAACTTTTGACTGAAAATGTGAGTCTGATGTATAAATACCTGTAAAATATCCAGCTTTTTCTACTTTATCACAAAATGCTATAACAATATTTGTTAATGTGTTTTTATCACTTGCTAACATATTTCCTTCTACATCGTAATAAACTGGATATTCAAATTGTTTACCTGCCAATAATGATATAAAATATTCTGCTTCTGACTCTGCTTGTGCTACTGTTTTTGCGTTTCCATAAAAATATGTACCAATTGGCATACCAATATTTTTACATTGATTGTAATAATCATCAAATTTGCTATCTTTATATTTTCCTGCATCTGCGCCACCTAATTTTGCAATAACAAATTCAACTCCACGTTCTGATTTTGCTTGGCTTATGCTAATATCTCCTTGCCAATGAGAAATGTCTATTCCAAATTTTGCCATTCAAACTCCCCCTTTATTTTGTGTATTTTTCAATTAATTCTTTTAATTTGTCGAAACCAAACATTGCTGAAAAACATACAAAAAATGAAAGAATGACAGAACCTGCCACGATTGTGAAAGAAATAGAAATAGAATTGATATTGCAGTAGACAAGAACGCCTACGACTGTAAGAACTAATGAAACAACAGCAGAAACTAATTCTCCTGCATGTGATCCGTCTTTAAGTACAAAAATCTTTTTAAGTACTTCTGTTATGACATTAACCCCCAATGTTAAAATGCCAATATAAAAAACTATTTGTGTTAATTGTTCCATTAACAATCCCCCTTTTATAATGCTGTAATGTTTGTAATGATTAAGTTTGTCTAATCACTCCTACAGACAGTATGATTTTTGGGATTGTGTTTTATGGTATAAAAAAAACAGGCATTTCTGCCTGTTTTTTTATCTGATATATTCTAATTATAAACATTATTTCCATACACTTTGAAAATACACATCTCCAGTATTATCATATGCTCCGACATACATATTTCCATTATTACCACCACCTACAGCTTGGCAAGATTGATTAAATGCTGAAAACCATCCGTCTGTTCCTGTTTGTTCCATTGTATAAAAGAATCCAGTATATCCTTTATACGTTGTAACTGTTAACAATGGATAAGGGCAATTATTTGCCTGTGCTGGTTTTTCTGGTTCTGGTGCAGCAGGTTGTTCTGGTTGCTGTGCAGGAGTATCTTGTGCAGGTGCATTATTCTGTGAATTACTATTGTTGTTGCTACTGCTGTTATTATTTGAAGTACTATTATTTGATGCACTTGATGTGTTCTGCTTTGGTGCTTCTGTTGATAAATAGTTATTAGATACAAATGCTACTACTGCATCCCCAATATCTACTTGATACCATCCAGTTTCATTACACTGTGCAAGTACTGTTACTGCCTGTCCTTTTGGTAATGATGCAAGTTTATCAAAATAACTATCTGGACCAGTTCTTACATTTACTGAACTTGTAGTATACATTGTAACATTCTTTGATTTAAATGTGAATGCATTTGGATCATTTTCAGCAGCTTCAATTTTTTTATTGTCTGCTTCACCATTATCTGCTGCTTCGCTATCTGGTTCACCAACTGCTATTGCACCACTACTTGTTTTTACTAAAACATAGATACTAAAATGTTCTGTATCAAATGAAATTTCTTTATCTTTTACACTTGCTGTTAATTTCTTGAATGTCTTATCATCTTCCATACGATATACTTCATAGCCATCACCTTCAGCATTTACCATATTATCTGATAATGTAAGATTAATTTTTACACTACTATCTGGCTGTACCTTTTTGCTGTCTTTATCAAGTAAATTGATATTATATACTTCTGTTGCTGTGATGTTCTTTCCAAGTGTTGCAATAAAATCTGTTGCAGCTTGATAGTTTTCACCATCTGTTACTGCTGACATTTCTACTTTTTCAGCTGATTCCATAGACCCAGTAATCTTAATTCCGTCTGCTGATACTGTTTTTGTATTGACCACTTCTGTAGCCTCTGTTACTTCTGTTTGCTTTTTATCTGTGTCTTTATTTTTACCGCATCCAGCAAGTAAACTGGTTGCAAGTGCTGCTACAAGCAACACCGAAAATAATTTTTTCTTCATAAATCTAATCATCCTTTCTTAGCTGGATAAATGCCAGCAGCTATCATCTGCATATTTGTATACACGAAATTTTTAACAGCTTTATTATAACTTAAGTATTATTATTTGTAAATGCACATAAAATATTGTGTGTTAATAGTACGTGTGCATTACATATTTATCTCCTTTTATAAAGTTAAATATGAATTTTTAGACACAAAAAAAGCTGGGATTAACCAGCTTTTCCTATTTTTGTTTTTTTTATATACTTTATTTATACGAACTTTAATGATAAGGCCTGGTCCATTTTGCGACAACGCCTTCTTTATATCGTCCCATAACACCATCACATACCATTACATCTGGTGTTTTTCCTATAGACATTACATATTCAGCAGACTTTCCACCCATTTCATATGGTGTTGTCATTCCTTGTCCAGGGATATCTAACAAATAAAATGATACACTTGACCCTGTATCTTCTACCAAAGTATTTAATGGATATGGATTGCTTGGAAGTTCTTCACTTGCAGTACTATTACTTCCTGCATCACTATTTCCACCACCATTATCATTACTTGGTGTAGTTGCCTGTGTACTTCCACTATTACTTGAATTTCCTGTATTTGTACTTGTTATTTCTACCTTAGAATCCCCAAGATAGCTGTCACTTACATAAGCAGTGCCACCATTGTAATTGATTCTATACCAACCAGTTTCGTTACATTGTCCTGTTACTGATACTTCCTGATTTGTTGAAAGTCCACCAACTTTATTTCCATTTGTATCTGGTAAATCACGTACATTTACAGAACTTTGTGCATACATTGTAGCTGATTTGTCTGTATAGCTATATGTAGATTGTTGTTCTGGTTCTGTACTTTCTGTAGATTCAGTGTTTTCAATTGGCGCATTACTTGTTTTAACAACTACATAAATGCTAAAATGTTCTGTGTCAAATGAAATTTCTTTATCTACAATTGTTGATTTTAATGATGTAAATGTGTTGTTTGATTCTTTACGATATACTTCATAATTATCGCCTTCAGCATTTACTAATTCATCTGGTAATGTTAATTGAATTTTTACACTATCTTTTGGCTGTACCTTTGATTTGTTTTTATCTAACAAATTAATATCATATACTTTTGTAGCTGTGATATTTTTATCTGTAAGTGTTGATAAATAATCAGTTACAGATTTGTAATCATCACCATCTGTTACCGCTGACATTTCTACATTAGTTGCCTTATCAACTAATCCTGTTACCGTAATTCCATCGGAATTTAATGTTTTTTGTGTTGTTTGGGTAAATTCTACTTTTTCAGTAGATTCCTTTACATTTTCTTTTGTTTGTCCACATCCTGCAACTAAACTCATTACAAAAATTGCAATCAGTGCGACTGAAAAAAATTTTATTTTCATATTCTATCATCCTTTCTTAGCTGGCTGAATGCCAGCATCCTTCACGTATATATTTGTAAACACGAAAATCTTAACAGCTTTATTATAACTTAAGTATTATTATTTGTAAATGCACATATAATTTTGTGTGCTAATAAGCTGTGTATATTACATATCCATTCTGCACTAAACTAATAGTGAGGTGCATATATATGGAATTTAAAATCAAGAAACAGGAATATGTAAACAGAACATTTCGTATCACAAAGGAATTGGCAGAAACCCTTTCACAGGTCGCACAGGAAGAAGGCATATCAGTTAATGAACTTGTTGTGCAGTCTTGCCAGTTTGCTTTAGAAAACCGACATTCATCTAAATCCAATGATTAAAGTCTGAATATATTTTTGTCCGTTTGTCTGGATGATTTCAGAATAAAAAGGCTTAATTTTTGTGCACTTTTTTCAATTTGTGGCTGGAGCGTTTTTATTTTTCTTTTTGGTATAATTAGTCGATAGAAAAAACTGGTGGGCTACATCCACAAATTAATATCTGCTTGGGTTAACATCAAAATATATTGTTCTACCCTTTTCATAAAAATGTAAATGATTTGCCCTTAATGCCTTAAAGATGTCATCACGCTGTTTCATTGTAGTGTTGTTGTAAAATGCACCAGTACTCATTACCCATCTATCGTACTTATATGCACCGCCACCCTCAAAGAGGGTGAGCATTTTTTCATCAAAGTATTGTAATAGTATTTCTTTTGTAGTCATTATGTCCTCCTATTCCCAAGAACGTGAAAAATCTTTATCTTTAAATAGTTCTTGTAATCCACTTAGTTGTTTTAATCTTAATAATTCTTCTGCATCCATTCCAATGTTTTTAATAATCCAAGCATCTGACATACCAGCTTTTGATAATTCAGATACGATATTTACCATAAGTTCTATGCTATGTTCTCCACGTGCGCGGTTATGTCTGATAGTTGATGCCATACGATCTTCAAGTGGTTTATCAATGACTGATACTGGTAAGCATCCACCTTCACGGTCATATATGTCTTTATGTGTTAACATTACTGTATATCTATGATAGCCATCTACTATTTCATATTTATCTTCATCTGCAAGATAATAGCAGACTATTGGCATTGTATATCCATCTTCTTTTATAGATTGATACAATAGCTTCATTTCTGGTGGTGCTACGTGGTTTGGATTGTATGTATTTGCTTGTATTTTTTCAATTGGTACTGATTTTATGTTGTAAACTGGACTTTTAAATTCGCTCATAGTTATTACCTCCATTATAAATTATTATATTTTTCCATTGTTGCTTTTCTACGTGTTACTTCATCTTTTGTTGGTGCAAATCCCATATACTTGCATGTATAATCATTTTTTATGATACATACACACATTCTTTTGTATGATGGTACATCCTTAAAATTTTTTATATCAACGTCATCAGGGTAATCTTCAAATGCACACACTTCTTTTGTTGATATCTTACTTACCCTTCCTTTATTTTCAAATTTAACACCAGATGCTTCTAATTCCTTAATAGTTTCTTCATCTAATGCGCCACCGTGTTCCTTCCAAAATTTTATAGATGTTTTTAATTTATCTAAATAATGTTGTCTTAAATCTTCATCTAATGTGTTAAGCAAGAAGAAACAATATTCTTTCCAAGTGAAATGATCAGGTTTTGTTATTTTTCGCCAGCCCATAGCAGTAGTACCACCATAAAGACCGACCATATTAACACCATTTACACGCCCTACCATTTTGCCCCAGTTAATAGGATCAATTACTTTATATAACTTTAAATAGTCCTCACCGCAGCTGTGAAATGGATTGGCTACACGCATTTCATCTATTGATAATCCTGCTTGATAATACAAGTCATATAGATGATTGTATGGTTTTAAAAATTTTGCATTGTATATCCATATATCCCTTGTTTCCCAATCGTAAATTGGATATGCTAAAACTAAATTATCATTATATTTTGTTGTCCATTTCTTGTTGTCATAGATATTTATTTTTTTGTCGGACGATACAGCTCTAAATCTATCAAGTGATTCTGTTGCCCTAATTCCAACAATTACTGCTGTTGTTCCATTTTCTTGCGCAAACCACTTGCTGAAATTATCCTGCACATCATAATCACGTTGTCCAACAGTCATTGAAAATGGCACATTGTCTTCTGTGATGAGGTAAGGAACATCTGGCATCTGTCTAACCCATATGTCCTCTTTTGCCTTTTCCCAGGGGATCCAACTATCTGAATCCATTCTACATCCACAATTTGCGCCTACTGGTAAGCATAACCAGTATCTTTTAATATCATTTAACCTTTCAAATGTTTCTGTCACATAATCAGTAGTCATTTGATACTGTGCTTCGTAATCTAAATGATACATTGCTAATTTATTCAATAGATTGTGTTCTTTTGCATAGTCATACGCAATATTTAATGCAACACCTGAATCCTTTCCACCTGAAAATGCTACTAATACATTTTCAAATTCATTAAATATATATTCAATTCTTTCTAATGTTGCTTCATAAACATTTTTATCTTTATATTCTTTTCCCATAATATTTAGTCCCCCTTATAATTTTTTGATTAAATCCTCTATCTGTCCATTTTGTAATGCGTCATTAATAATGTCCGATAATGATTTTTTTGATGTTAAATTATCAATAATCATATTGTTAATACCTGTTTCTGATAGTATATGAACATATTTAATGTCATTTTTTTGACCTAAGCGCTTTATTCTGTATTTGCTTTGTTCGTAATTCCCATAATTAAAGCTGACTGATGAATATACAATTTCGTTGCAAAATTGAAGATTTAAGCTGTATGCTCCTACCCCCATTGTTAAGAGCAATGGCTTTTTATCATTTTTAAACTGTTTTAATATTGCTTTCCTATCTTTTACCTTTGTTTGTCCAGTGATTACATAGCAATCACATAAACCAGCAATTTGTTCTATTTCATCAATATAATTGCAATAACAGATAACTTGTCTATCTTTTATATATTCAGCCACAGCTTCATTTTTTTTGATATATGTTGCTGATGCGTGATTTAATGCGTTGAATAGTTCAATGAATGAATTTGTATCATAATTTATATATTTTGCTAAAATTTTATGTTTGACTTCCTCGTATTCACTTGATTTATAGCTAATAAATCTATAATTCATTTCAACCACTTTTTTAAAATCCAAATCAGCGTCAAAAATATAAGGCTTGATTATTTTAATGAATGCTGCTCTATTTTCTTCGTAAAAATTATATATATGAGCTTCACGACCATTTACTTTTTTGATTGTATGCGTGAAGAATGTGTTCATAAATGTCCAATAATTCATTCCAAAAATTTTTTCTGATAAAAATTGCATTTGATTGTATATATCACGTTCATTTTTTACAATTGGTGTACCATTCAAAATTAAAGCATATTTACATTTTTGTCTTAATATACGACAGCGATTAAATCTATTTGTTTTGCCATTTTTAATGAATATTGATTCATCTGCAATAATAAAATTTGTTTCGTATTTATCTAATTCATTTAGAATTTCAATATATTTTTTATCGCTTGATGCTATTGTTTCATATCCTATAACTTTGTATTTACATTTAATTCCCCATTTTTCTAATTCTGCTGTCACATTATCAATTGTTGAAAATGGCGCTATATAAAGTAGAAAATCAGGATGATTATAATTAACTATCTCTACCGCTACCCTTGTTTTTCCCGTGCCCATCTTCATAAATAATGCGCCAACCTTCAACTTTGAAAATTTTTGGAAGGCATCCACTTGGGATGCCGTTAATTCTGTTTTTGTCTTTTGTTCTAATTTCTGAGGCATTCTGGTACCTCTACTTCTATATCATCTGCATTTAGTTTTTTGGGTTCTATTACTACTTCCTGTGTATAGCCTTCTTTAAATGCGTGTAATTCTTCATAATGTTCATCTTTTTCACTTCTTACATATTCAACACCTTCTGGCAAATAAACTGTAATAGTACCGTTTCTATCGCTATAATTGTGTTTATTTTTATATTGTGAATATTTAGACTTATAATCCTTATATAACATTTCTACTTCATGGTATTGAGTTGGTTTGTATTCATAATCTGCAGGTGCTATAACATCTACTGTGTTATCTTCTTTGCTGTATGTACCTTTTACCTTTTCAAATCCTGATTTTTTAGCATCTGCATACTTCATTGTGACAACCTTTGTTCCAACATCTTTTCCTGCAATAAATTTGATATATTCATCATTGCTGTCAGCTTCTTCAAAAACGTATATGATATCCCTAAATACTGCTCTGTCGTATTTACTTAATGCGTCAAGATCTGCTCTCGAAACAGCTATCACATCATCTTCAACAATATAACCAACATTGAATTCTTCAGCTCTTTCTATGAATAATGCTCTATTCAACTTCTTATCTTCGCTGTCAATTATGTCAAACATTCTTTGTTTTTTAGCTTCTGCCTTACGTTCAACTAATCTCTTTGCTTCTGCTTCCTTATTTTCTGTGATAATATCCTCAACTGGAATAGTTGTTACAACTGACATTGTTTTTGTTTCTCCGTTGTATACACTGTTAATTAGTCTTTTATCTTCTTTTACATATTTGACAAAATCACCATATTTTACTTCTGCGTTATAATTATCTTTTTTGTCTTTTTCAAATTTCATTTCTTTTAGACATTCCGTGCAATATGGATAATATTTAGCACCATTTTCTTCAAAATTTTTAACGTCTGCTGATTTGTAGAAAAATCTTTCTACTGTGTGTTTTTTTCCACATCTTTCACATATTAATTTTATTGATCCTTTTTTCTTAATACTCATAATTTAATTACCTCACTTTATAATAATTTTGTTTTTTTGCTGGCGTATTACTACGCGGAATAGTTAAAAAAAATAAATCCTTTTTAATTATTCATGTATAATATGATGTTTCAGAAATGTGTTATGCGGAAAATTTTTTCACCGCCAAAAAACTTATTCATTTCTTTTCATCTACTAATAATATGCGTGTTCAGATATTGCTTTAACTTGCAATTCTTAGCATTTACACTAACAATATGCAGGATAAAAATAATTTATTTTTTCTCTGTATAGCTTTTTTGCATAAAAAAAAGAAGCGCTGCCGATTCATCAGTCAGTGCTCCAATTTTCCTATATTCCTAATCCGATTTTTATATAACATACAATAATTCCAATTGCTGCTGTTATTAGTCCAGCTACGATAGTTCTTGTCATCCATTGATTTCTGTTTCTTAATTCCTCTATCATCTTTTGCTGTTCTTCATCTTTTATTTTCAATGAATTTATATCTAATTTTGTCTGATCAACATCTTTTTTTATACCCTCTAAATTGTCCAATTTAACTTCTATTTTAGTAAGACGCTGTATTATTTCGTTGTATATATTACCCCCTTGATCCATTACTTATCCCCGCTTTCTGCTAATGCTGCTATTTGTATTTCTAACATTTCTTTTATAATTGCTTCTGCCTGTTCCTTTTGTTCATCTGATACAGTTCCAAAATATGCAATATTTTTTGTTCTTAATTTCTTAAAAAATCCAGAGCTTATATATAATGTCTTGTCTGTGATCCAGTATCCTTCATTAGCAACTAATTCTTTTATGCCGTTCTTTTTCTGATTTACTGTGTATTCTGTTCCTGTTTTGATATCTTCTAATGCCATTAAAATCCCCCTTATGCTGATGCTATTGTGTAATTCTTTTCATCTGCTATATCTAATATTTCATCTGTTAATTCTGTATACA
The DNA here is from genome assembly GCA_050874785.1 of Lachnospira sp. Classification (GTDB taxonomy): domain Bacteria; phylum Bacillota; class Clostridia; order Lachnospirales; family Lachnospiraceae; genus Lachnospira. Next base: position 43,799 of record JBNMLJ010000017.1, read on the forward strand.
ATGTAGATTTAACCTTAAAAATCCTTGTTTTTTCGCTATTATTTATAGATATACTATTTAATAAATCCTTGAATGAGGTTTTATCCAATGCTGTTTGTGATAGATCCAATGTTAATGATGCACTTGACGAATTACCGCCAAATGTTGCACCCTCCTTAAATGTTAATGCTGTTAAATATGTGCATGTGTTAAATGTATAATTACAATTTTCTACAGATGACATATCAAAATTTAATATTTTACCACGAATTGTCCACCAATCCGCACCACCTGTGCAGCAATCATAAAAGTTCGTACATTTAGATAAATTTAAATTTTGGAAATCATAGTCTCTATATGTCGTATCTTTTAAGCAGATGTTATGAAACATTCCCGTGCAGTCCAAAATTACTGCATCACTTTGCGCTATGATGTTGTCAAACTGATCCAAAAATCTGCCATTTTTAAATAAATAACAGAATTGGTCCTCATTCTTCAAATTGGCTATTAAATCCACTTTTTCTGCATAGCTTTCTATTTTGTCAGTGTCCAAAATGTCTATACCATGATTTTGTATGCTTGTTTTTATACTTTCTTTTGCATTTGCTATTCTGGAGGTATTCTCTGTTAAGCTTGCCACAATACCACCTCCCCTAAATTGTTTCTAATACTGCATTAGCAGTTTCAACTTCTTCTTTTAATGTGTCTATTTTGCTATTCATTTGTGTTAATTGTGATGCCACTTCTGAAAATTTATTATTTTGCTGATTGATAGTATTAGACATAGATGAGAAGGATTGTCCTATCCCTTCCTGTAGCTTAGAAAATTTTTCATCTATCTGCTCTGATGTATAATATTTGCCACTTAATGCTGCAATTACCTGTGTCATAATACTTTGTAATTGAGCTTCTGTTAATTGGAAATTGTCCAATTGTTCCTGTAATTTGTTCAATTTTGCCATTATCTCTGCTAATAATGACTCTGTTTTTTCATCTTCACCAGCTTCAAACATTTCACGATCATACACATTGAAAACAATAACTTTCTTTGTCTTGCCTGCTTTTTCATCTTCCACATATATATAACATTTTATTTCATCACTATTTTTTAAGAATTTGTCAGGTATTGATACTGTGTAGCAGTCAAATTCACTGTTATACTGTCCCAATTGGTCTATTTGTTCACCGTTCTGAATAAATTGAAATTCTATATTGTTTATTTGCAATCCTGTATTATAGACTTCCAATGATTGCCCAAAGTCGTAACGAATTAACCCGCGAATTGACGTAGTTAACCCGTTTTGAAGATTAACTCTCACCGTCTATCACCTCCAAAAATATTTCTATTGTATCTGATTCAATTAAATCAATGTTAAAATTGGAAATTGCTGAGATACCAGCTTTAAAGATTTTTGTGAAGCAGTTAGTCCCTTTTGATATGCCTAATCTGAAAATTTCGTTTTCAAATGAATTCCAGCAGGACTGATATACTGCATTCTTTCTATTTATAGTATGACATATAACTCTATCATACGCTGATACATATTGTACTTTTGCACCATCTTGTAGATTATTCAAATCAAAAGAATATAAATTATATTGTGTATTTTGGCTTTCATCTTCATACATTGCAATTAAATATATTTTATTATCATCAGCAGCACCCAAACGGTATTGTAATACATCCCCTGCGTTATGTTGTCCCCATAAATTCGTCGCTGCATATTTGCCCGCTTTCACTGTTGATGTTGTTTCATTGTCTATATCCTTTATATGATATGACTTATATGAAAATGTGCGTTTATCAACTACAACAATATCAAAAAATGAGTGAATCGGAACTGTCATATCTGAAGGGATGACTACTTCTTCACCTTCCCATGTTAACTTTGATACATCAATTGGATAATATTTAAAATAATTTAGAAGAATTAAGCTGTCTTTATTTTGTACAATAGAATGACCGTTAAAATTTCCATAATCGATAGTACTCTGTGAATATATGTTATATCCGTTATAATTCGGATCTGTGTATCCATCGTAATAATAGCAGATATTAAATAAATTTTTTGGGATTGCTGCTGTCTGTTCTAATTTTGCGCATTTTTCATCATCTAAATTGATATCTTCAAATGTCCAGCCATTCAATCCAAATTTTTGTGTATTTATTTTATACTTATATAATGTTAAATCTTCGCTATTCCATCCACCATCATATAATAGATATACATAATTATTATCCGCATCAACAAAGTAAGGGGTGTTTGGACATCTTCCTAATCCGTCCGACACTAAATTATTTATATCATCGTAATTTTCTGCGCTGTCTTTGTATGTAAATGCTAAACTTCCTAAATGTCCAGCAATTCCTGTAAGTACATATTTTCCCTGATCAAAATGTCCAGCCTTTAAAATTGTTGCGCCGAAAATATCAATATTTGCGTTAGTCTTATTAAAATATTTCTTTAATTCAAAATTATGTTTTATTACACCATCAAACTGATTTTCATTGAATAAATCATCAAGAAGGCAGGATAATGTATTATGTTCATCATATATCTGTTTTTCGCCTGTTTCTGTGTTTGTAAGTTCTAATATAGCTTCACCTTTATACATCCTTATCATCCTCCTTATAGCCTAATGGTTTTATATTGTTCTTATATTTCCTCATATCTATTTCTTCTGTAAATACATTATTTGTGATAAATTTACCCTCACTTGTTGTAGTTCCTAATGTGTACGTTCTGATTTTATCTATATCGATTTTTCCTTTTGCATCTTTGCTGGATAATGTAATTTGATAATTCACTAATGCGTTTTTATCTTCTGTAAGGAAATGACAAGAAAAATTTAATATATGCTTTCCTTCCGTCAAATATTGTTCTGGTGTAAAAGTATTCTTTATATCTTGCTGATAATAGCCGATTTGCACCGTGCCTGGCGTAGTAATACCAATTTCACACTGTCCACCGATTACAACAATATCATTTTCTCCGTTGGTATAATCTATTGAAGATATAACAACCTCTTTTTCTGCCAAATCAAATGCCTGTGCGTTTTCATATGTTGCTATATATGTTGAATTATTTTTTGCGATTGCAGATGATGAAGAAGATGCGCTTGAAGATGTAGAACTTGAACTTGATAAATAAGGATTTTCCCCAACTGATTTTATTTGATTGCTGGATTTATACACCCAGCTAATAGATGTGATTAATGTATTTGTATTCTCTTTTACTGTTCTGCCATCTGGAATTATTGTTATCATATCCCCTAAATCAATGGAAGGATCTGATATAATCTTAATTTCAGAAGGTATATAATCAATTTTCGATATTTTATTAAGAACACTTCTAAGCATCTTATTAATGCTTGTTGTATTTCCATTTATCATTTTAGATGAGAAATTATATGTTAATCCTGAGCCGTCCCCTGTTGTGTTCGTATATACAATAGAATTGATATTTGAAACCAATTCAGTTATATAACACTGATAATCAGATATTTTCGTACTTAATCGCTGCTCAATTGGAGGAAGGGTTTCAAAATCAATTTTTCTAATCTGTTCAAAAGTCTCCCATTCGGATTTTATATCTATTTCTAATAATTCGTCCCAAAAACGCGTTATATCCCATCTATTGTTAGATCCTTGATTGTAAACTGTTTCAGTAATATTTTGCATATGCTTTGGTAATGAATGCCCCATACTTTCATATACCTGTCGTGCTATTGCATTGCGTACAATAGTCCCATCTGTCTTTTTAACACCAGAAAGGCATAATGTTGAATATGTTTCACGTCCATCGTGTTCACGTGCATAAGGTATTTCAGCATTACCATTTCTTTTTCTGTTTTTATTAATCTTATTATATTCCTCTTTCCATCTTCTACTGATTTTCCCACAGCTTGGAATATAGTTGAATTTTAGATTAATTTCAAACATCAATACAAATTCATCATCACGAACCTTACGCCCCAGCTTTTCTTCCTGCCATTTTTTATATAATGTAATAGTATCATATCCAGCTTTATGCAGTTCTATTGTTCTGACTTTTTCGCGTTTTGGTTTTTTAACATTATTCTTATCTGTGTTTTTCTTACCTTCGTGATTAGATTTATTACGTTGTACTCTGTTGTGTTGTATTTTAATTGTCCTGTTTTCAAAATCTATATCACCCCATTGTAAACCACACATTTCACCACGTCTAAGCGCCTGCGTGTATGAAAATACCGCAAGGAATAAATATGAAGGGTCTTCCAACTGACAAAATTCAATTATTAAGTCTTGCAGTTCTGTGTAACTTAAAGCTGTCGGCTTAAATCCTGATTCTTCTGCATAATTTTTAGCAGCTATAACTATATTTTCTTTTACCTGATACTTATTTCTATCTTGGAGCATAAAATCCCAAATCTGTTTCAATGTAGATTTATATTTGGCAACAGACTTCTTAGAATGTTTGCTTTTCACTTCATAATCTAAATATTCTTGTATTTGTGCTGTATCAATAGATTTTACATATTTATTATTTTCTTTTACAAAAAATGACTTATAATGATTGATATTAACATTTAAGTCTTGAATCTGTCCTTCTGTTGCGCCGTGTGCTATTTTATCCTCTTTGAACAATTGACACACTTCAATTACTGTGTATCCGTGTTTGTCAATAGTTTGATTTTTTTCAGCCAGTTCAGCTTTTCTGATGCCCATTTCTTTCAGCCAGCTTAAAGCCTTTTCTTTTGTCGTGAATGATTTACGCTGTTTTATCTGCTTTCTAACCATTTTATTCTGCTTTTTATCGAATACATCTTCATAACCGATGCAGAAAGTAGCTTCATATCCCCACTTCTTACCATTAACCAGCTTAATTCTTAATCCCTTTTCATATTGTCCATCTTTTCCCTTTACTTTCTGATATGTAATTTTTTTATCCCTACTGCTTTGTGTTCTGTTTTTTAACACTTCCTTTTCTTCTTTTTCATCTTTCGTATCTAATGATATATCTAAATCTATGATTTCATTTTTTGACATAAAAAACACCTCCAAATCTTTGAAATATATGCTCATGATAGCATCAAAAATAGCATTTGTCTATATCTCAAATTTCTGAAAGTGCTTAAAGTCCAGTATTTATGCGCTTTTGCAAGCTTTTTTATTTTATTTTACAGTTTAAATCTGTATCCAACACCCCATATTGTTTCAATATACTGTGGCTTGCTTGTATCAAGCTCAATCTTTTCTCTTATCTTCTTGATATGAACCGTAACTGTAGCTATATCACCGATAGAGTCCATATCCCAGATTTCCTTAAACAATTCTTCCTTAGTATATACGTGGTTTGGATGCTCAGCAAGGAATGTAAGGAGATCGAATTCCTTTGTTGTAAATATCTTCTCCTCGCCATTAACAAATACTCTTCTTGCAGTCTTATCAATCTTGATACCGCGTATTTCAATTATATCGTTCTCTGGCTGTGAGCTGTTAATAAGTCTTTCATATCTTGAAAGATGAGCCTTAACTCTTGCCACAAGTTCACTTGGACTGAATGGCTTAGTCATATAATCATCAGCACCTACACCAAGACCTCTTATCTTATCAATATCTTCTTTCTTGGCTGATACCATTATAATAGGTATATTCTTAGTTTCTCTTACCTTCTTGCATATCTCAAATCCGTCAATTCCCGGAAGCATAACATCAAGTATGCAGATATCATATTCTCCGTCAAGTGCTTCAGCAAGTCCACTTGTACCATCTTTGCATATTGTTACTTCAAATCCACTTAATTCAAGATAATCCTTTTCAATATCTGCAATTGCTTCCTCGTCTTCTACTATTAATACTTTGCTCATAATCTCATTCCTCATCTTTCTATAATCTGTTATTCTTTAGGCTGTGGGTTCTGCACGTTATATTTGAGTAAATTCAAATGCATTGTAGTGCCTTCTCCTTCAACACTCTCTGCCCATATCTTTCCTTTGTGGTCCTCAACAATCTTCTTTACAATCGCAAGACCTATGCCGCTTCCTCCCTGTTTCGAGTTACGCGACTCATCAGTTCTGTAGAACCTTTCAAATATATGCGAAATATCTTTTCCAGCTATTCCCTTGCCATTATCTGCAATGATGACGTGTACATAATCACTCTCATCATACAAATCTATATCTATCTTTCCCTTGCGTCCCTCAGCCATATACTTAACTGAGTTGCTGATAATATTATTGATAACTCTCTTTAACTGCTCTGGGTCAGCGGCAATTACCACCGGCTCTTTAATGTGATTTCTGTAATTAAGCTCTATGCCCGCCGCATCAAGCTCTGTGCCTATCTCATCACAGCAGTCATCAAAATATTCTGAAACATCAAATTTTACAAATGTATACAATACCCTGTTAGCATCAAGCCTTGAATATATAGTAAGTTCATCTATAAGCTTATCCATATCGTTAACCTTATTGGCAATTGTCTTAACATACTTTGCCTGCTTCTCAGGTGTATCTGCAATTCCATCCCTTAAACCCTCTACATATCCTTTGATTGCTGTAAGGGGTGTCTTTAGGTCGTGGGAAATGTTTCTTATAAGTTCTTTCTCTTCTTTATCCGATTGAAGCTTGTCCTCTGACGACTTTTTTAATATAAGCCGCATTTCTTCAAAATCCCTGCACACATCTCCAATCTCATTGTCAGGTACTTTCGGCATCTCAAAATCGAAATTGCCTTCTTTAATATTATCTGTTGCAAGCTTAAGCTTATTAACCGGCTTGATAATCGAACTATATATCCACAGATTAAGAATAAGGCTCGTAATTGCAAGAATAAGTATTATAACTACTATAAGCTCAACAATCATATGTCTTATCTGTGGAACACTCTGCTTAACAGATGTTAGTATTGACACACTATATATATTCCCGAAATCGTCTGTAAAATCAACCTGCTTTATAAGGCTGTGATAGCTTCCGCCCTTATAAGTTGCAACATCTACAATATTACTTCCATCTGACTCATAATCTGGAAGTATATTAATAAGCTCTGCTGAACTTAACCCTGTCGAATTATATATAACATTATTATTCTTTCTTACAACAAGCTTTGATAGCTTTTCTTTTAATGTATCATTAAGCTCCTCTAAATATATTCTGTTATTAAACTTCTCTGGTTCAGTCTCTGCCTGTTCCCTCACCTGCTCATACACATCATCGGTTATGCTTCCAAATAACGTCATAGGTGAATAAAAATATAATAACACCGTATCGCCTTCGACATTATATGTCTTGCATATGCTGTCTGACTGGATTTTGAAAATTCCTACAACAAGCACACACAGCATAATAACCGGCAGTACTATCATTACGCAGAATGAAACCTTCAACTTATCTCTTAATTTCATATATTCCTCTTACTATAAATATGTATTCTCTCTAAATATCGTGTATAAAAAACAATGTCATTATCGGCACATAAAAATATTATATATTAAATATCCAAATGTTATAACATCTTAACATTATTATTATAAATCGGACATCATTATATAAATATATTAATCACTTTATAATAATACCACAAATTTGCGCACTATTATTATAACAAAGTATTAAAAATATAAAAATAAAATGAACTACAGATATTATAAAAAATATCCGCAGTTCATTATTATCATCCAATCTTTAATTTGAACTTTTGAAGTTCTCTCTCTGAATCCACTTTAGCAATAATTGCACCAAGTGCTGAGAGCTTACCTTCAAAATCCTCATAACCTCTCTGAATATATTCAATATCATCTATCTGTGAAATTCCATCAGCCGCAAGCGCAGCAATAACAAGAGCTGCTCCAGCTCTTAAATCTGGTGCAGATAACTGAGCCGATGTGAACTTCTCCACACCTTCTATATATGCTGTATTACCTTCAACCTTTATCTTAGCGCCCATTCTGTTAAGTTCGTCAACATACTTGAACCTGTTCTCAAATATGCTTTCTGTAACCATACTAGAACCCTTGGCAAGCGCAAGCGCTACTGCTATCTGAGGCTGCATATCTGTAGGAAAACCTGGATATGGAAGTGTCTTTACATTAGTGCTTCCTACTTCACCCTCAGCTATAACTCTTATCCAGTCATCGCCCTCAACAAGCTTACAGCCCATCTCAAGAAGCTTTGCTGTTATCGACTCAAGATGCTTTGGAATTACATCTTTAATAACAATATCTCCTCTTGTGGCTGCTGCCGCCATCATAAATGTACCAGCCTCAATCTGGTCAGGTATTATTGAATATGTGCAGCCGTGAAGCCTGTTCACACCCTTAATTCTTATAACATCTGTTCCTGCGCCTTTAATATTAGCACCCATAGCATTAAGGAAGTTCGCTACATCTACTATATGTGGCTCCTTTGCCGCATTCTCAAGAATTGTCTCTCCCTCAGCCATACACGATGCCATCATAAGATTAATTGTTGCTCCAACCGTTACAACATCAAAATAAATATGTCCACCAACAAGCTTTTCTGCCTTCGCGCTTACAACTCCGTGGTCAATATTCACTTCTGTTCCAAGAGCCTTAAAACCCTTTAAATGCTGGTCTATAGGTCTGCTTCCTATATTACAGCCACCTGGAAGTGCTACATTAGACTCCTTATACTTTCCAAGAAGCGCTCCAAGTAAATAATAAGAAGCTCTTATCTTTCTGATATATTCATATTCAACATTAAGGTCGCTTATTGAACCACCATTAATCTGAACTGTATTGTTATATATATATTTAACCTTTGCACCTATGCCCTCTATTGCCTGTAATAACACTCTTGTATCTCTTACATTAGGCACATTCTCTATTGTTACGGTTTCATCCGTCATAATTGCTGCTGCCAGAATACCAAGTGCGGCATTCTTTGCACCACCTATGGACACCTCTCCACGAAGTGGCACTCCTCCCTTGACAACATACTGTTCCATAATTCGCACCTCTGTCACTACTTACTAATTCATAAAATGTTACTAATCTCTAAATATCTTAACCATAATCTCATATTCTATACAATTACAATTATGGTGTTACTCTATCGTTATCCTTAAATATATTAAGGTATATGTTCAAATATTTCAATATCCTTATGATTATATCACACCATATCATTATGTCAATCTGTCTTATCTGCATTTTATTATGATTTAAAAAGGGTATGGAAAATATCCACACCCTTTGTACGTTTATTCTAGTTCTTATTAACATAATTAAGAGGGTTAACCCTTGTGCCGTCAATCCATATTTCAAAATGCAGACGTGGACTTGTCACGTCGCCCGTGCTTCCACTTAATGCTATCTGCTGCCCCTGGCTTACCTGCTGTCCAACACTGACAGTAAGCCTGCTGTTATTAGCATACCTTGTCAGGCTTCCATCTTCATGCTGTATATCAACACAATAACCATATCCACCATACCAGCCAGCTCTTGTAACCTTTCCATCTCTTGCGGCAACAACTGTTATGCCTTCACTGCACGACCAGTCAACGCCATAATTAACTGTATCTTCTCCAGTTCCATAACCTGAAATGAAAGTTCCTGCCACCGGCTTAATATAATCAGTCTGTGTAAGAGTTCCCACTGCAATCTTCTCTGGCTTTGACTCCTCTGTTATATTCTCACTTACAATATCTCTTGCCACTTCCCTGCCATTAGCATATGTGACATTGGCAACCACTGTTCTTCTTCCCGTAGTTCCCTCATCAAGAATTGTATTAGTTCCTCTTGCATTATTATTATCATCAATATAGCTTACTTCTGCCTTATAGTCCTCATCATATGAGAGCTGCTTCGTTGTAAGCACTGTTATCTGTGATTCCGGTATTGTCACCACAAGCTCATCACCAGGTACAATAACTGCATCCTGTGAAGCTATATCGTTTAACTCAATCAAATTGTCTAAAGTCATCTGATAATCTTTGGCTATCTGTTCAAGAGTATCGCCTTCTTTTATTATATAGGAAATGTTCGCTTTATTCTCCCGTGTCAATGCATCGTAAGCTTCCTGAACTGAAACTACATCTGCCTTATCTGCCTCCACTGCGTTAACAGATACATTTTCCGCAAAATCAATTCCCGTAAGCTGGTCAGGTGATTTCTTGCTAGTTCCATTTTCTGAATTATTATCTTCAAAGAATGAAGCAACTATCTGTGTATCCTGAACTGACTCTTCCTCATTCTTATTGATAGCAATTGTGTACTGTTCATCAATAGATGTTCCTGCCTTTATGACAGGCTCAAATTCATCAGCTACATTGTATGGCTGTATAATCTTTCTAAATAACTCCTCAACCTCTTCTTTGGTTGCAAGAGTTACCATATTATCATCAACCCTTACAGTATACGCAAGCTGTGTTTCAACATCAACGATACAGTCAAATAATGAGCTGTATATCGCATTCTGTAACTGCTGGGTAGTCATACGTTTCGCTATTGCTCTTCTCTGCTTTGTTATCTTAACGTCGCAGTCCATATATATATAATCTGCAAATTCTTTGCAGAGCTGTAATCTTGCATTAGCCAGCGCAACATTGACTTCGTCTTCTGTATTAGCAGCGCCAATATAATTACCCTGAATAGAAATGCTGTAATATCCCACCTCATTATCAAACATCTGCTTAGATACAAATGGAATACCTATCACTATAACAAGGCATGCAATAAACATTGTCGCGATAAAGGTAGTTTTCATCTTCCTACCATATCTCGTTATGCGTGTCATACATTCCTCCAACAAATAGTATATTTAATGTCATTATTCGTATGATTTAATGACGTAATATTTCTGTAACATTTTTGTAACAAAATTTATACTACCACGCATATGCTTATTTGTAAAGTCTTACACTTCTTATAAATAGTGAAATAATAATGAACTCTTCATTATGATAATATTAATAATCGTATTAAAATATAATAACATTAATATAATCATATTAAACAGCCCTGCAATAAATCATTTACTTCTTAACAGAGTATCCAAACCTGCCTATGTTATCTCCCAGTGTGTAATACTGTCCGTGCGAATATGCTATAAGGTCAGCGTCCTGAAGCCTTAATGCTCCCTTGCTGTCAAGAAGCTTCTCATCTACATTTACAGCTACAACTTCCGCTATAAACATATCGTGGCTTCCAAGTTCTACAATATCCTTGACCTTACATTCAATATTAACAGGGCTTTCCTTTATTGCCGGTGCGGCTATCTTAACCGATGGTTGTGGTGTAAGGTGCATATCTGCGAATTTGTCCGTATTTTTTCCAGATTTGACACCACAGTAATCAGTTGCATAGCATAACTTTCTTGTTGTGAGATTAACAACAAATTCGCCTGACGCTCTTATAATATCGTGGCTGTATCTTTCTTTTCTCACTGATATTGACACCATAACTGGGTCAGAACATATTGTTCCTGCCCACGCAACAGTAATTATGTTAGGCTTCTCACCCTCTCTTTGACAGCTAACCATTACTGCTGGTACTGGGTATAACATATTGCCGGGTTTCCATGTCTGTTTGCTCATCTTTGAATTGTCCTTTCGTTTTTTCTGGTTTTCTTCCTTTTGCTTTTTTCTTTTTGCTAATTTACTCCGCCGGGTGCGTCAAGGAAAGCTTCGCTTCCCTTGACTGTCGGGCGTTCGCCCTATTGGACAAAAAGTTAAAAAAGAACTTCGTGCAAGCACGGTTCTTTTTTATTTTTTTGTCCAGCACGGCTCATTGCTTACGCACATTATATCATATTATAAATATTTTGAAAGTTTCCTGTTTTGGTGGGAAGAATTTATTAAATTAATTATCTTTTTTAAGTTGTATGATTGCTTTAATTATGTTAATATTAATTTAATAAAATATTTATAACAGATTTAAGTCTAGAGGGAATTTAGGTCTGTTTACATCTTTATTATTATAATTATTTTCGGAGGACATTTATGTTAGGTAATGTTATCGTAGGACAGTCTGGTGGACCAACTTCCGTAATCAATTCAAGTCTTGCAGGTGTATTCAAGACAGCAAAAGATAGAGGAGCTAACAAAGTATATGGTATGCTTCACGGCATCAAGGGTCTGCTTGACAAGCAGTATGTAGATCTCTCAGAGAAGATTAAGACTGATATCGATATTGACCTTTTAAAGAGAACACCTTCTTCTTATTTAGGTTCATGTCGTTATAAGCTCCCAGAAATCTCTGATGACAGAGATACTTACGAGAAGATTTTTGAAATACTTAAAGAACTCAACATTTCATACTTCTTCTACATAGGTGGTAACGATTCAATGGACACTATCAAGAAGCTTTCTGACTACGCTCTTCTTGTAGGCAGTGATATTAAGTTTATGGGTGTTCCTAAGACAATCGATAATGACCTTGCAGTTACAGACCACACTCCTGGATTTGGTAGTGCTGCTAAATTCATAGCCGCTACTATGAAAGAGATTATCCGTGATGGTCTTGTATATGACTATCCAACTGTAACTATCGTTGAGATTATGGGACGTAATGCTGGATGGCTTACAGCCGCTTCTGCTCTTGCAAGAGGCGAGGATTGTGAAGGCGTAGACCTCATTTATCTTCCAGAAAAGGTATTTGATATTGACCACTTCCTTGAAAGAGTTAAAGAAATTGCTTCTAAGGGACGTTCAATGGTAATCGCCGTTTCTGAAGGTATTAAAGTTATGGACGGAAGATATGTATTTGAACTTTCTGACCACGTTGAATTTGTTGATGCTTTCGGTCACAAGCAGTTAGCTGGTTCTGCTAAGTTCCTTGCTAACAAGGTTGGTTCTGAACTTGGTATCAAGACAAGAGCTATCGAATTATCAACATTACAGCGTTGTGCAGCTCATATGACATCTCGTACAGACATTACAGAAGCATTCAACGTTGGTGGTGCTGCTGTTAAGGCTGCATTTGAAGGCGAAACTGGTAAAGTTGTTGTACTTAAGAGAGTTTCTGATGATCCATATATGTGCATTACAGAAACACACGATGTACACCAGATTGCTAACATCGAGAAGAAAGTTCCACTTGAGTGGATTACTGAAGATGATTTTGTCACAGAAGACCTTATTCACTATATCAGACCATTAATTCAGGCTGAACTTTCACCAATTATGGTAGACGGTCTTCCTAGACATCTTAATGTTAATATGGACTAGTAGTCCAAATAGGCTGGCTTCCCTCTTTTATTATATGCCAGTCTTCTGCTAATCTTTATTATAAGTATCACATATTAGAAACCTGGTGCGAAAGCATCAGGTTTCTTTATTATATATCAAATTGCATACAACAAAATTCCATTTCTAAAATTCCAGCACCTTATCAGCCTATAAGGCAAAAATATTTTTGACCTGCCTATTACATTGTGATAAAATCGCATTAATACGTTTAATATAAATACAACAACTCTATTATAAAACTACTACAACGGAGGGTTACTATGTCCCGCAATAAGTTACGAAAAGTACTCGATATTAAATTTATAATTGCTGTAATAATCATCATATTGTTATGTGCCGCGCTTGTATACACAAGAAAAGAAGCTAAGAACAATTACGTTTCTGATGAAAAGATTACAGAAATTGGCTTTGAAAATATAGGAGAGCTTGCAACCCAGTCAGTAACAACCACTACTGTAAGAGTTGAAACCAAAGACCTTAAGCTGTTTAATGTAAGCATACCTTTAACACAATCCAAATACATTTATACATATAATACAACTATCAAAGCTGGAATTAATTTCAGCGATGTGAAATGGCAGCTTGGCGACACTGACGATACAAGCCATAATATATATGTAGACATTCCTGAGGTTAAGACTTTATCGGCTGACATTGACCTTGACTCTTTCAAGGTACTGCACGAGGAGAACAACATTTTCTCGCCTATAACACTTACAGAGCATAACGACTCTTTAATCCAGTTAAGAGAAAATGCTTTATCAGACGCAATAAACAGCGGCTTGTACGACAGGGCACTTGATAACGCTAAGACTATTCTTACTTCATTTATTAATCAGGTATACCCTTCAAATGAATATAACATAATATTCTCAGAGCGTGCCAGTGAGTAATAAAGCAAGTATTAATGTAAGAACGGAGAAAATATATGTTTCGATTATGGTGTAAACTTTTTGATGAGTCCAATCATCTTATGAAAGATATGGTCTATGCTAATCCTGATATGGATATTAACAGAACCAAAAAGATATTTGATGGCATAAAAGAAGCCTGCTATACCTTTGATCTGAGCGAGCCTATATGGCTTGACTCTAATATAGCAGACTTCCAACGCCACTCTAAAGTAAGATTTACTAAAGATAATTTTATTGATTCAATTGACTTTGCTTATATGGAAGTTCAGGTTATTGAAGAAGATTAAATCTCAATATTCTCACCTTTAAGTCCAATATATGCACTATCATCAAGACCGCCTTCGGCGTGGCCAATAAGCCACTTATTAGTAGCCGCAAGAAGCGCATCTTCATTGATATTACCACTGCCAGTATTCTCGTTTGAGGTGCTGGCTGTTTTATTATCTATTCTTATATGCTTTGACTTTAATGGATAGTTAGTTCCCTTAGGAAGCACAACTGCCACCTGAAATCCCTTACCATCTATGCCGCAAGGTGCATAATGAAGCGTTGTAGAATACACCTCAACAGCCGTTCCTGCTGGCACCCTGAATGCTTTTACATTAGCTGTGTCATATGTATAATCATCATTAACATCTGTCAGCAGCCCCAGCATAAGAATCATATCCGTAGCCGCAATATTAATCTCAGAATCCCTGTGATACTCAAGTGCATTAAGCTTTGAATTATGTCCATTACAGTAACCTATCTGAATCGGCATTTCACCATATACAACTGAGGAAATGTCAAGCCTTACAGGAAGTGCTTCAAGTTCCTTTACTGCTGGTTCATATACAACACCTGCTGGTACAGGAGTTCTTTTTAATTCCTGTATAAGCTCTGTGAAATCCACATTATCAACTACACGTCCATATTTCTTAAATTCATCATCATTAACTGATAAAATCTGCATACTCTTCTCCATTCCGCTTACACTACCGCTATTTCTTATACACTTACACTACCGCATTTCTTGCTTCGCCCTTAGTGAAAGCTGCAATATTCTCATATACCTCGTCCATAAGTCTTGTTCTTGCTTCTACTGTACCCCACGCTACATGTGGTGTAATCACAAGCTTTGTGCTGTCCTTAATTCTAAGAAGCGGATTATCCTTTTCTATAGGCTCTTTTCCAAGTACATCAAGTCCTGCCGCAGCAATCTTTCCCTGTTCAAGTGCCTCTGTTAAATCCGTATCATTAACAATAGGACCTCGTCCAAGATTTAAAAGCACTGCACTTTCCTTCATCTTGCCAAATGCTTCTTTATTAAAAAGATTATTCGTCTTATCATTAAGTGGTGCATGGATAGATATTATGTCTGATTTCTTCAAAAATTCGTCAAATTCTTCTCTCTCGTAAGGCACATCCTGTGTCTTTCCGCTTGCTGAATAATATATAACCTTACATCCAAAATCTGTGGCTATCTTTGCAACACCTTTTCCTATAGTTCCAAGACCAACTATGCCCCAGGTCTTTCCTGAAAGTTCGTGGAATACATTTGAGAAATGTGAAAAAATCGGACATTCTGCATACCCGCCTGACTTAACATAGTTGTCATAATAATTCATCTTCTCTATAAGATACAATCCTAATGCAAATGTATGCTGTACAACTGAGTCTGTTGAATAACCTGCAACATTGGCTACTCTTATATTCTTTTCCCTGGCATAATTAATATCAATATTATTATAGCCTGTTGCTGTTTCTGCTATCATCTTTAAAGCTGGGGCAGAGTCTATAAATTCCTTGTCTGCAACAATCTTATTGATAATAACAACGTCCGGATTAAACTTGGCAGTTCTTTCAAGTGCCTCCTGCCTTGTACTTGTCTGGTAGCTCTTAACTTCCCCAAGACCATAGAACTTGTCTACATTGACATCTTCTCCGTATGTAGACGAATCAAGCATAAGAATTTTCATAATAATATTACCTCCATTCTGCCTTTGTATGTCCTTAAAACATAACTTTTCACGGCTTCGTTTTCTGATATTTCAATTATACTTCTCTGTAATTTATAATTCAATTATAAATGTTATTGTTTTATTTTACATAAGTTTTAATTTGTGTTTACAATATCAAAGTGATATACTTGCAATCGTTTTAAGGTATAACATTTTATACATTCATATTTATATATGCATTATTAAATGTATAATCTTTAATTAATAACTTTATAATCATAAATGGAGAAAGCGAAATATATGAAACGTATTGATTTTGAAAATGGAACTATAACCAATAACATTTTAAATGCGGCTATACCTATGCTTGTGGCTCAGATTTTAAGCCTGTTATACAACATTGTAGACCGAGTGTACATTGCAAGAATTCCCGATGTTGGAACAAATGCCCTTGGCGCAGTCGGACTATGCTTTCCAATAATCATGATTATGACAGCTTTCAGCAATCTCTTTGGAAGCGGTGGCGCACCCTTATTCTCAATTAAGAGAGGAATGAATGATGAGAAAAGTGCCAACACTATTATGAATACTTCATTTACAATGCTTTGTGGCTCTGCAATTATTCTTATGTGCATATGCCTTATATTTGCAGCACCTCTTCTCACACTCTTTGGAGCTTCTGACACAGCTCTTAAGTACGCTTACCCTTATCTGTGCATTTACCTTATCGGAACACTTCCTTCAATGATTGCAACAGGAATGAACCCATTTATTAATGCACAAGGCTACTCAACAATCGGTATGCTCTCCGTTGCAATCGGTGCTGTTGCCAATCTTATATTAGACCCAGTGTTTATATTTGTCCTTAATCTTGGAATAAAAGGTGCGGCTGTGGCAACTGTTATTTCGCAGTTTATGTCAGCTTCATTTGTATTATATTTCTTAAGATTTAAAGCAGAATTAAAGATAAGTTTTATAAGAAAAAATGAACTGCCTCAATGTCTGAATTTCGCAAAAGATATAATCAGCCTTGGTACTTCAGGCTTTGTAATGCAGCTTACTAACAGCCTTGTATCAATATGCTGTAACAATGTTCTCTCAGTTACTGGCGGAGATATTTACATTTCTGTAATGACTATTGTTTCAAGCATACGGCAAATGGTTGAAACACCTATATACGCAATCAACGAGGGTTCTTCACCAATTATCAGCTATAATTATGGTGCAAAAAGGCCAGAAAGAGTGCGTAAAGCAGGACTTACTATGGGTGCATTAATATTAGGCTATACCGCGGTTATGTGGAGCATAATACTTCTTGCCCCTCATATGCTGATTAATATTTTCAGCTCTGATACTTCACTTATGGAAAATGCAGTATCAGCATTGAAGATATATTTTGCCGCCTTTATATTTATGGACCTGCAATATATCGGACAGACCATTTTCAAATCCCTTAATAAGAAAAAACAGGCTATATTCTTCTCTTTATTAAGGAAAGTATTTATTGTAATACCTCTTACATATATTATGCCTTACGCTCTTAATATGGGAACAAATGGTGTATTTGCCGCCGAACCTGTATCTAATATAATCGGCGGAAGCATATGTTTTATAACTATGCTGTGTACCATTCTTCCTGAACTTAAACAGATGGAAAATGATAGATAATAACGACTTTTCTCCTTGTATTCGACAGACATTGATAGTATAATTCAAGTAAGATATTTTGTGCGACAATATATCAATAGAATGCCTTAATGGATAACATTTTGAATGTTATTTCGATATATTCTGGCATTATGTCTTTTTATGTCGCAAATTATTATAAGTAATTGCGAACAATCTTAGCGGGTTTTGCAATTACCTGCAACTCATTATACTAGGAGGAGATATTTTATGATTAATTGGAACAATCTTGACACACTTGAAGCTTTTAAGGAATTAAAGGAAACTCCGCTTGTTGACCTTAATAAGGTTATGTCAGGCGAAGCTGGTGCTGAACGTGTTAAGACATATAATATTCCTATGGCTGAAGGACTTAACTACAACTTCGCAGCTAAGAAGGTAGATGATACAACTCTTAAGGCACTTGAAAAGCTTGCAGATGAAGCTGAACTTTCAGACAAATTTGCTGCTCTTTACAATGGCGAAGTTATTAATACTGGCGAGAACAGACTTGTACTCCACCATATGACACGCGGACAGCTTGGTGAAGCAGTTAATGCTGACGGTGTAGATAAGCGTACATTCTATACAACACAGCAGAAGCGTATCGCTGAATTTGCTGACAAGGTACATAACGGAACTATTACTAATGGTGCTGGCGAAAAGTTCACAACTGTTGTTCAGATTGGTATCGGCGGAAGTGATTTAGGTCCTCGTGCTATGTATATCGCTCTTGAGAACTGGGCTAAGAAGAATAACTCATTTAAAATGGAAGCTCATTTTATAAGTAATGTAGACCCAGATGATGCATCTGCTGTACTTGCTTCTATTGATGTTGCACATTCGTTATTCATTCTTGTATCTAAGTCTGGAACAACTCTTGAAACTTTAACTAACGAATCATTTGTTAAAAATGCTCTTAAGGAAGCTGGTCTTGACCCTGCAAAGCATATGATTGCAGTAACAAGTGAGACTTCACCTCTTGCCAAGAGTGATGATTATTTAGATGCATTTTATATGGACGATTACATCGGAGGACGTTTCTCTTCAACATCTTCTGTAGGCGGTGCAGTATTATCATTGGCATTTGGTCCTGATGTATTCGCAGATTTCCTTGAAGGAGCTTCTGCACAAGACAAGCTTGCATTAAACAAAGACGTTCTTAAGAACCCAGCAATGCTTGATGCACTTATTGGCGTATATGAACGCAATGTACTTGGATATGAATGTACTGCTGTGCTTCCATACTCACAGGGCTTAAGCCGTTTCCCTGCACATTTACAGCAGCTTGATATGGAGTCTAATGGTAAATCTGTCAACAGATTTAATGAACCGGTTAATTATCCTACAGGCCCAGTAATATTTGGTGAACCAGGAACTAATGGACAACATTCTTTCTATCAGCTTCTTCATCAGGGAACTAATATCGTTCCTTTACAGTTCATTGGCTTTAAGAACAGCCAGCTTGAAAATGATGTTACTATTCAGGACAGCACAAGCCAGCAGAAGTTATGTGCCAATGTAGCAGCTCAGATTGTTGCATTTGCGTGTGGAAAAGATGATGAGAATCCTAATAAGACTTTCAAGGGCGGAAGACCTTCAAGCATTATAACTGGAGATAAGCTTACTCCTAAGTCTTTAGGTGCTTTACTTTCTCATTTTGAGAATAAGGTTATGTTCCAGGGATTTTTATGGAATATCAACAGCTTCGATCAGGAGGGCGTACAGCTTGGAAAGGTACTTGCTAAGAGAGTGCTGGCACACGATACTGATGGGGCGTTGAAGGTTTATAGTGAGATGCTTGGGATTTAAGGCGTGAGTGCGCTATTAGGAGCATTATAAGATAATATCTGTAAATTTTTTGTAATATTAGATTATTATAGCTTATAACGGACGGAATTAAGGCGGACGGCTGGGCGGTTGTGTGGCTGGGCTGGCGGGGAGCTCGTTACTTAAGTTATAAGACAATTGGATACTACTAAGC
>JBNMLJ010000018.1:0-62744 GCA_050874785.1 Lachnospira sp.
ATATGGGATCTTAGCTCAGCTGGGAGAGCATCTGCCTTACAAGCAGAGGGTCACAGGTTCGAGCCCTGTAGGTCCCATTTATATGCCGACATGGCTCAATGGCAGAGCAGCTGATTTGTAATCAGCAGGTTGTTGGTTCGACTCCGACTGTCGGCTCTTTATTAACAATAATGTCTTGGTTGAAAGACTAAGGTTATTGTTAATTTAATTTTATATGGGTGGATTCCCGAGTGGCCAAAGGGGACAGACTGTAAATCTGCTGGCACTGCCTTCGAAGGTTCGAATCCTTCTCCGCCCATTTGATGAATAATCTTCATCATATATGAATACAATAGTTATAGATGACGCGGGGTAGAGCAGCTCGGAAGCTCGTCGGGCTCATAACCCGAAGGTCACAGGTTCAAATCCTGTCCCCGCTACTTTGCCTAGATAGCTCAGTCGGTAGAGCAGAGGACTGAAAATCCTCGTGTCACTGGTTCGATTCCGGTTCTAGGCACTTATTTATACCATAGGTATTACGTTATGTAGTATCTATGGTTTTTTTGTATCCAAATAATAAATAAGAGTAAATAAAAGATGAGAGTGCAACAATGAATTGGAATGAAGATAAGATTATTAAGATGAATTCAGATATTAAACCGAGTGTTAAATATAATGATATATTGTCTAAGTTAGATAAATATAAAGATGAGAATGTAGTACCTATGCATATGCCAGGGGCTAAAAGGAATAAAGAATTAATTGAGTTATATATGGGTGATATGGGAAATCCATATGAGAAAGATATAACGGAGATTAATGGTTTTGATAATATGCACAATGCTGAGGATATTATCAAGGATGCGTTTGACGAGGCGGCGAGGCTTTATGGAGCTGATGAGAGCTGGTATCTGGTAAATGGAAGCACAGCAGGTAATATGTCAGCAATATGCGGAGTTACCCACAAAAATGATGTTGTTATAATGGCAAGAAACTGTCATATATCGGTTTATAATGCAGTTATCCTCAATGAACTGAATCCTGTGTATACTTATCCAGAATATGATGAGGAATATGGGTATTATAAGGGGATAACATTAAAAGAAATTAAAGATACTGTGGATAAATACAGTTCAGACCATGATAGAAATGATATTAAAGCAGTGATACTTACATCACCAACTTATGAGGGAAATGTATCTGATATTAAGTCAATAGCAGAGTATCTTCACCAATATAATATTCCATTGATTGTTGATGAGGCTCACGGCGCACATTTTAATTTTTCGGAAAGTTTTCCTCAGTCAGCAGTTAAGTGTGGGGCTGATATAGTAATTAATAGTGTACATAAGACACTTCCATCGCTTACACAGACTGCGCTTATTCATATTAATTATGGAATAATTGATGTAGAACGAATAAGACGATATTGGAACATATACCAGTCGACAAGTCCATCGTATATATTAATGTCTTCCATAGCAAGAAGCTTAAGCATTGTTAAGAATGACGGAGATAAATTATTTACTGAATATGTTAATAAGCTGACTATTTTAAGAAATGGATTGTCACAATTAAAGCACATCAGGTTAATAAAGACAGACGACATATCAAAGCTTGTATTAGGATATAAAGATGCAAAATGGTTATATGATACGCTATTTTATAAATATAAAATCCAGCTTGAAATGTCATCTATAAAGTATGTGATAGCGATGACATCAATATTTGACTCGCAGGAGTATTACGATAGATTTCTTGCGGCATTAAAAGAGATAGACGAAGAAATAGATGAGAATGGGAGTAAATGTAATGATAGAAGTAAAGATAAGAACAGCAGTAAATTCGATAAGGAAGATATAATAAATTCAAAAGCAGACAAGGAATTAGGTAATAGATTTGACAGTATACCAAATTGTGAGTCAGACAATAAATTAAATGGTATTTCAATTAATAATGAGGATAATGGTAATAAGGTAAATATTGCCGATTTCAGGGATGAGCAGGCTTTGACGATTGCAAAAGCATTTAACAGGCGGGATTTATCAGGTTGTGATGAAATTCAGATGAATAATGAGAAGATATATGGTAAGATAAGTGGAGAGTCAGTGTATGTATATCCACCGGGAATACCGATATTGTGTCCGGGAGAGGTTATTACACGAAAGATTATTGCAATACTTCAGGCGGCTGGTGAGGCAGGTCTGGAGGTTGTAGGTGTAAAAGAAGGAGCTTTGTTATGCCTGAGATAGCATTTTTAATGGGAAAAAGTTCAAGTGGGAAAGATAATATATTTAAGGCTTTAGTTGGTGATAAGGAGCTAAATCTTAAGACTATTATTATGTATACAACAAGACCTATGAGAGCTGGTGAAAAAGAAGGTGTGGAGTATCATTATGTAGATAATGAGAAGGCATTGGAGCTTGAAGCGGCTGATAAAGTAATAGAAATGCGGACATATAACACGGTATATGGAGAGTGGAAATATTTTACAGTTGATGACGGGCAGATTAGGCTTGGAAGCGGTGATAAGTACATTGTTATAGGTACTATTGAGGCTTACAATAAATTTTGTGCATACTTTGGAAAAGATGCAATATTACCGATATATATAGAAGTCGATGATGGAATAAGGCTTATGAGAGCTATCAACAGGGAACAGAAGCAGGAAGTACCACAGTATGAGGAAATGTGCAGGCGTTTTCTTGCGGACAGCGAGGATTTTTCAGAGGAAAAGATTAAGGAAGCCGGAATTAATCAGAGATTTAGCAACGATGGAACAATAGAGGATTGTATCAGGGACATCAAAGAGGCAATTAAGCAGCAGCTTTTATAAATGCAGTAAGAGTGAATTGACTAGAATTGTCTTAATGATATTTATATGATACAATTATATGATGGTGGACACGAAAGAGAGTAAGGTTATGGATATAAAGATTAATGATATACAGACATCATCTTCAGTTCAGCAGGTGAAGAATACAGAGAGTACGGACAGTAGTTTTAAGTTTACTCTTATCAGTAATATAGAAGAAAAGGATCTTCAGGAAAAGCTTGGTAATATGATGGAACAGATTACTGAGCAGGGTGAGAAGATTGCAAAGCATATGGATATTAAGGATATGCGAAAGTACAGGGAGCTTGTTAAGGGATTTCTTAACGAGGTTGTTAACCGTTCCCATAAGTTCTCAAGAGAGAACTTCCTTGACAGACGAGGCAGACACAGAGTATACGGTATTGTTAAACTTGTAGATAAAAATCTTGATGAGCTGGCAGGAGAACTTGTTAAAGAAGAGAAAAATCATCTTGAGATTGTAGGAAGAATTGATGATATCAGGGGTTTATTGCTTGATATATCAGCATAAGATTGGAGTATATAATGAGCACATTTTCAGATATTTATGGATACGATACAATTAAAGAGCATTTACAAAACGCAATTAAATTAGATAAAGTATCACACGCTTACATTATCAATGGAGGGCTTGGTGCTGGAAAGAAGATGATTGCCAGAATATTTGCAAAAGCATTACAGTGTGAGGCAGAGGGCGATAATAAGCCTTGTAATAAATGTCATTCCTGTATACAGACAGAGTCAGGCAACCAGCCTGATATAATATGGGTACGACACGAGAAGCCTGCAAGTATAGGTGTAGATGATGTAAGAGATCAGATAATATCAGATATGCTTATTAAACCATACTCAAGCCGTTATAAGATATACATTATAGATGAGGCTGAGAAGCTTACAGTGCAGGCACAGAATGCGCTTCTTAAGACTATAGAAGAGCCACCAGCGTATGGTATTGTTATATTCCTTACAACTAACGCAGACATTTTCTTACAGACTATTATATCAAGATGTGTGCTTCTTGATTTAAAGCCATTAAAGGAAAGCGTGGTTATGGATTATCTTAAAGATAATTATGACGTGTCAGAATATGAGCGTAAGTTTGCGGCTAATTTTGCGCAGGGTAAGATTGGACGTGCTAAGACTATTATAGAAAGTACGGAATTTGCGCATTTGAAGAATGATGTTATGCACGTTATCAAGAATGTGAAGGATATGACGGCGGCAGACATAATGACAGTTGTCAAAGATGTGACTAATTACAAGCTTACAATAGATGATTATCTGGACCTTATGGCTATGTGGTTCAGGGACGTGCTTATGTTTAAGAGTACTAATGATACGAATTATCTTATATTCAGTGATGAGATTTCGCTTATCAAATCGCAGGCAGAGGTTATGTCATACGAAGGAATTCAGGATATACTTAATTCGATAGATAAAGTAAAAGTAAGACTTAAAGCCAATGTTAATTTTGACTTATGCATAGAACTTCTTATTATGGCGATGAAAGAGGCTATGTAGGCAGTTAATAAATAGTAATTAGTAAATAAATAGCTAATTGTGATAGTTAGTGAATAATTGACTAATGTTAGGAATTAATATTTGGCAGGATTGGAGATTAAAAATAAATGACTAAAGTTGTTGGTGTTAGATTCAGACAGGTGGGCAAAATATATTTCTTTGCGCCGGGACAGTATAATGTTGAGGTTGGTCAGCATGTTATTGTTGAAACAGCGAGAGGAATTGAATACGGTCACGTTGTTCTTGGTGAAAGAGAGGTTGAGGATTCAGCAGTTGTACAGCCGCTTAAGGCTATTATCAGAATAGCGACACCTGCTGATGATGAAAGGGAAGCTAAGAACAGGGAAAAGGAAAAAGAAGCGTACAAGATATGTCTTGAGAAGATTAAAAAGCATAATCTTGAAATGAAGCTTATAAAGGTTGAGTATACATTTGACAATAATAAAGTATTGTTCTACTTTACAGCGGACGGAAGAATTGATTTCAGAGAGCTTGTAAAGGATCTGGCAGCAGTATTTAAGACAAGAATTGAACTTCGTCAGATTGGTGTAAGAGATGAAACTAAGATATTAGGCGGAATTGGTTCTTGTGGAAGACCGCTGTGTTGTGCAACGTATATGCCAGAGTTCGTACCAGTGTCAATTAAGATGGCAAAGGAACAGAATCTATCGCTTAACCCATCAAAGATATCGGGTGTGTGTGGAAGACTTATGTGCTGTCTTAAGAATGAGCAGGAAACTTACGAGGAGCTTAACAGCCACCTTCCTAATGTGGGAGATTATGTTACTACACCTGAGAAGTTAAAGGGTGAGGTATCAAGTGTTAATGTGTTGAGACAGCTTGTTAAGGTAATTGTCACACTTGATGGTGATGAGAAAGAGATAAGAGAGTATCCTGTTGCTGAGCTTAGATTTAAGCCTAAGAGAAGAAACGACAGAATGAATATAGATGATAAAGAGTTAAAAGAACTCGAAGAGCTTGAGAAAAAGGAAGGAAAAGCCCATATTAATGATGACTGATGTTAAGACTAATGCAGGTATTAATGACAATGAGAGAATTGATGACTTATGCAGGGATAATCTCAGACTAATTCAGAATACAGATGTGTTCTGTTTTGGAATGGACGCTGTGTTGTTGTCTACATTTGCGAAGGCTGGAAAGAACCAGAAGGTGCTTGATATGGGTACTGGAAATGGTGTAATACCAATTCTTATGCAGGCGAAAAATCCAGGCAGTGTGTATACAGGCTTGGAAATTCAGGATATCGGTTATGGCCTTGCTGTCAGAAATGTTGAGCTTAATAATCTGTCAGACAAGGTTAATATTGTAAAAGGTGATATTAAAGAAGCTTCACATATTTTAGGTGGGGCTTCTTTTAATGTGGTTACAAGCAATCCACCATATATGAATGAAAATCACGGAATTGTTAATCCTGAGAGTGCCAAGGCAATTGCAAGACACGAGCTTCTATGCAGTCTTGAGGACGTTGTAAGGGAAGCTTCAAAGTGCCTTAAGGTTAAGGGACATATGTATATGGTTCACAGACCATCAAGACTTGTAGATATATTTACTTCTATGAAGAATAACCACCTTGAGCCAAAGCGTATAAGGCTTGTGTATCCGCATATAGATAAACCAGCCAATATGGTGCTTATAGAGGCGGTAAAGGGCGGCCGTTCACAGCTTATAGTGGAAGAACCACTTATTGTATACAATAGCGATGGAAGTTACACGGAAGAACTTCTGAGAATGTATAATTAATGTAATGGCAGTATGAAACAGCCGTTAGTTTTTATAAGATAAGGTTAAGAAGATATATAATTAAAATGGCATAAGAGTAGATTTAAGAAAAATGAATTTAAGAGAGGAGCAGTATGGAAGATAATATTACAGATATTGATTATGATAGTGTGCAGGCACTTGAAGAATTTAATGGCCCTCATAATAATGGCGGAGTGGGGCAGTTATATTTGTGCGCAACTCCGATTGGTAATCTTGAAGATATTACATTCAGGGTATTAAGGATATTAAAGGAAGTTGATATTATTGCGGCGGAAGATACGAGAAACAGTATAAAGCTTCTTAATCATTTTGAGATTAATACTCCGATGACAAGCTATCACGAATATAACAAGTACGATAAGGCAAAGGTGCTTGTTGAGAAAATGCTTAAAGGAATGTCAGTCGCTGTAATAACTGATGCTGGAACACCGGGAATATCTGACCCAGGAGAGGAGCTTGTAAGACAGGCACTTGCGGCAGGAATTAAGGTATCATCAGTTCCAGGTGCGGCGGCGTGCATAACTGCACTTACAATGTCAGGACAGGCAACAAGACGTTTTGCATTTGAAGCATTTCTTCCAGCGGACAAGAATGAGCGCAAAGATATATTAAAAGAGCTTGAAGATGAAACAAGAACAATGATTATATACGAAGCTCCACACAGGCTTTTAAAGACACTTAAAGAGCTTTCTGAGGTGTTAGGAGGAAGCAGGGCAGTTACTATATGCAAGGAGCTTACCAAACGCTATGAGAACAGTATGGTTACAACGCTTGCAGAGGCGTGCAGTTATTATGAAAATAACCAGCCAAGGGGCGAGTATGTTCTTGTAATTGCTGGAAAAGACAGAAATGAGCTTAAAGAGGAAGCACAGGCACAGTGGCTTACTATGTCTGAGCAGGAACACGTTGATATGTATATAGCGCAGGGACTTGATAAAAAAGAGGCTATGAAGGCAGCAGCCAAGGACAGGGGCGTATCTAAGAGGGATATATACAATAAGCTTCTGGGAAATTAGTCTTTAAAAGAAAAATGTTACACAAATGTTAAAAACTTATATAAAAGAAGGAATAAAAGAGAGTCTTAGCTAAAATAAATTTAAGGGCAAATTTAAAAATATATAGACGAAGCGGTAAAAATACCCTTCTTTATCAGATAATATTTCTGGTAAGGAAGGGTATTTTATGCATATCTGTATAGTGTGTTAATCTTGTATTTTATATTTTGTGATTTATTTCTTTTGCATGTTATTCTGGGTTTTCTTCTATTGTATGCTCATTGATAATTGCCTTAATGGTCTTATAAAGGTAAGGCTTGAGCCTGTCAATCTCAGCGGGTTCTTTGTAAAGGATTGAGCTGTAGCAGGTTGAGCTTATAAGCTCGACAATCATAAACAGCATAATCTCAGGCTCGTTGAGGTTAAGACCAGAGTCTTCAAGCATTTCATAGTAGATATCCTTAAAATTAATGTCGTCATCAGCAACATTGGTTGTCAGAGCTTCTTTAAATATTCCCCACGACAGGTTCTTTGATATAAATGTAAGAAGTGTCTGGTTGGTATTCAGCACATTAATTATGTGGTCGGCGATAAATATAATCTCCTCAGTAAATGTAATTGTAAATGAAGGGTCGCTAATCTGCTGTTCTTTTATATGAAGCTCTAATGCGCTCACAGCATTTTTAAAAAGCTTGCTTGCCTCGTGAGAAACGAGCTTATTTCTTATATCATATTTATCTTTGAAATACAGATAAAAAGTTCCCTTTGCAATTCCGGCTTTCTGCGAAATCTCAGCAATTGATGTCTTGGAAACACCCTGCGTTGTAAAAAGCTTAAAGGCTGTATCTAAGAGGGAAGTCCTTTTTTGTTGTTTGTTGTTCTCAAGTTTTCCCATAAAATCTCCAATCTAATGTAGGCACAATGTTTGTAATATTATTTATGCGGTTATCAATGCAGTAATATGTACTGCAATTATTAGCTGCAAATATATTGTCAACAAATTGATATTAAATATCAGTTATCCTGTCGACCAATATTCTACCACGTTGAAAATAAAAAATCTATAAAAAAATGACTTTTAGTCATTTTAAGTATTGACTATGGGTCATTTTGTGCTAGAATAACACTTGCGAAGAAAATGACCATAAGTCATATTTGAGAGATGACGGTCATATGTATTGAATTGATAATAAATGTAATTAATTAAGGGAGTTATTAATTATTGAGAGGTTATCAGTCCAATCAAAGTAAAATTACGTCGCAGACGTAGAAATGAGGCGAGTTATGGAAAAGTTTGGAAAAGCAATTGTAAAACTCAGAATTCCAATTCTTATTCTGAGTTTCCTGCTTCTTATTCCATCTGCAATCGGATACTTTAATACAAGAGTTAATTACGATATTCTGTATTATCTTCCGAGCGAGATAGAAACTATGCAGGGTCAGGACATTCTTATGGATGACTTCAATAAGGGTGCATACGCGATGGTCGTTGTCCAGAATATGGATACGAAGTCTACCGATAAGCTTATTAAAAAGGTAGAAAATGTGGACCACGTTGCACAGGTTATTTCTTACACAGGAATAGTTGGTGAAGACGTTCCATCTGAGATTGTTCCATCTAAGTTCAGAAAGTATTTCGAGAATGACAGCACAAATACAACTTTATTCGCGATATTCTTCGATAATACAACTTCAAGTGATGACACTATGAATGCTATCACACAGATAAGAGAGCAGACAGAGGGTCAGGCATTTATAAGTGGTATGTCAGCAGTAGTTACAGATACTAAGAATCTTTCAGAGAAAGAGACACCACTTTATGTACTTATAGCAGTAGTTCTTGTATGTATCGTACTTGCTATATTTATGGATTCATTCCTTGTACCAGTATTCTTTATGATAAGTATAGGAATGGCAATTGTATACAACCTTGGTTCTAACATTTTCTTAGGCGAGGTTTCATACATAACTAAAGCTCTTGCGGCTGTACTTCAGTTAGGTGTTACACTGGATTACTCAATCTTCTTATGGCACAGCTACAAGGAAATGAAGGAAATACATCCAGATGACCACAAGGAAGCCATGGCAGTTGCCATTGGTAATACACTTACTTCTGTAGTTGGTTCTTCTATAACAACAGTTGCAGGTTTCATCGCACTTTGCTTTATGAGCTTCACACTTGGTCTTGACCTTGGTATCGTTATGGCAAAGGGTGTTGTATTCGGTGTTATCGGTTGCGTAACAATCCTTCCATCACTGATACTTACATTTGACAGGGCATTAGAGAAGACAATGCATCGTGAGATTATGCCAAGTTTCGATAAGCTTGCTACATTTATAGTAAACCACTCATGGATATTTGTAATTATCTTCGTTGTATTATTAGGACCTGCTATATATGGACAAAATCATACATCAGTATATTATGATTTGTCTGATACACTTCCAGATGACCTTGCCTGCTCACAGGCTAACAAGAAGCTGGAAGAAAATTTTGATATGAATTCAATCTATATGATACTTGCTGACTCTGATATGTCTACAGACACAGCTAACGAAATGCTTGATAAGTTAGGTGATGTAGATGGTGTACAGTTCGCACTCGGACTTGACACAGCACTTAAGTCTGGTATTCCACAGGAATTCTTACCATCTAAGACAGTATCAGAGCTTAAAGGTGAAGACTATCAGATAATGATGATTGCTACAGATTACAAAATAGCATCAGATGAAATTAACAACCAGATTAATCAGGTAAATGATATTGTAAAATCTTATGATTCTAAGGCAATGGTAGTTGGTGAAGCTCCTTGTACTAAGGATCTTATCACTATAACAGATAAAGACTTTAAGACAGTTAGTGCGGTATCAATAGTAGCTATATTTGTTATTATCCTGTTCGTACTTAAGTCAATATCACTTCCAATTATACTTGTTTCAGCAATCGAATTTGCTATCTTTGTTAATATGGGTATTCCATATTTTACACATACACAGATACCATTTATCGCATCAGTAGTTATTGGTACTATCCAGCTTGGTGCAACAGTCGATTATGCTATTCTTATGACAACAAGATATAAGAAGGAAAGAAGTCAGGGATATGCTAAGAAAGAAGCTATCCAGATAGCTCTTTCAACATCAATACCATCAATTATTGTTAGTGCGCTTGGTTTCTTTGCCGCAACATTTGGTGTTGGATGCATAGCTTCAGTTGATATGATTGGTTCGCTTTGTACACTTATGGCGCGTGGTGCAATTATAAGTATGTTCGTAGTTATCTTCATACTTCCATCACTGTTTGTGTTATTTGATAAACTGATTATTAATACAAGTATAGGATTTAAGCCTAAAAAGGGCACAGGAATGGAGGACTAGGTATGATTAAGAAGACTTTATTTAGATATAGTTCAGTATTATTAAGTGTTGTTCTTATCGCTTCAACACTTACAGGCTGTGGAACAAGTACAGCATATAATCAGACAGGCAGTGAGGTTGCAATAAGCAGTGAAGCTGCTTCTAATACAGAGAATATTATAACAAATGCTATTAAGAACGAGCTTTCAATATCAAATACAAGTACATTGAAGACAAATACAA
The DNA here is from genome assembly GCA_050874785.1 of Lachnospira sp. Lineage (GTDB taxonomy): Bacteria > Bacillota > Clostridia > Lachnospirales > Lachnospiraceae > Lachnospira. Next base: position 10,732 of record JBNMLJ010000018.1, read on the forward strand.
GAGACGAGATGGTATATGTATTTGATAAGGCAGACGGAACTCAGGATCACGTTCTTGTAACAGAAAAGGTTACTGATTCTAAGGGCGAAACAACAACTAACCAGAGCACATCTGATAAGACTGCTCCAGTTTCAATAAAGGTTACTTACAAGTTAAATGGTGTTGAAACTAAGCCAGAAGATATGATTGGCAAGAGTGGTAAGGTTACTATCAGATATGACTATACTAACAATGAGAAGAAGACTATAACAGTTAATGGAAAGTCACAGACAGCTTATGTTCCATTTACGATGATTACAGGAACACTTCTTCCAACAGATAAGTTCAGTAATGTAGAAGTTACTAATGGCAAGGTAAGCAAGGTTGGTGATAATATCATCGCACTTGGTATGGCTATGCCAGGTTTAAAGGACACTTTAAATCTTAAGTTTGATGGCGAAAGCCTTGATATGGATATTCCAGAATATTTTGAAATATCAGCAGATGTAGAAGATTTCGAGCTTGATATGTCTATGTCAGTTGCTACAACAAGCACACTTAATGATATAGATACAGATGATTTCTCACTTGCTAAGCTTGAAGATAAGATGAATGAGCTTCAGTCAGCAGCTGACCAGCTTACAGACGGAACTGTTACTCTCCAGAATGGTACACAGACACTTGCTGACAGTATTCCAGCACTTACAGATGGTGTTAACCAGTTAAATGATGGTGCAAGCCAGCTTAAGGATGGTATCTATGCTTATACAGATGGCGCTACAGCTCTGGCAGCAGGCGCAGGACAGCTTAAGGATGGTATCAGTGCATACACAGCAGGAGCTAACCAGCTTGGTGCAGGTGCAGGACAGTTACAGTCAGGTTTAAAGACATATACTGATGGTGTCGGAGCGCTTAATGCAGGTTCAGGTACATTACAGAGTGGTCTTTCAACATATACAAGTGGTGTTGCTCAGGTGGCAGCAGGTGCAGCTTCATTACAGACAGGTTTAAAGGCTTATACAGATGGTGTTGCAAGTGCAGAGGCAGGAGCTTCACAATTAAATGAAGGAATAAAGAGCATTAAGACAGCACTTATTGGAAATGTTGTTAAGGAACTTGCAGCTAATTCAACAGCTTATAAGATGAATTCTGTAGCAGACTCAACAGGAAAGACTGTTATGGATCAGGCAACTGATTTACAGAAATTAGGAACAGCATTAGGTCTTAGTGATGTAACTATAGCAACAGATCTTAGTACTCTTGGCAAGAAGAGCAGTAGTGAGGCAGCAACAGATATATCAGCTTATTTTGTAAAGTATCTTACAGCTTATACAACTAATATAATAACAGAGACATATACAGAAGCTGTGACAAATGGTAAGCCATATACTCCACAGGTATCACAGGCTGGTTCAAAAGATTATGTATATGCTAACCAGTTAGGACTTCTTATTAAAGCCGCTGGTAATATAGGTGCTTCAAGTGCATTAGATGCAGTTGTTAGCAATCTTAGCAATAATGAAACAATTAATGCAGCGTTAAATCAGCTTACAGAAGGAAGCCAGTCATTAACAGACGGACTTGGCGAACTTGTTAAGAATAACGATACACTTAATGCAGGTGCATCACAGCTTAATGCAGGACTTGCACAGCTTAGCAGTAACAATGATACACTTAATGGTGGTATAGCACAGATAAGCGCAGGACTTGCACAGCTTAGTGATAACAACGATACACTTAATGGTGGTATAGCACAGATAAGTGCGGGACTTACACAGCTTAACGACAATAATGATACACTTAATGGTGGTATAGCACAGATAGCTGGTGGTTTCAGTACACTTAATTCTAACAATGAAGCTTTAAGAAGTGGTTCTACACAGCTTGCTGATGGAACATCAACACTTAAGGAATCTTCTGTAACTTTAGCAGATGGCGTTACACAGCTTAATGATGGTGCTATAACACTTAAAGATGGTATGGCAGAATTCAATGAGACAGGTATTAAGGCTATTACAAGTCTTGTTGGAGATGATGCTGATACAGCAGTAGATACAATCAAGGAAGTAATCAAGCTTGGACAGAATTACAACACATTCCTTGGTAAATCAGATGGTAAGGACAATTCAGTAACATTTATATATAAAACAGCTGAATTAACTAAATAAGCTTACTTTTCCAAAACTCTCATATATAAATTATGCCGGCCCGGTCGGCGGAAAGATTAATAATCTTTCAAAAAATCCCCCACAGCTTATACACTGTGGGGGATTTTGGGTTTTTAGTCGCGTACCCAGACCATCATTTCACCTGAATGTCTGTTATCCCATGCATAATAAGGTATCCAGAGTAAATCTTTATCTTCATATTCAAGGTCAGTATTGTCAGTATATAAAGCATCACTACCTGACTCTTTTATCTTACGTCCCGTGGCGGATATTGTTACTATTCCACCAAGCATATCAGGTCGGTATTCTTCCTTAAATTGTGTTGAAGAAGGCATTTCAATTTCATGGAGATTATTTCCATTATCTTCTTCTTCAAGACAATAAACTACAGGACCACGCATAACTGTCACTTTTCCAATATTCTCGCGAACTTTAGGATTAGAGCGTACAACCCGTGCTTTTATATCCATATTTAATTCAATAGTATGCGTATTGCTCCAGTTGGCTTCTATATACACATAGCCATCATTTAATGTATAATCAGCAGGTTTTCCATCAACATTTATAGTATAGTTATGACACCATGATGGGATATGTAGTGCAAGCTTCCATGCATCATCTCTTGAGCTGTTTATATTAAGTCTGATATTCCCATCCCAAGGATAATTACTGTCCATAGTTATGTCTGTAGTATTATTAAACACTTTTGCATGATTTCCTATGTACAGGTTTATATATAGATTATTGGAATTTTCAGTATAAATATATGAACCAAGTGATTCAACAAGTCTTGCAAGGTTAGGAGGACAGCAGGCACACGAAAACCATGTCTGTCTTTTTACCTTAACATGTCTGAAAGCCTGAACCTTTTCATTCTTTTCAGGATACACCTCCAAAGGATTAACATAGAAGAAGCTTTTGCCATCAAGTGACATGCCGCTTATAGTTCCGTTGTATAAAAGCTTCTCCATTACATCAGCATATTCGCCTTTTTGCTGCATTTTGAGCATACGGAATGCAAAGAATACCATAGCCACAGAAGCACATGTTTCACCATAAACAAGGTCGTTAGGAAGGTCATAATCTATGGTAAAGGATTCACCATATGATGAAGAACCTAGAGCACCTGTAATAAACATTTTTTTATGGACAATATTATCCCATAATTTCTGACAGGTTGTGTATAATTCTTCATCGTCAGCAGCTCTTGCAACATCAGCAATTCCTGAATAAAGGTACACAGCTCTTACAGCGTGTCCAACAGCTTCACCTCTGCCACGGACTGGCTTGCCGGCCTGGTAATAATCGAATTTGAAGTAGCTGTCTTTCCATTTCCATATGTTATTATATTTTTTGATTTCATCTTCAAAATAACATGGCTGTTTTCCTCTTTCGTCTATGAAATATTTTGCCAGCCTGAGGTGCTTTTCGTTATGTGTAATATCATACAGGCGCATAAGAGCCATTTCTATTATTTCGTGTCCAGGGTAAGCGTGGAGCTTGTTATCTTCCGGACCAAAGACAGAATCTATGTAGTCAACAAACTTTATCATAGCATCTAGCAGCTTACGCTTTCCTGTTATTTCATAGTAAGCAACAGCAGCTTCAAGCATATGGCCTGCACAATATAACTCATGATTTCCCATAACATTAGTCCATCTCTTATCAAGGCCATTAATGGTATAATATGTTCCAATATAACCATCAGGCTGTTGTGTACTTATTATAAGGTCGATTGCCTGGTCAATCTGATTTTCAAGGGCGCTGTCAGGATGCCATCTTAGTGAATATGCAGCAGCTTCTATCCATTTATATAAATCGCTATCCTGAAATACTTTTCCGTGGAATTCGCCTTGTGATAATCCAGCTGCTATTTTAAAGTTTTCAATACAGTGGCTTGGTTCAATGTCTGGTATTGCATCATTTAAAGCATTCCACTGATAAGGAAGCATCTGGGTACGGGTTGTTTCCATAATAGGACTAAAGAAACAATCGCTGACCTTGACATCGTTTACTGAGTGTGTGTAAAAATCTTTGTTCATAACATAAATCTCCTTTAATATTAGGGCTTATTGTAGTAAGATGTTATTAAATAATCTGATATTATTATATTAATTCATAAACATAGATATCAACTAATAAAACTTATATAAGGTGAAAAAAACTTAGATATATAATGAAATATGAACAGCTTCACAATGGAGATTATAATACGAGGTGATTAATAGAATGAAACAAATAGTTATTCCACAAAATGAACCATTAACATATTTATCCTGTGGACAGCTTGTACGTGATAGAAACTTTCTACATCCAAGAAGATGCATAGATTCGTATGTACTTATAGTAGTGGTGAGGGGAAGCCTTTATATAGCACAGGATAAGACTAATTATGTAGTTTCTGATAATGAATACATAATCTTAAGAAGTAATACTCTTCATTATGGTTACAATAGTTCAACAGAATATCTGCAATATTATTGGACACATTTTTATGTACCAGATGGAACATATATTTATGATGATGTGAATGCTTTTGAATGTGGGACAGATGATAATTATATAATACCTGAGTATGGTGACCTTAAATATAGTAAGAGAGTGCAGCTTTTATTCTCGCAGCTTCTTGATGAATCATTCAGGAAGCCGCAGATTAAGAGTAAGTTTATGGATTACTTTCTGACGTGTCTTTTAATGGAACTGTCAGAAGAATTTAAAGAACAGGAAAACAAAGACATATCAGAAGAAATAATTAATATAAAAAACTGGATTCATAATAACTATAATCAATCCATTACAGTTGCCAGAATTGCAGAATTGTTCCATTATAACCCTGATTATCTTTCAAATATGTTTAAAAAGACAGTCCATATTTCATTGAAAAGATATATTAACGAAATAAGAATAAATGAGGCTAAGAATATTCTTATATCTACCAGATATTCACTTAAAGAAATTGCATTTCAATGTGCATTTAATGATGAGAAATACTTTCTTAAAGTGTTTAAGCAGATAGAAGGAATAACGCCGACAGAATATAAAAAAGCATTTTTTAAGAAAAAGAATGTTTAAAAGCTTTTAAAATATTCTTCAAGTCTTGTAAATGTCTTAATAAGTACGGCAGCTTCATCTTCGCTTAAATCGTCAGTTATATGCTTAATCATATCCTGATGAAATTTCATATGGTGAGCGTATGCCGCATTACCCTTTGGGGTGAGAGAAGCATATACGACACGGCGGTCTTCTTCACTTCTTGTCCTTATTACATATCCTTTTTTAACAAGTCCGTTAATGCCGACTGTAAGAGTTCCCATAGTCACGCCTAAGGCTTTGGATATTGTTCCCATAGTGCGTGGCTCTTTAATTCCGATAGCTTCAATTATGTGCATATCAGTAACTGTAATGTCAGAAAATTCATCTGTAATTAAAGCCTTTTCTTCTATATTCATAATATCGTTAAACAATGTCACAAGTATAGAGTTTAATGATTCGTAAATGTCCATAAAAGCACTCACTTTCATATTAAAATAAACGTAAAAATCTAGTTACATTATATATTACAACAGGGGTTAATGCAACAAAATACACCGCATTTTAAAGATTGTGAAAGATGTTAATGAAATATATTAAAGAAGTTCTGACAAAAATTTCAATAGGCATAGAAGATACCTGAATGATAACGTTTTCAAAAAAGCAGTCGTGATGCACCATATATCACAAGAATATGACATAAATAATTAACTTCAATGAAAAATTTTATGAATAAACTGAAAACGTTTTCAGACATTGAAATTGAAGAAAGATAATAAAAGCAGTAGAATTCCTATAAATCCTATAGGAAATACATATAAATCGAAAAACATATTATGGAAGTGCATATATCATATATGTTATGAAAAATAAAGGTAATACTGGGAGGATTATTTATGAAGAAGTTTATATCTGGTACAAAAAAATCATCGTTGAAAAAGACATCGTTTAATGGAAGCAGTTTAAAAAAATATATCAGAAAAACAGTGGTTCTTGGACTAGCAGCAATAGCTGCTGCAGGTGCACTTTATGGATGCGGAAGCAGTAGCACAGATAACAGTGAAAGCGTGGAAATAACAAATGTTTCTTATGATCCAACAAGAGAATTATATAAAGAGTATAATCAGCTTTTTGCACAATACTGGAAGGATAAGAACGGACAGGATGTTACAGTTACACAGTCCCACGGAGGTTCTGGAAAACAGGCACTTGAGGTTGCTAATGGTCTTGAGGCAGATGTTGTTACACTCGCACTCGAGGGAGATGTTGATGCTGTTAAAGATGCAGGACTTATAGAGGATGGCTATGTGAACGAATTTCCACTTGATAGTTCACCATATACATCAAGTATTGTATTTCTTGTAAGAAAAGATAATCACAAAGGAATATATGACTGGAATGACCTGTTAAGAAGTGATGTGGGAGTTATAACACCAAACCCTAAGACATCAGGAGGTGCAAGATGGAATTATCTCGCGGCATGGTATTACTTTGAGAGTCAGGGACAGAGTGAGGCTGAAATAACTAATAACATAAAAACATTATACAAAAATGTACTTGTACTTGATTCAGGAGCAAGAGGTGCCACAACATCATTTGTAGAGAATGGACAGGGAGATGTGCTTATAGCTTGGGAAAATGAAGCATTTCTTTCATTAAATGAACATCCAGGTGAATATGAAATAGTGGTTCCATCAGTATCAATATTATGCCAGCCAACAGTTGCTGTTGTTGATGAGGTTGTAGATGAGCGCGGAACAAGAAATGTTGCAACAGAATATCTTAATTATCTGTATTCAGATGAAGCACAGAGATTAGAAGCTAAATGGTATTATCGTCCATCTGATGAAAAGATACTTTCAGAATATGTATACAACGGCAGCTCAAATGTAATAAAAGAGCTTCCAGCAGATGGAAAATGGATAGTAACTAATCTTAAGCTTACAGATATTAAGCATTTTGGTGGATGGAGTGCAGCCGCAGATAAGCACTTTAAAGATGGCGGAGTATTTGATTCGATATATGAAAAGAGGAACTAGGGTATGAAAAGAAAAAGCGTGATTCCAGGGTTTGGATTATCTTTTGGAGTAATGATAGCTATATTGGGAATAATTGTAATAATCCCGTTATGCTCACTAGTAGTATATTCGGCACATATGAGCTTTTCGGATTTTATCAGGACAATTACTATGCCAAGAGTAGTGGCAAGCTATAAGGTCAGCTTTATAACGGCACTGATTGCATCGTTAATTAACCTTGTGATGGGACTTATACTTGCCTGGGTGCTTGTAAGATATGACTTTCCATTTAAAAGACTTATGGATGGAATGATTGAGCTTCCATTTGCGCTTCCAACCGCTGTAGCTGGAATTGCGCTTACCCATCTTACTGTAAGTGATGGCTGGGTAGGAAAAATATTTGATAATATAGGAATAAAAATAGCTTATACAAGAATCGGAATTACAGTTGCATTAGTATTTATAGGAATACCTTTCGTTGTAAGAAGTGTGCAGCCTGTTTTAGAAAAGCTTGATAAGGAATACGAGCAGGCGGCACAGTTACTTGGCGCATCTAACCGTCAGATATTTATGAAAGTCATATTGCCAGAGATAACGCCAGCATTAATAGCAGGTTTTACAATGGCATTTGCAAGGAGTCTTGGTGAATATGGAAGCGTAGTATTTATAGCAGGCAATACACCATATGAAACAGAAATAACACCGCTTCTTATTATGTCAAAGCTTCAGGAATATGACTATGCAAGTGCCACAGCTATTGCACTTGTTATGCTTGCTGCTGCATTAATAATACTTCTTATAAATGCAATAATACAGAGCAGGGCTTCTAAAATAATAAGTGGAATAAACTAAGGAGGCGGAATTCATGGATAAAGCAGATAAAAAGGATAAAGCGGTAAAATGGTTTCTTATTACATTATGCTCATTGTTTTTAATAATAATGCTTGTACTTCCGCTTATATACGTTGTTACAACAGCATTCAGGGAAGGTGTAGCAGCGTTTATAAAGGCGGTAACGGATAAATATGCGGTAAAGTCGATATTACTGACAGTAGAGGTTACATTAATTACTGTTGTTGTTAATACAATATTTGGAATAGCGGCAGCGTGGACACTTACAAGATATAGTTTTAAGGGAAAGAAGATTATATCAGCATTAATAGATCTTCCGCTTACAATATCACCAATTATTGCCGGACTTATATTTGTGCTTACATTCGGTAGAAACAGTATTATTTATCCATATCTGAAAATGCTTAATATAAAGATTATATTTGCAGTTCCGGGAATCATACTCGCAACAATATTTGTTACATTCCCATTCATATCAAGAGAGATAATACCAGTTCTTACAAGTACAGGTACTGACGAGGAAGAGGCAGCAGCACTTATGGGAGCAGGCTTCTTTAGAATATTAAGGGAGATTACGCTTCCACATGCCAAGTGGGCAATGTTATATGGAATCGTGCTATGTAGTGCAAGAGCAATGGGAGAATTCGGAGCAGTGTCAGTTATTTCTGGACATTTAAGAGGCAGGACAAACACAATGCCGTTACATATAGAAGTCACATATCAGGCATTTGATTTTACAGGCGCATTTGCTATGTCAGCAATACTTGTTATTATGGCAATAATAATACTTATTATAAGAAATGTGGTTGAATATTATGGAAAAAAGGACAGCAGCTGCTAGATGTAATATTTTTTGTTAAATTTAAATTATAAAAAAAGGACAGCAAATACCAGGTGTCAGGCAGGAGAGAATATATGGATACTATAAATGAAAATGCTTATGTAAGATTGAATAATATAAATAAAAAATATAAGAATTTCAAGGCATCAGATAATATAAGCTTTGAGATAGAAAAAGGAAACCTGGTTGCACTACTTGGACCTAGTGGAAGTGGTAAAACTACTATATTAAAGATAATATCAGGACTTGAAAATTCAGATTCTGGAGAAATATATATAGATGGAAAACAGGTGAATAACGTAAAGCCAAAGGACAGAGGAATAGGAATGGTGTTTCAGAATTATGCACTTTTCAGGTATAAGACAGTGTATGACAATATTGCTTTTGGCTTAAAGATACAAAAAAAGGATAAAACATTTATTAAGGATAGGGTTAACAAGCTGATAGAACTTGTTGGACTTAAAGGAATGGAGAAAAGATATCCAACACAGCTGTCAGGTGGACAGAGGCAGAGAGTTGCATTTGCAAGGGCAATAGCCACACAGCCACAGCTTCTTCTGCTTGATGAGCCATTTGCAGCAATAGATGCAAAGGTAAGAAAAGAATTAAGAAACTGGCTTAGGGATCTTATTGATGAGGTTGGCATAACAAGCATATTCGTTACACATGACCAGGAGGAGGCGATAGAGCTTGCTGACACCATTATACTTACTAACAATGGAAAAATAGAGCAGATAGGAACACCAAGAGAGTTATATGATAATCCCAAAACAGCATTTGCAGCAGGATTTTTTGGTGAAAATGTAAAGCTTGATGGCATAGAAGCATGCAGGTTATTCGAGGGATTCAAACATATAAAAGCTGGTGATGGCGCATATGTAAGACCAGAATATGTAAATGTGTATGATACCAGCGATGTAATACAGCCAGAGGCATCCGTTGAGCAGGGAATTGTCAAAAATGTAGTGTTTAAGGGTAATATTGCAGAGGCAGAGATAGTTGTTAATAATATTGCGTTAAAGGCTTACAGGCAGGTTTCACAGAAGCTTATAAAAAAGGGGGACAAGGTAAAGGTGTTCATTGAGAAAATGCTTGTAACAGATAAAAATAATGTGCGTATTGAATATAATGAGCTGTATCGTACAAATAATAGTGTGGTTATCTGATTTTATGTTCTATGAATTGCAGAAAAATATTTAATGATTCCAAAGTTAAAAAAAGTGGCAGGTTATAGAATAAATTTACATTTTAAAGTTGCGATTAAATGGGAATACTTGAAAGAGCTGGCTGCATATGTTATAATGGCATCAGCTAAGAAAGAAATTATATACAAGCGATACACAAATGAACCCCAGATAGTTGCCGCTATCTGGGGTTCTTCTCAATTTTAAATGGCTGAGCATCCATCAGGCTAATTGTCACTGTCATTTCCGTCTAACCATTTGCAGATATAGTAGCTGATTATTCCTGCCATAACGGAAACCAAGAAAGAAATTATCAAATTCAAGTGATACACCCCCTTTCTGTTGCCAGATTGGGTGTGACAACATATCGGATTATAGCATAATGATATGTAGGTAACAAGAGATTATCAACCCCACACCCAAATACAGATTGCATTTTTATAGGATAAGTAGTATCATTTAATGGAGTATTATTTTGATAATATAGAGCAATAAATGTATAGGTTATTGCTATAAAATATTACTTAATATTAGGTTTAAAGTTTAATGATAGATGGAGGCACATATGAAGTTCATAGCAATCGGCGAATTGATGTTAAGATTATCACCACCTAACTATGAGAAGATAGTTACAACTCATAATTTCATAGTTAACTATGGTGGAGCAGAAGCCAACGTAGCAGTTTCACTCGCTAACCTTGGTGTAGATTCAACATTTTTTACAGTATTACCTAACACAGACCTTGGTAAGTCTTGTATCAACTACCTTAAGGCTAATGATGTACACACTAAGCATATTATCAAGTCTGACGGAAGAATGGGACTTTATTACCTTGAAGAAGGTGTTTCAGTAAGACCTTCACAGGTAATATACGATAGAGGAAGTTCTGCATTTGCTGAGTATGATTACAAGGATGTAGATTTTGAAGAGATATTAAAGGATTATGACTGGTTACATTTAAGTGGTATCACACCAGCTCTTTCATATAACTGCCGCCGTCTTATAGATAAGGCTATCAAGGCAGCTAAGAAGCTTGGACTTACAGTCAGCTTTGATCCTAACTTCAGAAGCACATTATGGTCTTTTGAAACTGCAAGGGATGTACTTAGCAAGTATCTTCCATATGTTGATGTACTTATAGGTATCGAGCCTATCCATGTATACAATGCAGATGGAACAGATGTTAAAGATGGTCTTACTATGGACCCATCATTTGAGGATATGGACAGAGTATTCAAGGCTATTGATGAGCAGTACCATATGAAGGCAATTGCAAGAACAGTACGTTATGTTCATTCAGGAAGCAATAATTCTCTTAAAGCTTTCTACTATGCTGACGGAAAGACTTATGAAAGCAAGACACTCAACTTTGAGATTGTTGACCGTGTTGGTGGTGGAGATGCTTTTTCTTCTGGTCTTATCTATGCTCTTATGCAGAATGACTGGAAGCACGAGGATATCGTCAACTTCGCAGTAGCTTCTTCAGTAATGAAGCACGCTATCCGCGGCGATACTAACATCACAAGCGTTGACCAGATTAAGCGACTTATGAATAATGCTTCATTTGATGTGCAGAGATAAGGTTAAGTTACTGGAGGACATATGAAAAAGATTAAAGAACTTATGCCAGAGGCATATGATTTTAACGGAAAGCTTTCGCTAAAACAGGCTATACCATTAGGACTTCAGCATGTAATGGCGATGTTTGTTGGAAACCTTACGCCGCTTCTTATTATTACAGGAGCCTGTGGTATTGGAGCAGGAAGTGAGTATGCATCTGTTCAGGTTGCACTTTTGCAGAATGCAATGATTATAGCTGGTATTGTTACACTTATCCAGTTGTTCTCGATTGGACCTATTGGTGGAAAGGTACCTATCATTATGGGTACAAGCTCTGGATTTATTGGAGTATTCAGCAGTGTAACCAAGGTTATGGGCGGTGGAATACTTGCATATGGTGCAATTATGGGGGCATCAATTATAGGTGGTCTGTTTGAAACAGTGCTTGGAGCATTTATTAAGCCATTAAGAAGATTTTTCCCATCTGTTGTAACAGGAACCGTAGTTTTATCTATTGGACTTTCTCTTATATCAGTAGGTATTAATTCATTTGGTGGTGGAAGTTCGGCTAAAGATTTTGGCTCTTTGGAAAATCTTTTTCTGGCGTTTATAGTACTTATTGTTATATTATTCGTTAAGCATTGGACAAAAGGATATATTAGTTCTTCAGCAATTCTTATAGGAATTATAGTTGGTTATATAGCAGCGGCTATTATGGGCTTTGTTCTTCCACATACAGGTGTTACTGCTGATGGAGTGGAATATACTAAGTCGTGGGTACTTAACTGGAATAAAGTAGCAGAAGCTAAATGGATTGCGATTCCTAAGTTTATGCCAGTTAAGCCAGTGTTTGACTTAAGGGCAATACTTCCTGTACTTGTAATGTTTGTTGTAACGGCCGTAGAGACTGTAGGAGATATTTCTGGAGTTATGGTAGGCGGTGTAGGAAGAGAAGCAACGGATAAGGAACTTTCTGGTGGTGTTATGTGTGATGGTATTGGATCAACACTTGCAGCTATATTTGGTGTATTGCCTAATACCTCTTTCAGCCAGAATGTAGGTCTTGTTGCCATGACTAAAGTTGTTAATAGGATTGCACTTGCAGCTGGCGCAGTATTTCTTATTTTGTGTGGACTTATTCCTAAGCTTGGTGCATTGATATCAATTATGCCACAGTCAGTACTTGGTGGTGCAGCGGTTATGATGTTTTCGTCTATTATTGTAAGTGGTATCCAGCTTATTACGAAGGAGCCACTTAATGCAAGAAGACTTTCAATTGTTTCTGTTGCACTTGGTGTAGGTTATGGAATGGGTGTAAGCCCTGCAATTCTTGCACATACCCCACAGGCAGTACAGCTTATGTTTGGTGAATCAGGTATTGTTCCAGCAGCATTTGTAGCAATATTACTGAATATAATCCTTCCTAAAGATAAAGATGAGGAAACGGTTAAAGAAGCTGTTCCAGAAGAAGCAGTGACAATAAAGGAAAAGGCTGTAACTAATGAAGATACAGTAGTCAGCGAAGATACTGGGAAAGACGAATAAGGTCATTAGCAGTATCAATATCATATAATTCATATTCATCCTGTGCAGGTATTAAAAGAACCTGTTCAGGATGTTTTTTTGTAATAAAACCGCCGCCTTTTCCCTGCGGAAGCTTCATTAGTTCATCATAATAGCAGGCTGGGAATATTACAGGAGCACCAGGAGTTTCCTTAAAAGCAAGACGGCATATCTTACTATTATTATCATTGAAATAATTATTGTTGGTATTGCTGTATTTATCTGTGTGGTTACCAGCAAAATAATTGCTATTATTGTAAATAAATAAAAGACACAAAAGCTGTAGACTTGTGCGCGAAATAAGCGGCTGGTCTGATGGGAGAAAGAGTATTCCATATGGCTTATGCAGAGGTGAAGTCTTTTCAAGAATATGGGAAACGCCTAGATTTACCATATCGTTTCTATAAGGCATATCATGCTTTATAAAATGTATATGTTCACGTTTGCATATCTCAACAATGGAATCATAGCGGGTTACGGCAAGTGTTTCACCAAAATCTGCAAAACGGCTGATGTTTATGGCATTTTCAAAGAGAGTATGGTTATTAAATCTGGCTAAAAGTTTATTTGAACCAAATCTTTGAGATAAGCCGGAAGCCATAATGATGCATGAAATACAATTAAAAGGATTATCAATATCAATTAAAAGCACGTCATTCCGATTTCTAATACTGTCAAGAAATGTAGTGGATTGCTTTCTGATAACTGCCATAACATATGAATTATCAAGCAGTTTTTTTATATTTTCCTGAAATGGGATACAAGAGCTTTCAATATATCCTAATTCATCAATGATAAAGAATTTATCACTTGCTGTTAAAAGGTGTTTTTTAATAGCAGGAATGGCACAGTTAATAAAGCCATCCATAACGATAGACATATTGTTACCCATATTATCAGCCTGATTATTGTCAATATTATCAGCTTTTAATACTTTAGCGTTGGTTCTGCCCTGAATACGCGGCCTGCCAATTACATATTCTCTACCATCAGATATAAGGTTGGATTTGATTATAACCTCAGGTTTATCAGTTCTTGAGCTTTGTAAATAATTAGACTTATTTTTGAAAAAATCGGACATATCAGATGCACAGTTTATTATGCCGTTTAAAAGATATGATTTTCCACTTCCACGGTTACCAGTAATAATAAGATGTTTCTTTCCCGACATTTTAAAAAATCTGATTACAGCTAAAGCATCTAAATAACAGTTCTCCATAAAGCCTCCATAAATTTTTAACAAATACAAATATAAATTTTAATAAAATCTCTATTTTAGAGTGCTACAACTATTTTATGTATTTTATGGTTAATGTCAGTACATTCAATGACGTTAATGCTGCCATATATAAGTGACATTTTTTTATTAATTACATCAAGAGTGTCTGTATGTGTATTAATGTTAGAAATGATTCTACCCTCTTTCATAAGAAAAATATTATCACAGTATTCAAGAGCAAGTTCAGGGCTGTGAGTGCACATAAGTGAGCACCTGCCATCCGAAACGATATTTTTAATGTGATGCATTAACATATGGCGGTTAGAAAAATCAAGTGCGCTGTCTGGTTCATCAAGAAGAAGTAATTTTGAATCTTCAATTATTGTACGTGCCAGAATACATAACTGTTTCTGGCCTTCACTTAAGGATAAAAAATCTGCATTATATAAACCCTCAAGACCTACCATATCAATAGCTTTATCCACACGTTGCAGCATATCTTTATTATAAGTTCCAAGTATATGCATATGTGGATTAAAACCAAGAAGACATATCTCACGCACAGTCATACTTATTGATATATCATTCTTTTGTGGGATATAGCTTATCATTGCAGCTCTTTTCTTGACAGGCATATGTTCAAGCAAGAGTCCGTCAAGCTGGCAGCATCCACTATGTTTACAGATATTCATAATAGATTTTATAAGGGAGGTTTTACCACATCCATTATTACCGATAATAGCATTAAGATGCCCTGGCTGCAATTTAAAGCTGACATTATCAACGGCACAGGTGCTGCCATAATATACAGATATGTCAGTTGCTGAAAATGTATAATTGAACAAATCAGACATTATAAAACCTCCTTTTTGTTGACTTTTATTAGCAGGAGTATAAGTAACGGGGCACCAAGAAGAGAAGTGAATATACTAACAGGCAGTTCAGATGAAGATACGCTTCTTGCTAATATATCAGCCAGTGTCAATAAAATAGCACCTGTAAGTCCGCTTGATATATATGTAAATAAGTCATTTCGTTTTGTGAGCAATCTTGCAATATGAGGTGCAATAAGCCCGATAAAGCTTATAAGTCCGGTAACACATATTATAGATGATACAATTAGTGTTGCAAGCATTAGTATAATAAATCGCAGAACAGATACATTGACACCGAGTGCAGCAGCTTCCTCTTCACTTGTAGAAAGAATAACAATTTGTCTGTAAAGTAATGCCATTATAATAAAGCCTGTGAGTGTTATAAAAAATGGAATTGTAATGCTGTCTTTTGAAATACCATTAAGGCTTCCCATAATCCAGTATTCAATTGAAGCAAGTTGTTTTTCGGGATCTGCGGCAAGTTTAAGAAACATCAAGATAGTCTGGGCCACAGAATGAATCGCTATGCCAGCCAGTACGATGGTATAACTGTTTCTGCCAGGAACTGCATATGCAACAAGCAAAGTAATCATAAGTGCAATCAGTGCTCCAGTAAATGCAGATATTGATATAACAGGGGCTATTGATGAAAATGTGACTATTGCAAAAGCAGCGCCGGAACTTGCACCTGAAGAAACACCAACGATATCAGGGGAAGCAAGAGGATTTTTAAATATCATCTGATATATATATCCAGATATTGAAAGACCAAAACCTCCTATAATACCCATAATTGCGCGAGGAAGCCTTAATCTTTTAAAGACCATAATTGACATAGTATCACCAGACAGTAATCCTTTTAATGTAAGAGGATACTGTCCAGTAGTGACAGACCACACAAGCACTACTATAAGCAGTAGTGCCTGTATGACTGATAAAAGTATAATTTTGTCATGGTAATTATTAGTATTTTTGAACATAAATCATCCTTATTTGGCAGGTGTGAATCCATAAAAGCTTTCATAAAACTTTGTTACACATTCTTCATAGAAATCTTTAGTAACCTTTTCTGGATGAAGAACAGAAGCAATATATATACTTCCAAGGAAGCTTGCTGGTACAGGAGAATCCCAGGCTTCTATATTGTCAGGAAGCTTTACAACTTTTTTATTCTTAACAGCGTTACAGTCAGCAAGATTAGCATCATTTAAAATATCATTGACTGAGTATGTTGCGTCAGCAGCTATTACGATGTAATCAGGGTTCCATGCAAGAATTTGTTCATATGATACATTTGCCCAATAAGTATCTGTAAGCTCAGAAGCGGCATTCTTTCCACCTGCATTGGTGAGTAATGTATCCTGATACATATTGCTTCCAGCTGTTGAAAGAACAGAACTGTTACCGGCAAGATATACTAAAGGAGTATTTTCGCCAGTAATCTTCGCTTTGGTGTCAGCTAAGAATGTGTCAATTGAATTATTAAGTGCATCAGAACGTCCAGAAGTATTAGTTATTTTTCCAACAAGCCCAATGCATTCTTTTAAGAGTGACTGGTCTTCTGGATTAACAACAATAGCCTTAATTCCAAGACTTTCAAGTGTATCAGCGGTTTTCTTTAATTTCATTGGTAAAAATACAACATCAGGAGCGGCCGCAACACAGCTTTCAGTATTAAATTCTTTAGCAGTTCCCATATTTGGAAGATTTATTATAGAAGGTGCTGAAAGTTTGTAGATATTTCTTGTGTCAGCCTTTGCTTCAATTCCGACAAGCTTATCCTTAAGTCCGAGTGCAATAAGAAGGCTTGTGGAAATATAGTAAGAAGAAGCTATTTTTTCAGGAGCCTTGTCAAAGGTTACAGTCCTTCCTGCCTGGTCGGTAACAGTAAGAGGGTAGCTTGTGTTTACTTCACTAAATTGAGACATTACATCAAAAGCTGATGTTGTAGAAGTCTGTGAAGCGTTGTTAGTTGTAGCAGAATTGCCGCATGCAACAGTTGATATAAGCATAAGCACTGCTAAAACTAAAGCGGTTAATTTTTTGAAATTTTTCATATTGTTCCTCATTTCTGCGCACATCCAATAGTGCGTAACAGATTTGTGTCTGGTGCGCATATACACAAACTGTATAATGTAACTGATTTAAGTAAATGTTACTGTGCTAAGAGTCTTTAATGACTGTTTGCGAATGAATTTTATCAGATTGACAAGGCTTTTACAAGTCGGTATAGTTAAAGGCAGAAGTGTGAAAAGTATATTTCATCAAATGCTGATGGCTGATATACGGATTGTTTCATTATTTTATAATTGTTTATATTATTTGAATAATAACAAAGAAGGATTGGAGTTTATATGCTTACTATACAGAATTATAAGAAAGTAGAAAGTATTGAAGAGGCCTACGAACTTAACCAGAAGAAAGCAAACAGAATCATTGGTGGTATGATGTGGCTGCGTATGGGCGATAACAGGGTCAATACTGCAATTGATATGTCTGGACTTGGACTTGACAAGATAGAAGAGTCAGATACTGAGTTTAAAATCGGCTGTATGACAACACTGAGAAGCCTGGAAATTCATAAAGGATTTAATGAATATACTAATGGCTGTGTTAAAGAAGCATTAAGACATATTGTAGGTGTACAGTTCAGAAATCTTGCTACTATTGGTGGAAGTATATATGGAAGATATGGTTTTTCAGATGTACTTACTTTATTGGTTGGATTAGATTCGTATGTCGAATTATATAAGGGAGGAATTATTCCTTTGGAGGAATATTCTGGGCGAAGCTATGACAGGGATATTATTGTAAATATCATAGTAAAGAAGAGAGCTGTTAAGATGTTTTATGAAGCTGTAAGAATTACAGAAACAGATCTGCCAGTACTTACCTGTTCAGGCGTAAGATTCACAGATTCAGATGTTTGTAATATATGCATAGGTGCAAGACCAGGAAGAGCAATAGTTGTAAAGGATAAGGAAGATATTCTTAAAAATAAAGACGGCAGTGTTAAAGATAAGATAGATGATGAATCTATCGAAGCATTTGCAAGGTATGCTAAGGAAAATGTCCTGACAGAAAGTAATATGCGTGGAAGTGCTGAGTATAGAAGCCACCTTGTTGAAGTCCTTACTAAAAGAGCACTGACGGCTGTCTATAATAAACATCAATAATTAATAATGTATTATTTTGGTGTATGGATATGCAGAAAGTAATCCGTATATATCGGATTGGAGCAAGGATGTCTTTTGGCTAAACGTTAGTAAGTATATGGATTGGAGAATATATGTTAGTAGATATTAAGTTAAATGGAAAGTCTGTCAAAGCAGATGTTGCCTGTGATATGACTCTTTATGATTTCGTAAGGGAACACGGCTGTTATAGCGTGAAATGTGGCTGCGAAACATCAAATTGTGGATTGTGTACAGTATTTCTTGATGACAAACCAGTGCTTTCCTGTTCGGTTCTTGCTGTAAGAGCAGACAAATGCAGTGTTACAACGCTTGAGGGACTTCAGGATGAGGCAAGGGAATTTGTTACATTTATAGCTGATCAGGGGGCAGAGCAGTGTGGTTTCTGTAATCCGGGATTTGTTATGAATGCACTTGCACTTTTCAGGCAGAATCCTTATCCAGATGAAGATGAGATAAAGGAGTTTCTTTCAGGAAATCTGTGCAGATGCTCAGGGTATGAGGGACAACTGCGTGGAATTAAGAATTTTCTTGAGGCAAAGAAAGCAAAAAATGAAGTAAAAATAAATAGTGATGAAAAACCGGATAATATAGAGAAGATAAACAATATGGATAAAGTGAAAATTAAGGAAACAGAGGAGGTGGTGAAATAATGAAGTCGGTTAATAAACCAATAAGAAAAAAGGATTCTATGGAGCTGCTTCTTGGAAAGCCAGTGTATACAGATGATATTGCACTAAAGGATTGTCTTGTAGTAAAGCTTTTACGTTCACCATATGCCAACGCATTTGTAAAGAATATCAATACAGACATTGCAATGAAGGTGCCTGGGATTGAAGCAATATATACATATAAGGATATTGACCAGAATATGAAACGCTTCACTTGTGCAGGCCAGACTTATCCAGAGCCAAGTCCTTATGACAGGCTGCTTCTTGATAAGCACGTCAGATTTATAGGAGATCCGGTTGCTATTGTTGCAGGGGTGGATGAGCGTTGTGTTGATAAGGCAATGAAGCTTATTAAGACAGAATATGAAGTACTTGAGCCATTGCTTGACTTTACTAAGGCTAAGGATAATGAAATACTTGTTCATCCAGAGGATAACTGGGAAGCATTATGTCCAGTTGGAGCTGATAATAAAAGGAATCTTTGTGCGCACGATGAGAGCAGTAATGGTGATATAGATAAGGTGCTTGAGAACTGCGATATTGTAATTGACAGAACATATCACACAAAGGCGTGCCAGCAGAGTATGATGGAGACATTCAGAACCTTCTGTACCATTGATACCTATGGAAGACTTCATGTGGTAAGTTCTACACAGATAGTATTCCATTGCAGAAGAATTATCTCACATGCACTTGGAATATCACCATCAAAGATCCGTGTTACAAAGCCAAGAATTGGTGGTGGTTTTGGTGCAAAACAGACTTCTGTTTCAGAGATATATCCTGCATTTGTTACATGGAAGACGAAGAAACCATCTAAGATTATATTCTCAAGAGAGGAAACACAGTCCGCTTCTTCACCAAGACACGAAATGCAGATGCATGTAAGGCTTGGAGCAACTAAGGACGGTATTGTAAAGGGAATAGATTTATATACATTATCTAATACAGGAGCTTATGGTGAACATGGTCCAACGACAGTAGGTCTTTCAGGACATAAGTCAATACCATTATATGGAAAGGCAGAGGCTTTCCGTTTTGTAAGTGATGTTGTATACACTAATATTATGTCAGCAGGTGCGTATAGAGGTTATGGTGCAACTCAGGGACTTTTTGCTGTCGAATCTGCTGTAAATGAGCTTGCAGACAAGCTTCATATGGATCCTTTTGAAATAAGATTTAAGAACATAGTTAAAGAGGGCGATGTTATGCCAGCTTACTATGGACAGGTCAATACAAGCTGTGCGCTTGACAGATGCCTGACTAAGGTTAAAGAGATGATTAAATGGGATGAAAAGTATCCTATGAGAAAGATATCTGATACTAAGGCACGTTTTGTTGGAATGGGTATGGCTATGCAGGGTTCAGGTATATCAGGAGTGGATGTCGGAAGTGCCACACTAAAGCTTAACGATGAGGGTGTGTATACAATGAATATCGGTGCGGCTGATATGGGAACTGGCTGTGATACAATACTTGCGCAGATTGCGGCTGAGGTTCTTGAGTGTGATACAGATGATATAAGTGTATTCGGTGCGGATACTGACATTTCTCCTTATGATTCAGGTTCATACGCATCAAGTACGACATATGTAACTGGAAAGGCTGTTGAGAATTGTGCCTTAGAGTTAAGGAGCAGGATTGAAAAGCTGGGGGCTAAGCTTATTGGCTGTGATAAGAGTGAGGTTATATTTGACGGAAAATATGTAACCTGTGAGGCAGGAGAGAGTAAAGGCAGGTCAGTAAGTCTTTCTGATATCGCGACAGCTTCAATGTGCGGTAATGATATTACTCTCTCAGTTACTAATACACATACATCACCTATCTCTCCACCACCATTTATGGCAGGAGCTGCTGAGGTTGAGGTTGACCTCCTTACAGGTGAGAGCAGGGTTGTAGAATATGATGCCTGTGTTGACTGTGGAACACCAGTTAACCCTAATCTTGCAAGAGTCCAGGCTGAGGGAGGAATTCTTCAGGGAATAGGTATGACAATGTCTGAAAATGTTACATATTCGGATAAAGGAAAGCTGTATGAGAATTCTTTCTTGCAATATAAGATACCTTCAAGAATGGATATCGGGCATATTAATGTTGAGTTTGAGAGCAGCTTTGAGGAGGCTGGTCCATTTGGCGCAAAGTCAATAGGAGAGATTGTAATAAACACTCCGCTTCCAGCTATTACAGATGCACTAAGCCACGCAGCAGGAAGAAGATTTTATGAATTACCTATAACACCAGAGCAGATTGCGATGGCGAGGGTTGGGAATAATTAGAGAAGATAGCACGATTTATTTCTGGATATAGAGAATAGTCGTGCTATTTTTTAATACTTGAATAATAAAACTTTTGGCTTTTACACTCTTGCATCACTTAGATATCGAAAATAAGAAAATAGAGTGAGGTTTTGAAGAAAAGTATAAAATGAATAAAATAATCTTGAAGAAAAGGACAGAAACGGCTAAATTAACTTGGAAGAAACGTATAAAAATGCCTAAATTAATATTGAAGAAACGTAATAAAATGATTGAATTAATCTTGAAGGAATGGATAAAATAAGAGATAATAATCTTGAAGAAAATGACATTTATTATAGAAATACACATTAATAAGGGAATACGCATCATTTTCAGATTAGTGTTAAACAGTAACAATTGTTTAGTTCTGAAAGGGGGAAGTTATGAATTTTAAAAGAAAAGTATATAGCAGATTGTTAGAATGGAAAGAGAAGTATTCAGATAAATATGCGGTTTTGTTAGAGGGGGCAAGACGAGTTGGTAAGTCTACAATCGCACAGAGCTTTGGAGAAAATGAATATGATTCATATATCCTTATTGATTTTTCCCAAACAACAACTAATATATTGGAGTGTTTCGATGATATCGGCAATCTAAATATATTTTTTTTAAGATTGCAGGCGGAAACAGGAATAACATTATATGAGCATAAATCACTTATTATATTTGATGAGGTTCAGCTTTTTCCAAAGGCAAGACAGGCAATAAAACATCTTGTAGCTGACGGAAGATATAGTTATCTGGAAACTGGTTCACTAATTTCTATAAAGAAAAATGTAAAGGATATTTTAATTCCATCGGAAGAAATGAAAATACAGGTGTATCCAATGGATTATCAGGAGTTCTGCGATGCAACAGGTGGAAGTTATGAACTTCTTAAGCAGATATATGATACAGGCAAGGCTATTGGGCAGGCAACTAACCGTAAATTAATGAGAGATTTAAGAATATATATGGCTGTAGGTGGTATGCCACAGGCAGTTGAAGCTTATATAGAAGGTAAAAATTTTTCTGAGATTGATATGGTCAAAAGACAGATTATATCATTGTATGAAGAAGATTTTAAAAAGATTGACGGGTCTGGAAGGATATCTGCAATATACCATTCAATTCCAGCACAGCTTGCAAAGGATTCCAAAAAATACAGGATTACTACTGCAATAAGACAGAGGAATAATTCAAAGTCAGAGGAATTATTATACGAGCTGATTGATTCAAAGACAGTTTTACCTTGTTATAATTCAACCAATCCAAGGGTAAGTCTGGCAGATACAAAAGACTTTGACAGTTATAAATTGTATCTTTCGGATACTGGATTATTTATTACATTAATGTTTATTGACCACCCAGTCACAGAAAATGATGTGTATGCAAAATTGCTTTCTGATAAACTGCCAGCTAATCTTGGTTATCTGTATGAAAATCTTATTGCACAGATGATTACAGCAGCAGGAAGGGAACTTTATTATCACACTTGGGAAAAAGATAAAAGTACACATTATTATGAAGTTGACTTTCTTATTGCAGAGGGAAGTAAAGTAAATGCTTTTGAAATTAAGTCATCAGGGGCAGGAAAACATGAATCAATAAAACAATTTTATAAGAAATTTTCAAAGAATGTAAGTAAAATATATTTAATATCGCAAAAAGATGTTGGAAAAGAAGAAAATCTTATGTTAAAACCATTTTATTTAATGCCATTTCTCATAAAGTAAAGGAGTAAAAATTATGCCAAATATACTAATCGTAGAGGATGATATAAATATTAATAATCTGCTTTGTGAGGTGCTTACCAAGTCAGGCTATGAGTGTGAGCAGGCATTTTCAGGAACAGAGGCGAAATTGCTTTTAAATATGAAGGAAAATGCTTACACGCTGGTGCTGCTTGACTTAATGCTGCCGGGTGCAAGCGGTGAGGAGGTTTTAAAGGAGATAAGGAAAAAGGGAAAGCTTCCGGTGATTGTGCTGACTGCCAAGGATAGTCTGGATGATAAAATCGGAGTATTAACGGACGGGGCAGATGATTATATAACAAAGCCTTTCGAGATAAGGGAAGTTCTGGCGCGTATTCAGGTGCAGCTTCGCCATATAGAGGGAGAAATAGAAAGAAATACGGAAGATAAAACACAAGAAATAAAAGGAACTGGTACAAAAGATAGTCAGGCAAAGGACTCACTTAAATTTAAGGATATGGTACTTACACGCTCTACATTTGAGGTGAGTATTGGCGGCAGAGTGCTTCCTAAGATTACAAAACAGGAATTTGCAATATTAGAGCTGCTTCTTAAAAACCCAAAGCAGGTGTTCAGCAAGGAAGACATATTTGAGTATGCGTGGGATGAGCCGTATATGGGCGAAACTAAGACTCTGGATGTGCATATCAGCAATATCCGAAAGAAAATAAAGGCAGTTACAGAGGATGAATATATTGAAACAATCTGGGGAATTGGATACCGTCTGCATGAATAATTTACTCTTTTTTTACTATTTATTTGCGATTGATTAGGATTTATTTTTTATGATAAGAACAGATAGGTGATTGTGGGATGTATTAACCAGAATTTGTACGATACTGGCAGTTTCGCAAACGCCTGAATAGCAGCAGATAAAAAGGAGATAAAAGCTTTGAGTGAATTATTATTGGAAACAAGAAGTTTAACCAAGCAGTATGGCACGCACAAGGCGGTTAATGATGTAAATATGCACATTAAAAAGGGTGCCATATATGGTTTTATAGGAAGAAATGGTGCAGGAAAGACGACCTGTCTTAAGATGATTAGTGGTCTGTCAACGCCGTCTTATGGTGAAATAGCAATGTTTGGGTATGAGGGAAAGGACTTGCAGAAGGTGCGTTCAAGAGTAGGCTGTCTTATAGAAGCGCCCGGACTTTATGGCAATATGTCAGCATATGACAATCTGAACATAAAATGTAAGCTGTTTGGAATTAAGAAAAAAGGATACATAGAAGAGATATTAAAGACAGTCGGTCTTGATAATGTCGGAAATAAAAAGACAAAACATTTTTCACTTGGTATGAAGCAGAGGTTAGGAATTGGTCTTGCGCTTGTTGGAGAACCTGACCTGCTTATTCTTGATGAGCCGATTAACGGACTTGACCCACAGGGAATAGTGGAAGTCCGCGAAACAATACAGAAACTGCAAAAAGAGCGCGGCATGACAATATGCATTTCAAGCCATATTTTAGAGGAGTTATCAAAGATTGCGACTGATTATGGCATTATCCATAACGGAAGTCTTTTGCAGGAGCTTACAAGAGATGAGCTTATGAAAAGATGCGGTGAGAGAATGGAGCTTACGCTGGATAATCCAAAGCAGGCAATTCCAGTGCTTGACTCTATGGGCTTTAGTAATTATCAGGTAATAGATAAGGAGCATATTTATATTTTTGAAAGATTAGGCGAAAGTGCTGATTTGAATATGACACTTGCAAAGGCGGGAATTCCAGTCAGAGGAATATCTATTACAAGTGAAGAACTTGAGAATTATTTCTTAAAGCTTACAGGAGGTGATAATCGTGCTTAATATGATAAAAATGGATGTATATAGAATGTTTCATACAAAAAGTCTGTATGTAATATGGATTATATTGCTTGCTATGGTATTATTTACGTCATTTCTTACGAAAATAGACTATGATGCGGTTAATAAGGAATGGGAAGAGCAGCAGGAGCAGACAGTGCAGACGGATGTCAGTAAAGAAGAATTATCTGCGCAGGAAGAAAATGAAAATAGTGGTGAGCAGACAATAGAACAAGATAAGACGGATATTGCTGAAAATGCCAGTAAAGAAGAGCAGACCGCACAGCAGGAAAACGATGATATCAACTTGGGAATGACAGTAAATCTGCCTACCGAACCGGGTAAGATGGTTACAGTGTTTGATGTTTTCTTCTCTAATGCACAGGGAAGATTTTATGCGTTGTTTCTTATAATATTTGCGGTTATGTTTTCAACAGCAGATATTAAAAGCGGTTATATTAAGAATATTGGCGGACAGGTACCAAGAAGGGGTGTGTTAGTTGTTTCAAGGGCAGTCGCACTGGCTTTATTTACGGTGATTACGCTTGCAGGAATATTTTTATTTCAGGCAGCGGCAAATATGATTGTATTTAAAAGTGTCGTATGGGGCGATTGGAAAGTGATTGTGCCATATTTCCTGACACAAATGGTACTTCATTATGCTTTTGTGTTAATATGTGTGGCGATGGCGGTTATCATTAAGAATAATGTTATCAGTATGACATTGTCAGTGTGTCTTACAATGAATATGATGAGCATTATATATGATCTTATCAGCTATGCCATATATAAAATAGGAATTCATAATTTTGATATATATAAGTACACAATAACTGGAAAAATGACGATGCTTCCTATGAATGTAAGTACAAATGATGTGGTAAGTTCAATGTGCGTGGCAGCCGCATTTATTGTTATAATGCTGACATTAAGCAGTTACATTTTTCAGAAAAGGGATATTTAACGGATGAAGATTATTATTGGGATATTAGCGGTAATAATTATTATACAGGCATTTATTATGTGGCGATACCAGCGGCAGATTAAAGACATCTGCCGCCAGTTGTCGTTTCTTATGGAGCACGACAGTAATATGCTTATCCAGCGTGAAATGGATATTGGCGGAATAGGGCAGCTTGTGGACAAGTTAAATGAGCTTCTTGACCTGCGCAAAAAGGAAAAGCGTGATTACAAGAAGAAAGAGGAGCTGATAGTGGAAACTTACACTAATCTTTCGCACGATATAAGGACACCGCTTACTTCGCTGGATGGGTATTTCCAGCTTATAGAAGAGTGTGATAACAGGGATGATGAGAAGCGGTACCTTAATATAATCAGTGAAAGAATTCACAGTCTTAATGAAATGCTTGAGGAGCTTTTTACATTTACGAAGCTGAAAATGAGTCGTATAATCTGGAGCTTACACCCTGTTGTATTAACAGAATTCTTAAGGAAACGGTATTTTCTTATTATGACGAGTGGGTGAAGCTTGATATTCATCCGGATATCAGAATTACTGAGCAGATGCTGTATATATCGGGCAATAAGCAGGGGCTTAGGCGTGTTATTCAGAATGTAATAAAAAATGGACTTGACCACGGGGAAAAGAATATAAGTATTGAGCTTAAAAGTTATGATAATCAGGCTGTGATTAAAATCAGTAATTACACAAGACATCCTGAGAATATTGACTTAAGCCATGTATTTGAGCGTTTTTACAAAGCGGACGTGGCAAGGGGCAGAACGTCAACAGGGCTTGGCTTATCTATTGCCAGAGAGCTTGTGAAGCGTATGAATGGGGATATAAGTGCAAGGATAGAGGGAAATGAGTTTATTGTTGAGATGAGATTTTCGCTTGTGGAAATATAGAAAATGTGAAAGTTCTGCGAATATTCTGTGAAATGTATTTATTAAAGTCTGAATTGTGGGATAATTAGAGTATCAAAAGAATTAATAAATCAGGAGGCACAGATATGTCAGGAATAACATCTATACAAAGTAGTCAGATATTTACACAGAGTGCAAATCATACATTTAACGTAAACACAGGTAATAATGTTAAAGCAGAAGCCGCTTCAAAAGATAAAGAAGACGGAGTTACAATGTCAAAAGACGGAGATACAGTACAGATTTCGGCACAGGGAACAGCACTTGCGCAGAAGACATTTACAGGAACATCTGCTTCGGAAGGTGAAGTTTCAAAGGATGAAGGCTATACAGATGCAACAGCAGCAGCTTTATCAAGCGCAGCAGGTTCTGATGGAATTACAGAGCAGACAGCAGTCAAGAACCAGATGTCAGCACAGTCATCAGCAGTAAGTGGCAGCTCATCAGGCAGCTCTTCAACTAATAATCTGTCACAGTATACTGATACAGAGCTTAAGCAGATGCTTCAGGATGGAGAGATTACCCAGTCAGAATATAATGCTGAATTAGAGTCACGTTCTTCATCAACAGATAACAGCGATAGTGAAGAAAATCTTGGAACAGTGACTATAAAAGAGCAGAATGATTAAAAGTTAATAATATATGAATGGCGGCAATTTCTTTATTATTGCCGCCATTTTTTTAGTTCATAATTAATATTTTACAGATGTTATGCTATTAGATGTTTGTGGTAAATACAAAATGTTTACTTTGTAACTTGAAAATTATACTAAATAATACAGCTTAATTATTGACATTTGCAGGTCAATTATATACAATCACATTATCTGCGATGACGAAGACAGTAAATTATGAAAGAAAGCTATAGCGAGCCGGGAGGGTGTAAGCCGGTGTGAGTAGGTCATAGTTGAATATCACTTCCAAGCATCCTTGCAGAACTTTGTAGGATAATATATATCTACAGAAAGTAAGTAAGGACGGTAATCCCACCGTTACAAGGGACGCATATGATGGTATGTCGTAATTGATATAGGTTAAGTTAATTCAGCCCCTGTCGTATTACGGCAGGGGTTTTCTTGCGTGTGTAGCGGCATTTGTTACAGCGCCAATAAAGCAATCTAACATCGTTACGATTAAGTAAATGATTTGAAAGGAGTAACACAATGGTATACGAGAAAGTTTCATCAGATATGAATTTCGTAGACAGAGAAAAACAGGTTGAAAAGTTCTGGAAGGATAATGACATATTCCAGAAGAGTATTGATAACCGTAAGAAGGGGGAGGTATATACATTTTATGATGGACCTCCAACAGCTAATGGTAAGCCACATATCGGACATGTTCTTACAAGAGTTATAAAGGATATGATTCCAAGATATAGAACAATGAAGGGCTATATGGTTCCACGTAAGGCTGGTTGGGATACACACGGACTTCCAGTTGAGCTTGAGCTTGAGAAGGAGTTAGGTCTTGACGGCAAGGAACAGATTGAAGAGTACGGTCTTGAGCCATTCATCAAGAAATGTAAGGAAAGCGTATGGAAGTACAAGGGTATGTGGGAAGATTTCTCATCTACAGTTGGTTTCTGGGCTGATATGGATAACCCATACATCACATATGATGATAACTTCATCGAGTCTGAATGGTGGGCATTAAAGCAGATATGGGATAAGGGACTTTTATATAAAGGCTTCAAGATTGTTCCTTACTGCCCACGTTGCGGAACACCTCTTTCATCACACGAAGTAGCACAGGGTTACAAGGCTGTTAAAGAGCGTTCAGCAGTAGTTCGTTTTAAATGTGTAGGTGAAGATGCATATTTCCTTGCCTGGACAACAACACCTTGGACACTTCCATCTAACGTGGCACTTTGCGTGAACCCAGAAGAAACATACGTTAAGGTTAAGGCAGCAGACGGCTATACTTACTATATGGCAGAAGCACTTCTTGACAAGGTACTTGGCGGTCTTGCAGTTAAGGCAGGTCAGACAGTAGACGGCAATGCAATCGAAGAAGGCAAGGAAGCAGGAAGCGGCGCAGGCGTTGACTACGAAGTATTAGAAACTTACAAGGGTAAAGACCTTGAATATAAAGAATATGAGCCATTATACCAGTGTGCGGCAGATGTTGCGGCTAAGCAGCATAAGAAAGGACATTTTGTTACTTGTGATGATTATGTAACTATGTCAGATGGTACTGGTATCGTTCATATCGCACCAGCATTTGGTGAAGATGATGCCAAGGTTGGACGTAAGTATGACCTTCCATTTGTACAGTTTGTTGACGGAAAGGGTGAACTTACAAAGGAAACACCATATGCAGGACTTTTCGTTAAGAAAGCAGACCCAGAAGTACTCAAAGA
Organism: Lachnospira sp.; assembly: GCA_050874785.1. Lineage (GTDB taxonomy): Bacteria > Bacillota > Clostridia > Lachnospirales > Lachnospiraceae > Lachnospira. Next base: position 39,973 of record JBNMLJ010000018.1, read on the forward strand.
CCTTGATAAAGAGGGCAAGTTATTCGATGCTCCTAAGTTCGAGCATGATTACCCATACTGCTGGAGATGTGATACACCACTTATCTACTATGCAAGAGAGTCTTGGTTTATAAAGATGAGTGACCCGGAAGTTAAGGCTAACTTAATAGCTAACAACAAGACAATCAACTGGATTCCAGAAACTATCGGAACTGGACGTTTCGGAGCCTGGCTTGAAAATGTTCAGGACTGGGGAATTTCACGTAACAGATACTGGGGTACTCCTCTTAATATCTGGGTATGTGATGATTGTGGAGAAATGTTATCTATCGGAAGCAAGGCAGAATTAAAGGAACATTCTGATAACTGCCCAGATGATATCGAGCTTCACATACCATATATTGATGCGGTTACTTGCACTTGTCCTAAGTGTAAGGGCAAGATGAAGAGAGTTCCAGAAGTTATTGACTGCTGGTTTGACTCAGGTTCAATGCCATTTGCACAGCACCACTATCCATTTGAGAATAAGGAAGTATTTGAACAGCAGTTCCCTGCTAAGTTCATTTCAGAAGCCGTTGACCAGACAAGAGGCTGGTTCTACTCACTTCTTGCTATATCAACACTTCTTTTCAATAAAGCACCTTATGAAAATGTTATCGTACTTGGTCACGTTCAGGATGCAGACGGACAGAAGATGAGTAAGTCAAAGGGAAATGCTGTAGATCCATTTGATGCATTAAAGAAGCACGGCGCAGATGCAATCCGCTGGTATTTCTATGAGAATTCAGCACCTTGGCTTCCTAACAGATTTCACGATAAGGCAGTTACAGAAGGTCAGAGAAAGTTTATGGGAACTATCTGGAACACATATGCATTCTTTGTACTTTATGCAAACATCGATGATTTTGATGCTACTAAATACACACTTGAGTATGATAAGCTTCCAGTTATGGATAAATGGATTCTTTCTAAGCTTAATACTCTTGTTAAGACAGTTGATAACAATCTTGCCAACTACAAGATTACAGAAACAGCAAGAGCGCTTGAGGACTTTGTAGATGAACTTTCTAACTGGTATGTAAGAAGATGCCGTGAAAGATTCTGGGCTAAGGGTATGGAGCAGGATAAGATTAATGCTTATATGACTCTTTACACAACACTTGTAACACTTTGCAAGGCAGCAGCACCTATGATTCCATTTATGACAGAAAGCATTTACAGAAATCTTGTATGCAGTATAGATAAGACAGCTCCTATCAGTATCCACCTCTGCGACTTCCCAGAAGTTAAGGAAGAATGGATTGACAAGGAACTTGAGGATAATATGGAAGATGTATTAAATGCTGTTGTTATCGGCAGAGCATGCCGTAACTCAACTAACATCAAGAACAGACAGCCTATCGGCAAGATGTATATCAAGGCTGACTGGAAGTTAAATGACTACTTTACAGCTATCATCGCTGATGAGCTTAATGTTAAGGAAGTTGAGTACACAGATGATGTAAGAGCATTTACTTCATACTCATTCAAGCCACAGTTAAAGACACTTGGACCAAAGTATGGCAAGCATCTTAATGCTATCAGAACAGCACTTTCTACACTTGACGGCAATGCAACTATGGATGAGCTTAACACTAAGGGTTCATTTACAATCAATGCTGACGGTGAAGATATCGTTCTTGAAAAGGATGATGTTCTTATTGAGATGACTCAGAAGGAAGGCTTTGTTGCAAGCTCTGACAAGGGTATCACAGTTGTTATGGATACTAACCTTACACCAGAACTTATCGAGGAAGGCTTCGTAAGAGAAATCGTAAGTAAGATTCAGACAATGCGTAAGGATGCAGGATTTGAGGTTATGGACAAGATTACTGTATATGTAGACGGTAATGACAAGTTAGCAGACCTTATGAAGAAGAATGAAGAACAGATTAAGAGCGTTGTTCTTGCAAATACTATAGAAACAGGTAAGACAGCAGGCTTCACTAAGGATTGGGATATCAATGGTGAGAAGGTTGTACTTGCAGTTGAGAAGAACTAATATAGAACTTTAATATACGGGGAGAAAATTGCAGTTGTGCGAATTTTCTCCTCGTTTTTTAATATTTACAGTTTTTTGGTGGAACATATGAATATTTGTGAAAATATATGTTGACAAATACGGTTTAGTGGCTTAGACTAAGGCTATAAATATCAGATAAGAGAGGTGCAGATTAATATGCAGCCAGTAATATATGAAAGTGAGTATAACTTCTGTAAGATATTGTGGGAGAATGAACCGGTTAAGAGCACAGAGCTGGTGAGATTATGCAGGGAAAAGCTTGACTGGAAGAAGTCAACCACATATACAGTTATAAAAAGACTGAGTGACCGAGGAATAATAAAGTCCGAGAATACAATAGTCACATCGATAATTAAGAAAGAAGATGCACAGTCAATCGAGAGCGTGAATACCATAGATTCAAGATTTGACGGTTCACTGCCGGAATTTGTGGCGGCTTTTGTTCGTGCAAGGGGGATAACGGACGAGGAAAGACAGGAGATAGCAAGACAATTTGGGTTAGATAAATAACACAGTGGGGATTGTGTAAAGTGTAAGGCTTAGGGCAATCCGTATACATCAGTGAGTGGGGGTATACATATGATGGGGTTAAAGTTATATACAGACATTTTGGAGAATAATATCAGAGTAATAGCAGCTATACTAATATGCCTGCTGATATGCGGATTAATGCGCATAAAGTCAGCGAAGCTTAAGCTGCTGTTAATGTCTTTAGTGTGGGTCAGAATTCTGATACCACTGTCAATCAGGTTCAATATAAAAAGAGTATCAACAAACATATTGTCAGAAGTGAGTTACACAGACAGTGTGACGGGAATAACAATAAATATGTATGAAGTATTAGCGGGCATATGGCTGCTTGGAATTGTTGTGATATTTCTACATAATATGTTAGCTGATATGAAATTCAGGAACAGATTATCTACAAGTATTCCACAGGAAATACTAGCTGGCGGTAAAAAAGTGAAAGTATACAGAAGTGATTATATATCTTCTGGATTGGTATATGGTGTTGTCAGACCTAAGGTGTATATATCATATGCAGTCAATGATGAAGACATACCATATCTTTATGAGCACGAGTATACGCACATATGCCACAGACATCATATTATAAAGATAATAACAGGCATAGCAGCGGTTATATACTGGTACAATCCGCTGGTATGGATGTTCTATAAGTATTATGCAGAACATATAGAGTTAAGCTGTGATTATGACTGCTGTAAAAGACATAGGGACGATGAGGACTGGAGTAAGAAATATGCCAATATATTGTTAAACAGTGCTTATAAAGGCAATGTGACAAAAGTACGGGTGCTGGGATTTAATAATGATTACAGAATTATGATTAACAGAATAGGCAATATAATGAAGCCTCAAAGTGCGAGTGCCAGCAAGGTGGCAGTATCATTACTGATATTGTCGGTTGTTATGGTTGCATTATTCATAAAGCCTACGGTGCAGTATGTAGAAGCTGGTGGTAATGAAGTTAATAGAAGTACAGATGTTATTGAAAAGATAGGGCAGACAGATGAGAGCGTGCAGAAGGGGGATGAAGAACAGGCAGAAGAAGAGGTAATTAGGACGGAGCAGAAGGAAGTAGATGGAAAAGTATTAGGAACGGGTGGACAATATGTCCAGTCATATCAGGAGTTTGACCCAGCTAATGCAAGAGATAGCGGGGTTACGATATGGATTGTTTTTCCAAGTGAATAACATTTAGATAGGTAATTTAAGGTGAATAGGAGTCTAGAGAGGAGTTAAGTATGAAAAAAAGAGTACAATTTTTATTAGGGTTAGTTTTATTTATAATAATTTCGGTTAATTCTATGATTTGTAATGTAAAAGCAGGAGAAAGTGAATTTATGAATTCATATATTGAAGAGATTGATTTGGATAGGAGGTTATATGAAGATAATGTTACTTATCATATAGCGTTAATAGATAATACAGGAGAAGTATGTGCTTATGTAAAAGTTATTATTTCATATGAATATGCAGATGGAGCTTGGGTAAGTATGGACTGGATATATTTAAATGTGGAATGTTGTGACGGTTATTCAGTTGTAATAGATGAGAATGCTCAAATATATCAAGATTACGGAGTAAGATATTGCACGATAAGCAACTCTGACGGTTTAAATATAAAATATAAGATAAAAGCGTACGCAGATTGTTATGGTGAAACAAGTGTAGATTATGAAATAATAGATAGATATTATGATTAATAACATAATGGGAATGAACATTGTGGTAGCTAATATGTAATAAATAAAAGTAAAATTAATTGACAGAATAGGTCTAATGAGTTAGACTAACAGCGTAAATACTTTGTGCATTAATTATAAAGAACCAAGAGCTCAGTTCTTAATATTTAGTATTAGTGCAACAAAGAGTTGAATTTAATTAAGAAAGGAGGAGGTATAGATAATATTTAGTTAGTAACCGAGTAACTAAAGATATTTACCGAAAGGAGAAAATATTATGAATATTATGAGAATAAAGAAAATAGGTAAAATGGCAACAGCGGCTATCATAGCATTTATTGCTGTTGTAGTATTTATTAATCCACAGAAGGCATCCGCATCACAGGGTGGTGCAGTAACGGTAACAGCTACTTCCAATTATGTACTTGACGATTCGCATAATGTGGATATTTCTATAACAGCTTATGTTGAGTATGCATATGATGAAGGCGCTTATGGTTGGGTTATAAATATCATTCCACAAGGTTGGAGCAAGACAAGTGATAATGTTGCAATAGATAATATGGATTATGCAGGTGAATATGGATACACGACATCAATGGCAACATATGTATTCCATTATACAGGTCATGCAGCAGATGGCGATGATTATTATTATGGATATGTAACTTTTAGATTTTATGTTGATGAATGGGGAAATATTGATTACTGGTTAGAATAGTAAAATATATAAGTATTGAATAAAGAAAGGGGCGTATCGGCTATGAAAAAGATATTTTTAATTATGATGACAGTTACAACAGCATTAGTTATGACAGCGTGTTCGAGCAAGGTAACAAATCAGACATCATCTGAGGATTATAAGTATTCCTCATATGTATATGATGACAATGCACCACAGTATTATATGTCGGATAATGCGGCGGCATCAGAGACAGGATATTATTATATAGCCGGTGCGCCTGTTAATAATAATAGGAATTCGTATATATATTATTATGATATGGTGAAAGATATGACCATACCATTATGTTCAAAGATGGACTGTGACCATAGGACAGAAGAGTGTGAGGCATATATGTCTGCAGATGCCTGTCTGGGAAATAAGATATGGTATCATAATCAAAGGTTATATATGATTGAGAGGACTACAGAAAAAGATATACTTGTTTCCTATGATAAGACAATGAGAGATAAGAAAGAAGAGAAGACGTTATCAATAAATGGATTGTCAGTTTATAAATATGATAATAGTGCCTGTTTAACTAATGGTAAATTATATTATTTAGTATCGGGAGATAATCAGAGATATCTGTGTGCAGTGCCTATAGATACAGATGAGCAAGCCTATATTGTGAAACAGTACGCTAGTGAGTATCACTATTATGAAAGACTTTCATTATATCCAATAGAAGATAAGCTATATGTTAACTGGCTGAGTGGAATATCAGCTGATGAGTATAGATATTATACAGAGCAGATTGATGTGTCAACAGATAAAGTTGTTATTCAGTGTAATATGAATGAGAAGTATCCAGAAATAGCATCAACTATTATATATACAGAATGGTGTATACAGTCGCGTTTTGATAGTGATGGAAATATATATTTTGCCTGCGTAGGTGATAATAAATATATAGTAAGAAAGCTTAATATAAGTACAGGGGATATCAAAGACATATATTCGCAGGAAATGCAGCACGAAAAAGATTACAGGTATGTGAGTTTGAAAAATTATGATGGTAAGTATTTATATATTTATAAAAATGTCAATGGAGAAGCGCTTGCTGAAAAGAGCATTGAAGAAAAATTAAAAAAATACGACAATAATATATACATATTAGATACTGATGGTAATGTAAAAGATACTGTAACATTGAATGGAACAGATGATACAGCAAGTGGAAATATTTCAGGTGAATTTTATGGAGGAGATGACAGATGTCTTCTTATTGTATTTAGCACATATGGTATAAAAGGTCTGGAGTTATCTGAAGAAAAAACAGCTCTTAGGGCGGAACTTATAGAAGAAAGTAGAAAAAATAAAAAGGGAAGTCCAGTTGTCAGTATTTCAGCCATTTTGGATAAATCTCAGATTGGCAGTGGTGCTATAACTTTGGAGCAGATTACACCTGAATAACTGAAGATATTTGTCGAAAGGAGAAAATATTATGGGGATAATGAAAATAAAGAAAATAGGTAAAATGACAACAGCGGCTATCATAGCATTTATTGCTGTTGTAGTATTTATTAATCCACAGAAGGCATCCGCATCACAGGGTGGTGCAGTAACGGTAACAGCTACTTCTAATTATGTACTTGACGATTCGCATAATGTGGATATTTCTATAACAGCTTATGTTGAATATGCATATGATGAAGGCGCTTATGGTTGGGTTATAGATATAATTCCTAAGGGATGGAGCAAGACAAGTGATAATGTTACAATAGAAACTATGGAGCGTGCGGATGATTATGGATACACAACATCAACAGCTACATATATATTCTATTATACAGCTCACGCAGCATATGGTGAGGGTAATTATGATGGATATGTCAGATTTAATTTTAGCGTTGATGAATGGGGAGATATTAATTACTGGTTAGACTAATTAAATAGTTAAGAGTGGATTATGGAAAGGGGCGTATCGGCTATGAATATGAAAAAGATATTATTAATTATGATGACAGTTACAACAGCATTAGTTATGACAGCGTGTTCTGGAAAGACGAACAGTCAGACATCATCAGAGGACTATAAGTATTCATCATATGTGTATGATGATAATGAAGCACAGTTCTATATGTCGGATAATGCAGCGGCATCAGAGACAGGATATTATTATATAACCGGTGCGCCTGTCAATAATAATAATAATAAGTATATATATTATTATGATATGGTTAAAGATATAACTATACCATTATGTTCCAAGGTTGACTGCGATCATAGGACAGAAGATTGTGAGGCATATATATCTAAGAATAATTGTACTGGATATAAGATATGGTATCACAACCAGAGATTGTATATGATTGAGAGAACAGAAGAAAAGGATATACTTGTTTCTTATGATAAGACAATGAGGGATAAGAAGGAAGAGAAGACTTTATCAATAAATGGAATGTCAGTCAATTCTAATCCTTATAATGCCTGTATAATTAATGGCAAATTATACTATGAATTATCAGCAGATGGTTCAATGTATATTTGTGCTGCTTCTTTGAATTCAGATGAACAGGCATATATAGTGAAACAATATATAAGCGAATATCACTATCATGAGAGACTGACCTTATATCCTATGGAGGATAAGATATATATTAACTGGCTTAGCGGAATATCTGCCAGTGAGTATATGTATTATATAGAACAGATTAATACATCAACTGATGAGGTTATCAGGTTGTGTAATATGAATGAAAAGTATCCTGAAATAGCATCAACTATTCTGTTTACAGGCTGGTGTGTACAGTCACGTTATGACAATGAGGGTAATATATATTTGGCATGTGTTGATGATAATAAGTACATAGTCAGAAGGCTTAATATAAGTACTGGGGATATTAAAGACATATATACGCAGGAGATGCAGCATGAAAAAGATTATAATTATGTTAGTTTGAAAAATTATGATGGTAAGTATTTATATATTTATAAAAATGTCAATGGAGAAGCTCTTGATGGAAAGAGTATTGAAGAAAAAAGAAAAAAATATGACAATAATATATACATATTGGATACTGATGGCAATGTAATAGATACAGTAACATTGAATGGAACTGATCCTACAGCTAGTGGAAATGTACCAGGTGAATTCTATGGTGGAGATGACCGATGTATGCTTATTGCTTTTAGAGACTACGATATAAAGGGGCTGGAGTTATCAGAAGAAAAAACAGCTCTTATGGCAGAACTTATAGAAGAGTCTAGAAAAAATAGAAAAGGATCGCCGGTTGTCTTTGTATCAGCTATTTTAGATAAATCACAGATTGGTAGTGGTGCAATAACTATGGAACAGATTACACCAGAATAGGTTATGGGTGAGGTGAAGGCGTATGGAGCTGGTAAGAATTGTAAGAAAAAGCATGCTTTGTATAATTTGTCTGTTCATAGCAATGATATGTATAAGCATTTATCAGATTAATTATAATCAGGATAATAAAGTATATTATTATTACAGACAGATAATCAGTGATTACGATAATATTAATAATGATAATGTCGGAATTACAGCAGAAAGGTTAATCAAAGCATATGAACAATATAAGGAAGAAGACAGTAAGTATATACAAGAAGCTGCAGCTTTAGTTAAGGAAAAAGAGAAATATATTGAAAACTATAATGCAGATAACAAGTCAAAGAATTATAACAGGATATTACAAAGTACACTTTTTGGAGGAGATGACAGCTTCTATATACTTAATGCAAGTAAACAGATGAGGGACAAAGAAAGCTGTCCATCTGTTGATATAGGAATATGTAATACAACGGCTATTGAAAAACTGGTAACCAACAGAACGATGCCGCTTCTGTATATAATAGTATTTACCATTATTATTATATATTTTACAGAGGAGTCAGATAATGGAGTGCAGGTTCTTGTAAGAACAAGCAGGCGTGGTCGCATATTGCTGCCAATAGTACGATGTGGAATTATAATTATATATAATATTGTACTTTCATTTCTGTACAACGGAATATTGTATGCTATATATGCTCGTGTATATGGAATTTCTGGCGGTGCATATATACAGAATTCCAAGTTGTTTAATATGTTTCCATATGCTATAAGCATTAACCAGTTCTTTGTTCTATATTGTCTGGTATATGCACTGGCAATGTTTACTATAGGGTTATTTATATATTTTGTAATTAATCTTATAAGTAATTATAAAGTTGCTGTTACATTGGTTATAGTAATATTTTTGTGTGAATATCTGCTATATAATAAAATTCAGTATAATAGCCAGTTTAATGCTTTGAAGTACATAAACATAATAAATATATTGTTTTCTGGAACATCTTATCTTGTGTATGAGAACTGGGGAACCAATGGTTTTATAGCAGATATAAGCACTACTACATTTGTTATGACCGCAGTTATATTCCTTATAAGTCTTGTTGGAAATATAGTTGTGTATTCATCAAAGCATACTATCAGAAAGAAGAATATTATTGATATTATGCTTGATAAAATACATATATTGATACAGAAACTGATGTATAAAATGTCGCTTCTTTTAATGGAAATATATAAGACGCTTATAATACAGAAGGGAATTCTGTTTATAATTGTATTGGTGTATGTGCTTATGACATTTAAAATTCAACGAGGCGTGGATTACACTAATAACAATTATATGGTTAATAAATTCTATAAGGAATTTGATGGACGTGCGCCAGATGAAGATGTGGAAGCCTATATAACAGATTTAAGAGATGAGTTAAAAGAAGCAAAGCAGGATGAAGCTGCAATGTTATATAAAAAGGAGGAGTTGTTAAAAGAGCAGAGTAACATAGATACAATGCAGGCGGCAGTTGATTATGTTAATGAAATTAATGATAACAGGTCAGCATCAGCAGTTATAGTTAATCCAGCCAATTATAATGATATACTTGGAGAAAGGATGTATTCTAGTAATGAGAGCGTGAATTTTATAAGTATTATTATAGTTATATTATTATTTGCAGGGGACTATGCTTTTGAAAGGCAGAATAAAATGACAGCCCATATACGTTCATCTAAAGGAAGAGTAAGGTTATGGAATAATAAAATGTTAAAGGTCTTCATAATAACCACATTATTGTGGCTGATATCAACTATAATTAATGTACATAATATATCTGACCGTTATGTATATAACCAGCTTACACAAAGTATATGGTGTTTACAGATGTTTAAGGATTTTCCAGTTAATATAAGTATTCTGGCATATATTATCTGGTGTAGTGTATACAGGCTTATATGGATGCTTGTTGTTGCATTTACAGCTTATATTATATCTTATAGATTTAGCTATAAAGTATCGTTAATGGTTTCATTTGTTATGTTAATACCACACGTTATATATATATTAGGTGTAAACTGGGCGCAAAAGTTATCAATAGTTGTAGGTATGGATATTAACAGACTGTTTAATACATATGGCTATAACGTAAAAAGCATAATTCTGCTTATTGTAGTATTTGTAATAATGCTTGTGATAGCCTGTGCAACATACCGTAAGAATATAAAATAATATTTTAAAATATTATATAGACAGAATATCCATTAAATAAAAGCTATTTGGTATGAGAAGTATGGAGGGTTATTATGGAACTTAAGATTACAGATTTAAAGAAAACATATGGAAATGTCAAAGCTTTGAAAGGAATAAATTATACATTTACGCCGGGAGTATATGGAATACTTGGTGCTAACTGTGCAGGCAAAAGCACTATGATTAATCTGATAACAGATAATGTCAGCCGTGATAAGAATGGCGGAAGCATAATGTATAGTGATGGTGAAGATAGTGCAGATAATACAGTATCTAAGGAGCTTGTTGACATATTAAAGCTTGGGGCAAAGTTTCGTGGGGTTGTAGGATATATGCCACAGCAACAGGGCTTTTATGAGGAGTTTTCGCCTAAGGCATTTCTTAAGTATATGGCAGAGATAAAAGGTGTTAAGAGTGTAAAGTCTGTTGATGAAGCTGGAAATGTGACCATTAAAAAGGTTAATCAGCAGATAGATGAATTGCTTGAAGTAGTCAATCTTACATCAGTTGCGTATAAGAAGATAGGTGGTTTCTCTGGTGGTATGAAACAGCGTGTGCTTCTTGCACAGGCGTTATTGGGTGACCCGAAGATACTTATACTTGATGAACCGACAGCAGGTCTTGACCCTAAGGAAAGAATAGGTATCCGTAATTATATTGCTGAATTATCCAGAGATAAGATTATATTATTCGCAACGCACGTTGTAAGTGATATTGAGTGTATAGCGGATAAAGTGCTTTTGTTAAAGGATGGTGAGATAATTGCAACAGGAACACCTTCACAGCTTATAGAGAATATGCAGGGCAAGGTTGGTGAAGTTGTCTGCACTCTTTCAGATGTAGCTGATTTGCAGGGAAAGTACCATATAGGAAATATCAGGCAGAGAAAGAATGGTATGGTATTAAGGCTTGTTGGAGATGAACTTCCAGAGGAGGCTGTAAGGGTGGATAATGATATAGATTTGGAGGATGTATATCTTTATTATTTTGAATGATAGCAAAATAATAGAATGAAATAATAGTATAGAGCCTAATTTGAAATAATAGTGTGATTAATTATAAAGACGATGAGCTCAATCTTTATATTAATATAATATTGATTATCGTAAGAGTTTTGTTGATAATCGGAAAGGAGTAAAAGTATCAGAAATAAGAAATAAGGAAGGGGTAATTTTTATGAAAGTTAAGAAGATTATAAAGACAGTTATAACAGTATTAGCAGTATTTATAGCAGTGATTATTATTAAGGATCCAGATAAGGCATTAGCAACGCAGACTGGTGAAGATGATGTTTATGCAGAGTTAACGGATGTCCAATTAGATGATTCACATTCTATAAATATATATGCACATACACACGTTTCATATGCATATGATGAAGGTGCATATGGCTGGATAGTAGATGGATATGTAGTTGGTAATGATGGTGTTGGAAGTGATAATGTAAACATAGAGGTGCTTCAATTAGATAAACAATATGGATATGGAACATCACAATTATGTTTTAAATATTATTTTTATGGACATTCATTTATAAATGATTACCGAGGATATATTTATATATATGTATCTATTGATGAATGGGGCAATCTGGATAGTTGTATAGAGTACGAACCGATATAATGAATAGATATATAAATATAACGTGACAAATATTACATTGATTTAGCATATTAGAAAGAGGTGTATCGGCTATGAAAAAAATAATATTAATAATAATGGCAGTAGTTACAATGCTGGGAATATCTGCCTGTGGTGATAAGCAATCTAATCAATCAACTGTAACTGATGATTACAGGTATTCTTCATATACTTATGACGATAATGCACCACAGTATTATATGTCGGATAATGCAGCTGCATCGGAAACAGGATATTATTACATAGACGGTGCACCTGTTATTAATAATAGTAATATGTATATATATTATTATGATATGATTAAAGACATGACGATACCATTATGTTCTAAGGTTGATTGCGACCATAGAACAGATGAATGTGAGGCATATATATCACAGAATATCTGTGTAGGAAGCAAGATATGGTATTATAATCAAAGATTATATATGATTGAGAAAACTGAGGAAAAAGATATACTTGTTTCTTATGATAAGACGATGAGAGATAAGAAGGAAGAGAAGACTTTATCAATAAATGGATTGTCAGTTAATAAAAATAGTAAGAACGCCTGTATAACTAATGGTAAGCTGTATTATGAATTATCAGGGGATAATTCATTGTTTATATGTGCGGTTTCTTTGAATTCAGATGAACAGGCATATATTGTTAAAGAGTATGTGAGTGAATATAATTATTATGAAAGAGTATCGTTATATCCAATAGAGGATAAGATATATGTGAATTGGTTAAGTGGAGTATCTGCCGATAAAAGCTTATATTATATAGAACAGATAGATATCTCTACAGACAATGTGAGTAGACTGTGTGATATGAATGAAAAGTACCCTGAGATATCACCAACGATTATAAATTGGAATAGTGAAATGTATTTTGATAAGGATGGCAACTTATATTTTACTTGTGTTGATAAAGATAATTATATGGTTAAAAAGCTTAATATAAGTACAGGAGATATCAAGGATTTATATGTACAGGAATTACAGCACGAAAAAGACTATGGTTATGTACATTTAAAGAATTATGATGGAAACTATATATATATATATAAGGGTGTTAATCTGATGGCTTTGAGTGGAAAGCCTCTTGATGAGCAATTTAAAAAATATGATAATTATATTTATATATTAGATACTGATGGTAATATAAAGGATACAGTAATATTAAATAATACGGATGAAAAGGCATCAGGAAATATTAGTGCTGAATTTTATGGAGGAGACGAGCGGTGTCTGCTGATAGGATTTTCCGCACACGATATAAAAGGCTTGGAATTATCAGAAGAAGAACAAAATCTTAGAATAAAATTAGAAGACGAAGTATTTAAAAATAAAAAAGGTGTCGTTAATGTTAATGTTTCAGCGATTTTGGATAAATCGCAGATTGGTAGTGGAAATATAACGCTGGAACCGGTTACACCAGAATAAGTTATATAGAAAAATGAAGATAAAACAATATATGTGTTATTTTGAATGATAATTATAGAATATTACTGTTTAAAACAATTTATATTAAAGAGGATTGTTTTAGACAGTAATATTTTTATTGGAGTGAAAAGTATGTTGCTTTTTTAACAATTTTATGTTGTATTTACACTAAAATAAGTTTATTAAATTGCAATAGGTGTGGTAATCGTGTATAATTTACTTATATAGTATTTCTGGCTGGAGATACAGTTGGAAAGCGGAGTTGATAATTAATTAACTCTTAATTTGGTAATAAAAGGTATACGGATGGGGTATATCTATATATTAAGGAGGAGAATACAGTATGACAGACACAGCAGTATCTTTTAGCAAAGAAGAATTTAAGAAGAAGGTCGTAAGCAATTGTAAGTCTTTGTATAGAAAGAACATAGATGAAGCTGACAAACAGCAGGTGTTCCAGTCAGTGGCATATGCTGTTAAAGATCTTATAATAGATAAGTGGATAGCAACTCATAAGACATATGATAAAGAAGATCCTAAGGTTGTATATTATATGTCAATGGAATTCCTTATGGGTCGTGCACTTGGCAATAATATGATTAATCTTACTAAGTACAATGAGATAAAAGAAGCTCTTGAAGAATTAGGTCTTGATATTAATGTTATCGAAGATCAGGAACCTGATGCGGCACTTGGTAATGGTGGTCTTGGAAGACTTGCAGCCTGTTTCCTTGATTCTTTAGCTACACTTGAATATCCAGCATACGGCTGTGGTATAAGATATAAGTACGGAATGTTTAAGCAGGAGATTAAGGACGGATATCAGGTAGAAGTTCCAGATAACTGGTTAAAGGATGGCAATCCATTTGAGATTAAACGTTCTGAATATAGGTATGAAGTAAAGTTTGGTGGATATGTACGTTCTTACAGAGATGAAGCAACAGGACGTGATATGTTCGTTCAGGAAGATTACCGTTCAGTTATAGCCGTTCCATATGACCTTCCTGTTATTGGATATGGCAATAATACAGTTAACTCACTTAGAATATGGGATGCAGAGCCAGTTAATACATTTAACTTAAGCTCATTTGATAAAGGTGATTACCAGAAGGCTATCGAGGAGGAGAACCTTGCAAAGAATATCGTAGAAGTTCTTTATCCTAACGATAACCACTATGCTGGTAAGGAATTAAGACTTAAGCAGCAGTATTTCTTCGTATCAGCATCAGTTCAGAGAGCTGTTGACAGATATAAGAGTATGCATAATGGTGATGTAAGAAAGCTTTATGAGAAGGTTACATTCCAGCTTAATGATACACATCCAACAGTTGCAGTTGCAGAACTTATGAGAATTCTTATGGATGAAAATGGTCTTGAATGGGATGAGGCATGGGATATCACAACTAAGACGGTTGCATATACTAATCATACTATTATGGCAGAAGCACTTGAAAAATGGCCTATCGAATTATTCTCAAGACTTCTTCCTAGAATTTATCAGATAGTAGAAGAGATTAACAGAAGATTTGTAGAAGAGATTAAAGCTAAATATCCAGGAGATCAGGAAAAGGTTAGAAAGATGGCTGTTATCTATGACGGACAGGTTAAGATGGCACATCTTGCTATATGTGCAGGCTACTCAGTTAACGGTGTTGCAAAGCTTCACACAGAAATCTTAGAGAAGCAGGAGCTTAAGGACTTCTATGAGATGATGCCAGAGAAATTCAACAACAAGACTAATGGTATTACACAGAGAAGATTCCTTCTTCACGCTAATCCACTTCTTGCAGACTGGATTACAGACAAGATTGGTGACGGCTGGATAACAGACCTTAAGCAGTTAGAGAAGCTTTTAGTATATGTTAATGATGAAAAGGCAAGACAGGAATTTATGCAGATTAAGCATAAGAATAAGGTAAGACTTGCTAAGTACATTAAGGAGCATAATGGAATAGATGTTAATCCGGATTCAATATTTGATGTTCAGGTAAAGAGACTTCACGAATATAAGAGACAGCTTCTTAATATTCTTCACGTAATGTATCTTTACAATGAGATTAAGAAGAATCCAGATATGGATATTGTGCCAAGAACATTTATATTTGGTGCAAAGGCAGCAGCAGGTTACAAGATTGCGAAGCAGACAATCAAGCTTATCAATAATGTAGCAGAAGTAATCAACAATGATGAGTCTATCAATGGCAAGATTAAGGTTGTATTCATAGAGAACTACAGAGTATCTAATGCTGAGATTATATTTGCAGCAGCAGATGTATCAGAGCAGATTTCAACAGCTTCTAAGGAAGCTTCTGGTACAGGTAATATGAAGTTTATGCTTAACGGTGCTATGACACTTGGAACAATGGATGGTGCTAATGTAGAGATAGTACAGGAAGTTGGAGCAGACAATGCAGTTATATTCGGACTTAGCTCAGACGAAGTTATACGTTATGAGAATGAGGGCGGATATGACCCAATGGAAATATTTAACAACGATCAGGATATAAGAGAAGTCCTTATGGAACTTATCAATGGTAAGTATTCTAAGGAAGACCCAGAGATGTTCAGAGATATTTACAATTCACTTCTTAATACACAGGAAGGCAGAAGGGCAGATACTTACTTTATCCTTAAAGATTTCCGTTCTTATGCAGATGCACAGAAGAAGATTGATGAAAGATATAGAGATGAGGAGAGCTGGGCTAAGGCAGTTATGATTAATTCATTCAAGGCTGGCAAGTTCTCATCAGACAGAACTATAGAAGAGTACGCTACAGAAATCTGGAAGCTTACTAAGACACCAGTTAAGTTACAGTAATAACAAGAATAAATTCTATCCATAATTCATACTCTTTAATATGCGCTATATAAGCGCAGACATAAAGGAGTGCTGAACGTTGGATAGAATTTTTTTAAATAATTCATATAGTTATAGAAAGAAAAAATATGTGGCGGTAATCATATTTATCGCCATATATCTGCTTATACCGACTATTGTTACACTGAATGTCACAGGAGTTGTGTACACGCCTGTGAATGAAGATTACAGCGATGGAAGAAAAGTGATTGTAAAATATAGAAATGCCACGCAGGAGGTAAGCGTTGACAGGTTTGTGGCGATGGTGCTTGCCAAAAGGCTTTATATGAGCAGTGAAGTAGAAGTTCTTAAAGCAGAAAGCATTATGATAAGGACTGATGTATACAGGCTTATGGGTGAGCAAATGAGCATAGACAGCAGTGAGCTTGGAATGGAATATATGACGACACAGCAGATGAAAAGCAAGTGGGGGAAAGATTACGAGGATAATTATAATCTTGTTAAGGATTGCACAGCTGCGACAAGTGGACTTGCAATCAGGTATAACGATAAGTATATTGAGGCAAGATATACATATATAACATCGGGAAGCACGCTTTCAGGGGCTTCAATACTAGGTGATGAATATGATTATCTTTCAGCAGTGGAGTGTAATAATGATAAAAATGCACAAGACTATCTTGTTGTTAAGACTATAAGCAATAAAGATTTTGTTAATTCATTTGAGAAAAAATACGACAGCATTAATCTTGATAAAAATAATCTGGCACAGCAAATTCAGATTGTATCCAAGAATGAAGCTGGTTATGTGTTAAAGCTTCAGATAGGAAATGTTGTTATGTCGGGAAGTGAATTTGCATATGTACTTGGTATTAATTCGCCAAATTTTAATATTGAATATATGCAGACGGGCGTTAAGGTAACGACAATCGGTGTTGGAGAAGGCTTTGGTGTCAGTGTGTATACGGCAGATTGTATGGCAAAGGCTGGCTCATCTTATGAAGATATTATAGAAACATTTTATAATAAAATAAATATAATAAGTGAATAATACGCAGGATTATGGAAAGCATATTAACATAGAAAGGTTTTGATAACTGTAGGTTTTACCTACAGCACCGGACTTTATGCCCTTTATGGGCAGGAATGGAGGTTAATATGGATAAGAACACAGCCAGTAAGACAAAGATAGTTTCAATCGTTATATCATTAGGAATTATTGCAACACTTATTATAGGAGTAATTTCAGTGGTAAGAAGCGTTAATTCCAATAGAAATAATGAGAATAACATTGTTAATCTTAATGAAACTCAGGAAAATGTTGCAATAAAGACAGAAGATGTGACAGACGATATTCTGGGGAATATCGATGATGAATTACAGGAAGCTAATGCTGGCGCAAGTATGGCGGCAGATACAGATAATATCAGTAATAAATCAGATAATACTTATAACACACATAAAGCTGGTACTGACGATGCAGATAAGGAAACTGAGCCGACAGTTCCACCAACTTTATCATCAGAAGAAGTTATGGCTGAGGCAATGAAGAATTTTGCATTTGATGAGAGCAACAAGCTTGCGTGGCCAGTGCTTGGTCAGATAGCACTTGACTATAATATGGACGAGACCATTTTCTTTAAGAGTCTTGGAATGTACAAATGTAATCCAGCGATAATTATACAATCAGAGGTAGGAACTAATGTTGCGGCGGCGGCATCAGGAATTGTAACAGATGTGGCTAATCTTTCAGAAACAGGAACAACAGTTACAGTATCAATTGGAAATGGTTATGAAACAACAACTGGTCTTATAGAAAATGTTAATTTGAAAAAAGGGGATAAGGTTGTAGCCGGACAGCTGATTGGTACAGTGGCAAGCCCAAGTGCATACTATATAGAAGAGGGTCCTGGAGTGTATTTCAAACTTACACAATATGGAGAACCAATAAACCCAGACACATATTTTGTGGAATAGATAAAATAAGCGCCCACTTAATTTCTTACAATAGTTTCTAATCATATATTATTTATATACGGCTTACAGTGGGCGCTTTATATATATATTTTATGTAATAGGAAAATCCGATATAATTTCCTGTTAAGTAAAAGGCAATAGGTGCTGGTGATTAGCACTCGCATGAAGATGTAGTTTGTCGCAAACGACCGTGCTTAGTGCAGGAATGTGATTTGCACATTCTTTTTATTTGGCAGTAGAATTAATTAAGTTCATTATTATAGGAATAGCGTGGCTTTCCTTGCTTTCTGACATAGCGTTGATATATGTCTGTCTGTTAGTATAGAGTTCATTAACAGCTTTTAATAAGCTTTCTGGTGTAAGGTCTTCCTCAAATAATACACTTGAATAACCATGCTCCTGAAATGATTTTGCATTAAGAATCTGGTCGCCACGGCTTGCGTTAGCCGAAAGTGGAATTAAGAGGTTAGGCTTTTTAAGGGCTAATAATTCACATATAGCGTTAGCACCAGCTCTTGATATTACGATATCGCTTATTGCAAATAAATCGCGCATTTCCTCACTTATATATTCAAATTGTACATAGCCTTCAATGTTGTTAAGTGAGTTATCAGTCTTGCCTTTTCCGCAAAGGTGAACAACCTGATAATCTTTAAGAAGTTCAGGAAGAACTTTTCTTACCGCTTCATTAACGTGAACAGCACCAGTACTTCCGCCGACAACCATAATTATAGGTTTGTCGCTTGTGAAATTGCAAAGCTTAAGTCCGGCAAGCTTATTACCCTGTAAAAGCTCCTGACGGATAGGAGAGCCTGTAAGAACAGCTTTGTCAGCAGGAAGGTACTTGATAGTTTCAGGGAAATTACAGCATACCTTTGTAGCCTTTTTAATAGCTATTCTGTTGGCAAGTCCTGGTGTCATATCTGATTCGTGTATGATAACAGGAATGTGCTTGTGTCCAGCTGCAAGTACAACTGGAACAGATACGAAGCCTCCCTTTGAGAATATAATATCAGGCTTAATTCTTCTCATAAGCCTGCGCGCCTGAAAATATCCTTTTATAACCCTGAATGGGTCAGTAAGATTTTTAAAGCTCTTATAACGTCTTAATTTACCTGAAGATATTCCGTAGTAGGGAATGTCCAGATTTTCTATTAATGTCTTCTCGATTCCAGTGTATGAACCGATATAGAATACTTCGTAGCCAGCTTCCTTAAGACTTGGAAGTAATGCTATATTAGGTGTTACGTGGCCTGCTGTACCACCACCTGTTAATATAATCTTTTTCATAGCCAATCCTCATTTTCTTAATTATAATTATTGTTTATGGTAAATTTTAATATTGTATAGCAGTAATTTACTGTTATATTAGTGAGTGTCAGAATTAACACTGTTATTATATTTTGTGTGAAAATCTTTCTTTGAAACTGCAATGCCTGCATAGCGGTTCAACTGCATATTTGTCATTGAAGCCCTGAACAAATGACTTGCTTTTATCGCTTTCAAGTATATCCGAAAGTGGAGTGTTAAGTATATTGCCAAGAGCCATAATGCCGTTACCATCAAGACAGCAGGGTACAACTGTTCCGTCACTTAATATGGCAATATGTGTGCGTATTCCCTGACAGAAGCCGCGTTCGTTGTAATAACTTCCGTTAAGCTCAGGCCATTCAAATGGACTTTGCACGTTGACATAAAGATGACGTTTGATAGTGCAGTTTCTCTCACCAAATAAAAATGGTTCATTTTTCGTGTTCCATAATCTTAACGAAATCTCTGTATCGGTCTTATCAAGAAGTGTCTCACAGGAATAGAACAAATCATTGATATAAGTATCCATATCTATGCAGTCGTTGTCATCTGCACTGTGCATAGACACATTAATCTGGTGTACTGGATATTTAATCAAAGTATCAAGCCTTTGTCTTATAAGAGTTCCATTGGTAGTGAGGTTGACCGTTATGCCACAATCCCTGCACAGGGAAAGTATGTCGGCAAGCTGTGGGTGAAGCAGTGGCTCACCCTTGACGTGAAGATATATATAATTCGTATACGGACGTATTTCATCAAGTATATGTCCGAAATCTTCAATCGGCATAAAATGTGCGGGACGTTTGGTTTCCTGACAAAAAGAGCATTTCAGATTACAGGAACTTGTTATTTCTATATATATTCGTTTGAAGCGTTTAATATTTCCCATAAATTACTTATTGGCAATATATTGCTTGAGTGCAGTTGCAAGCTGGTCAGGACAGGATGTTGGCTTAAATCCGCATTTAATTCCTTCCATACGTTTGATAGCTTCGTTAACGTCCATACCCTCAACGAGTGCGGCAACACCCTGGGTATTACCAGAACAGCCACCTTCAAACTTAACGCCAGTAACCTTATTATCGACTACATCGAATTCAATAGAACGTGAACATACGCCTTTTGTAGTATATTTCATAATTATCCTCATTTCTACGCACAGTCAGTTAGTATAAAAAAATGTTATATAGACGGAAATGTATTGTGTGCGCGCAACACATTTTATTATACCATAATTTTTGCGCAGCATTTCAGCGCATATAAAGTTCCGCAAGGAACTTATAAGATGAGCACTTATGTGCTCATTATACCATAATTTTTGCGCAGCATTTCAGCGCATATAAAGTTCCGTAAGGAACTTATAAGATGAGCACTTATGTGCTCATTATATCATAACTTGTAAAGAGTTGTATTATGTAATATGTAATTAATTTAATATTCAGGTGGAGAGCAGAGTAAATCAAACGATTTTCGTTTATGATGTTATAGTATTAATATTTAAAAATAAAGCCTGACACAAACATTGTGATATTGCCGATTAATTGGTACAATAAGTTAAACGCATTTTTACTGTGAATAATTAACTAACAAAGTAATAACAGGAGATTAGTGTGGAAAATAGATTTTCACACAAGGGATTTGTGTCTGTGCGTACCAGACACAAACTTGATATGCGAAAAAATGTGCGCAGAAATGAGGATTATTATGATAGGTATTATTGGAGCTATGGACGAAGAAGTAGCTAAGATTGTTGAAGCTATGGAAATTGAAAGACAGGAAGATAAGGCTTGTATGTCATTTAAGGCTGGAAAGCTTAATGGCAAAGATGTTGTTGTTGTAAGAAGTGGTATCGGCAAGGTAAATGCGGCAGTATGCACACAGATACTTGTAGATGATTTCGGTGTTGATTATGTTATTAATACAGGAATTGCAGGTTCACTTAAGGCAGAGATTAATATTGCTGATATTGTTATATCAAGTGACGTATTACATCACGATATGGATGCTTCAGGATTTGGATATCCTTTAGGACAAATTCCCAGAATGGACGTATTGTCGTTTGAGGCAGACAAGCACCTTATAGATGTTGCCAAAGAGGCTTGTGCTAAGGTTCTTCCAGAGATAGGAACACATATCGGCAGAGTTGTAAGTGGTGACCAGTTCATATCTGATAAGGCTGTTAAAGAAAGAATATCAGCTAATTTTGATGGATACTGCACAGAGATGGAAGGTGCGGCAATTGCACAGGCTGCATATCTTAATAAAGTTCCATTTGTTATATTAAGAGCAATCTCAGATAAGGCTGATGATAGTGCAACTATGGATTATCCTACATTTGAGAAGCAGGCGATTGAGAATTCGGTTAAGCTGATTAAGGAATTGGTGGGACAGATATAGATATAGACAGATATAGTTTCTGCGGATTTATTATGGCGGACGTGGAGTGCGGCTGTGACAAACGGACGGGCTGTGGCTAGGGGCTGTGGTGGTGCGTGTGAGACTGCTATAAGATAATTGGATATTACTAAGTCATTCCCGATGGAGTTGTGGTGCCGGACGCACCGCTCCAAATTCGCCATCGTGGCTCAGTTGTCGCTTGCCCAGACCTCGTGTCTGGGCATTGCTGTATAGTGGAGGGAATGACTAAGGAATATCAGCAATTATCTTATAATGTCAGTCCTCACACGCACCACCACAGCCCCTACCCGCACCCCTGCTGGGTTGCGATGGCAGGGGCACGCTACCGGGTGTTGCGGATAATGGGCAGAAATATAGCTGGGAAGGGAGATAGGAGAGTGGCGGGCAAGATGTAGCGGTTGGAAAGATGTAAAAGTCAGTGGGAGCTGTAGTTTGTGAAGTTAGCCATAGAAGTGTATTGTATATTCCTTCACAATGCAGGAATTAAGGCAGACGGCTGGGTGGTTGTGTGAGCGTGAGCTGGCGGGGGCTTGTTACGCAAGTATTATAAGCACAATTGAGATACAACTTAGCCTTTCCCATCACCAAACAGCAATGCCCAGACACGAGGTCTGGGCAAGCGACAACTGAGCCACGATGGCGAATTTGGAGCGGTGCGTCCG
>JBNMLJ010000019.1:0-59415 GCA_050874785.1 Lachnospira sp.
ATATAATAATGTGAGATGAAAAAATACATATTATTGAAAAATACGGACATATATTATAACGTATAATAAAATGTATATATTATTGAAAATACGGACGTATATTATAACGTATAATAAGATGTATATATTATTGAAAATACAGACATATATTATAATGCCAAGATATGGAGATTAACTATGAAGATGACAACTCTGTGTTATATTGAGAAGGATAACAACTATCTGATGTTACATAGAACTAAGAAAGAGAAGGATATCAATAAGGGTAAGTGGATTGGTGTTGGAGGCCACGCAGAGGGCTATGAGACACCAGAGGAATGTCTTTTAAGGGAAGTGAAGGAAGAGACAGGACTTACACTTACATCATATCGTTTCAGGGGGCTTATAACATTTATAAGTGATGAATGTGAGTCTGAGCTTATGTGTCTTTTTACCGCAGATGACTATGACGGTGAGGTAATCATATGTGATGAAGGTGACCTTTGCTGGGTTAGTAAAGACAAAATATTAGAGCTTCCAACGTGGGAAGGGGACGCTGTATTTTTAAAGCTTCTGCTTAGTGATGAACAGAGATTTTTTACAATAAAGTTAAGATATGAGGGCGATAAGCTCGTTGAAAAAAATGTACAGTTTTATTAAGAAAATGCGTACATATGCCGATATACATTAAGCTACGGAGAGCACATTTATTCAATGGATTGATTGCTGTTGGATAAGTGTGTTTTTTTATGCAGATTTATTTTATTTACCACTTGGACCGTACAGGAAAGTGGAGCGGCTGTGACTGACTGAACAGCGGCAGAAAGGAGAAAAATGGATATTAATACACAGACATTCAGAGAAAGCTATACTGATTATTACAATCAGAAGATACTTGCTAATGAAAATGCTGATGAGAATGACTGGCGCAGTATGTCTGATAAGCAATGGGATAAAATGCTTGATGGAATAGACGACTACGTTGACGATTTCAAGGAGAACTTAAAGAGGCTTAAGGAGATGCAGGATAAGGCGGCAGACAGAGCAGCGGCTGGTGCAAGGTCAGATATGAGGGCTAATGCGGCGGCAAGTGCGGCACTTAGGACAGCGGCATATGGTTTTGTGTCACAGACAGTAGCAGGTGATGATACATCTGATAAGGCTGATTACGAGCTTACAGATGGACTTTTTCCAAGTGACCCTGAAGAAACTAAGGCAGTGAATATGTCTAAGACACAGGAAGCACTTATTACAGGCAATACAAGTGCAGGAATATCTGGTACAGAGAGTACAAGGGAAACTGCAAGCACAAGTGATGATGATGAAAATGTAACGTGGTATATAACAGTATTTTCAGAGCAGGGAATTTCCTGCGCTTCATTTGACAAAGACGGCAATAAGACAGAACTTTGGGATATTCCATATAATAACAGCAGTGATTATAAGAGGGTATTAGATTTCTTAGACAGATTTGAGAAGGATGCTAACCTGAAATTTTCCAGTGATAAGCAGTTCTGGGTAGATTTTCTTGCTGGAAATATTGATGAGGACAAGATAGTTAAAGAATACAGTGGTGATTAATATGCTTGAGGTAAAGGAATTACAATATTTTGTCGTGTGTGCAGACCTTTCGTCTTTCAGCAGGGCGGCAGAAGTATTGTATACAACACAGCCCAATGTCAGCAAGGTTATAAGAAGCCTTGAGGAGAAGCTTGGCTTTGAAGTATTTGAAAGGGATAACAGGGGCATTAAGCTTACAAGGCGTGGCAGGCAGGCGTATGAATATGCTGGGAAGATATTAGAGCAGGAACGCCAGCTTGCACAGATTTATAAGATTGATGACAGGGAAGAATTCAGCATATCAAGCAATCCCAGTTCGTGGGTGGCACGGTGCTTTACAGATTATTACATCAAATATTCTGATGAGAATGTCAGGTATAATATAATGGAGGGAAGTGTCAACAGCGTTATTAAGCGTGTTGGAATGGGATTTGATGAATTAGGTTTTATATTCTTTATGGATAACCAGCTACAGCAGATAGAGTATAAGCTTAAAAAGCATAATCTTCAATTTGTTAAGCTTAAGGATAATGAGGCTTATTTATATTATGGCAATAACGAAGCACCTAAGGATAAAGATGTTGAGAGTTATCTTAAAGATAAAATGCTTGTGCAGTGCTATGAAGATGAGTTCGCACTTAATCATTATTGGGATAATATAAGAAAAGATGATGAGGAATTTAACAGACACGTTGCTGTTATTACTAATAGTGATTATGTTATGAATTATATGCTGAAATATTCCAAGCTGTGTAATATAAGCAGCAGCCATTTTAGTAAACAGCCTAATTTTGATGGTATTCCATTATATGATGACACAAGAAAAGTATTATTTGGATATATCAAGAAATGTGATGAACCAGTAAGCAGGATTGGCGAGCAGTTCTTAGCATTTGTAAGGGAAGAATTAAAGAAATAAATATCTGATAGTGAAGTTGTAATATATACAGTGTGATTATTTAATTGGCTTTAACTAATGCAGGTATAACAGAATGGAATGACACGGTTAAAAAATAATTGTGCCATTCCATTTTTATTGTTATACTAATCAAAAATCTAAGATTATTGGAAAAGGTATTTATGAAGAGGTTTATAATAAAGCGTCTGGTACAGCTTATCCCTATTATTATAGGCATTACACTGTTGTCTTTTCTGCTTGTAAATGTAAGCAATGCAGATGCAATAGATATGTTAGAGGCGAACAGGGGAACTGCTATATCAGAAGAACAGAAGAATGAATTAAGGGAAGAACTTGGGCTTGACCAGCCTGTTATTGTAAGGTATGCTGTGTGGCTTAAGGGTGTTCTTACAGGCAATATGGGCAATTCCTATATATCAGGAAAACCTGTGTTTGCAACATTTATATCAAAGCTTCCAGCGACTATATATTTATGTGTGGTTTCAATATTATTGACACTTGTAATATCATTACCACTTGGAATTATTGCGGCAGTTAATAAGAACCAGTGGATTGATTATATTATCAGGTTATTAAGTTTCTTAGGCAATTCAATGCCTAATTTTTTTGCCGCCATTATGCTTATATACATATTTGCGTTGAAGCTTAATATACTGCCGGTTATGGGAATGAATGCAGGAATTAAAAGTGTAATACTGCCAGCAGTTACTTTGGCAATAGCAATGTCGTCAAGATATATAAGACAGATAAGGACGGCAGTGATTAATGAATTACAGAAGGAATATGTGCAGGGAGCTATGGCAAGAGGCGTAGGCAGGTTAAAGATAATTACAGGAAGCGTACTTAAATCAAGTCTGCTTACAATCATAACACTGCTCGCATTATCAATAGGTTCACTGCTTGGTGGAACAGCTATTGTTGAGAGCATATTTATGTGGGACGGAGTAGGAAAAATGGCGATAGATGCAATTACGATGAGAGATTATCCGGTTATACAGGCATATGTGATATGGATGGCAATTATATATGTGGTTATTAATCTTATAACAGATATTGTATACCATTATCTCAATCCAAGGATACGTCTGGGAGATTGTTATGAAGATTAAGAAAAGAACAGAAAATGTCAATAATAACAGACAGCGGTTGGTATTCAGAGGAAAAATAAATAAAAGCAATACAAGTTTAATTATATGGCTTACATTTGCATCATTAATAGTGATTATAGCGGTATTGGCAGATGTAATTATTCCTTATGACCCTTATGAGCAGGATTTGTCAGCCGCACTTATGCCGCCAGACAGTCATCATCTGTTAGGAACTGACCAGTATGGGCGCGATATGTTATCACGCGTAATTAAGGGAGCAGGAATATCGTTGTCATCATCATTTGCACTTGTTGTGATTATAACTTTAACAGGATGTATTGCTGGAATAATAAGTGGTTATTACGGTGGAATTATAGACAGTATTATAATGAGACTGTCAGATATATTTCTTGCATTTCCTGGACTGGTATTTGCAATTGCGGTTGCAAGTGTAATGTCTGGAGGTTTAGTAAGTGCAGTTATTGCACTTGCATTAATATCGTGGCCCAAGTATGCAAGAATAGCAAGGGCAGAGGTGCTTGCAATAAAGAATGAGCCGTATATACAGGTGGCAAGGATGTCAGGACTTAATGCTGTAAGTATATTAATAAAACATATTATACCTAATATTGCAGATATGATTATAGTAACAGCGGTTCTGGATATTGGTAATATGATGATGGAGATTGCAGGCTTGTCATTCCTAGGGCTTGGAGCAGAGCCGCCGCTTGCAGAGTGGGGACTGATGGTAAGTCAGGGCAGAAGCTTTATACAGACAGCACCGTGGGTTGTTATAGCACCGGGTGTGGCAATATTTATTACTGTACTTGTGTTTAATATGTTAGGAGATACTTTAAGTGATATTACAGGCAGACAATAACGGAAAATTGAATAAAAAGGACATAGATAGTCTTAACAGCGTTCAGTTAAATATCAGCGGTTTATCTGTAAGCTATTCTGACAGCACCGTATTGGAAAATGTAACTTTACAGCTTAAAAAAGGTGAGATATTAGGAATTGCAGGTGAGTCAGGAAGCGGAAAAAGCACACTTATTAAAGCCATAATAGGACTTCTTCCCAAGGAAGGGCATATAGATGGTGGTGTAATAGAATATAACGGAGTGGATATAACTGGTAATGAAAAGTACCTGAAAAGCTTAAGAGGCAGTAATATAGGTATGATATTTCAGAATACCGAGAGAGCAATGTGTCCGGTAAGAACAATAAAGAGCCAGCTTTATGAGAGCATTTTCAGTAATGAAGCCGTAAAAGATAAAAGAAAGGCAAAGCGCATAATTGATGAGAAAGCAGTTCATATGCTTGAACAGATGAATATTAAAAATGCTATGAAAGTGCTTAACAGTTATCCGTTTGAGTTATCAGGTGGAATGAACCAGAGAGTTGGAATTATGATGGCTATGCTTATGAAGCCTGATTTACTGCTTGCAGATGAGCCGACAAGTGCATTGGATGTTATAGCACAGAGGCAGGTTGTGGACATTTTTAAAGACATAAAATGCAGTGGTCATACTTCAATGATTATAGTGTCACACAATATAAATGTAGTGAGGGAGCTTGCTGATAAAATAATCGTGATGAAATCGGGCAGGATTGTGGAATACGCAGACACAGAAAAGATTATGAATTATCCAAAGGATGAATATACGAAACAGCTTATATCGGCTGTTCCAGTGTTAAGACGGGAGTGTGCTGATGAGTACGATATTAGAGCTTAATAATATTAAAAAGGCGTATGATGTGAAAATGGCTGTCGATATAGACAGGCTGGTTATAGATGAGGGCGATTGTGTAGGACTTGTTGGGGAAAGCGGTTGTGGAAAAAGCACGCTTGCTGGAATTATAACGAATACAGTTAAGAAAGACTATGGTTCGGTAATATTTAAAGGTGAAGATATAAGCAGATACAAAGCCCGTAAAATGCGGGATATTTATAAGAACATACAGATGATTTACCAGTCGCCTGTAGCTTCATTTGACCCTAAATATACATTAGGAAAAAGTGTTGCCGAAGCATTAAGGAATAATAAGAATGATAATCTTGTGTCTGAATTGTTTATAAGTGTTGGACTTTCAGCGGAATATGTTAATAAATATCCAGGACAGGTGAGCGGCGGCGAGTGCCAGAGAGCGGCAATAGCGAGGGCATTGGCTGTAAAGCCTGAGTTTCTTATATGTGATGAAGCTACAAGTGCACTTGATGTTACAGTGCAGAGTCAGATAATTGCACTTATTAAGCAGTTACAGCAAAGCAGGAAAATGACAGTATTATTCATAAGCCACGATATTGCACTGGTGAGCCAGATATGCAATAAGACAGCTATTATGAAGGACGGAAAAATAATAGAGTATTCAGACACAGATAATATTATCAACAGGCCGGAAAAGGAATATACAAGGCTTCTTATAAAGTCGGTACTTTAAAGATAAAAAATATACTAAGTGAGGTAAAAATAAAATGAAGAACAACAGGACAGACATAGATAAATTAAAAGAAATTATATTGAATAATAACAGAACCAGAATAGATAAATTAAGTGAAAGAAGAATAAATATAGGCAGATTAAAGCAGAATATAATAATAAAATTAGCTGGAATTATTCTTGTGATGACAGCCGCGCTTGGTATTGCAGGCTGTGGGGGAAGTACAGCTTCCTCAGAGAAAGTATTCTACTATGGGGATACAACATTTAACGCAGAAAATGATGAGACAGACGTCAATCCGCATAACGGATATTCAGGCTGGGCGTGCATAAGATATGGCGTTGGAGAGACACTTTTTAAATATTCAGATACAATGGAATTAGAGCCTTGGCTTGCAGAAAGCTATGAAAATGTGGACGAGCTTACGTGGAAGATTAATTTAAAAGACGGAATTACATTCACAAGTGGAAGAAAGCTTGACGGTGAGGCTGTTAAAGAATGTATAGAACATCTTATTGAAGTACATAAAAGAGCGGCAGGAGATTTGAATATAGCCAAGGTTGAGGCAGAAGATGATACAGTCATAATAACAACAGCCAAGCCAGTGCCTGCACTTATTAATTATCTTTCTGATCCTTATGGCTGTATTATTGATATGCAGGCAGGAATTACTGATGATGGAAATGTATCAGCAACTGGACCTTATATAGCTGAGGAGATTGTGACAGACTCAGGACTTACACTTGTTAAGAACGAGAATTACTGGAATGGAGAGCCTAAGATTGATAAAATAATTGTTAAGACAATAAGTGACGGAGATACTCTTACGATGGCATTACAATCAGGTGAGCTTAATGCGGCTTATGGTCTGCCATATTCAAGTCTTTCATTGTTTAATAATAGCAATTATACAATATCATCAAGTGAAACATCGCGCTCATTTTTTGCACAGATGAATTATGCTAATGTGAATTTACAGGACAGCAATGTAAGAGCAGCGATTGCTATGGCAATTAATAAGAAGGATTTTACCAATGTATTATTAAATGGCAATGGAACACCGGCAGAAGGACCATTTCCTAAAGATTATACATTTGGTGACAGTTATGTTAAAGCTGCGGAGTATAACATTGATAATGCCAGACGTTTATTAGAGCAGTCCGGCTGGAAGGATACAGACGGTGATGGATATGTCGATAAAAATGGAGAGAAGCTTACATTAAGGTGGCTTACATATCCAAGCAGGCAGGAGCTTCCTTTGCTTGCAGAAAATGTTCAGGCATCATTAAAACAGATAGGAATAGAGGTTAAGATTAACTGTACGGCTAATCATCTTGATTATATTAAAAAAGGTGAGTGGGACATATATGCCAGTGCATTTGTGTGTGCGCCAACAGGTGATCCTGAATATTTCTTTACAACACACTGCCTTAAGAATTCGTCAAAGAACCGTGGTGGTTATTACAATGAACAGCTTGAACAGCTTGAAGAACAGCTCAGCACTACATTTGATAAAGAAAGCAGGGAACAGCTTGGAATAAAGATGACACAGACAATACTGGACGACAATGCTTTTATATTTGCATCGCATCTTAAAATGTCAATTGTGTCAGGGAAAGGCGTGAGTGGTTTAACTGCACACCCATCAGATTATTATGAGATAACGGCAGAGCTGGATATGCAGTAATATGCTTATAATCGGACAAGAATATGAAAATATATAAGAGATATTTAATTAATTATGAAAGAAAATAGATTATGATACATGATAAAAATAATACACAAGAAGATATGAATAATATATGTATGTCAGGCAGTTTTACAGAATATGACCACCAAAACAGTATAAATTGTAATACAGAATATGACATAGAAAATAATATAGAAGAAAAGGTTGTAGACTACTGGACCAAGCGTGTGGCGGATTTCTCAGATGTAAGGGAGAATGAGCTTGACAGTGAGTTAAGCATTGAATGGGTTGATGACATTATGAGCTATATAAGTCCGCTTATGGATAATGGACAGAATATCAGGGTGCTTGATGTTGGAACAGGTGTCGGATATTTTGCCATACTTCTTTATGGCAAAGGACTTCAGGTTACAGGAATAGATTTGACACCGGATATGATAGAAAGGGCAGAAGTTCTGGCTGACAGATATGGGGCAGATGTTAATTTCAAGATTATGGATGCTATGAATCTGGAATATGAAGACGAAAGCTTTGATGTTGTTATAACAAGAAATCTTACATGGACACTTCCAGATGTGGATAAAGCATATAAGGAATGGCACAGGGTGTTAAGAAAGGGCGGAGTTTTGTTAAATTATGATGCGAATTATGCCAATATGAAGAATCTGGATGCAACGCTTATTGATGATGACAAGAAAGAAGAACCATATGGACATCAGGGAATGACCTATGCGCTTGAAGCAGAAAATGCGTATATTACGAAAGCTATGGACATAGGAAAACACCAAAGGCCAGAGTATGATATAGCATTATTAGAAAAAAATGGGTTTAATAATTGCAGTGCAGACAAAGCTATAGGTAAGAAATTATTGAAAGAAAAGGACATCAAGGAAGCACCGATGTTTCTTATAACCGCATATAGATAAATTATATATTGCAATCTGTATAGTAGTGTGGTATATAATTCATAAGTGAAATTTTTACAATTATTATATTAATATATCTGCTATGTTAATAGCGTCAACAGAATACAAGATTGACAAAGGCGTCTAATTCCAATGAATTAGGCGCCTTTTCTGTATGTATTTTTTACTATGGCAATGGTGAAAGGAGAGAAAAGTTATGAAGAAGAAGTTATTATCGTTAATGGTTGTAATGTCGCTTATAGTTTCAATGACATTAGGAGTGACAGGTTGTGGAAGTAAGAGTTCCGATTCAGACAAGAAGGTATTGAAGGTAGCATTTGAATGTGCATATGCACCTTACAATTGGACACAGGAATCACCAGAGGTTGGTAATGGTAAGCAGGCAGTAAAGATTAAAAATGCAGATGGATACGCATATGGATATGAAGTTGAGCTTGCACAGAGAATAGCAGATGAACTTGGTTATGAATTAGAGGTATACAAGATTGAATGGAGTTCAATACTTATGGGACTTCAGGATGGCTCATATGATGCAGTAATGACTGGTGTATGTTACAGTCCTGAAAGAGATGAGACATATGATTTCTCAACACCTTATTATAAAAGACAGATTGTTGGTGTTGTAAGAGCAGATAGTGAATATGCTAATTATACTAAGCTTTCACAGTTTGCTGGTAAGAATACTAAGGTAACAACACAGATTGCAACTAACTATGTACCTTACAAGGACGAAGTACCTGGTGGTGTAATTGCAACAGACTATGAGACATCATCAGAATGTTTCCTTGCAGTACAGAATAAGACAGCCGATATGGTTATCCTTGATTACACAACATCAATATCAGCACTTTCAACAATGAATAATTTAAAGATGCTCAATCTTGATTTCACTGAGCCAGAAGGTGCATCAAATGACTGCTGTATAGTATTCAGGGAAGGTGATCCAATGAGAGATACAGTTCAGGAAGCACTTGATAAGCTTAACTGGAATGATAAGGCTGAATTTGATAAGTTAATGGATGAAATGGTTAAGTTACAGCCATCATCTAACTAATACTAATAAAAATAATAAAAGTCCACAGACTATCCTGTCAAAGGCGACAGGACCTTACAGGGAAGTCTGTGGCTTTTTTATGTAACAGGAAAATCCGATAGAAATCCCTATTACATAAAAGGCACTATGTGTCTATGATACGCACCCGCGTAAAGATGTAGTTTGTCGCAGACGACCGCGCTTGGTGCGGGAATGTGCTTTGCACATTCCTTTTTATAATTAAATGTATGGGAGGTAATGGTATGTATAGTTCAATAGTGGCATTAGCGGCCAATACGCCAGGTGCTGATGGAACATTGTTCCAGTGGAGCTGGTTTATATTTAATAAATACTCAACACTATTTTTAAAAGCTACCTGGGTAACACTTTATGTGTCACTTATAGGTACAATATTAGGATTTATTCTTGGTTTTGCAGTAGGAATAATCAATACAGTACAGATACATAAAGAAGACAATATAGTAAAGAAAATCTTAATAAGAATATTAAAAATAATTGTAGTTGTATATGTTGAAATATTCAGGGATACTCCAATGATTGTCCAAGGAATGGTTATTTACTATGGCTTAAGACAGAATGACATAATGATAACTTCAATTATTGCAGGTATTCTTGTTACAACACTTAATACCGGAGCTTATATGGGTGAAACAGTAAGAGCAGGTATTAAATCAGTAGATGCAGGACAGGAAGAAGGAGCACTTGCTATGGGAATGTCACATTTCAAGGCAATGCTTTACATAATACTTCCACAGGCATTAAAGAATGTAATACCAGAAATGTGTAATACATTTGTTAATAACTTGAAGATGACATCAGTATTAAATGTTATCGGTGTATCAGAGCTGTTCCTTATGGCAAAGACAGCAGGTGGTGCATATTACAAATATTTTGAATCATATATCGTAATTTCAATAATTTATTTTGTTTTATGTTTTGTATTTAACAGAATATTTGCAGTTGTTGAAAAGAAGTTACAGGGACGAAGCGATTATGAGCTTGCAACTGAATTCCTTGATAATGAGTGATAAGCAGGCAGGAATGGAGGTTATTATGGCAGAGTCAGTTATTAAAGTAGAAAATCTCGTAAAGTCATTTGGTGACCACGAAGTATTAAAAAAGATAGATTTTGAAATATCAAAGGGTGAAGTCGTATGTATTATAGGTTCTTCAGGTTCAGGCAAATCAACATTGTTACGTTGTATTAATCACCTTGAAACACCTACAGGCGGCAAAATACTATTTCACGGGGAAGAGGTTAAGAATACACAAAGCTCACTTTCCAAATACCGGTCACAGGTTGGAATGGTGTTCCAGTCATTTAACCTGTTTAACAATATGACAGTATTAAAGAACTGTATGTTTGGTGTACAGAAGATACTTCATCTTAGCAAGGAAGAAGCTAAGCTTAGGGCTATAAAGCATTTAAGAGAGGTTGGAATGGCGGCATATATCAATGCAAAGCCGGCACAGTTATCAGGTGGACAGAAGCAGAGAGTTGCCATTGCAAGAGGTCTTTGTATGAATCCAGAGGTACTTTTGTTTGATGAACCAACCTCAGCACTTGACCCAGAGATGGTAGGAGAAGTTCTTAATGTTATGAAAGAGTTAGCAGATGAGGGACTTACAATGATAATTGTAACCCACGAAATGGAATTTGCGAAAAATGTATCAACAAGAACAATATTTATGGATAACGGATATGTTGTTGAGGACGAAAGTCCGGATATATTATTTACTACCCCTAAGAATGAAAGAACAAGAACATTCTTAACAAGATATATGGAAAGCGGTGTTAAGAAGGGAGCTTAACAATAGTTTAAGTAACAGCGAAATATATGTAACAGCGTGAGCAGACACTAACTTGATATGCGCAGGAAATGTGAGCAGAAAAGAGGAGTATTATGGATAATTTGGTTATTACAGTAGCAAGAGGCTTCGGCAGCTGTGGAAAAAGAATTGCCAAGCAGATTGCAGATGATTTGGGAATACATTGTTATGAGAACAGAATACTTATGCTTGCCTCTCAGATGAGCGGACTTGATGAGGAAGTATTTGCAGAGGTTAATGAGAAATTAAGAAGCCAGAATGTATTTTCAGCATTTCTTAAAGGGCTTCCAATGCAGCGTTCCCCTAAAGTAGAGGACAGGAAGTTCGTATCAGATGAGAAGTTATTTGAGTACCAGAAACAGATTATAGAACAGCTTGCCGATACAGAAAGCTGTGTGATTGTTGGAAAATGTGCTGACTGGATATTAAAGGACAGACCTAATGTTATAAGCCTTTATATTGAAGCGCCAAGAAGATTTACTCTTAAAGAGATTATGGACAGAATGGGTGTTAATGAAGCCACAGCGGCAAGGTCAATTACACAGACAGATAAATACCGTGCAGAATATTACGAGCATTATACAGGCGGCAACTACTGGACTAACCCAGTGAACTATGATCTTACTATAAATACGGAAAGAGTAGGATTTGAGGGTGCTGTAAAGCTTGTGGAAGATTATATAAAGATAAAATATCCAGATTTTAACATAAAATGCACTAATACAGGAAGTACACGGGAAGCTTAATAAAAAGCTTAAGGTTAAGTGCATTTAGGAAAGAAGGTGTTACTATGCAGGTTAAGACTTATCTTATATCAGAGGGTGTTAAATATACAGAAGCCATAATAGAAGATGGTTATATTAATAAGATATATAAAGTTGATAATTGCAGGAAAGATATATATGCAATTCCTGATGCCTGCATAGACATACAGTTTATATATGAAAAGGGCAGATATGTTCCATATGCGTGCGGAACACATACCAAGGTCAGCCCTGCATATATAAATGGAAGCAAGAAAGCTTTTGCAGTTAAATTTGAACCGGGTGTAATTCCAGACTTTATGAAAGAGTATATTTCGGACATTGTATGTGACAGAAAATGTCTTGCCTACATAGATGATATACAGAATATATCAGCCCTGCTTCAAAATGAAGATGATTTTGAAAAGATGACAGACATTTTTATGGATAATTTCCAGTATGATAAGCATTTTGTAGAGAAGAAAAATATTATCGCCAGCGTTGCAGGCATTATTCATAAGGGCAAAGGCAATATAAATATTGCAAAGATAGCCGAAGATGTAGGCTACAACCAGAGATATCTTGACCGTGTGTTTAAGGAAGCTGTTGGAGTTTCTATGAAAAAATACGCGGAAATAATAAGGATACAGAAGGCAATATATTATTTGCAGAACAGTCTTACTTATGAGATATACGAAAGACTTGGATATTATGACCAGGCACATTTTATAAAGGATTTCAAGAAGAATACTTCGCTTACACCGAGCAAGTTTGAGAGAGCTAACAGTCAGTATAAGATAGTATAGTAAATGGCAGCAGTAACATAAGTGTTATAGAAAAGAGGTAGTCTATGAGTTATATTAATAATCCGGATATTACTAAGGAAGATATATTAAAGAAAAGTTTAGCACATTGGAATGTTGGAAAGACACAGGAATGGATTGACAGGGATATGGCTATCGTTATGGGCAAAAGAGAGGGCTATTATTTCTGGGATCTTGATGGCAGAAAATTCTTAGATATACATATTAATGGCGGTACTTACAACTTAGGACATAGAAATAAAGAGATTATCGGTGCTTTAACAGATGCTATGACAGAGCTGGATATAGGTAATCACCATTTTACAGGAATAACTAAAGCACTGCTTGCAGAGCAGTTGACAAGCCTTTGTCCAGACGGACTTGATTATGCGTGCTTTTCAACCTGTGGCGGCGAAGCTGTTGACCTTGCAATAAAGAGTGCAAGATATGCTACACAAAGAAAGAGAGTTGTATCAATTCAAGGCTGTTATCACGGACATACAGGACTTTCAGTGTCAACAGGAGATGGAAGATTTAAAGACCCATTTCTTTGTCAGGGAGCACCGGGAGAATTCGTACAAGTTCCTCTTAATGATCTTGATGCAATGGAAGCAGAGCTTAAGAAAGAAGATGTAGCGTGTGTAATTATAGAGTCGCTTCTTGCAACTTATGGTTTCCCAATTCCAGACAAAGGCTATCTTGCAGGTGTTAAGAAGCTTTGTGAGAAATATGGAACATTGTATATAGCAGATGAAACACAGACAGGTCTTATGAGAACTGGAAAAATGTGGTGCTTTGAACACGAGGGCTTTGTTCCGGATATGATTACAACAGCTAAAGGCTTTGGCGGTGGAATATATCCAATATCAGCAACTGTTATGAACAGAAAAGCGGCAAGCTGGATGTTTGATATAGGAAGAATGCACGGTTCTACCTGTGGTAATTCAGAATTAGGCTGTGTTGTTGCGATGAAGGTTCTTGAAATATCAACAAGAAAAGAAACGGTTGATAATATTAATAAGAATACCAAGCTTCTTACAGAAAGAGTTAATGCACTTATTGATAAATATGATGGATTTATTACAGGTTATACACAGCGTGGTGTAATTATGGGTATTAATTTTGATTGTGAAGATGCAAGCAAGACAGTATGCAAGCCATTATTTGATAATGGTGTATGGTCTCACAATTCAAGACTCCACCCTAATACATTGCAGTTAAAGTTAGGACTTTTGTGTGATGATGCATTTATGGACGAATTATTTGAAAAAATGGACAAGGGTCTTGCACAGGCATTATCAAAGTAGACATTTTTGGAAAAGAGGAAGTTATGAATGATACGCCACAGACTTTGGAAAAAGATGTAAGAGATAATTTATTATTGCTGTATGATTTTGATAAAGATTATGATGTAAAGTTATTGAAATATTCAGAAAATGTTATATTCAAAATTACATTTAAAGAAGCTCCTCCAGTGGTATTCCGCATACACAGACCTGGGTATCACAATATAGAAGAACTGGAAGGCGAAATATTATGGATGGATGAAATCCACCGTGATACAGATGTAGAACTTCCAGTCGTATATCGTGGCAGGAATGGCGGATTTCTTCAAAAAATGACTACATTTTCTGGTGAAGAAGTATATGTTTCAGTTATAGCATTTCTTGAGGGAAGTCCACTTGGCGAGCTTAAAGCTGATGAACTTATAAAAGGGCTTGAAAGCCTTGGAGAAATAACAGCGAAGCTTCATATGCAGTCAATTAACAGAGATAAAAGCGTTGTTATTAAGAGATTTTACTGGGATATCAACAATCTTTTTGGCGACAATAACGATGGAATATGGGGCTCGTGGCGTGATTATAAGGCTTTAACTAAAGAGCAGTACAGGATACTTGAAAAATGCACATCATTAATGAAAGAAAAGCTTAATCATTATGGCAGAAGCAATGAAAAATTCGGACTTATCCACGCAGATTTACATTTTTATAATGTGATTAATAATAATGGTGTCAACCAGATAATAGATTTTGATGACAGCGGTTATGGATTTTATATGTATGATATGGGCTGTGCGCTTGTTACTTATTCAAAAAATCTTACGGCACTTGAAGAAGCGTGGGTCAGAGGCTATGAGAAAGTAAGAAAGTTATCAGACGAGGACAAGAAGCTTATACCGATGTTCGTATTGTTAAGGCGCATTACAAGGCTTGCGTGGCTTGCAACCCATAGTGACAGTGACACAGCCAAGACTGTCGATGATGAATATCTTGATGTCACGATAGATATGGCTGTGGAGTGGTTAAAAGCCAATACCAAGGTAGCGGTTATTACGGGAGCGGCTGGCGGAATAGGCTATGGGATTGCAAAGAAATTCTTAGAGGCTGGATATAAGATTGCCATAATTGGAAGAAGTCAGTCAATATATGAGGCTGGTAAGAATTTAACCCAATATGCTGCGGCTATAGGCTGTGGAACGGATATTGCAAGTGGTGAATTAAGTTACGATACCGCTGATACCACTCATAGCAGAAGAAATGAAGCTGTTGTCGTCAGGGCTTATAAGTGTGACATATCTGATGTGGCTGATGTAGAAAATACGGTTAATGCGATATTAAAAGATTACTCTAAGATAGATGTTCTTGTTAATAATGCTGGAATTGCCAAAATTAAGGAATTTGATAAGGCAGATAATGAATTCCTTATTAAACATATCAATACGAATATAATGGGAACGTGGAATATGACACATTCAGTTATAGGGCATATGAAAGATAACAGATTTGGACGGATAATAAATATGTCATCTGTAACAGGTGCTTATGAGTGTGATAAAGGTTACAGTGCATATGCAACAACCAAAGCGGCTGTAATCGGTTTTACGAAAGCAATAGCGGCAGAGTATGCAGGATATGGAATAACGAGCAATGCAATATGTCCGGGATTTATTATGACACCGAATGTACTAAGAAGTGCTAAGACAACCAACCCAGACAATCCGGATATGGTAATTGCTAAGATTGCAAATGCAGTTCCTGTTGGAAAGCTTGGAACACCTGAACAGATTGGCAGTATGGCTGTATATCTTGCAAGTGATGATGCAGAGTATGTTACAGGCACAGCCAATATAATAGATGGTGGTAACATAATTCCAGAAACAGGGGTTATGGGTACAGACTATGAATAACAAGAAATAATATATTTGTGTAGGAGCTGGTGAAGTATGGTAAATGTAGTTATGACTGCGCTTGTGTATCTGCTGACTATGGTGATGGCGTATATTTTAAAAAGAGTAGGGCTGTTTCATAAAGAAGATAAAAAGGTGCTGTCAAATCTGATATTTTACATTACTCTGCCAGCTTCTTTAATAAGCAGCTTCGCTGGGGCAGAAGTAAATGTGTACTATGTGATAGCGATACTGCTTGGATTTCTGGTTAATACAGTTATGGTAATAGCAGGACAGATAGTTTCGGCTAATAAAAGTCCTGAATTAAGGGCAATATATTCAGTTAATGCTTCGGGCTTTAATATGGCTTGCATTGCGATACCATTTTTATCAACATTTTATCCGGCAGGTGTGCCTTATCTGTGTATGTTTGATGTCGGAGATTCTTTTTATACATTGGGAACAACTTATGCGATAGGGAAAATGAGACTTAACGGAGGAAGTAATGATAAAAATGAGAACTATGTATTAACAATTTTAAAAGGGCTGTTTACATCAGTCCCATTTGATACATATATGATTATGACAATACTGTCATTTCTTAATTGCAGGCTTCCGCATTTTATAACGATGGCGGCAGATTTCTGTGGAAGAGGAAATGGATTTCTTACAATGATAATGATAGGCGTGTCATTAGAACTTCATATGAGCAGAGAGTCTGCAAAGGAAGTGGTAACACTTCTTTCAATGCGTTATGTTATTGGAATTATTGCGGCAGTGCTTATATATTGTGTGCTTCCAGCACCGCTAGTTATGAGACAGATATTAGCGGCGGCAATGTTCGCATCATCAGCGGCTGTGTCAATAATATATAGCGAGAGGCTGGGTGTATCTACCGATATAGCGGCGGCGTTAAATCCGATATCTACGATACTTATGATTCCTATTATGTCACTTGTGGTGATGGGGACTATGGGGAGGTAGGTAAATATAAGACCAGACGGACGTTGTGCGAGGGTGTTATATTACCGCTGGGCACGCTCTCGCTGCTTGTAGCCGTAGTGGTCACGGGGATATTTCTCTTAGAAAATATCCCCGTGATTTTTTTATGCTCAATTTTTGGGATAGTGTAGATGTATTGTGGGGATAATGTAATTTTAGAGGGAAATAGTGTAATTTTAGTGAAAAATAGTGTAATAATAGTGTAATTTTAGTGGAAAAAATATGAGGGGGATTGTATTATATATTTATGAGGATATATGTAAGGAGATGATGTTATTAGTGATAAAGGCTGTTTTAAATAACGATATTGTACGAATGATAACTAATATTGAACAGAATAAATTTACGCTTAATAATATAAAATTACCAGCTATTACGAGAAATAAACTTCGTAAGAATTCTAAGAAAAAGAGTTCGTATGCTTCTAATAAAATAGAGGGAAATCCGTTGACGGAAAAGCAGGTAAGCGATGTTATAGATAAAGATGAGCATAAGCATTTTTTAAAGCCAGAGCAGGAAGTTCGTAATTATTATATGGCACTGAATTATCTTGAGGAGCAGATAGCTAAGAAAGCACCATTTACAAAGGAACTTATATTAAAGGTCCAGTCAATTGTAGAAAAAGGGGCATCTAAAGAAAAAATAGGTTTAAGGGGTGCAATGCCGCCGGGATATTTATTTGCTGTGTATGATTCTGAGACACAGGAAGCAGAATATATACCACCAGAGTATAATGAGATACCTGAATTATTAGATGAACTTGTTGAGTATGTTAATACAACTGATGACCATCCACTTATTATAGCGGCAATTGTTCATTATCAGATAATTACAATACACGCATTTGAAGATGGTAATGGAAGAACAGCGAGACTGCTTTCAGGATATATATTAGATTATTATGGTTATGGATTTCAGGGTATAGGCTCATTAGAGGAATATTTTGCATATGACTCAGATGAATACTATAGTTCATTACAAATGGGTCTGCCAGCATTGTACTATATGGGGCGCGAAAATCCACCTCATCCAGAGATATGGATAACGTATTTTTTGAGAATGATGGAATTATATTCTAATAAGGTCTGCGAGTTATCAATGGAAACCAATAAGCAGAGTGAACAAGTTAATTTATCTTATCTTAATAAGAAGGATAAAGAATTATTAGCATATTTAATAGAGAATAAAATGTATGAATTTAAGCCTGTTGATGTGGCAGGAGCATTGAAAGTTACTAATAAGACCGTTATTAACAGATGTGCGAAATTATATTCTAATGGATTTGTAGTTCCTGTTATTACAGGGGTAAGAATTATGGCGTATAGATTGACAGATTACACAATAAGTAATGCAGATACAATATTAAAGAACATTTTGTAAGCTGATTGCAAGCTATATATGTTAATATTAATCATATTACAATTATTACAATGTTAAGAGAATTAGTGAGAGTAAAAGAGGTGGGGTTAGTGTACAGGATAATGATTGTGGAAGATGACAGGGAATTAAGGGAGACATTAAAGGAACTGCTTATCTTAAAGAATTATGACGTTATAACGTCGGGAAGTGTTAAAGAATTTGATGAGCATACGGATATATATGATATGTATCTGCTTGATGTGAAGCTTCCTGATGGTGATGGGTTTGACATTTGTGAAAGAATAAGACATAACAGCGATGCACCGATTATATTTATTACCTCGTGCGATGATGAGGAATCTATTATAAAAGGGCTTGATATGGGTGGAGATGACTATGTGACGAAACCATTTCATAATGCGGTGCTGTTATCAAGAATAAGTGCCAATTTGCGAAGAAGAGATATGAATTCAGGTGATGTCTATAATAAAGGAAGCCTGTCAGTGCATTTTGACCAGTATAAGCTTTATCGTGACGGCAAAGAGCTTAAGCTATCATCAAATGAATGGGATATTATAAAGATATTGATTGAGAATAAAGGCAGGGTTGTAAGGCGTGATGTGTTCTTTGACAGACTGTGGGATATGCACGGCAATTATGTGGAATAT
Organism: Lachnospira sp.; assembly: GCA_050874785.1. Taxonomy (GTDB): domain Bacteria; phylum Bacillota; class Clostridia; order Lachnospirales; family Lachnospiraceae; genus Lachnospira. The sequence goes on from JBNMLJ010000019.1 coordinate 19,230, forward strand.
AACACACTGACAGTTACAATGAGCAGATTAAAAGCAAAGCTTGGAACATTCTCAGATGAGCATATTCCATATATTGAAACAATAAGAAATGTAGGATACCGCTGGATAATATAAAAAGAGGGGGAAAGCTATGGGAATAGTTAGAATTACAGAAGAAGATGTTAAGAAAAACGTAAGAAATTATAGAATAAAACAGACATTTTTCGTGTTAGGAGTAATGGCTGTAAGTGTGATTATAATAGTGTCGTTAATTGTATATTATAATATTAAACAAAGGGCTCTTGTTGGAGCTCTTTATTTGTCAGATGAGAATTCGGCAGTACAGCTTGTTAATAACCTGATGTATCTTAATATTAATAAGTATACGTTACAGGCAGGCTCTGATGCAATGCTTGAGGCAGGATATTCAGCTAAAGGCTACACATATTTATTAAGGATAAATGGAGAGCTTGTAAGTTATATTGTAATAGCTTTAATACTTGCTGTAATTCTTATATACGGTCTTATCAGCTGTTATAAGATTGGCAAGAAAGATTATATGGGACAGATTAAGCTGATTGCAGGAAAGAATGTTTCTTTGAAGGAGGAGCTTAATAAAGAACACGAATATAACAAAATACAATATAAGAAAATGCAGGAGTTCGTTGAAAATATAGCACACCAGATTAAGACACCACTGTCTGTAATTACTATGAAGCTTGAGATGATACAGGAATTATGTGGAATTAATGAAGATATATGCAGACTGATAACAGATTGTACGAAGAATACATTTAAAATTAAGATGTTTATTAAGAAATTACTAGACATAAGCCGTATAGAGTCAGGAAAAATCACACTTTCATCAGATGAGATAGTTATCGATTATATAGTTGAGGAGAGTGTGGAGTGTTCGGTTGATGATAAGCAGAAAGTGTCGGTTAATTATGGCAATGAAGACAGACATAGAAAGATGTATGCAGATGAGGGCTGGCTTTTAGAGGCGTTGATTAATGTTATAAGTAACTGTTATGAACATATTAACCAGAAGAAGGGCGGTATGGTCTATATAGATATAAGCAGTAATTCAGAGGTATGTATGATAACTATATCTGATAACGGTGATGGAATACAGGATTGTGATGTGGCGGGGATATTTGACAGATTTATGAGCAGGAAAAGTCAGGACGAATTCCACGCAGGAATAGGACTTAACCTGTCGAAACTTATAATAGAAGCACACCACGGAAATATAAGGGCAGGCAATAGTGACAAGTATGGAGGGGCACAATTTAAAATAATACTGCCATTATATAAATTTAAGGGCAAACTGTAAGTTGTATGTAAGTCGTGCAATATATAATACAGTCATAGCAATAAATAATAAATGTACAACAGTTAGTAATCAGACAGGCAGCAGTACATTAAGTAGTGATGAAGTACAGCGGACAAGCCTGATAACAAAAGATAAGGAGGTGTGAAGATGGAATACATATTGAAAGCAGAGGGTATATGCAGAACCTATCATACTGGAACAGTTGAGGTACACGCATTGAAAAAATGCAACATTAATATTAAGAAAGGTGAATTTACCGCAATAGTAGGAAAGAGCGGTTCGGGTAAATCGACACTTTTAAGAATATTAGGAACGCTTGATAAGCCAGATGAGGGAAATGTATGTATAGATGGCATTAATATAGCTGAACTTAAGGATAAGCAGTTATCAAAGTTCAGACGTGAGAATATCGGATATATATATCAGGATTACAGGCTTATACCAGAATATACAGCGTATGAGAATATAGTCCTGCCATTAATTCTTGACAATAAAGACATTGATGGGGACGAAGTAAGGGAATTGATGAGTTCGTTGCAGATAGAATATTGTTATGAGAAATATCCGTATGAGATGTCAGGGGGTGAGCAGCAGAGGGTGGCAATAGCAAGGGCATTGATTAATCATCCGGCTGTTGTATATGCTGATGAACCAACTGGTAATCTTGATGCAGGAAGTTCAGAAAATGTAGCTGCAATGCTTGCATTAGCGGCAAGTAAATACCGCCAGACGATTATTATGGTAACACACGATAAGCAGATGGCTGGATATGCAGACAGGGTATTGAGTATTGTAGATGGAAATGTATCATCGGAGGTGAACGTATGAACATAGAATTGCTGGAATACTGCCTCAAAGGACTGCGTAAAAGGTGGAAAGAAGTATTAAGAACTTCGATTGTGATATTTATAGCCTTTACATTTGTAGCTGGAACACTTATATTCCAGAGCAATATGTATAAATGGCAGATACAGTCAGCTAAGAGCCGTTTTGGAAGCTGGTATGTAATGTATGAGGGCTCAGTCAAGGCTGAAAATAATGATTTGAAAAATCATCCGTATCTTGGAACTGCCGGTCTGGCACAGGTTAATAATTATGTATATAATTCGGTGGGAAAGACTGATATAAGTATTGGCACGTTGTCAGACAGATTTATTGAGATAGGTAATATAAAGCTTAATAAAGGAAGAATGCCAGCAAAGGATAATGAGATTGCAGTTGAGTGGAGTACACTTATAAAGCTTGAACAGGGCAGTGATATTGGACAGGATATAGTTATTGATACATATCTGAATGGAACTTCTGATAAATTAACTAAGACATATAAGCTTGTTGGAATACTTAACAGTTACACAGATGTGTGGCAGGGCGGTGATAAGCTTCCAGGTATCATTGTAACTGAGAGTGAGGGAAAAGCCATTAACAGATATGGCGGCGGTATATTTATTTATCCTATTAATGATTACATCAAAGAGGATTATAGGGATATATACAATGGAATTGAGCAGAAGGTAAGTCCTATATATATTACATATAACAGCAGTGTATATGATTATAAGCCGTGGAAGGATAATTATGTATATAAATATATGTACATAGTTGTTATGATACTTGCCATAGCAGCAATAATATATCAGCTTATATCGTATAATAAAGCAAGAAGCAGGACACGCAGTATTGTTAAGAACATAGGTGCAAGCAATGTACAGATGGCATTTATAATTATAATTGAAAATGCTGTTATATTGATAAGTTCATTGCTGTTATGTCTGATTTTTTCAATAGTTGTAGGGAAAGCGGTATGTATATTTATTGAACACAAATGTGGTTTTGAGTTCTACTCAATAGATAATAGTGTGTATGTTAATACATTTCTGACATTTATAATAGCTGTAATTATGTGCTGTGTCATCAATATAATTCAATGGAGTAAAAGAAGCAGGGGACAGTCTTACAGGGTTAGAAAGTATAAGAAACCAAGGATACGCAGTAAGTCAATCAATAAGGATAATTATATATGTTACACGCATAAAAGGCTTATGCAGTCGCACGGAGCAGTCCAGAATATACTTACAAGGGTATTTGGCATATTAATGCTAGTGATAATAGTTGTATGTGCTATGAACATATCCGTAACATATAAAAACTATAATAATATCACAAAGAGTTCAGATATAATAGCTTTTAAAAAGGTTGATAAAAAAGGCTATTATAATATTAATTATATATATAACCCTGTTGCAATATGGACCAATGAGATGAAGGAGAAATTCAGTAAAGACAGCAGTTATTTATTAATAGCTAAGCAGAATGGCAAAGTTGATAATGTAACAAAAGAAGAATATTTTCAGAGGTCAAAAAATATACCACAGAACAATGACAGTGGAATAATTTATACATATGGCAATGTGGTTATTGAAAAGTATGCAGATGCCTATATGTATCAGGGAATAGATGAGCACATAATAGATTATATAAAGGGAATATCCGGAATAAAAGATGTGCAGTATTCCTGTTTTGAAACGTCAAGGATGTGGACCTGGGAAGGCTGGAATATACAGGAGGCTAAGTCAGTAAATAATAATTATCTGTATGCGGCTGAGTATGTTGAGCCATCTTATGAAATCTATAATATACTGATAGATTATGCTAAGGATTGCGATTTTAGTTATGAAGATTTCTGTAATGGTGATGCGGTAATTGTATTTGAAGAACCCAATATACATGGAGGGTATGATAGTACAATTGGCAAAGATACGAAGATAAATCTTATGAATTATTGCAGCTTTCCAAAAGGTTCTACATCTTATGACAGTTCTTATGGTGGTGAATATTACGAAAATTTATATGAATATATGTATAATAATGGAATGATAACGGTTAATGATAATTACAAGTCATTTAATGAGGATTATCTTACTTCTGATATAACCACAGAAGAGCTTGATAAAAGGTGCAGGGAAATAATGAATATAGATGAAAATATTCAGGTCAGCAGGTCAGTTGCTGAAGGTATCGTTGGAAATACTATTTTAAATGAATATGAATATGATACTCTTTTTGCACCGGCGGCAGTGACAAGGGCTGCTAATGTAGTCTATGTTAATGATGAAATAAAGGAAAGATTAAAAGAGTATATACCTGAGTATGCCAAATATACGATGGTAGCTTCTAATAAGCTTGGACAACGGGCCGTAGACCGCCAGAATGAATTGCTTAGAAATCTGCTTGGTATGGAAGAATTACCAGAAACAATTACACTTGCAATGAAATACAACCAGATTAATGTAAAGTACAGCTTAGATTCGGTAAATCTTTCTACAGGCAATAATCTGCAATCATATCTTGGACCAGCAGGATTTTCATATTATGTGTATTCAGATGATAAAGATGATGCCAGAAGGGAAGCAATAGTCAATTACATATTATATGGAGTATCTCTGGCGGCAGCAGTATTCGTGTATATAGCAGTATCTCTGGTTATTCTTGTAACGAGAATGAAACAGTATAAAGATATAATACATGTTATGAGGAATACAGGTGCAGACAGGGAAGTAATAGAGAAAATCTGTATGAAGGAATGTATCGTGTTATCGCTGTGGTGTATAATACTTGCACCAGTAACGCTTGTGGCAGAGTATCTTGTAATACATAAGATAATCAAAGGATACTAAAATATAATTAGAATTAAAGATATAATCAAAATATAAATATTTTAAAATAAAAAATGCGGATGACAGGAATCGAACCTGCACATCGTACGATACTAGAACCTAAATCTAGCGCGTCTGCCAGTTCCGCCACATCCGCAAGCGAATACTACTTTAACATATAATAAAAAAATAGTCAACTTATCTTAACAGGGCCTCTATAATGGAGACTCTGTTTTTCCAGTCGTGTCTGTTATGGCACAGGCTGTAAGCGTTATCAGCAATAGCCTGAAGCTTATTGTCGTCTGCTAATAATTCTTTAATATAGTCTGTAAGAGGCTTGGTGATATTAAGGTCATACCCGGAAAGCTCATAATCCCTTAACATATTAAGGTCATACAATATTATATTCTGTCTGTCAGTGAATAATTCATCAATATATATAGATGAGTCAGAGAGGCTGACAGCACCATTAAGACAGCTGTTAAATATACGGTCGTGAATGCCATTTTTAAACCAGGGCATTACATTAAGTGATATTTTGGACTGGCTTATCATATCAAGGCATTTCTGGGAATTAACACCGCCGTGCATAATGATATTCTCAGGGTGGTTACATTCTATATAATTATAGCCGGAACCATATGTATTAAGCTTTATTCCAGAGTCTGCAAGCATACGGATAACAAGCTGTCTGTAGTGAAATCTTACAGAAAGGTCAACATACATCATTGGCGGCATACAGTTGGCGAGCTGTTCATCAGTTATTTCTGGAAATTCTTCTTTAAGACACATTTCTGAGAGCTCATCAATAGTAAGGTCTGGTGACATAATAAGGCGTTCTAAGGCACTTTCATAGAAATCAATATAATCCTGTTCCATATTATTAAGCTGCTTTCTTAGAATATGCTTAGGAGTGTAATTGCCTGTAAATATTACATCGATTGGACGTTGGCACATTGGCAGGTAATCATAATCTTTAATAAGCTTTCTGTGTTTATTGAGCTCGGTTCCGGCAGATGGGATAAAATATACATCAACATCGGGAAAGAAGCGTTTCATATAATCAATATGCATATGGTCAATATTGACCTGACGATAATGTTCAGGCAGAGCTTTAAGAAACTGATTGTAATATAAAGGGTGGTCAACAACGATATTAATAACTGTAACACCAGAATAGTCCCAGAAGTTCCAGCCATCATTGTTATATAACCCTTCTTCGCCCTCAAGTCCCTCAAAGTTAAAGGTAATTGCATAGAGCTGTTCATTGCATTGATTATTATAATAGTGCATAAGCTCATTAAAGCTGTTCTTTGATAAAAGCAGGTTGTACCAGAATATTTCGTATCCCTTGCTTTCTAAATATTCAGCTATTTCAACAGAGAAGAACTCAAGTGTTTCAACTCCACCTTTAAACATTATTATCCTTTTCATAATATAATCCTTAAATATCTTTGAATATAGTATCAAGTGCAGAGGCATCAAGCTCCTCAGCACGTCCTGCATCGATATATTCAGCAACGTGTGGGTCTATAGGCATTTTAGCAACATTTTTAATGCCCATATCTTCGGCAACCTTATCAATATTGCTTTTTCCGTAAATGTAGTGGATATTGCCACAGTCAGGACATTTGAAATATGACATATTCTCTACAATTCCGATAACAGGAATATCCATCATCTTAGCCATATTAACAGCCTTTTCAACAATCATAGATACGAGATCCTGAGGTGATGTTACAACAACAATTCCGTCAACCGGGAGTGTCTGGAATACAGTAAGTGGAACATCGCCAGTTCCAGGTGGGCAGTCGATGAACATACAGTCTGTATCTTCCCATGCTACTTCCTCCCAGAACTGCTTAACAGCACTGGCGATAACAGGACCTCTCCATATAACAGGGTCGGTTTCGTTATCAAGAAGATAGTTAAGTGACATAGTCTTGATACCGGTGCGGGTTTCTGGTGGGTATATTATTGTACCTTCTTCATTGCAGGTTGCCTTGCCTGAAAGACCAAAAGATTTAGGGATAGATGGTCCTGTTATATCAGCATCAAGAATGGCAGTTTTAAGACCAGACTGGCGTGCTTTAACTGCAAGAAGTGAAGTTACAAGTGACTTTCCGACACCGCCCTTACCACTGACAACAGCTATAACTTTCTTTACATTTTTATTATTATCATTTCTTGAGTTCTGTGGTGCTGTTCTTTCGCTACAGTCAGAACCGCAGCTTGAACAGTTATGTGAACATGCTTCGCTCATTAGATAATCCTCCTGTATTAATAATTGTTAATAATGTGAGTGTCAGGGGCATAAACAGCGGTTTCTTAGCGAAGAAAAGCATATTTACCTGTGACACGTCATAATTAGAATTATTGTAGCATAATTTAAGTGTTAATCAAAGAGGAAGATGTTATGCAAATATACTAATTAATTTCATATTGACAAAATTCAAGGTATATAATATATTAATCATAACAACTGTACTAATTAATATAGTACAGTTAATACATTGCAATGGATAACTGGTATAGAATACTGGTAGTAATTATAAGATCTATAAGACTTATGATAGTTAATAACAATTATAGATAAATTATAATCAATATGAATTAAATATTAGAAAGGATTGGTAATACGATGTTCGTTATAGATGTCATGTCGCGAGTGCCTGTATATGAACAGATTATAAATCAGGTTGAGGAGCAGATAATGACTGGAATTCTTAAAGAGGGAGATAAAATGCCATCTGTAAGAAGCCTGTCAGTTAAACTGTCAACTAATCCTAATACAATTCAGAAAGCGTATTCAGAGCTGGACAGAAGACAGATGATAGTCACAGTTCCGGGTAAAGGGTCGTTTATATCGCCTGACGCACTTGAAGCTTTGGGAGTTAATGTAAGGGAGAAGCTTCCTAAGTTAAACCAGATTGTAAGGGAGCTTGCATTAGCAGGTATTTCTAAAGATGAGATTATTGAAAATGTTAATAAGGTATATGAAGAAATAGAATAAATAAGGGAGGGCTTGTGATGATTAAGGTTAAGGAAGTCAGCAAGAATTTTGAAGACTTTGTTGCACTTGATAATATTACTTGTAACATCAGTGACGGCTGTATATACGGAATGGTCGGCTCTAACGGTGCAGGAAAGTCAACATTTTTAAGAGTTCTTGCAGGCATATATAAGCCGGAAAAGGGTGAGGCATATATAGATGATGCACCAATATATGAAAATCCTAAGATTAAGGAAAATGTGGTTCTTGTGGCAGATGAATTATTCTTCCTGCCAGGTGCTAATATGAATAAAATGGCAAAGCTGTACGCATCGATATATGAAAAGTTCGATTGGGAAAGATTTAATAAGCTTACAGAGCTTTTCGAGTTAAATCCAGCAAAGCCAATTGGCAATTTCTCTAAAGGAATGAAAAGACAGGCGGCAATTATACTGGCATTGTCTACAAGGGCAAAGTATATGTTCTTTGATGAGACATTTGACGGTCTTGACCCTGTTATGAGAAATCTTGTTAAAAAGCTTATATGCAATGATGTTATTGAATATAATGCAACTGTTATTGTGACTTCACATTCATTAAGGGAGCTTGAGGATATATGTGACCATCTTGCATTACTGCACAGAGGTGGTCTTGTACTTGACAGTGATGTGCTTGAGTTAAAGACATCACAGTTTAAAATTCAGGTTGCATTCAGGAATGAATTCTCAAGAAGTACATTTGATGAATTTAACATAATAAGATACAGACAGGAAGGTTCTGTTGCCAATATGATTATTAATGGCGACAGAGATACAACTGTTGAGAAGCTTAGTAAGTTAAATCCGCTTGTTCTTGATGTGCTTCCGCTTACATTAGAAGAAGTATTTACTTATGAGATGGAAGCGTTAGGTTATGAATTTGATACAGCATTGGAGGTGGAACTTGATGGACAATACTAATAATAAAAATGTATTTAGTTTAAAGCTGTTCTGGCAGACAGTAATACAGTTAAAGGTGATTGGATTTATATCTTTAGCAGTTGTGGCATTTGTATCGGGATTTCCAATTATCATAGAAGGACTTAATATTAGAAAAATGATAAATGCCGCTAATGCTGCGGCAGAGAGTGGTGCAGAAGTTATTAATATGTCACAGTCTTATACATCATTAGTATCACCGATATCATCACAAGGAGTGCTGATGATTGTTATATTGGTTATAACACCAATACTTGCCCTGTATGCTTGGTCATTTCTTAATAAAAGAAGTACAAGTGATTTCTACCATTCACTTCCGTACAAAAGAAAGGCATTATTTATAAGTAAGTTCGCTGCAGTTACATTCTGGCAGGCAGTATCAATGCTGACAGCTTTTGTGGCAAGCTTTATAGGCTACCACATTTTTAGGAACTATTTTATAGTTGATTACGGTGTAACAATTCATATATATGTTGCAGAATTTATATGTGCACTTCTTTGCAGTGCGGCAATTGCACTGGCTTGTTCAATAACAGGTAATATATTCAGCAATATATGTGTGTCAGGACTTATAGTATTTCTACCAAGATTTATTATACTGCTTATTGCAAGTACAGTTACAGATTCAGTTGCTACAGCGACTATGGAATGTCCTGTGTGGATACTTGATAATTCTTATAATATGCTTACAGCACAGGTATTTGGTGCATTTGAACCCTTATATATTACATCGTCAAGTGTTCCACAGATGCTTTTGTCGATCGCCTCTAATATATACACACTGGTTCTTGCAGTTATTTATATTGTTCTTGGCTGTGTACTGTTTACTAAGAGAAAGAGTGAGACAGCAGGTAAGCCGGCACTCGGCTGGAAGTTACAGTTTGCAATAAGAACTGCAATCGGTTTTGTTATAAGTGTTCTTGGAGTTATGCTTTATATAAGGGAAAAGCGTGGTGGTTATAGAGGATATTTTCTTGAATATATAGTGGTTCCATTTGTTGTGGCTGCATTTGTTGTAATAATATACGAAGTTATATCAAGCAAGAAGCTTCACAGAATAATAAAAGCAGTGCCTTCAATTATTCTGGCATATGTCATTGCGGCAGTATTTGGAGTAATTGTTAATGCAGGAATCGGACAAATGCTTTCGTATATTCCAGATACTTCAAAGGTAAAGTATGTAAAGATGTCAATTGCAAACGATATGTCCTACAGGTATTCAAATGAAAATGATTATTTCGAGGATATAGTAGGCAGGCTTAAGATAACAGATGAAGAAGTTATAAAGCTTGTAGCAGACAGTATTGAGGATAATTTACAGAATATACAGGATATCAGTGCAGGTTATTATAATAATGGAAGAAAAAATGAAGAATATATAAAATATAATGTATATATTAAAGACGGCATATTTGGAAGATACAGAAAAGTATTCATTAAGCAGTCAGAGGTTGTTAAGCTTGCTTCTAAGTTCGAGAATATGCAGGATATAAGTAAGGAATATAAGAACCTTCCGGCATTTGAGGATGCAAAGCTTACATTTATGGATAACGTATTTACACAGGAAGCGGCTAAAGAAGTGTACGAAACTTTTCTTAGTGAAATTAATAGTATTCCATTTACACAGTATTATAGCTGTATTAATGATATTTCATCAAGATACAGAGGTGGAATGCCATATATATACATTTCGTTTACAAGAAATGGAATACCATACGCAGCACAGATATTATTAGGTGATAAGCTTCCTAAGACTTTAAATGCTTATTATAATGCAGTTAATAGGATTGCATCACAGAATATATCAGAGACAAGTAATAAGCTTAAAAATTATCTTGATAACTTTGAAAGTAAACGATTGAATAAATCGGACATTGATGATGATTTTACATTGTATATATATTCAATAAAAGACGGCGATTATTATTATATGGATAGCAGTAATATATCAGATATGAAGCTTATCAGCGAGATAAGAAAAGCACTTGACAATCCATTTGATAAGACATTTGATACTGATAAGATTGTATTATCAGTAAGCTATTATGATGAGGATACTTATAATAATGTTAAGTATTATATGCAGCTTAGTGATTATAGTACTTTAAAGTCGTTGGGATATTAATGTTTAACAATTATAATTAAAGAATGATACAATTATAAGAAAGCTATAATTAACTATAATTAAATGGTAATTGGGCTGTTACACTAAATGGTAATTTGTATAATATGCAGGCATAAGGCTGTATGCTTACAGCTGCATAATGTATAGATTAAGTTTAGTGTGACAGCTTTATTTTTATGTTATTGCAGGGAATGGTTATGTAGATAATGAATAAAAAATCGGAGTGGGATAAGACAGGAACGCGGCTGATTAGTAAAAAATACTGGACATATTAGTACAAAAGTAGTATATATAAAAGTATCAAAAAGCTACTTTTAATAAGAGGTATAGGTTTTATGAGTGAAATTAGCAATAATAATGAGTATATACCAAGAGCTGAAAGAAGAAATAAAGATGGGCTTACAGAAAAGGAGTTTCTTGAACAATATAATCCGGGACACTATGAAAGACCTAGTGTTACGGTTGATATGCTTCTTTTTGGCATGAGCAGGGATTTAAAATGTCTTAAAGTACTTCTTATAAAGCGTAATAATCATCCATATATAGATTGTTATGCACTTCCGGGAGGTTTTGTTAATATAACAGAATCAGCGTATACGGCAGCGTGCAGAGAGCTTGAAGAAGAAACAGGACTTAAAGATATATATATGGAACAGCTCTATACAATGAGCCAGCCGGACAGAGATCCAAGAATGAGGGTTATAGATATAGCGTATATGACACTTATTCCAATTGATGGAATTAAGCCGCAGGCTGGAGATGATGCGAGTGAAGCATTATGGTTTGATATAACATTTAATGATGAGATATTGACATTTGCTAATAAAGAAAAAAATATTACGATTAAATATTCGCTTAAGGAAAAGACATTTAAAAATGGCTGTATCAGCGTGAAGAGTTACATTCCGGAACTTATAAGTTATGAGGCGTTAGCATTTGACCACGCCCAGATTATCCTGGAGGGACTTATGAGATTAAGGAATAAGACACAATATAGTGATGTTGCATTTAATCTTATGCAAAAGGAATTCACACTTCCAGATTTGCAGAGAGTGTACGAGATTATACTTGGAAAGCAGTTGTATAAGACAAGTTTTAAAAGAAGTATAAATGATAAAATAAAGGCCGTTAATAAAAAAGGTGTATCAATAACAGGCAATAAGTTATCAGAGTTATATGTATACAGTAATGACAGTCAGGAGTAAGTGCAGCAGCACAGGAACGGAGGATTATTTATGAAATTAAATCCAATTATAGTAAGTCTTTTGGAAACAGATATGTACAAGTTCAGTATGGGACAGGCAATTTACCACCAGTTCTCTGATTATAAGACAACCTGGACATTTAAGTGCAGGAATAAAGATGTACATTTTACAGAAGAGATGGTAGAAGAAATCAGAGAGCAGATAAAGCATTTCTGTACTTTAAGATTTACAGAGGACGAGCTTGATTATCTTGAAAATGTTAAGTGGATGAAAGGAAGTTATGTTGATTTCTTAAGATTATGGCAGGCAAGATATGCTGATTTTAAGATTACAACTGATGCAGAATGTGGACTTAGCATAGAAACTTTTGGAACGTGGCTTAATACTTCATTATATGAGATACCAACACTTGCGATTGTCAATGAAGTGTATTTCAGAATGGCATATAATTATGATGAACTTCTTAAGAGCTTTAAGGAAAGATTAAGTGCCAAGGTTGCGGCACTTGAGGCCGATGAGGCTGATGAAGCACAAGGAAAGAATGTATACAGGCTTGGAAGCTTTAGTGAATTCGGACTTAGAAGAAGATTATCATCAGAGGCACAGGAACTTGCGGTTAAGACACTTGCAGAGGCTGACTATAATGGTAATTCTTTGTTCGTAGGAACAAGTAATGTATATCTTGCCAAGAAATATAATCTCACACCTGTTGGAACAATGGCACACGAGTGGATAATGTGTACAGGACAGGGCAACCATAAGCACAATCCGGCATATTCTAACTGGTATGCACTTGATGCCTGGGTAAGGGAATATGGAATTCTTAATGGTATTGCACTTACAGATGCGATAACAACAGACTGCTTCTTAAAGGATTTCCAGCTTACTTATGCAACACTTTTTGGAGGTGTAAGACATGACAGCGGCGACCCATACGAATGGGGGGATAAGATGATTAAGCATTATGAGAGTCTTGGGATAGATGCTGCTAATAAGACATTATTATTCAGTGACAGCCTTGACTTTGACAGGGCTGACAAGCTTTACAGATACTTTAATGCAAAAGCTAAGGTTGCATTTGGAATAGGAACATATATAAGTAATGATACAGATGTTCCGGCACTTAATATAGTAATGAAGACTACTAAATGTAATGGAATGGACGTTGCTAAGATTTCAGATAATCCGGGAAAGGGTATGTGCAAAAATCCAGAATATGTTGAATATCTCCAAAGATGCATAGACTGGAGGATGAATAACGACAGATAATAAGGCAGGTAACTGCAAATAAACATAAGGGAGAGGAAATATATGCAGTATACACTTAGTAATGATAATTTTGAGGTGATTGTAGATAGTAAGGGCTGTGAGATAGTATCAGTTATTAGAAAGAGCGATAATAAGCAGTATATATGGTCTGGACAGCCAGACATATGGAAAAGACATACACCAGTATTATTCCCGCTGGTTGGAAGGTATAAGAACGATACTTCAATATACGAGGGAAAAGAATATCATATGACACAGCATGGTTTTGCAAGAGATATGGAGTTTAGTCTTGTTATGAAGGATAATAGTGCCGTGGTTATGAAACTGGAGTCTGATGAGAACACTAAAGCTGTATATCCTTTTGACTTTGAGTTAAAGATAACACACAGACTGGCAGATAATAATGTCATAACTATATGGGAAGTTGTGAATAAGGATAATAAAGAGATGTATTTCAGCATTGGTGGACATCCGGCTTTTGTGTGTGGTGAAAATGCCATTGGAGCACAGGTAAGATTCGAAACCAAAGAGAATGGAATACAATATCATTTGTTATCAAAGGATGGACTTGTACAGCCAGATATCCACTATATGCCAATCACTAATAAAAATGTGACATTGACAGAGAATTTCTTTGATAAGGATGCTTATATTATTGAGAACAACGACATAAAATGTGTAAGCCTTTGTAAAGATTGCAAACCGGTTGTTGAGGTTATATTTGATACACCGGTATTTGGATTGTGGTCATCAGCAGGAAAAGGAGTACCTTTTGTGTGCATAGAGCCTTGGTATGGACGTGCTGATGCAGTAGATTTTAACTGCAGGCTTACAGACAGGGAGTGGGGCAATAAGCTTGCAGTTGGGAAAGTGTTCAGCGGTGGTTATAAGATGAGGTTTATGTAACTTTTAATCATTTAATTGTCGTCCGGTACTATCCATATGGAAGTTATCTTTTAAGATAAGCTGTGATATAGGAACAATCTCATACCCTTGCTGTTCAAGATTAGTAAGGACGGTATCGAGTGCATCAGCCGTGAATTTAGCACCGTTGTGCATAAGAATTATAGAGCCGTTGCCAAGTGCTTTGTGCGTGGTGACGGTTTTTATAATGTTTTCAACGCCGTAGTCCTTCCAGTCAAGAGAGTCAACGTCCCATTGTACAGGATAGTGGTTACAGCCATATATAGTATTAATTAGTTCAGAATTATAATCACCATAAGGAGGGCGGAACAGGAAACAGTTGTATCCTGTGAGTTCTTCTATTTTCTGGTGTACAGACATAATTTCCTCTTTCTGTGAGGCAGTATCAAGCTTACTCATCTGTTTGTGGTTCTCGCTGTGATTTCCAAGGTCGTGGCCGCGGCTGTATATTTCTTTAACCATATCAGGATAAGTTGATACCCAGCCTCCCGTCATAAAAAATGTAGTCTTTACATTATGTTTATCTAAAACGTCCAGTATCTGGATAGTATCGTCAGCACCCCACGCAGCATCAAAAGATATCGAAATCTGTTTCTTGTCAGTCTGCACGCAGTATATTGGCAGTGCTTTTTTTCCTGCCTGACAATCACCAGTTATATTACCTCCGCCAATTCCATTAATAATAGCCGAACTATTGGTATATGCACCGTGTTGTGTGAATATTGTCGTGTATATGTAGAAAAAAGTTGCAAGACTAAGAAGTATTATGGAAAGTAATACTGATAATTTGTAATGGCTGATCTTCATTGTAATCCTCATTTCTGTATGATACAGGCACTTATTGTTGGAATATTATATGTTAAAGTCAAAGTTAATATGACGGTTTACATTATTAGTTTTTGACAAAACAATGTATACAAGATAAAGGTAAATGTAGTATATTATCTGTATTGGCGTATTAGTTGAGGGTGCGTAAAATGTGCACTGGTGAATATTATAATAACGCTTATGCTTATCATTTAATCAGGAAAGGAACAGAGTGATATGGGAAAGTATACCAAGCAGGACATATTCAGAATGGTTGAGGAAGAAGATGTTGAATTTATCAGACTTCAGTTTACTGATATGTTCGGAGTTTTGAAAAATGTAGCTATTACATCAAGCCAGTTAGGAAAAGCACTTGATAACAAATGTATGTTTGATGGTTCTTCAGTAGAAGGATTTGTAAGAATTGAAGAGTCGGATATGTATCTTTATCCAGACTATGATACATTTGAGATATTCCCATGGAGACCACAGCAGGGCAAAGTTGCAAGGCTTATATGCGATGTGTATACACCTGATGGTAAGCCATTTGAAGGTGATCCACGCTGGATTCTTAAGAAAGTAATTAAAGAAGCTGAGGATATGGGATATGTATTCGAGGTAGGACCTGAATGTGAATTCTTCCTGTTCCACACAGATGATAACGGACTGCCAACAACACTTTCACACGAGAAAGCTGGATATTTTGATTTAGGTCCAACAGATTTAGGTGAAAATGTAAGACGAGATATGGTGCTTACACTTGAAGATATGGGCTTTGAAATAGAAGCTTCACATCACGAGGTTGCACCAGCACAGCACGAGATTGATTTTAAATATGATGAGGCGTTAAAGACAGCCGATAATATAATGACATTTAAGCTTACAGTAAAGACTATAGCTAAAAGACACGGACTTTATGCAACATTTATGCCAAAGCCAAAGTATGGAATTAATGGCTCAGGTATGCACGTTAATATGTCACTTGCCAAGGACGGAAAGAATATATTTGCTGATGAGAATGACCCACTTGGTTTGTCAGAGGATGCATATCATTTTATAGCAGGACTTATGAAGCACGCAAAGGGTATGGCGGTACTTACTAATCCATTAGTAAATTCTTATAAGAGATTAGTTCCGGGTTATGAAGCTCCTGTATATATTGCGTGGTCAGCAACTAACAGAAGTCCGCTTATAAGAATTCCGGCTTCAAGAGGACAGGGTACAAGAGTTGAATTAAGAAATCCAGACCCATCAGCTAATCCATATCTTGTACTTGCAACCTGCCTTGCGGCTGGTCTTGATGGAATTAAGAATAAACTTGAGGTTCCAGCAAGTGTTGACTGTAATATATTTGAGATGACAGATGAAGAAAGAAAGCAGGCGGCTATAGAGGTGCTTCCTGAAAGTCTTTATGATGCTGTCAGATATCTTAACGAGGATAAGTTCATATGTGATGTATTAGGAGAACATATTACATCTAAGTACACAGAGGCCAAGTTAAGAGAATGGAACGATTACAAGACACAGGTTACCCAGTGGGAACTTGATGAATACCTTTACAAATTTTAAAAACTGACTGTGATAAGAGGTTAGAATATGTCTACATTAATAGTTGCGTTTCCGAAAATAGAGGAGGCCAAGGCGGTTCGCAGTCTTTTAGTAAGAAGAGGTTATGATGTGGCAGTTCCCTGTACAAGCGGTGATCAGGCTATCAATCAGGCAGATAATCTGTCAGACGGAATTATAATATGTGGTTATAAGCTGTCTGATAATATGTTGTATTCAGAACTATACGAATACAAGCCAAAGAGTTTTGAAATACTGCTTGTCGCGTCGCAGAATTTGTGGGAGGAATGTCACGACAGCAATGTTGTATGCGTTGCCATGCCGATTAAAGTTAATGATTTATTATCTACAATTGAGATTATGCAGCAATCGCAGATTCGCCGCAGAAGAAAAGCTAGAACCACGCCAAGGCAGAGAAGCCCTGAGGAACAAAAGATAATAGATACTGCAAAGCATATGCTTATGGAAAAGAATAATATGACTGAGCAGGAAGCATTCCGTTATATACAAAAATGCAGTATGGACAGCGGTAATACTATGGTAGAATCGGCGACTATGGTTATGAGTATATTTACGGATGCCTAACACCAAAGGTGGGTATTAAAGAAGGATATAGATGTAATAGATTGGTATTATTATTGAAAGATACTGATATATAATTTTATATTAAGGTGATTGGAGGATATATGGTATTTACAAAAATGCACGGAGCAGGCAATGATTATGTATATGTTGACTGCACTAAAGAAGAATTAGACAATCCAAGTGAGGTTGCAATTAAGGTAAGTGACAGACATACAGGAATAGGTTCGGATGGACTTATCCTTATCAAGTCATCAGATAAGGCTGATTTCTTTATGGAAATGTACAATGCTGACGGCTCACAGGGAAAGATGTGCGGTAATGGCATACGCTGTGTTGGAAAGTATGTATATGATAACGGTCTTACAGATAAGACAACAGTAAAGATTGATACGCTTGCAGGTATAAAGATACTCGAATTAAATGTAGGTGAAGACGGAAAGGTTGCAACAGCAAAGGTTAATATGGGATGTCCAGTTCTTGAAGCCGCAGATATTCCTATGGATATAAGTGCATTAAAGGATTATAAAGCTGTATACAAGGATATACTTTCTAACGCCCAGGCTACAGGACTTAGCGAAGTTGCAGTAAAGGCACTCAGTGAAGTATCCAACGCTGTTGTAGCAGAAAAGATAGAAGTTAATGGCGGTATATATGAGATAACAGGCGTATCAATGGGTAACCCACACGGAATAGTGTATCTTGATAAAGATATTGATATAAAGAAGTTTGCGATTGAACAAATCGGACCTCATTTTGAAAGCCATAAAGCATTTCCAGAAAGAGTTAATACTGAATTCATTCAGGTAGTTGATAGGAAAAATCTTAATATGAGAGTATGGGAGAGAGGTTCAGGAGAAACTCTTGCCTGTGGTACGGGTGCTTGTGCAAGTCTTGTGGCGACAGTGCTTAATGGAATGTGTGATATTGATGCAACACTTCATCTTCTTGGCGGCGACCTTAATATAAGCTGGGATACAGAGTCAGGAAATGTTTATATGGAAGGTCCTGCAACAACAGTATTTACAGGTACAATAGAAATCTAGCAGATATTTTAGGAAATGAGGAAAAATATATGGAGATGAAGGATTTTTTAAATGTTCTAGCTTCTAAAGAGCCAGTTCCTGGCGGCGGTGGAGCTTGCGGATATGCAGCGGCAGTAGGAATGGCACTAGGCAATATGGTGCTTTCTTTGACAACAGGAAAGAAGAAATATGCAGAACATCAGGAAGAAATAGAAGAACTTATTGTTAAAGCGGGTGACATCACTAACAGATTGTACGAGTGTATGGATAAGGATGCCAAGGCATTTAAGCCATTATCAGAAGCTTACGGACTTCCTAAGGATACAGAAGAACAGTCAGAGCATCGTAATAAGGTTATGGAAAATGCTTTGCTTATCGCAAGTGAAGCTCCTCTTTCTATGATGGAGATTATAGTTGAGGCAATAAAGCTTATTGACAGAATATCTGTTATCGGAAGCAGGCTTGCAATCAGTGATGCAGGTGTAGGTGTACAGATGTGCAAGGCGGCTCTTAACGGAGCTTCATTAAATGTGTATATCAATACAAAGCTTATGAAAAATATTGATGTTGCAGAAGATATGAATACTAAAGCAGACGAGCTTGTAATTACAGGCAATGAACTTGCTGATGAAGTATATGATAGGGTTATGGATTACGTACGTCCATAATAACAAAGATGTTGGCATTGCAGTTATATAGAAAATGTCAGGACAACAATACATATAACCAGAATAATGGAGGTATTACCTAATGGAAATATTAAAAGGACTGCCAGTTGCTAATGCTATTAATGAGCAGCTTATAGAAGATATTAAGAATATAGATGGAGCACTTCCACATCTTGCAATAATAAGAGTTGGTGAAAGACCAGATGACTGTTCATATGAGCGTGGAGCAGTAAAGAAGATGGATAAAGTAGGCGTAAGATGTACAACATATACATTTGCGGCAGATATATCTAATGACGAATTTCAGAAGGAATTCGACCAGATTAACAATAATCCCGACATAGATGGAATTCTTCTCTTAAGACCACTGCCAAAGCATATTGATGAGAAGGCTGTCGAGAACAGAATAGACCCAAGAAAAGACCTTGACGGAATATCACCGGTTAATCTTGCCAAGGTATATGCAGGAGATGAAACGGGATATGCACCTTGTACGGCAGAGGCTGTTATAGAGATGTTAGATTATGCAGGTGTGGATATTAAAGGCAAGAGAGTGACAGTAGTTGGAAGAAGCCTTGTTATTGGTAAGCCTGTGGCTATGCTTCTTATGAAAAGAAATGCAACAGTTACAGTTGCACATACAAAGACCGCTGATATGGTGGCAACCTGTAAGCAGGCAGAGATACTTGTTGCGGCTGCAGGCTCAGCAAAGATGATAAAGCCAGAATATGTTGCAGATGGAGCTGTTGTTATTGATGTTGGAATAAATGTTGATGAGGAAGGAAAGCTCTGCGGTGATGTGGATTTTGAAGCAATAGAGAATATTGCCTCAATCGCAACTCCAGTACCGGGAGGCGTTGGCTCAGTTACAACCTCTGTACTTGCCAAGCATTTAGTAAAAGCTGCACATATGAGATAATGCTTATTAAGCTTCAGTTATATATTAATAGACATTAGCAGACAGTTAATATTTATTAAAGTATTAATGAACTTATAGGACAAAATGTGTTGATAGAAACCGCCGCCAGCCTTTAATTTCAAGGGCTGACGGCGGTTTAATCTTTGTATTAATGTGTCTGTATAAATGTCATCACAAGTTCCACGATAAATACTGATGCGCAGCTTAACATTGCAACCTGAAAAAGACTTTTTCCAATCCACGCAAGCACGATAGCTATTACAAAAGCGATAGCCGCTGATATTACGCTAGAGGTTGCGGATAATATCGCTGGAAAAGTCATAACAGCAAGTGTTACATAAGGCACATAGTAAAGAAATGATTTCACTGTTACATTTTTAATCTCTTTTCTTATCAGTGTAAGAGGGAGAACTCTTACAAGATATGTTACAAGAGCCATAATTAATATGTATATGTATGTATTATGTGTAGTCATAAATAATCTCCCAATTCTATAAAGGTAATATGTTTCTTAAGTATTATCAGTGTTATCAGCGCAGACAGAATTATCTTCCTTCACGGGGAAAAGAATTGCTGCCGCAAGTGAGATAACAACTGTTAATATAATAATTCGTGTTCCAGAGGAAATGCTGCTTATAACAGGAGCATAGCTGAATATACAGCTTATAATCATTGATATTGCGACAACGCCCGCAATTATGTGATTTTTCCTTGCCGGTGGAATTATTATTGCAATGAACATTCCGTATAATCCGACACTTAAAGCACTTACAATATTAGCTGGAAGTATATTTCCAAACAGCACGCCGAAGTATGTTCCCAGAACCCACGCGGGTGAGGCTACAAGAACCATTCCGTACATATATGCGGGGTTCAGCTTTTCAGGAACAGATACGGATAATCCGAATATTTCATCTGTAACGAACAATCCCATGATAAGTCTGTGAAAAAATGGCATTTTATTATCTAATTTCTGGCTTAAGGCACACGACATAAGAAAATATCGTGCGTTAATTATAAGCTCCATAACAGCAATCTCTGTATATGCAGCAAGCGCCGCAATAAGTGTAAAGCCAGCAAACTCACCAGCAGAAGCGTGGCACGTTATGCTTGCAAGGGCAGCCTGTAAGGCGGTAAGTCCTGCATTCTTAGCGGCAATTCCCAATGTAAAAGAAACAGCAAGGTAGCCAAGTGCTATAGGCATACCGTTGTGAATTCCCTTTTTTAACCAATAAGAGGTTGAATTATTCATATATTCTCCAATCCTGCAAAATAATATAAAAATTGCAATAGACATTAAATCTTATGCAAACCATTATGATACAACAAATGCTATATTTTTACAATGTTTTCATTTGGTATAATGTCAAAAGTTTAACAAATACACAAAAATGAATACGCTATTTTAGTAAAAGTATTTAAAAATCAACCTATATTTGTGCATATATTACAAAAATATCATTAAATATTTATAAAGTTTTGATAATTGATTATAAACCGGTATACTGGTATACTGCAAGTGTCAAAGGAAATGACAAATAAGTAACAAACAGGAAAATTTAACAAGTATCTAAACAATGCTAACAAGCTAACAAAATATTTAATTCATAGGAGGATTTAATTATGAACACAACATTTGATTTAGGAAACGGATTAAAGGTAATCGATCTTACAAAGCCATTAGACCCAAAGACAGAGTCAAGAAGATGCCACCTTATCAGATATAACACAGGCGGACCAATTCCTGATTTCCACACAGCAATGGATCTTACAAGCCACTTAGGAACACATTGTGAGTGTCCTTATCATCACGATGATAACTGGCCATCAGTTGCTGAACTTCCACTTACAACATTTATGGGAAGAGCAATATATGTTGACTTCAAGGATACACTTCCTCATAGAAAGCACATCAGTGCGGCAGACCTTGACAAGGCAACAGAAGGCTGGGTAAAGGAAGGCGATATTCTTATCATCGACTCATCTTACAAGCTTGACCCATTCACACTTGATACTAACACAGACAAGGATCAGAGATTATTAGTAAATGGTGAGACAGCACAGTGGTGTGTAGACCACAAGATTAAGTGCGTGGGCTTCGGTGATGGTGTTTCAATTGAGAACTGCAACGAAGATGTTAAGCCTTTCCACGATATCTGTATGGCAGAGAACATCGTATTCCTTGAAGTATTAAAGAACCTTGACAAGCTTTCACAGGATACATTCTTTATGTCATACTCACCACTTCCAATATATGGTTTGGATTCTTGCCCAATCAGAGCTTACGCTATTGAAGGTCTTGCAGAATTCACTCGCTAATCAGTGGAAAATGTATTAAACATAATATAATATGCTGGCGGCCTTAAGGGCTGCTGGCAGTAATAAAAATAATAAAGAAAAATAATTATTACAGCAGTAATAGAAATAATAAATAAAGAACATTTATTACGGCAATAGCAAAAATAATAAACGGATAAAAGAAGAAGATTTAAGAAGAAATAATATTTATAAGATAACAAAAATGTGAAGAAATGGAGGCATACTATGAAGATAGCGGTACTTGGAGCTGGTGCCATGGGTTCTATATATGGTGGACATCTTTCTACTAACAATGATGTATATATGATTGATAAGAAGGTAGAACTTGTAGAGAAGATTAATGCAGACGGATTAAAGTTATTTGAGAATGATACAGATGTAATATATCACCCAACAGCATTACTTAACAGTGAAGGAATAGGTGAAGTAGATTTAGTAATCATATTTGTTAAGGCTTTATATTCAAGAGCAGCACTTATGGAGAATAAGGGAATAATCGGAGATAACACATATGTAATGACACTTCAGAATGGTGCAGGCCACGAAGACATTATCTCAGAATTTGTTCCTAAGGAAAGAATTATCATAGGTACAACAGAAGATAATGGAGCAATCCTTGGTGACGGATATGTAAGAAGAGGCGGCAAGGGCAAGACCAATATCGGTATGCTTGTTGAAGATTCACAGCATATGCTTAACAAAGTTAAGGTCTGTCTTGACTCTTGTGGATTTGATACACACATTTATGATAATATCCAGCAGCTTATATGGGACAAGCTGTTTACTAATGTTTCACTTAGTGCTCTTACAGGAGTTCTTCAGGTTCCAATCGGATTTATCGCAACAGATGAATATGCCTGGAATATGACAGTTACTCTTATAAAAGAAGCAATGCAGGTAGCTAAAGCTATGGGGCTTGAGTTTAATGAAGAAGAGATGATTGAGAGAGTAAGAAATACATCTCTTAATTCTCCAGAAGGAAGAACATCTATATATGCAGACCTTAAGGCAGGAAGGCTTACAGAGGTTAATACAATCAGTGGTGCGGTAGTTAAGGCTGGTGACAGATTGGGAGTTCCAGTTCCATCACATAAGATGATTGTTAATATGGTTCACGCAATGGAGAACAAAAGCAAGAATAATGTAGAATAAAATATAAATGTATTTACTATAGAATTTCATATTTATATAGAAGGGAGTTTTATTATGATATTTTCATCAATTCATACAAAGGATGATTTTAAGAATTATCCAGCAGCAGTACAGAGAGCAATAGAATATTTAAAGAGCAATGATTTTACTAAAATGGAGACAGGCGTATATGAGATAGAAGGAAAGCTTATGTATGCACAGGTATTCGATGCTGAAACAGAGCCATTAGAGGCAAGAAAGCCAGAATACCACGAGAAATATCTTGATGTACAGTTCCTTGTAACAGGAAGAGAAAAGTTAGGTTTCACACCAGATACAGGTAACTACGAAGTAGCAGAAAGATATGATGAGAGAGATCTTATATTTGTTAAAGATGTAGAAAATGAAGGCTTTATCACATCAACACCAGGCTGTTTCTGTGTATTCTTCCCTACAGATATTCACAGACCACAGGTTGCAGATGGAGAGCCTATGAAGGTAAGAAAAGTTGTAGTTAAGGTAAGTGTAGAACTTTTAAAGTAATTCACTTGTATGCGAAAGCATAAGAATGGAGGATTTTATGGGTAAAAAATTGATGGCATTATTATTATGCGTATGTTTAATGGCCAGCTTTACACTTACAGGATGCGGAAGTAAAAGTGCAGATGGTCAGGAAGTTAAGATTATCAGAGTAGCATTTAACCAGAATGAGAATCACCCACAGTATAAAGCTATGAAGGAGCTTGGTGAGAAGTTCGAGGAAGCTACTAACGGCAGATACAAAATGACAATATATGCTAACGGTGTACTTGGTGAGCAGGGTTCTATGGCAGAATTCATCAGAACTGGTGCACTTGATATGGCTATAGTTCCATGTTCAGTTCCAGAAGGTTATGATTCAGACTTTGCTATTGTTGGTGCTCCTTATCTTTATCAGGATATGGACCATTTAAGAAGAGCAACAGAATCAGGTGTATTTACAGACCTTTTCAAATCAACAAGAAAGTACAATTTTGAAGTTCTTACAATATATACAGCAGGTGAAAGAAATATATATGCTGACAAGCCTATCAACACAGCAGATGATCTTAAGGGTATGATTGTAAGAGTAAATGATAGTACAACATATCTTAATATGGTTAAGTATATGGGTGGTACTGGTACAGCAATGTCACAGTCAGAAGTGTATACAGCACTTCAGCAGGGCGTAATTGATGCAGGTGAGAACAGTGAGCTTGTATATTCAGATTTCAAGCATTATGAAGTAGCTAAATATTACTCATATACAAGACATATCGTTCACCCTGATGTAGTTGTAGCAAGTACTAATTTCCTTGACAGTATGTCAGAAGAAGACAGAGCAATATTTGACAAGCTTGTAATGGAATCAACACAGTATGAGTTTGATACATTCAAGGAAGCTGTTGAGGCAGGTAAGAAAGAAGCAGAAGAGCACGGCGCAATCTTTGTATATCCAGATACTAACGAATTCAGGGAAAAATGCCAGCCATTACTTGACAGCATTGCCAACCAGTCAGATATGACAAAGGATATTTATAATAAGGTAGAAGCTTTAAGAGAGGAGAATTAATATGAAGACAGTAAAAAATATATTAGATAAAGTAACTTCGTATGCAAGTGTATTCATATTTATAATGATGGTACTTATGGTAACATATCAGGTTGTTGCCAGATACATTTTCTCAGCTCCAAGCAGTGTAACAGAAATTCTTACAAGATATTCATTTGTATGGTTAATAATCATATCTGCAACATATATGTTTGGACAGAGAGAGCACATTAATATTGCAGTAGTAAAAGATAAGCTCCCTAAGAAAGCTAAGAGAATCGTTAATATAATAATTGAATGTATAACAATCGCATTTGCTGGTCTTATAATGGTATTTGGTGGTTTTAAGATTACACAGATGAACTTCGTACAGTTTGACTCAATCTTACATATTCCAACAGGTATTATATATTCAATTATTCCAATATGCGGCGTAATAATTATCTTTTACAGCATATACAATATCGGACTTGAACTTAAAAACGATGAAGCATAAAGATACGCAATGCACATAAGTGCATAGAAATGAGAGGTATATATGAGTATAGCATTACAGGTAGCCTTAGTAATGGTTACAATACTGGTTGTACTGCTTGTTATCGGCGCTCCAATCGGTGTAGCAATTGGTATGTCATCAGCAGTATCAATGATATGTATGATTCCAGCAGATGTTTCATTTGCAACTTCTGCTCAGAGAATATTTGCGGGTTCTAATTCATTCTCGCTTATAGCAATTCCATTCTTCATTCTTGCAGGTAATATAATGAATAATGGTGGTATAGCAACAAGACTTGTTAATTGTGCCAAGGTAATCAGTGGACGTATGCCAGGTGCACTTGCACAGTCAAATGTAGTAGCTAATATGTTATTCGGAGCTATATCAGGTTCTGGTGCAGCAGCCGCCGCTGCTATGGGTGGTACAATCGGACCACTTGAAGAAAAAGAAGGATATGACAAGAACTACAGTACAGCAGTAAACGTAGCATCTGCTCCAGTAGGTATGTTAATTCCACCAAGTAACACAATGATCGTATATTCAAGCGTTGCAGGAAGCGTATCAATTGCAGCACTCTTTATGGCAGGTTATATTCCAGGTCTTCTCTGGGGTGGTGCAGTTATGATACTTGCAGGAATTATGGCTAAGAAGCGTGGTTATCAGGCAGAACAGAGAGTTCCAGTTAAGGTTGCTCTTAAGACATTCTGGCAGGCAATCCCAAGCCTTTTACTTATCGTAATCGTAATCGGAGGTATCCTTGGTGGTATCTTCACAGCAACAGAAGGTTCTGCTATCGCGGTAGTATATGCAACAGTATTATCACTTATATATAAGGCTTTCAAGATTAAAGACATTCCAAGAATTGTTCTTGAAGCAGCTAAGACAACAGGTATCATTACATTTATGATTGGACTTTCATCAATTATGTCATGGGCTATGGCATTTACAGGAATTCCAGATATGATAGCAAATGCAATCCTTGGTCTTACAACTAATAAGTATCTTATCTTACTTCTTATCAATGTATTATTACTTGTAGTTGGTACATTTATGGATGTAACACCAGCGATACTTATCTTCACACCAATTTTATTACCAATCTGTAAGTCATTCGGAATGGATCCAATTCACTTTGGTATCTTACTCTGCTTCAACTTATCAATTGGTACAATAACACCACCTGTAGGAACAATCCTCTTTACAGGCTGCCGAGTTGGTGGAACTACAATCGAAAGCGTAATAAAGACATTGCTTCCATACTTTGCAATAATCCTTATTGCCCTCTTGCTTGTAACTTATATACCAATGATTTCAATGTTCCTTCCTAAGGTACTTGGACTTGTATAAATAAAGGTATATAGATAAAGAAAATGTGCTATTAACTTAAGAAAGAACAGCACTATTAATAACGATAAAATGTGGATATCCACCACATTTATATAAACTTTTTTCCTAATATTATGTGTGGAAACCGTATCGGTCATATGGCTGATACGGTTTCTTTTTGCTATGAATTATGGTATGCTGTTAATAATAATTTTTATGGAGGGAACATATGCCATTTACACATTTACACGTTCATACAGAATATTCACTTCTGGATGGTTCAAGTAAAATAAAAGAGATAACTAAAAGAGCGGCAGAGCTTGGAATGGACAGCCTTGCGATAACAGACCATGGTGTTATGTACGGAGTTATTGATTTCTACAGGGCTGCAAAGGATGCTGGAATAAAGCCTATTCTTGGCTGCGAGGTATATGTTGCTCCAGGTTCAAGATTTGACAAGGAAGCAGGAACAGGTGAGGATAAATATAACCACCTTGTTCTGCTAGCAGAGAATAACAAGGGTTACCAGAATCTGATGAAGATTGTATCAAGGGGCTTTACAGAAGGCTTTTATTATAAGCCAAGAGTTGATAAAGAAGTATTAAGAGAGTTTAGTGAGGGCATAATCGCATCAAGTGCCTGCCTTGCGGGTGAGGTTCAAAGATACCTTACAAGAGGAATGTATGAAGAAGCTAAGAGGGTAGCACTGGAATATCAGGATATATTTGGCAAGGGTAATTTCTTCCTTGAATTACAGGACCACGGAATTGCAGAACAGCATTATGTCAATCCACAGCTTTTAAGAATGTCTGAGGAGACAGGAATTGAACTTATATGTACTAATGATGTTCATTATACATATGCAGATGATGCTGAGGCACACGATATACTGCTCTGTATACAGACTGGAAAGAAAGTTACAGATGAGAACAGAATGAGATATACAGGCGGACAGTATTATCTTAAATCACCAGAAGAAATGTCCGATTTATTCAAATATGCACCTCAGGCAATAGCTAATACAGAAAAGATTGCGCAAAGATGTAATGTAGAGATAGAATTTGGAGTTACCAAGCTTCCTAAATTTGCAGTGCCAGAGGGCTATACATCCTGGACATATCTTAATTATCTGTGTTATGAGGGACTTAAGAAAAGATATCCTAAGCAGGCGGCAGATATATCAGTTGAGGATTTTGTCAGAAAGGCAGAAGAGGAAGCTGTTGAGGACAGAAAAGATGTAGTTATTAAAATTGCCAAGGATACTAATAATATATTTGAAAGACTGGCATATGAACTTTCAGTCATATATTCAATGGGATATGTAGATTATTTCCTTATTGTGTGGGACTACATTAATTATGCAAAAAGGTACGATATACCAGTAGGACCGGGAAGAGGTTCAGCGGCAGGAAGCATAGTATCTTATTGTCTTGAGATTACAGATCTTGACCCTATTAAATATAATCTTATCTTTGAGCGTTTCTTAAATCCTGAACGTGTATCTATGCCCGATATTGACGTGGATTTCTGCTATGAGAGAAGACAGGAAGTAATAGATTATGTAGTTGCCAAATATGGCAAGGACTGTGTATCACAGATTGTTACATTTGGTACTATGGCGGCAAGGGCTGTTATAAAGGACGTTGGAAGGGTGTTAGACCTTCCATATGCTATGGTTGATAATATTGCTAAGATGGTTCCAAGAGAGATTGGAATTACAATAGATAAGGCAATTAAAGAAAATCCAGACCTTAGAAATGAATATGAGAACAATGAGGTTGTAAGGGATTTAATTGATAAGAGTAAAAGGCTTGAGGGACTTCCACGGCACGCTTCTATGCACGCCGCCGGAGTTCTTATATGTGGAAAGCCTGTAGAAGATTATGTTCCGTTATCAACAGGCTCTGATGGCGCAGTTGTTGCCCAGTTCGTAATGACAACGCTTGAAGAATTAGGACTTCTAAAAATGGATTTCCTTGGACTTAGAACACTTACGGTTATTAAAGATGCAGAGAAGCTTATTAAGAAGCGCAATAAGGACTTCTCTATAGACAAGATTGACTACACTGATAAAGGGGTATTTGATGCGATAAGTACAGGAAGATGCGATGGTATATTCCAGCTTGAAAGTGCAGGAATGAAGTCATTTATGAAGGAATTAAAGCCTAGCAATCTGGAAGACCTTATAGCTGGTATATCATTATACAGACCAGGTCCTATGGACTTTATTCCACAGTATATAGAAGGTAAGAATAACCAGCATAATGTTACTTATGCCTGCCCACAGTTAGAGCCTATTCTTAAACCTACCTATGGCTGTATCGTGTATCAGGAACAGGTTATGCAGATTGTACGAGATCTGGCTGGATATTCGTGGGGACGAAGCGACCTTGTCCGTAGGGCAATGTCTAAGAAAAAGGCATATGTTATGGAGCAGGAGCGTAAGAATTTCATATATGGAAATCCAGAAGAAGGTGTTAAGGGTTGTGTTAATAATGGCATAGATGCGAAGGTTGCAGGAAAGATATACGATGATATGATTGATTTTGCAAAGTATGCCTTCAACAAATCCCACGCCGCCTGCTATGCGGTTGTATCGTTCCAGACAGCATTTTTAAAGACATATTATCCAGTGGAATTTATGGCGGCACTTATGACATCAGTAATTGATAATACATCAAAGGTAGCAGGTTATATATATGCCTGCAAGCAGATGAATATCAATATTCTTCCACCAGATGTTAACGAGTCACAGATGGAATTCTCTGTAGATAATGGCGGCATACGTTTTGCGATGGCGGGAATTAAGTCACTTGGAAGACCGACAATCAATGCAATTATAAATGAAAGAACAAGTAACGGTGCTTTCACGTCAATGCAGGATTTTATTAACCGTATGTCAGATGCACTTAACAAAAGGGCAGTAGAGAACTTTATTAAGGCGGGAGCATTTGATACCTTTGGAAATAAGAGGCGTGCGATGATGCTTGTGTCAGACAGTATGCTTGATAATGCGGTTAAGCAGAAGAAGGATTCAATGTCTGGACAGATGTCACTGTTTGATTTTGCTGGTGAGGAAGAAAAGAAAGATTATGAGATAAAAGTTCCAGATGTTACAGAATACACTAAGGAAGAACTGCTTGGTTACGAGAAAGAAATTCTTGGTGTATACGTAAGCGGACACCCTCTTGATGAATATACTGGAATGGTGAAGAAATATATAACCAATGTCACAACAGATTTTGAGATAGATGATGAGACAGGCGAAACTAAAGTAAGAGATGGCAATACTGCTACGGTTGGCGGAATGATAATGAATAAGAGTGTTAAGACAACCAAGAACGGCCAGCTTATGGCATATCTTACAATTGAGGATCTTGTTGGAACTGTTGAGGTAATTGTATTCCCAAGAAACTTTCTTATTAATAGGGCTGTTATAGATACGGCAGATAAGGTATTTGTTACAGGAAGGGTTCAGGCAAATGTAGATGAGAACGCAAGGCTTATATGTGATAAGGTTATAGATTTTAACACTATTCCAAGAAAGCTCTGGATAAGATTTGAGAGTGAGGAAGAATACCAGTCAAAGATGGGTGAGCTTAATTCTATTCTTTACAATTCAGACGGAAAAGATTCTGTTATTATATACTGTACTAAAGAGAATAAAAGGATTGCCCTTCCTGCAAGCAGGACTGTACAGGTTAATTCAGAACTTCTTATGAAGCTTAAGGGTCTGTATGGAGATAAAAATGTTACGACAACATAAAATAATTGTATAAAAATTTAGATAAAAATTATCTAAAATAATATATCTTTTTAAAGATTTGTGGTACTATTAAAAGAGGTTAAACTATTTAAACAATTATAAAGCTGTAAGTGTTATAAAAGTTGTATCTATTGGCAGAGAATACTTTGTTACTTACAATATATTTATGTGATGAATGTCATAGACTTTAGATGAAAGGGGAAATTATTTATGGCTAAAGAAATTAAGACAATTGGTGTATTAACAAGCGGTGGAGATGCCCCTGGTATGAATCCTGCAATCAGAGCTGTAGTAAGAACAGCTATTAACAAGGGAATTAAAGTAAAAGGAATTCAGAAGGGCTACAACGGTCTTATTAATGACGAGATTATCGATATGGATAAGAAGAGTGTTTCTGATATTATACAGAGAGGTGGTACAATTCTTTACACTGCAAGATGTCTTGAGTTTATGACAGAAGAAGGACAGAAGAAGGCTGCTGAGGTATGTAAAAAGCACGGAATTGACGGTATCGTTGTCATAGGTGGTGATGGTTCTTTCCGTGGAGCACAGAAGCTTGCTGAGGCTGGCGTTAATACAATAGGTCTTCCAGGAACAATTGACCTTGATATTGCCTGTACAGACTATACAATTGGTTTTGATACAGCGGTTAATACAGCTATGGAGGCTATTGATAAGATAAGAGATACATCAACATCTCACGAAAGATGCAGTATTATTGAAGTAATGGGACGTAATGCCGGATATATTGCATTATGGTGTGGTATCGCTAATGGTGCAGAGGATATTCTTCTTCCAGAGAGATATAATGGTGATGAACAGGCAATAATCAATCACATTATTGACGGAAGAAAGAAAGGCAAGAAGCATCACCTTATTATCAATGCTGAAGGAATCGGGCATTCAACAGGAATGGCAAGAAGAATAGAAGCTGCTACAGGAATAGAGACAAGAGCTACTATTCTTGGTTATATGCAGAGAGGCGGTTCACCTACCTGTAAGGACAGAATGTATGCTTCTATTATGGGTTCTTATGCAGTTGACCTTCTTGTTGCAGGAAAGAGCAACAGACTTGTAGCTTATAAGGACGGAAAGTTCGTTGATTATGATATTGACGAGGCACTTGCAATGACTAAGGATATTAGTGATTATGAATTTAATATAAGTGCTATGCTTTCTAACTAATTATACAGGAAATGGTGAAAAAATGATTACAAGTACAAGCAGTTCGCAGGTTAAGCATGTAGTGAATTTGCAGAAAAAAGCAAAGTTAAGAAAAGAGGAGAAGCAGTTTGTTGTTGAGGGCGTGAAAATGGTATCAGAAGCACCGGAAGACAGACTTGTAAAGGTATATGTATCAGAGACTTTTAAGGCTGATAATGAGGAATTCCTTGAAAGAATGAATTATGACAGCATAGGAAAAGATGTGCTGGAGATTGTGACAGACAACGTGTTTATGCGTATGGCAGATACACAGACACCACAGGGAATTATGGCAGTTGTCAGAATGTCAGATACAGATTTGGAAGGTATACTTTCAGATAAGCGCAACCCATTACTTCTTATTATTGAAAATCTTCAGGACCCTGGTAATCTTGGAACTATTGTAAGAATGGCTGAGGGTGCAGGTGTTACAGGAATTATTATGAGCAGTAACACAGTTGATATATACAATCCTAAGACAATCCGCTCGACTATGGGTTCACTTTACCGTGTTCCGGTTATATATGTAGATGATATATGCGAGGCGGCTGATGTATGTAAGTCTAAGGGCGTGACAGTATATGCGGCACACCTTAAGGGTACAGATAATTATAATAAGAAAGATTATACAAAGCCAACTGCATTTATGATTGGCAATGAGGGCAATGGACTTACTGATAAGTTGACGGATAAGGCAGACGAATATGTAAGAATTCCAATGCAGGGTGAGGTTGAGTCACTTAATGCTGCTATTGCGTGTACAATTCTTACATACGAAGCAGTAAGGCAGAGATTGTAATAACAGGCAGAAATGTGCCGAAGACCTCTTTTTAAGGGCGTATTTTCATAAATATTTAATAAATGTTAAATTAGTAATATAAGCGCAAAGCCACGGAAACACTGTGTTCCGTGGCTTTTTGTAACAAATTTGACAAAATTGATTAACTTTGCTATTATACATTCGTAACAAAATGTAACAATTCTGTAACATTTTGTAGGCGCATTTAACAACTTGTGCCGGAAAGGGAAAAACTTTATGAAACTTAGAAGTAGCAAAGCTGCTTGTTGTTTGGGAGCTACGCTGGTAGTGATGATGATGCCGGTTCTTCCAAAGGTAACAGACGCCAAACCTACCTATGAGCAACACGAAAGTACAATTACTGATACCGAGGTCAGAGTTGCATCATACGCAGCCAATGTTGAGGAAGTAATCTTAACAGGTTACGAAGAGCAGCAGGGGCAGATGCAAAATAAAGCGCTTGCGATTACAGAACCTTATCTTGATGTATATGCAGCCGATGATGAGAATTCATCAGTTAATGGAAGACTTTATAAGAACACAGTGGTAGATGTGTTGGAAGTTAATGGCGGTATGACTAAGATAAGCTCAGGTAATTGTGAAGGATATACTAAGACAGCCGCTTTATTATTCAATCAGGAGGCAGAGGTTATTGCCCAGACTCTTGATGATGAAGATATCCTTACAGGATATACAATTGAAGAGGCAGAAGCAAAAGAGGCAGAGGAAGAAGCTGCCAGAATTGCCGAAGAAGAAAGAATTGCAGCAGAACAGGAAGCTGCAAGGATAGCTGAAGAAGAAAGAATACAGGCAGTTATATCAAGAACAATATCTGGAACAGATATATCATATAACTCAACAATGAGCGTAAGTAATGAAGAAATCTATCTTCTTGCCTGCATTATTGACTGGGAAGCAGCTTATGAGCCATATGAGGGGAAGCTTGCAGTTGCTAATGTTGTATTAAACAGAGTTAGAAGCTCTAACTATCCTAATTCAATAACAGGGGTTATATATCAGAAGTCACAGTTCTCAGGAGCATCAGATGGAGCAGGCGGTCCATCAGCTAAGTTCCAGAACAGACTTAACAGTGGTATCCGTACACAGGAATGTATGGATGCAGCGCTTGAGGCATTGTCAGGAAAGAACAATATCGGCGGATATACATCATTCAGAATGGTTTCAATAACCAATCTTTCAGCAATGTCAGACTATGTAATAATCGGTGGACACGTATTCCACTAAATAAGAATACCAGCCAGTGAACAGATAAAAGTCACTGTGCTGGTATTTTTTTGAATATGTAAGAAGTTGCATTTATGAGCTGTTTGCGATAAAATGTTATCTAAATTTATAAATCGGGTATTATTAGCAGGATAATATGCTATAGCCTTAGAGCAGAGATTGTTTACATATGATTTATGCTAAAGAATGGAGGAACATTATGAATCTTAAAGGAAGAGATTTTTTAACATTAAAAGACTATACACCAGAGGAAATAGAATATCTTATAGAATTAGCTGCAAAGCTTAAGAAGATGAAGAAGGACGGAGTTGTTGAACAGCCATTACTTGGAAAGAATGTTGCTCTTATATTTGAAAAGACAAGTACAAGAACACGTTGTTCATTTGAAGTTGCAGCACACGACCTTGGTATGGGCGTAACTTACTTAGACCCTAAGGGTTCACAGATTGGAAAGAAAGAGAGCATAGCAGATACAGCAAGAGTTCTTTGTACAATGTTTGAGGGTATTGAATACAGAGGCTTCGGACAGGAGATAGTAGAAGACCTTGCAAAGTATTCATCAGTTCCAGTATGGAATGGACTTACTAACGAGTACCACCCAACACAGATGCTTGCTGATATGCTTACAATAAAAGAAAAGCTTGGAAGATTAAAGGGTGTTAAGTTCGTATATATGGGCGATGCAAGATATAATATGGGTAATTCACTTATGATAGTATGTGCTAAGCTTGGATTACATTTTACAGCTTGTACAGCTAAGGAATATTTCCCTAATGAGGAACTTGTAAACCAGTGCAGGGAATGGGCTAAAGAAAGCGGCGGCTCTGTAACATTAACAGAAGATGTTAAAGAAGGTACTAAGGGCGCAGAAGTTCTTTACACAGATGTATGGGTATCAATGGGTGAGCCAGATGAGGTATGGACAGAGAGAATTAACGCACTTCTTCCATATCAGGTTAATAAGAAGGTAATGGAAAATGCTGATAAGAACGCTATATTTATGCACTGCCTCCCAGCTTTTCACGACTTAAAGACAACAATAGGCAAGGAAATTCACGATAAGTTCGGGCTTGATGAAATGGAAGTTACAGATGAGGTATTCGAGTCAGAGCAGTCAGTTGTATTTGATGAGGCTGAGAACCGTATGCATACAATTAAGGCTGTAATGGCAGCTACACTTGGAGCATATTAAACCTATAAAATAACGTAACTATTAATTGCATAGAAATGAGGATTGGTATGTATTATACAACAAGTGGTTCTTATAAAAAGACCAAAATGATTATAGATTACACTAATATAGTTCTTACTATTGCAGCAACGGTTATATTTATTATAATAATGTTCTTAAGAAGCAGAAGCGGAGTGCTTTTTCCGATAGAGTTTCTTCTTGGAACAGTTGTTAATACACTTACAGCTGTGAAGCATTTTATAAATGGCAATAAGGTATCTGGTGTTATAGTGGCAGTAGTTGCTGTCCTTCTTGGAATAATGGCTGTATTTACGGCACTTGTGGTATTGTAATAATTATAGGACGGTACGAATATGAAATCAGAGATATTACATTTGTTAAGAAATGCAGAGGGGTACATATCAGGACAGCAGTTGTGTGAGACATTTGGCGTATCAAGGACTGCTGTATGGAAAGCTATTAACCAGTTAAAAGAGGAAGGCTATGTTATAGATTCTGTACAGAACAAAGGATACAGAATTACAGAATATCCTGATATAATAACAGATACAGAGATAAGAAGCCTTCTTATAAAAGACAGTGCAATATTAAAATCAAAAGCAGACACAGAGCAGGGTATTAAAGCTGGCAATAAGGAAAAGAATGTAAGCGAAGACAAAGAATCTGATAACAAGCTTAAAGATAATAATTCTGAAGATAATAAGCTTGAAGGAATATTCCAGCATATCAGGTATTTTGAGAAAACAGACTCTACTAATAATCAGGCAAAGCTTGCTGCAGAAAACAATGCTCCTGGCGGAACATTATTTGTTGCTGAATGTCAGACAGGCGGCAGGGGACGAAGAGGAAGAAGCTGGGAGTCACCTGCTGGAACAGGAATATGGATGAGTCTTCTGCTCCGTCCGGATATGAGTCCTGAGAGCGCTTCAATGCTTACACTTGTTCTTGCAATAGCGATGGTAGAAGCTATAAGGGAAGAAGTTAAGGATATAGACTGTCATATCAAATGGCCTAATGATATAGTTGTGAACGGTAAGAAGATAACAGGTATACTTACTGAGATGAGTGCAGAGATGGATCTTATACATTATGTTGTTATAGGCATTGGAATTAATGTCAACACAACAGAATTTGATGAGGCAATAAGGAATATGGCTACATCTTTATATCTTGAAACACATAGAAAGATTAAGAGAAGCAATATAATTGCTGCATTTTCAAGAAGCTTTGATAAATATTACCACGAATTCCTTAAGACTAACGATTTGTCACTGCTGGTTGATAAGTATAATGAACTTCTTATTAATAAGGACAGGACAGTCCGTGCTATATATGAGAAAGAAGAACTTATAGCAACAGCACTTGGAATTAATAAGGAAGGCGAGCTTATTGTAAAAGATGAGGCAGGAAAAGAGATTGCAATAAGAGCTGGCGAAGTTTCAGTGAGAGGATTATATGGATATGTATAGTGATGAAAATGTGGTGCTTTGTGCATCTAATTCTTATGAGAAGAAATATTATTTTAACCCGGATTTTGACAGGCTTCCAGAAGATATAAAGAATGAATTAAAGATAATGTGTGTTCTTTTTACAGAGGAAGTAGGTGGAATACTTGATATGGAATTTGACGAGGAGGGCAACCTGTTATTCAAATCCACAGCAGATGAAGAAGATCTGCTGTATGATGATATAGCGTGTGGACTTCTTGTTAAGAAGAACCAGTATGAGAAAAGAGACCTGCTGGAGTCGTTAGAGATGTTCTATAAAGTATTCTTCTTAGGTTTAGATGAGTAAAATAATTATAACAACGGAGTTAAGATGAGAATAGGTAATGTTGATATTAAAACAAATGTCGCATTAGGACCGATGGCAGGAGTAACAGACCTGCCATTTCGTCTTTTATGCAAGGAACAGGGCTGTGGACTTTTGTATACAGAGATGGTGAGCGCCAAGGCGGTATTGTACAATAATAAAAATACAGAAGAATTATTAAAGACGGATAAGAAAGAAAGTCCGATAGCTGTGCAGTTATTTGGTTCAGAACCACAGATAATGGCAGATATCGCCAAAAGGCTTGCAGAAAGGGATTTTGATATAATAGATGTCAATATGGGCTGCCCAGTTCCAAAGGTAGTTAATAACGGAGAAGGTTCAGCGCTCCTTAAAAATCCCGTGCTTGTAGGAAAGATAGTGGAGGCTATGGCAAATGCAGTTGATAAGCCTGTTACTGTAAAGATAAGGACAGGGTTTGACGAAACCTGCATTAACGCTGAAGAAATAGCATATATTATACAGGAGTCAGGCGGGGCTGCGGTTGCGGTTCACGGAAGGACAAGAAGCCAGTATTATTCTGGAAAGGCTGACTGGGACGTAATAAGGCGTGTTAAAGAAAAAGTGCATATTCCAGTAATAGGCAATGGCGATATAAGAAGTGGTGAAGATGCAGTAAGAATGTTTAAAGAGACAGGCTGTGATGCTGTTATGATAGGACGCGGGGCGCAGGGCAATCCGTGGATATTCAGACAGGTCAAGGACTATCTTGAAACAGGAAATATTACAGCACCTCCGTCAATAGATGAGATAGTTGATATGATTATCAGGCACTGCCAGATGTTATGCGATGTAAAGGGCGAATTTACAGCAGTGCGTGAAATGCGTAAACATTTCGCATGGTATACAGCAGGAATAAAGCACGCGGCGGCATTAAGAAATGAAGTTAATCATATAACAAAGCAGGACGAGTTCAATGAATTCGTACAGCAGATGCGTGGATTGACATAAAGTATTAGTTGAGATATAATATCTTGAACATTTTATTAAGCAATAGTAATAATACTATATAAATATTATTTATGGAAAGGTGACGAGCTATGGCAGAGAAACAGTTACTTACAAAAAAAGGATATGAAGAAAGAGTAGCTTTACTTGAGTACTTAAAGGTTGATAGAAGAAAGGAAGTTGCCCAGAAGTTAAAAGAAGCAAGAGAACAGGGTGATTTATCAGAAAATGCTGAGTATGATGCAGCTAAAGATGAGCAGAGAGATATTGAAACACAGATTGCAGAACTTGAAGAAATCCTTAAGAACGCAGAAGTTGTTCAGGATAACAATACAGATAAAGATGCTATTAGAATGGAAAGTGTTGTTAAGCTTCACGATGTAGAATATGATGAAGATATTGAATATGTTATTGTAGGTTCTTCAGAAGCAGATAGTCTTAACAATAAGATTTCTAACGAATCACCACTTGGAGCAGCTATGCTTGGAAAGAAGGTTGGTGATACAGTTAAGGTTGAAGCACCAGCAGGGGTTATTGAATATAAGATTATCTCAGTACAGAATGACTAATTATATATAAAGGAGATAAGAAAGTGGCAGATAAGAATAATTCACAGCCAGATGTTAATGAGCAGATTAAGATAAGAATGGACAAGCTTGCCGCATTACAGGAAGCAGGTAAAGATCCATTTCAGATAACAAAGTATGATGTTACACATCACACAGATGAAATAAGAGCCATCTATGAAGCACACGAAAAGGAACTTCTTGGCGACAGACCAGCAGTTAATACTGATGGTATGGATGAGCAACAGGCAAGAGAAGCAGTTAATGCTGATTACAATGAGAGAAGAGCTATTATGGACGCTTCTCCTATCAATGTAAGCTTTGCAGGACGTATGATGTTTAAGAGAGTAATGGGAAAGGCTTCTTTCTGTAACATTGCCGACCTTAAGGGCAGAATGCAGGCATACATTTCAAGAGATGCTATAGGTGATGAAGCTTATGCAGACTTCAAGAAGTCTGATATAGGTGATATATTTGGTATCAAGGGATTTATATTCAGAACTAAGACAGGTGAAATATCAGTTCACGCAGAAGAGATTACACTTCTTTCTAAGAGCTTACAGGTACTTCCAGAGAAGTTCCACGGAATTACTGATACTGATATGAGATACCGTCAGAGATATGTTGACTTGATAATGAATCCTGAGGTTAAGGATACATTTGTAAAGAGATCACAGATTATCAAGGAAATCAGAAAGTTCCTTGACGGCAGGGACTTTATGGAAGTTGAGACTCCAACACTTGTTTCTAATGCAGGTGGTGCAGCCGCAAGACCATTTGAAACTCACTACAATGCACTTGATGAGGATGTTAAGCTTCGTATTTCCTTAGAGCTTTACTTAAAGAGACTTATTGTAGGTGGTCTTGAGAGAGTATATGAAATCGGACGAGTATACCGTAACGAAGGTGTTGATACAAGACATAATCCAGAGTTCACACTTATGGAGCTTTATCAGGCATACACAGACTATGAAGGTATGATGGAACTTACAGAGAGTATGTTCAGACACCTTGCACAGACTGTATGTGGCACAACTAAGATTACTTATAACGGCACTGAGATTGACCTTGGAAAGCCATTCAGAAGACTTACTATGAATGATGCTATCAAGGAATATGCAGGTGTTGACTTTGATACAATTAAGACTGACGAAGAGGCTAAGGCTCTTGCTAAGGAGAGAGGAATTGAGTTTGAGGAACGTCATACTAAGGGCGATATAATCAATCTCTTCTTTGAAGAGTACTGCGAGGAGAAGTTAATCCAGCCTACATTTATTATGGATCACCCTCTTGCAATCTCTCCACTTACAAAGAAGAAGCCATCTGACCCAGAGAAGGTTGAGCGTTTCGAGCTTTTCATCAATACTTGGGAAATGTGTAATGCTTACTCAGAGCTTAACGACCCAATCGACCAGAGAGAGCGTTTTGCACAGCAGGATAAGAATGCAGAAAATGGTGACGAAGAAGCACAGCACACAGATGAGGATTTCCTCAATGCACTTGCAGTAGGTATGCCTCCAACAGGTGGTATCGGATACGGTATCGACAGACTTGTTATGCTCCTTACAGATTCACCAGCTATCAGGGATGTATTACTCTTCCCCACAATGAAGTCATTGGATAAATAAATCCAGTATTTATGCGGGTTTGAGGCATTTGAGTACGTCAAAGGACGCATTAAAAGACGCATTTTGACATAGTCATTTACATCAGTATGAAAGAGTACACAATCTGAAAAGAAAAAGATTCAATCAAATATGAACTACTA
>JBNMLJ010000020.1:0-57930 GCA_050874785.1 Lachnospira sp.
ACTTAATATTAACATATATTCCGATATTAGTCATAAACATTATCCACAATTATTTTTAATATTTTCTTTTCAAGGCTAAATTGTTATGGTATCATAGAAAAAATTTAATAAAAAGGAGACTCAAATGAACGAAAAGACTCAAAATCAGGAAGCTGTCCGTGATGCCCGCCAGCTCGGTATTCCTAAAATGCTTATACTTGGTATACAGCATATGTTCGCAATGTTTGGTGCAACTATACTTGTTCCAATCCTTGTAGCAGGATACTTCCAGAGCGCGTGCAATGAACCTTTAACAAGAGGTCTTACAGTTTCTGTAACTTTATTCTGTGCTGGTATTGGTACACTTATATTCCACGTATGTTCCAAATTTAAAGTACCTGCATTTTTAGGCTCATCATTTGCATTCTTAGGAGGCTTCTACACAGTTGCCAACCTAAATACAGGAATGTATGCAGATATGAGTGCCAACGATAAAGCCGCATATGCCTGCGGTGGTATAGTTATCGCTGGTTTATTCTATCTTATTGTTGCCCTCATCTTTAAGATTGTTGGTGTCAACAGAGTTATGAGATTTCTTCCACCTGTTGTTACAGGTCCTATCATTATATGTATAGGTTTATCACTTGCTTCATCAGCTATTAATAATGCTTCTACTAACTGGCTTTTAGCCTTTGTTGCATTAGCTGTAATCGTTATATTTAATATATGGGGCAAGGGAATGTTTAAGATTATACCTATCCTTATGGGTGTAGTTATTTCTTATGTATTCGCATTAATACTTAATGCCTTTGGTGTTACTAACCCTGATGGTTCTGCAATACTTAACTTTGCTTCAGTATCATCTGCAAGCTGGGTTGGAATACCTAAGTTCCAGATATGCAAATTCGATATAACAGCTATACTTGTTATGGCTCCTATCGCAATTGCTACTATGATGGAACACGTTGGTGATATGTCAGCTATATCTGCAACTGTTGATGAGAACTTCATCGCAGAGCCAGGTCTTCACCGCACACTTATGGGTGATGGTCTTGCCACAGCATTTGCAGGTTTTCTTGGTGGTCCTGCTAACACAACTTATGGAGAAAATACTGGTGTGCTTGAGCTTTCAAAGGTTTACGACCCGGCAGTTATAAGAATTGCTGCTGTATTAGCTGTTATACTTTCATTTATTCCTAAGTTCTCAGCTATTATATCTACAATGCCAACTGCTATCATCGGCGGTGTATCATTTATGCTTTATGGTATGATATCTGCTATCGGTGTAAGAAATGTTGTTGAAAACAGAGTTGACCTTACTAAGTCACGTAACCTTATAATCGCAGGTGTTATATTCGTATGTGGACTTGGATTTTCTGATGGTCTTACATTCACTATCGGAGGAACACACATCACACTTACAGCACTTGCTATCGCCGCTATTGCTGGTATTATCCTTAATGCAATTCTTCCAGGCAATGACTACAACTTCGGTGTTAATCCAGAAGGTGACCAGAGCCGTGGAGTATATGTAAGCAACACAGACAATAAATAAATATCTATATAATAAATGGTGCAGGAAAAAGTAATGAACGGTAAACAGACATTTGCTTTTTCTGCTCTAATCGCAAAAAACAGCTTGCCATAATGTACCTTAATCCGATTAAGATAGATACATTATGACAAGCTGTTTTATATTGGATATTATTATTTAGTACCGAATATTCTATCGCCGGCATCTCCAAGACCTGGGCAGATATAAGCCTGCTCATTAAGCTGTCTGTCAAGATGTCCTACATATATCTGTACATCTGGATGTGCCTTATGAAGCTTCTCTAAACCTTCTGGAGCAGCTATAATACACATAAATTTAATCTTCTTGCCGCCGTGCTTTTTAATCTGGTCGATTGCATCAACAGCAGAACCACCTGTTGCAAGCATTGGGTCTGTAACTACAATAAGTCTTTCCTCAATTGGATCTGGAAGCTTGCAGTAATATTCGTGTGGTTCGTGAGTTTCCTCATCTCTGTACATACCAATATGACCAACCTTAGCTGTTGGAACAAGTGCAAGTATACCAGATACCATACCAAGACCAGCTCTTAATATAGGTACAATAGCAAGCTTTCTTCCTGCTATCATTGGTGTCATACAAGTTTCAATTGGTGTCTCAATTTCAACATCTTCAAGTTCAAGATCACCCATAGCCTCAAAGCCTTCAAGCATTGCTATCTCTTCTACAAGCTTTCTGAATTCATTAGTTCCTGTCTTCTTATCACGGAGTAATGAAATCTTGTGCTGAATAAGTGGGTGTTCAAACACTGTAATGTTCTCTTCGTTTCTTAAATCCATATCGTTCTCCTTGCCTGCGCGCCGTGCGCATTTTGTTTCGTTATTTTATATAATACCATATATGCAGT
Source organism: Lachnospira sp. (assembly GCA_050874785.1). Lineage (GTDB taxonomy): Bacteria > Bacillota > Clostridia > Lachnospirales > Lachnospiraceae > Lachnospira. Next base: position 2,400 of record JBNMLJ010000020.1, read on the forward strand.
ATCAGGGTCAAAAGGTATTTTCCACCTGCTATATTTTTCTTTATTTTTACAGCATATTGTGCTAAACTGTCCTATGTTTGTATTTAAACTATATTATAAATTTATGAGGAAAAGAGTTATGGCTAAAAATACATTTTCTATAAAAAATGATATGCAGTACCTTTTCAAACCAAAGGTATCGCTCTCAAAAGTCGAACGTAAAAAGAAACGCCGTGCCTGGGCTTTCACTATCGGCTCTGTGCTGGTTCTTATACAGCTTGTCCTGACAGTGTTATTTTTACTTAAAATGTTTAAACTGGATATTCTTCCGTTTAAATATTTATTTATGATTAATATTATACTTATATTATTAGTACTTTACGATTTCACATCGCAGTTTACGAAATCACACATACTAGGAAAGCTTATATCGGTTATGCTGTCCTGCCTTATATTATTCACATATCTGTTTGCCGCCAAATTTGACTCCGTACTGAACAAACTTGGAGCTGCCAATGTCGAGATAGACATTGTTGATGTGTGCGTGCTTTCAAATGACAAAGCGCAGAACTTAAATGACGCGGCTAATTACAAATTTGCTATTAATTCAACTGCAAGCAATGCCAATGTCAATACTTCAATTGAAAGCATTAGTTCAGAAACTGGCAAGACTATCAAACCAACCGAATATACTAACTGGTCTAATCTTGTCAATGCACTTTATGATAATAAAAATGTACAGGCTATCGTTATCAATCACTCTATGATGAGTATTATATCCCAGGAATTTCCTGATTTTGAGGATAGCATAAAGATAATTAAGACTTACGAATACAAGGAAAAGGTTGAACTTGATGCCTCTAATGTAAATGTAAAACGTGATCCTTTCATTATATATGTATCAGGTATATCAAGTGATGACGGCGAAGATACCAAGCTTGCAAGCAAGGCGTTAAGTGATGTTAATATACTTGCAGTTATCAATCCTGAAACTAAGCAGGTACTGCTTGTTACCACACCTCGTGATTCCTACATTAAAATCAGTAATTCATCAGGTGTAACCGGTTATGATAAGCTTGCACACGCAGGTTCTTATGGTGTTGATAAATCAATCGAAGCCCTTGAAAATCTGTACGGAATTAATATTGATTATTATGTAAAGATTAATTTTGCTGGTTCACAGGCAGTTATTGATGCCCTTGGCGGTATCACAATTGAGTCTGAAATAGAGTTTACAAATGGCTGGGAAGCCGCACCTGTTTCTTATCATTTTGTTCAGGGTGCTAATGAATGTGATGGTGAAAAGGCTATCGCATTTGCAAGAGAACGTAAAGCCTTTGCGGCTGGTGATTTCCAGCGTGGACGTAACCAGACAGCCGTTATTAAAGGTATTATCCAAAAGGCTACATCACCTGCAATACTTACACGCTACTCAGCAGTTATGGATACAGTTAGTGATATGTTCTTAACAAATATACCTTCAAGTGCAATATCTGACCTTGTAAAGTTACAGTTAAGCAACAGCACACCTTGGAATATACAGACATATAGTATCTCTGGTAAGACAGATGAATACCGTCATCTTGAGGTATCTAATGTATATGGTGCTTCTATCGTACTTCCATACGAAGATGATATAAGCACAGCAACCAAGCTTATGAATAAGGTTATCGCTGGTGAAACCTTCGATGTCGACACATACCTTAATTCAGATAACTAATATGCTTTGTTAAATAATATTATAATAAATACATTTATGAAATCCCCATTGAAAGCAATCATATTTCAATGGGGATTTACATAACTATGACAGAATGTTTGTTGAATGTGATTAACCCATCAACACGTTTCGTCCTATAACCTTCTCTTTTTGTCCTATAAATCATAAAAGGTGGTAACTCTTTCTGATGTAATATCTCCTTAATTGGAAATGCCAATAAGGACGGATATATCATCTTACGAAAGTTTACCACCTTTTAATGTTAATATTAATTTGTCATAGGTAATTATATCTTACTATATATAATTATATAAAGTTATATATAGTTATGCTGTTATACTTAGTTATGTAATTATATGTAGTTACATAATAATTCTCTATATTGCTTTACCAGTATCTACTATCTGGTAGGCTTCAATCTTGAACTGGTCTTCTGCACCTATTCCAACAAATCTACAGCCATACATATACTCGTTATTCTCACAAGGATCTCTGTGCAGAATTTCGACTACAACATAAAGCTTTTCGCCATTAGCAAGAGTTATAACTGTGTCATAAAAAGAATTAACTTTAAAATCATAACCTGACTTAAATGCTATCCCACCTTTAGATATGTCTACAACGTGAACATCAACTTTATTGCGGGCACGGTCCGCGGCACTTACCCCTAGCTGATTAAGCGATACCGTTACATCAATATCTGTTCTCCTTGCTTTTCTCATCTCAGCGCCCATATTACATCCATCTCCCATTCAACATAATATCATATAAAATTGTACAATACTCATATATAATATCACATTATTCGACAAATATCTATTATTTATAACATTTTATTACATTTTTATTAATTTTGTATAAATTAATATTTTATTGTTGTGCTAATTTTACAAGGCGTTTATTCTCGTACATATGCTTATCAGCCTTGTCAAATAGTGTTCTAAGGGTACATTCTGTATAATCACTAGAGAATGCCAGGCCAAATGCATAGCTTATCTTAATATTCTTTCCGTGATTGTTAAAGTCATCAACCTCTGTCTTTAAATTTTCAAGAACGCCTACGACTTCTTCCTTTGACATATCATTAATAACTGCAACAAATTCATCTCCGCCATATCTTCCAACAAATTCCTTTGACGGTATGACATTTCTTAATATACGGGCGAAATTAACAATCAACTGGTCACCAACAGAATGTCCTAAGGTATCATTTGCAAGCTTTAAATTATTAAGGTCAAACATTACACAGGTGACATTTCTGTCAATAAATCTTGCATCGTGAAATACCTCTTCACACTTACTCTTATTAGGAAGTCCTGTATGCACATCAAGATATGCTTTCTGTTCAAGCACCTTATTCTTTCTCACAATTATAATAGCCTGTATCATCTGGACAATTATAAGAACAACCAGTCCTGCCATATCAATAACTGTGACTATCTCTATAGAACGGATATTGCCGGCAATTCTTTCCGAATATCTCTCTGCCGCAGATACTGTCTGGTCTGCAAGCGAAAAATACATCTCACTCATATCAACAATATCTGAATTATCAACTCCATTTTCTCTTACATTATTAATCTCATTCTTTAACTTGCCCCAGTAATCAATCTGTATATCAAGCTTCTTCTGGTAGTCTGTATCGTGTAAGCTTACAAGATTATACTCACCATCTTCATACTTTAAATCTGCAAGAACATCATCAAGATATTCTATAAGCTCATCATCAAAATTACCCGTAACCTCAAGCTTAACCGCTCTTTGTGTAGCACCTCTTACAAGTCCTGCATAATTAACAACCCTTGCAGTTCCCTGAAGATTTTTAATCTGTACCATCATATTGGCAACCAATACGACAAGTATAATAATCAACACACTCTGTATCACCATATTTACTGTTCTTATCTTATTATTTTTCTTAAGCTCTTTATTAACCATTACTCTACCTTCTTAATCTTTTTAGCCTCAATTAAATATTATAAGTTCCAAACGTAAATCGCATTATACAACATACTATTTTACAAGGCAATAGAATTTTGCGAAAAAAGTATTAAAAAACAGGGACTAAAGTACTACATCTGTACTTTAGTCCCTGTGACCATTATTATATATTTATAATTTCAATGTAAAATATTATTACATTACTATAATACAATTAATAATACTTTCACTAAACTGCATTATCCAGCATTGTTTATTACTTGCATAAATCAGCAACTACAGAATTAATAACCTTTCCGTCAGCCTTGCCCTTTAATTCTGCCATTACAGCTTTCATAATCTGACCCTTATTCTTAGTTGCAATAACATCTGCGAACTTCTCCGTAAGAATTGTTCTTACCTCGTCCTCCGAGAGCATCTTAGGTGCAAATTCTTCCATTACTGCAAGTCTTTCTTTATATTCTTCAAGTAACTCTGTTCTGTCAGCAGGGCATGTGTCAATCTGCTCTTTAACACTCTTAACTTCCTTAAGAATAGCCTGATCAACCATCTCTTCTGGAATATCTTCCCTACAGCCTGCATCTATTGCAAGCTTCTTAGCTGCCGATACAAGAACAGCGATTGAATCCTTTCTCTTCTTATCGTGTGCCTTCATAGCATCAATCATAGCTTTCTGTAAAACATTAAACTGCATAACTTCAACCTCCATTAAATCTATATATCAGGTATCCGCAATATTATCACTTATGCCCAACATACAGATTTTAAAACAACTTTTGTATAATTACAAGCCCCAGTCTGCCCTGCTGTTTTCCTGCTTAGAAGACACTCCCTCTGCAAGTACCTTTAATTCAAAATGCGCATTTTCTGGAATATCACCTGTATATGTGACCTTATTAATCAAACGCGAGGTCATATCCCCCGGCGCAACCGGCACACTATAATAATAATATCTCTCATTATCATCAGATGAAGAATTATCCATATAGAACCAGCTTCCAGTTAAATCTTCATTATCCTGCATAGCTTTATCAACATCAGCTTTACTCTTTAACTCATTGGCATACGAATAACTGACCTTGCCCCTCATATCAACAGCGGCTATATTTCCTGCAATTCCTGCCTTAATATTTTCCTCACTGTCATCGTATACAATCATAGGAACTAACCTTACCCTCACATAAGTATCAGTTGTAGGATACTCCTCTGAATTAATATTCTTTACAGCTATTTCCTTGGTTCTCGTGGTATTGTCTCCTTTAATTCTATCATAAACGTCATTAATATTATCCGTAAGCTGTTCACCCATATCTTCATATATTACTGTATTATCATCGGTGAATTGCTCAACTACACCTATATTAACCGCCGCACCTGCGAACTGGTTAGCCACTGTCGCTGTCCTTGCATTAAGCAGGGCATAAGTAGTCCCGGCAGCCGCGCCCATAAGTGATACGGTTATTCCAGCCGCCAGCGCAGCCTTTTTTAACTTTCCCATATACTTCTGACTTCCTTCCAGTTATTTTTTCTAATTATTACCTCTTATGGACTTTATAAATTTCATAACCTGTAACCATTCCTAAGATTACTGTGTAACTATTGAGAAGCTTAACACTTGTAAGGCTTTATCTATCTTAAAATGTATCCAAGATACGGCACATTCAGCACCACTTTCCCCACAACCTTATCATAAGCTACACTTCCGCCATCTTCTGCCTCGTTCGCATCTCCTTTTGTGCGAAAGCTCCCTGTGTCATCATCTTTATCAACAACCCTGTGGGTGACGACTGTATTATCATTAATATAAAATGTAATAACATCACCCACCTCAATATCATCAATTGCTGATTTCTCCACATATACAACACTTCCAACGTGATATTCAGGCTCCATACTTCCCGACAGCACCTTATAAGTCTTAAGTCCCATAAGCCTTGGAATATACAGAACTGCCGCCATAACAAACACAAGCACCAGCAGAATATCCGTCACAATTTTAATAAACTTTTTCATATTCCCCTCTCGTGCATTATCTTATAAACTTATTAATTGCAGATGCCGCATCTCTTAACCAGTTATAATTCTTCTTAATCACGTTGCTAAAATCTGCCTGCGCCTTATCTCCATCGGCGATATTTCCATAATGCACCTTATCAAGTCCGAAGAATTCCGGCTTTGTGTTATCTATTCTCTTTCCTATAAATATATCCTCACATTCCTTATATGAGTCATTGCCAGAATAGTTATCACTCTTTTTAGTCAAGGTATATTCTGGTGTCCAGCTTTCTTCCTCTATAACACTATAAAAGCCCTTCTTTAAGCCAGTCACTGTACTTGTCGCTGACAATACATCACCATTGGCATCAAATGAAGCTGTGGCATAGAATACTGCCTGCAATACGCCCTTCTTCTCTGTATTATCTTCATTCACAACACCATACTGCTCTATTCTGAATATAAATGTCTGGTTAGCCCTTATGACCTTGTTATCAATATACTGCTCATCAATATATTTAGTTATATCAAGCTGTCCCTTCACAACCTTTATTCTATAGCACGCATAATCACTGCCATAATGGTCACTTGGCTCATCATTGTTGTATATTATGCCGCTTGCTATATGTCCGTCTGTATTAACAGTACACTCATCGCTGTTACTTACAGATGTTACCTTATAAAATCCTTTTACATAATATACGCTGTCACTGCCTGAGCTTACACTACTATTAATTCTGTTAATAACATCTGCCTTAGTTATAACATTTCCTAATGCACCATTATTATCCTCATACCACTCTGTATAGTAATCCTGCTCTGTCAGTGCATTTCCGTCTTCACGGATATTACCGTTAAGTTTGAACATTTCGGACATTTCATAGTCTGCTGAAGTAACATTTTCTCCGTAAAATATTATATTTTCCCTGCACTTAAGAGTTCCGTTGACTTTTACATTAACTGCCGGTGTATTGAATTCCTTAATGTTTCCATTAATAATTACACCAGAAGCCGAAGCATTAGTTGTAACATTATTACCACCTATATAATTGTCCTTTGCTTTTACGAATATGCTTTTCTCCCATGTATACAGCTTACTATCAGAATACTGTACTAACTGGTTATCCCACTCTACATACAGAAGATTTCTTTCCTTATCATACTTTATATTACCGCCATTCACGCTGTATTGCTGGCTTGCCGCTTTATCAGCCGTAACTATCTCGTTATTATCAGCTATAATGTCAAATCGTGAATCAATGTAATCTCTTATTGTTACATTATTAATCACATCGCCTTCTGCATAGCTTCCATTAGTATTGCTGATACCTGTCATAAGATTAATCTTATATGTGCGGTTATCCCAATCCTCTACCCTTGCCTGCTTATCAACGATAAAATCCTCTATGCTTACATTTCTTGTATTAACAATACTGCTGTTAAATACATTTTCAACTGCATAACTCTTCTTGCCGTCTATATACTGTACTTTAGTTCTTGTAACAGCAATTATATTTCCACTGCTGTCTGTTAGTGTGGCAATAGCTGTTGAACTGTCATTCTCATCAAGTACAACCTCAACATTGTATTCCTCACCTGAACCTGTGTAGCCGTCTGGTGCTGTTATTTCTTTTAAAATGTATTTTCCAACTGGAAGATTATCAAAGCTTACAATACCATTCTTATCAGATACACTTGTTTTAGTTAAAGCATTTTCCTTATTGTCTTTACTTGTAATTCTGAACACTGCATTTGCAAGCCCATTACCCTTGTCGTCAGTCTTTTTAAAATTAAGATTGCCACTGTCCGCAATATCAATTCTTGCTGAATTAGGAACTATGAACTTCATATTACAGTTAGAGGCATTACCACCTCTCTCCATATAAAGAACAGTTATTGTGTGGTTAGTTGACATATTCACTTTATCCCTGCTTCCAGCAGCCTGTAATTCCCTTGCTATAGGTCCTGTCTGCCAGAGGTCTACATCGCCGCCACATTCAGGATGTATTCCACCAAGGTCAAGCACAAGCTCGCCATCGACAAATACCCACAAATCATCATCACCTGTGAACTTATATAAAAGATCACCTGTATAACCATTAAGTGAGAATGAAATATCATATCTCATTCCAAAATAATAGTTAGTACCCTTCTGTCCATCAGCCGCATTATAACCGCAGTCTAACACATTGGAGTCCGCATTATTTAACGGGAAGAAATTATCCCCTGCCAAAGTCACATCACCTGATGGCGAAGTTACGCTTTTTAATGTGTAGGTACTGCTGTCATTGCCATTATCCTTTTTATCAAATGTCAATTTATAATTATTATATATTGTCTTTCCTGTCTTCTTAGCATCTGAAAATAATCCCGGCTCATCGACATTGAACAATACATTTTTATAATTTTCCTTATCAAGCCCCTCAATAATTCCCTGTGAGGCATTCATATATTCTTTCTTTACTCCGCTGAATGAACCTATTGTCTTAATTCCACCATTGTAATATATACAAGTGTTGACATTAAGATTATTAACATAACAATCGCGCTGGTTAGCCCTGAAGTTCTGGTTCACTGTTCCAACAGTAAGCTTAGGCTTTCCATTGTTAGCGTAATTAGATGAAGTATTAATACTTCTCTTTGGATACTCTTTATAACCCCAGCCATACGCATTGCCTTTATATGGCGCAACTACATAATCATAAAATGTGCAATATCCCTCAAGCACGCTATCTGATGCCGCCAATTCACTAACGCCTGTCGTATCAGCATTTCCCGATACACCTGTATTCCCTGCCTTATCTATATTTCCTGTAGTATCTGTACCTTCTGACGTATCTGCACTTCCTGCCTTATCATTAGAATACACTTGTGTTGCGTTAACATTTTTTACATTACTGCTGCCTGCTCCAAATGCTGTATACATCATTGCTGTTATAGCTGTCACACACAATAACACACACATCACAATAGAAACAGTAACTTTCCTGCGCTTCCAGTTAATTCCCATGTCAGCTCCTTTCACCTTTCCATTACTACTGTATTCTTTCTATTGCGTACTCTATACTCTCACCAAGCTTTTGTATTCTAAGATTTCCTTTAATTCTTCTGACAACAACTGCCGCATTATTATAATCACACTGCGTAAGCATAATCACATACTGCCATTTATTATATTGTGAAATCAGATCTCCTTCCCTTAATGAAGCCAGCAATGTATTCTTTATATGTGTGCTGTTCCTGCCATTCACAGTTACAAGCACAATTGTAAAAATGCCATTGCTCCTCCGGCTTCTCCTAAGCTCCAGTTCACAGCTTTTCTTAAAACTATTATAATCGCAGAGCAAAGCCCCCTTGGAAGCTGTCCTGCCTGCGTAAAGCTCACTTTTTACAGTTCTTATATCCGATTTGGCTGAATGTGTCATTATAAGAAGCTCGTTATATAGCTCCATTAACTTTCTTCCGGGGCTCACATTAAGCTGTTCTTTTAACAAGTCCTTCACCTTCTCATAATGCCCAGCCGCATCTGCTATTTTATTCTTGGCAATCAGCGACTTAATATAATAGAATTGTATATCTTCATCTAATCCATCTATCATTATTGCTTTATGTCCGATTTGTTCAATCCTGTCATAATCACCCTCACTATATAAATCCTGCAATACATTTTTAACAACCTCAAGATACCTAGAATGATAATACACGCTGAATGTAACAACCCAGTATTCATAAGAATATTTATTAAAGAATTTCTTTTTATAAATCTCTATTGCACAAGCACTGTATGATATACGCTTTTTAATATCTGGCTCACATTCTGCCCTGCTGCACAGCTTCTCGAACTGCTCAGTATCTATAACTGTATTAACATTATCATTCCAGCAGTAACTTCCCATTAATGTCTTTATAGGGTTAATTCCAAGCTGGCTTTTTAATACGCTTCTTGCCCTGTATACAAGATTTTTGAGTGCATTGACAGGGTCATCACACTCACCCTCTGTCCAAAGGACATCAGATAACTCCCCGACACTCACAACATTTTCCCTATGGCATATAAGATATGCCAGAAGTCTTGTCACTTTATCAGAATTGATACTCTTTTGTGAAAGCTCTTTATCTTTATAAGTGATTTTAAAATCATCTAAAAACGTAACTTTCAACTCCTGCGTATCAGTTTCTGATTTATACATTATTACTGCCTGTTCCTCTGCCTCATTACAACAACACCAGTTATTCCTGCTATGCCTGCAAGTGCCGCAATTATATATAACAATATATTATTACTGTCGCCTGTCTTTATCGCTGTAATCACATTATTACTTACTGTGTCCTGCACATCAGGCTGTTCTGCATTAATTGTAATCTCCAACTGCCCCTGCTTATTCATATAAGAATTATCCATAGAACGTCCATCTATATACAATACAAGCTTTATATCACAGCTCTCGCCTTTACTTAATTCTGCAAGCCTGACATCTTCATCAAAAAATGTCTTGTCGGTCTGTGTCTTACTGCTGTTACCTATAAGCTCATTATAAAAAGGCTCTGTATCTGCATTTTTATAAAGCTTAATTCCATACACTGCCGTTTTGTCCCCTGCTCCTTTATCTGCAATGTTATCAAGAACTTTTCCATTGATATAGAATTCCATATTCTCTGCTGAGCTGTTGGATATCTTAATAACTGAACTTCGCTCCTCTCCTGGGAGCATATCCCTGTACTCCAGATCCTTATCAATTACTACGAATTTCTTAGCTGTTTCATCAAGCGTTATAACTGTATCATCTGCCAAGACTTTAACATATGGCACTGCAATAACAACTACGGCAGATACTACCGCCACTAATTTCTTTAAAAACATATCTCCTCCTACCTGTCAGATACAGCTTTAAGGCTGCCATCATCACCAAATTCAGCTTCAACTCCCCATTCTGTCAGCATAGCATCACCTGCCGCAACTGTCTGGACTGCTTCCGCATCCCAATTAATATTAATAGTCTTTCCGCTGTATTTATTAGTATTCTCAGACTTTGAATCAAAGAGTATTATTGAATCCATAAGCTCTGATGTTCTCTCTCCTGGATTTAATATCTTATTATAATATACATACACATTTTCACTGTCTGTATGATTATCAGGTACTATCCAGTCCTCTTTATTAGTCAGATTGATATTAACCCAGTTGTCCTTGCTAATCTTTACACGGACATATTGTGCCTTCTCACCACTATTAAGCACAGATACTCTCTGTTCGATAGTGTCATCTATTGTCTTAATTCCGTTAATCTGCATATTGCCTTTATCATCAATTCCCGCACCACTTACACACAGGCTTACGTCTAACGAAGAGGTCGTAACTGTCTTATCAACGTATGCTGACACACGATTTTTCGCCATTGTCTTACCCGTGTATAAACCAGCAATAACAAGTATTGCCGCACCAACTAATATGAATTTTTTCATATACTTCCTCTCATTTCATTTAATTAAGGGGCAAATTATTAATCTGCCCCTGACATCATTACATTTATTATTATATTGGGCTGGTGTAATATATATTACAACTTTTGCCGCATATTAATAACGCTTGAATTACTTTAAGCTTTTTTCAATAGCCACATTGCCCCAGCCTGTAATATTACCAGCTTCATCAGTTACAGGTGTGAAATTATCAGACTGGATAAATTCTGCCTTCACATTAATATTAAATGTTATTCCTGCAATCTCATTGCCCCATTCTGTTGGAATAGTAACCTTTGAGAATACCTTTGATGAATTGATTGCTCCTGTCTTATTAGAAAGTATCTCATTATAGTAGTAATAACCGTCCTCTGACTTAGTCCAGCCAGCATTAATATCAAGATTATTCTCAATAGCTAATGCCTGCTCCTTAGTAAGTCCCTCATAATTAATGCTCACTCTTACATAAGCATCTTCTGACTCTTTATCAAGTGTCACTGTCGGATCTTTATCAAGCACATCACCCGGCTTTACATTCGTGTAATCTTTACCTGTCGTATTATCATCTCGCATATGCTCATCTGTTTCTGTCAAAGTTCCTGTAACGTGTCCTATAGTTATTACATTTGCTCTTGTATCCTTATCCGTAAAATATGCAAGTGTTCCGTAAGTCACTCCCGTAATACAAAGTATTGAAGCCGCTACAGCAGCAGTTAATTTCTTCTTATTAACCATATATCCTCTTTCCTAAATTCATAAATATAATGCTGTTATTGTTCAATTCCAACGATATAGTACAATTTTAACAATATAGTTCAATTTCAACGATATAGTACAGTTTCAATGATATATTACAATCTCAACAATGTAACACAAAATGTGATATAATGTCCGATTTATTCAACAAAATTCACTTTATTAAAACTGTGCATCAGCAGATGTCTTGCTGTTTACAAGCTTGATAAGCTCTGGCTGTGCCGCATTGTAATCAGCAAATGTTGATGCCTGAACTGCAAAACCTGTAACCTTGATATTGAATGTAGGAAGTGTACCTGCATTCACGATATTACCATCTGCATCCTTGTATACAACAGTTGGGTCGTACTGTTCCTTAGTTGTATCAATTATTGATAACTTATTGCCGTCTGCATCACACTTATAGATAGTTGTTGTCTTAGCCGCACTTGACCATTCTTCTGTTATTCCAGCATTAACTGTAACATTGTTAAATAATGCTTCTGTTGACTCTCCTGCTTCAACGGCTGTCATATATATCCACACTTCACTTCCGTCTGAATTGACTGCCGCAAGTTTCCAGTTATCCTTGTCGTAATCCGTGATTGTGGCATATTTTTTGAATTCTTCTGCACTCATAAGATTGCCCTTATCATCTAAATAATCAACCTTAACTGCCATATAGATAGGCTGGTCTGACTCGTTATTCATAACAGGATTTTTCTTTATTACATCTCCCGGAAGATAATTCTTTCCTGAATCACTGGTCCACTCTGTTTCTGTAAGTGTTGTTGTAATATTACGGCTTGAAGTAAATGTATTGGTCTTAGTTTCTGTTACTGCGTTAAGATATGCTAATGTACCTCCCACTGCAAGACCTGCTGAAAGTACCATAGCTGCTGCTGTTAATGTAATCTTCTTACAAGTTGTCATAATAATTAATCCTCCCTAACAATACTCATTTCCAATAACGAATTCTTCGCTTCCTCTACTGATACGCCCTCTGCCTGAACTGCATATGCTGTAACCTTGATATTAAACTTTGGTAATCTCTTAGTTGTATTATCTGCTGTAATCTCATTGCTTAAATGCACTTTAGTAAATAAAGGCTTTGAAACATTTTCTTTAATATCTGTATTGGCATTATCTTTATCAAGCGGCTTATTATACATATACATAAGCTGGCTTCCATATTCATCATTTTCTAAATCTGAATTGGCATTTCCAATAAATGTCCAATCTCCAGACCAGTCAATTCCTGCATTAGCAAGCTCTGAGCCTCCATAAAGATATCTGTCAGCAAATTCCCTGAATGTCAGTTCGTTATTCTTCTCATCAAAGAACTGAACCTTTAATGCCACATACGCACTGACACTTTCATCATTAAGGCTTACGGTTGGGTCTTTATCAATTGTCTGCCCCGGCACATATCCCTTAGCCGCTTCTTTTCCATATCTATCCCACTGCGGTTCTGTCAGGTCAATACTTATGGATTTATCTGACGCAAATACATTGGTCTTAGTTTCTGTTACCGTCTTTAACAAAGCGTATGTAGCCATAACGCTGACTGACACAACCGCAATAACAGAACACACTAACAACAGTATCTTTTGCCTACCTTTCATACAGTGCTTCCTTTCTTTATTTACTTTACTGCGGTATTATTACCCATTCTGGTCACACGAAAGTCACACAGGAAAATATTTACAAAAAAAATCAGTGATAAGATTTCTCTTACCACTGATTTTTTACCACTGATTTCTTATACTAACTTATTCAAGTGAGCTGTCCCCTGTAGCATAATCGATCTTTACGCCGGGCTGGACATTGTAGCAGAATACATTATATGTAATTCCTTCTCCATTGTCCTCGACTGATTTAGCCTCCATAAGCACTCCGTCTGCAAGCAGGTTATCTCCTGTAAATATCGGTGTAACCCTGTACAGAACGTGATTATTAGTTTCTTTAATATAGTCTGCTACCATATTTTCAAACAAAAGCATACCGTCAACATTAAGATATCTTGTTCCTGTTATAAGATTATTCTTGTTGGCATTCTCTGCTGTAAGCTGGTAGCCTATAAGATGACATCTGTTATAAAGATATTTTCCGTCTACTATATCATATTTTACTGTATGCCAGCCTGTAGGCTTTACAGAACCTATTGAGCCGCGCTTCTCTGTTGGCATTAAGTCTTTTCCTATGCTTGCATACGCTACCGTACATCTTCCAAGCTCGTCTAACTCACCATAATACTCAAAAGAGCTGGCTGTCATATCATTTTCTGTAAAAAATGGTTCATTATTATTAACTATAACATATGGACTGTCACTGTATTCTGGTAATGTAGCACGCCAATCCGCACTATCCGTTCCCACCACCTGCGAATCATTCTTATCTGCTGAATTATTCTTATTGGAAGAACTACTGCTATCTGCCTTATCGGTCTGTGACGTTGTACTCTCATTCTGTAACTGGTTAATGCTGTTAGCAATATCAGCACCTGAACAGCCTGCTAAGCTTAATACTAATGATAAAACAAGAATTAATGCAGGCAGTACCTTACATAGACGCTTATTTGACGTCTTAATTTTATCTTTACTTGACAATATTCTATTTAACATAACTTTACAACAATTACGCCTTACTCCTTATATATATTTCTTCTGTTATTTTATCGTGGGAATTACCCTCAAATTCCGATACATTTTCCAATTGGTAATTATCAAGCATTGCTATCGGAAATGTAACGTCTGACGGATATTTTCTATTCCACTTATACACATAAATCTTACTTATGTTATCCTGTAACTCACTTATATTAACATTTTCCACAAAACAGTAATCCCCTGCCTGTGCTTCTGTATATGAGTTATCCACGATAATATTATCTTTAGAAGTATCAAATAACTGACTGCTGTACTCAGACACCCATATTCTATTAGTTCCTGCAATATCAAGAATTCTCTCAATAAGCCTGATATCCTTGCTCTGTCTGCGTTTATTAAACATCATTCCGTTATTATCATCAATTGTTACAATTGCTATCATAATCTTTATTTCTTTCCTGATATTTTCTTTAAATATTCATTCTTTAGCTCATTCTGTTCCTTGAGCCTTTTAATCTCATTATTAAGCATTTCAACATACTCATAAGCAAGCTTAACGCCGCCTCTTACAGCTATATCCTCGTGCTTACTGCAATCTTCAAGCCACTGCATAAATGACTTTTCTCTCAGATTATTATAAGTGTTATCATCCTGTATAAACATACTGTGCCTCATTTCTGCATTATTTTAAATACCATTTTCTGCATTATTTTTATGAACTGTTATCAACGGTACTATTTAAGAAGCCACTCTATTTCTTCTTTATATGGTGGCTTTGTCTTCTTGTCTGAACCTTCCTCGGCAAGCCAAGGTGTCTCTAATATCTTTGGCACATCAATAAATCTTTCATCGTGTACAAGTCTGTGAAGTGTTTCATACCCGATACTGCCTTTATCAATATTGGCGTGTCTGTCCTTGTGCGCTCCCAATGGATTCATACTGTCATTAATATGAAATACTGCTATCTGGTCAAGTCCGATTACCTTGTCAAATTCTTCAAATACTTCATCATAATGATTAACAATATCATATCCTGCATCATTAACGTGGCAGGTATCAAAGCATACTCTTAATCTGTCTTTCTTATCAACACCATCATATATTGCTTTTAATTCTTCAAATGTACGACCAACTTCACTGCCTTTTCCTGCCATAGTTTCAAGTGCAATATACACGTCATCATCATTCTGGTTAAGCACTGTATTAAGACCTTTTATAACCTGTGCAATTCCTGCTTCCGCCCCTGCATTAACGTGACTTCCCGGATGAAGCACCATAATGTGGCTCTTCATTGCCGCTGTACGGATTATCTCTTTTTCAAGGAATTCAACCGCAAGCTCATAAGTTTCTGGCTTAACAGTATTCGCAAGATTAATTATATAAGGAGCGTGTACCACGATTTCCTCAATTCCGTGCTGTCTTGCATATTCCCAGCCAGCTTCAATGTTAAGCTCTGATATATCTTTACGTCTTGTGTTCTGTGGCGCACCTGTGTATAACATAAATACATTAGCTCCATATGAAGCCGCTTCCTTAGCTGATGCTAAGAACATTTCTTTTCCTGCCATTCCAACGTGACAGCCTAATTTTATATTACTCATTCTGTGAGACTCCTGTTTCTAATATTTCTTAATTTCTTATTATCTTATTTTTCAAGCATATAATATTATAAATTATATACCCCACCGTGCAAGTGTAAGAAATCTATGCTTTCTTACACTGTCGTGCGTTCGCCCTATATGATAAAAGAATAAAAAAGTACTTTGTGCAGACACGGTTCTTTTTTATTCTTTTATCCTGCACGGCTCATTGCTTACGCACATTATAGCATAAATTATGAATAATAATATGTCAAAACCAAATTATCCAGTTGGGATATTTTATAATATTTCATAAAAAAAGAGATATTGATACGCTAATCAATATCTCTTACTATACATATAAAATATTATTTTTGCTTAATTTCTCTTATCAAATTTCTTTTATCAAGCTTGAAAATCCAGTTCTAATAATTAAAGCATTGCGCCATAATCTGTTACTATTATCTGTCCTGTTATTGCTTTGGCTTCATCGCTTGCAAAGAATATAATAACATTGGCAACGTCCTCGGCTGTACAAGATGGTGCTTTAATATCACTGTGGTTCATCATAGCTCCTATCATATCTGGGTCAAGTGCCGCTGGGTCTGTTCCCATTGTCATAGGTGTAATTATATTGCCCGGACATATGGCATTACAACGGATTCCTTCTTTCTGAAATCTTAATGCTGTATGCTTGGTAAGTCCTATAACTGCCGCCTTAGAAGCTACATATGCCGCTCCTCCGCAGCCCTTCTCGCCTGCTACAGAAGCTACATTTACAATTGATGCACCGCTCTTCATTCTCTTAGAAGCGGCTTTCATACAACGCATAGTTCCTTTTTCATTAGTTTCAATAATTCTATCCATATCTTCATCAAGAAATCTGTCGATAGGCTTAAGTCCCTGCTCAAGAATGCCTGCATTATTAACAAGTATATCTATCTTTCCATACTTATCCATTACCTTCTGCATAAGTGCCTCTGGGTCTTCAGGCTTTGATATATCTGTTGATACTGCATATACTTCACCGCCTGCCGCTGTAATCTCATCAGCAACTTCCTTTAATGCCGCCTCTCTTCTTGCTGTGATAACAACTGTAGCTCCCTCTTTTGCAAATAACTTCGCTGTAGCTGCTCCAACACCAGAGTTACCACCTGTAATAACTGCAACTTTACCATCTAAACGTCCCATAATTATCCTCCATTCTGTTCACGAATATTCTACTGCATATACATTTTGCACATATACAATTGCATATATATGCTCGTTATGTATAATATTGTACAATTATATTATCTATTTGTAAACATTATCTGACAATTTTTTATAGATATATATAAGCCTCATTCGCTCCCCGAAGCTTATATATTGCCTTAAGCCATCTTACAACCGCTCTTTTGGAATATTTAAAATGTGTTCTATGACTAAGCGAAATATACTTAGCATTACAGCTTTGTATCTTCCTTATCTGTTCAAGCAGAAGTCCTGCGTTATATCTTCTGAATTGTGGACTTGTTGCCGGATAAAGTGCATCACCAACATAGCATATATCTTTAACCTCCAACGCAAGACACCCCTTCGCGTGGCTTGAAGCTATTGGAAATATATGAAGCCTTATATCATCATCAATATACAAATCATCTGTAACAATCTCCCCCGTTCCTGTATATCTGAATGTATTCTTTCCCTGATACATATTCGTAAAATGTATATCAGACACATTTTTAATATGGTCTGGATGAAAATGTGACAGAACTATATTAATATTTTTTCCAGCCTGATTATAAGAATTAATCATTGCCGGTATATCAGAATGACTTCCTGTATCATAAAGCCATATATTATGTCCGGTTTCTACAATTACAACTGTACACGACAACGGATTTCTTGTCGGCGTAATATAACTTATATTCTCATCTTCCCTGACTAATGATACTTTTTCAATAACTGGCGAACTCATATTACAGAATTATTCCTTTAAGATTATCCTGAATTCCTTTTGCAATCTCAGGCTTATTCATTGAATATATATGAATATTCTTAACGCCATTAGCCAGCAGGTCTATAATCTGGTCTGAGGCATATATAATTCCTGCCTGTTTCATAGCATTTTCTGTATCACCATATTTATCAACGATATTCTTAAATCTTTCAGGCACATTACAGCCGGATAATTTAACAGCATTCTTAACCTGTGCTCTCTTGGTAATAGGCATAATTCCCGGTATTATTGGGACTTGTATGCCAGCTTCCCTTACCCTGTACATAAAGTTAAAGAAAATGTTATTATCAAAGAACATCTGTGTTGTAAGGAATTCACAGCCTGCCTGAACCTTTTCCTTAAGACCATTAATATCATCAAACTTATTCTTGGAATCTGGGTGTACTTCTGGATAACACGCACCACCAACACAGAAATCACCTGTCTTTTTAATCAGCTCTACAAGCTGTGAAGCGTGCTGAAATTCTGTAAATACCTCTCCCTCATAATCTTTAGGAATATCACCACGGAGTGCAAGAATATTTTCAATTCCAGCCTGCTTCATCTCTGTTAAAGCTGTATTAATGCTTTCTTTAGTTGCACATACACAAGTAAGATGTGCCATTGCTGGAACCTGATACTGCTTCTGGATTTCACTTGCAAGTTTAATTGTATTACCCTTAGTGCTTCCGCCTGCTCCATATGTAACGCTCATAAAGCTTGGTTTCAATGAGGCTATCTGTAAAGCTGCCTCCTTAACCATCTCAAAATCTGTATCTTTCTTTGGTGGGAATACTTCCATTGATAATGTTTCCTGTTCCCTGCCTATAATATCTCTTATCTTCAATATCTTTTACCTGCCTCGTCTGTATCTTTACTTAATATAATCACTTTAATCAATACATAATTTTAATTACATTAATCAATTAAATTATTTTAACCATTACAATTATTTTAATTAATATAATTATGATACCTCTATTATTTATATAATTCAATAAAATGCGGCAAAAGATTAATAATTACTATGGAAGCTTTGATTATAATGTGCTATTATATAGCCTGTTTTTCATAAATATTAATTTTTATAAGGAGGTTCTATGTTTCAGTCATTAGAAGCTAAACACCTTAAGTTCTATCAGGTGTTCAGACTTTTTATCATAACATTTGCATCAATATTATATGCGTGGAATTTGCGCTGTTTTGCTAAGACCGCAGGACTTTTCCCTGGAGGATTTTCAGGACTTTCCCTGCTTTTACAGGAAATAATCATTAAGTTCTTACATATAACTATACCTTTCAGTATATTTAATATTGCACTTAATCTTTTTCCTACTTACATTGCGTTTAAATACATCGAAAAGAGATTTACCATTTACTCAATTATAGTTATATTCTTATCAAGTATATTTGTGGATATTCTTCCACCTTATGTATTCACTAATGACGTACTTTTGATAAGCGTATTTGGTGGAATTATCAATGGATTTGCAATAAGCTTATGCCTTAACGCTGGCGCGACAACCGGCGGTACAGATTTTATCAGCATATTCTTATCACACGAAAAAGGAATAGATGCCTGGAACTATATTCTGCTTGGAAATGTTGTAATGCTTGCTGTTGCCGGAGCTATGTTTGGCTGGTCAATTGCCCTTTATTCAATAATATACCAGTTCTGTAGTACTCAGGTTATCCAGTGGTTATATAAGCGTTACAAGAAGGAAACTCTTTTTATTATTTCAGACAAATCTGATGAAATATATCAGATTATTAAAGAAACTACTCATCACGATGCTACTTTATTCAAGGGAGTTGGCTGTTATGAAGGCAGGGAAAAGACACTTCTTTACTCTGTAATTCATTCAGAGGCAACAAGACAGCTTATACCGCTTATACGAAGTGCCGACCCTCACGCCTTTATAAATGTAGTTAAAACTGAAGAATTAGATGGTCGTTTTCACGATATTCCTCACGATTGATTATCTCCACTCAACATCTCCAGCTTCAGCTACAGCCTTTCTTAAGCCAGCAAGACGATTAATCGCTTCATTAAGCGTATCGTCCTGCTTGGCAAAATGAAATCTTATAAGATTATGTACATCTTCCCTAAAGAAGCTTGAACCCGGTACTGCCGCAACCCCTACATACTGCGCCAGCCATTCACAGAACTTCACATCATCTTTTACTCCAAATTCACTCACATCAACAAGCACATAATAAGCACCCTGTGGGTCTGTATATTTTAAACCAAGCTTTTCTAAGCCGCCGACAAATACCTCTTTCATATGTGCATAATGTGCCGCAAGTTCATCATAATACTTGTCATCAAATTTCAATCCAACTGTTGCGGCTTCCATAAGTGGTGCGGCCGCACCTACTGTAAGAAAATCGTGTACCTTCTTAACCCTATCGATTATTTCAGGATTGGCAATTACATATCCAAGTCTCCAGCCTGTAATAGAATATGTCTTTGACAATGAATTACATACGATAGTTCTTTCTCTCATTCCGTCAAGTGCCTGCATATATATATGCTTGTTAGGTGCGTACACAATATGCTCATATACTTCATCTGTCACAACATAGGCATCATATTTCTTTACTACATCTGCTATTGCTGTTAATTCCTCTAATGTAAATACCTTTCCACAAGGATTTGACGGATTGCAGAGGATAAGTGCTTTCGCTCCCTGCTTAAAAGCATTTTCTAACTGCTCAATACTAAATGTAAAATCTGGTGGAACAAGTGGAACATATATCGGTTCTGCTCCTGAAAGAATAGTATCTGCACCATAATTCTCGTAAAATGGTGAGAAGATTACTACCTTATCCTTAGGATTGGTAATGCTTAACATTGTCGCCATCATAGCCTCTGTACTTCCACAGGTAACTACAATCTCTGATTCAGGGTCAACCTTAATTCCAGAAAAATGTTCATATTTGGCAGCTATTGCATCTCTGAAATTCTTAGCTCCCCAAGTCAAAGCATACTGGTGTGGACCTTCACTTGCAACCTCTGACAGTCTGTCTGTTATCTGCTTAGGTGGGTCAAAATCTGGAAATCCCTGTGATAAATTCACTGCACCGTATTTATTGGCTATTCTTGTCATTCTTCTTATAACAGAATCTGTAAAATCTTTCGTTCTCTCGCTTAATTCTTTCATAATCTGCTCTTTCTTCCAATTACCGGATATTTATAATCTTTCTACAGCAGCAAACATATATTGTACTGCCTTATCAGTATAACATACTTTTATCATATGTTAATATCATATTACTTAGATTGTGTGCATTGTTGAACAGTTATCATCTTATAAGATTGTAACTAACAGCTTAGGTTGTGTGCATTATTGTGCAGTTATACACTATTTTTTATATCAATAATGTATAAATTACTTCTGTGCTTCTGAATATAGTCTTACATATGCTTCTGAAGCTTCTTTCGGTGTCGCATACTCACCTCTTGCATAAGCATTACATACATCAGTAAATATATTCTTCATATTACTGTCTATCGTGCCATCATTGGCATAGCTCATCTCAAGGCTGGCACTGTCTATGCTTTTATATCTTTCATCATCAGCATTTACCGCTACAGACGGCATACCCTTTATAGCCGCCATTGTGTTAAGCTGTTCTTCCTGAACCATAAATCTCATAAATTCAATGGCATAATCTATATTCTTGCTGTCTTTGCTTACTGAAAATCCATACCAAGGCTCAATGAATTCATAACTTCCGCTATCTCCCATTGGCACATACATATATTCATAATCAAATTTATTATTCTTAAATGTTTCTGATTTGGTTTCACGCTTCTTAGTTCCGCTGAAACTCTCTGTATTACATATCCAGAAAGGAACATTGCCCTCAAAGAAATTCATAATTGAACCATCATAATTATCCTTTGGGAGAGTGCTATTAATATCATAATCTGTATATCCATTATCAATAATTGTCTGTAACCTCTCAAATACAACCAACAGCTTATCCGCCGCCTCAGCATTTCCATTCTTAAGTGCATTTCTTAACTGTTCATCAGAAGCTATCATATCCATTGCCATATTCATAACAAGCTCTGAATATGTGTGTATTGCAGAACTCTGTATCGGTGTATATCCCTTTTGTTTTAACACCTCAAGCGCATTAATGAATTCCTTATAATTAGCTGGTATCTGCACTCCCTCCTTATCAAGAAGTGTCTTATTAACTGCCATACCACATAAATTCTTCATAATAGGAATTCTTACAAGCCTGCCGTCAACTGTTCCACAAGACAATATATCACTTGAAACACCGCTGAAATCAATATCATAAGAATTAAGGTCAACACAATAATCATTAACATTATTCTCGTCCTTTTGTGAATTCCTTACATTTTCTTCAGTTGTCATAAATATATCTATCGACTGGTTATTATCAAGATAATTCCTTAACAAATGCTGGTTATTCTGCTCATAGCTTATAACCACATTAGGATACAGCTCATTAAATGAATTAATAACCTTATCCAAAGCTTCAAAATTGCCCATAAATCCAGCTATCTGTAATGACACCTGCTCATTAGTATCAAGCCTTGGCTCAAAACCTTTATTCTGTACAGTTTCTTCCTTACTGCCACACCCTGTAAATGAAGTTACCAACATTGCACAGCTTAAAGCCACTGCCGCCGCTTTTTTAACTGCCTTTTTTATCATAAGTATCACTCCTTCTAATCTATATTAATCTCAACTAAGCCTTATATTGAATATTCTTTAAAACTTCAAGAACCTTCTTGATATCAACCGGCTTAGCTATATGTCCGTTCATTCCGTGTGCTATGCTGTCCTTGACATCTTCTGCAAATGCATCAGCCGTCATAGCATATATTGGAATATCCTTCACATACTGGTTACTGCTCTTTCTTATAACATCTGCCGCCTCTTTACCATTCATTACTGGCATCTGAATATCCATAAGAACAACGGAATAGTAACCTGTGTCGGAATTTTCCAGCATATCAACACATTTTCTGCCATCTTCTGCCCTGTCACATATTACGCCATAATCTTCAAGCATAATCTGTATTATCTCCCAGTTAATATCATTATCCTCGGCTATAAGCACACGCATACCTTTGATATCCTCGTACTTATCCAGCGCTTTATCGGTTACATTTTCCGCACCTTCTGATACTTCTGCATATGCCTTCTTCTCTGATACCTCACTCTGTACCGCCAAAGCTGCTGTATCTGACAACGGCATATCAAGTTTAACTGTAAATTCTGTTCCTTCTTTTAATGCACTCTTACATTCGATAGTTCCGTCCATTAAATCCACAAGCTCTTTTACAATGGCAAGTCCAAGACCCGAACCCTGAATTTTATCAATTCTGCCGTCCTTTTCCCTTGAAAATGAACTGTACATCTGCTGTTGGAATTCCTCTGACATTCCAATTCCTGTATCTTTGACAACACACACTAACCGGAC
This sequence comes from Lachnospira sp., assembly GCA_050874785.1. Classification (GTDB taxonomy): domain Bacteria; phylum Bacillota; class Clostridia; order Lachnospirales; family Lachnospiraceae; genus Lachnospira. The sequence continues at coordinate 25,869 of JBNMLJ010000020.1, forward strand.
TGCCGGCTCTTTAATATTATTCTTTCCATTTTTATTATCAGTGCATACCGCAATATCTTCTTCGCTTACATCAAATATAATCTCACCACCTGCCTCTGTATACTTTACAGCATTATTAAGCAGGTTAATAAATATCTGGTTAAGCCTTAACCTGTCGGCTACAAGTCCGTCATATTTTATATTGTGCATATTGACCCTGAAATCAAGTTCCTTTTCTTCTGCCCTCGCCGCAAGTATATTTTTAATATCTTCAACTGCCTGACTTAGAGAAAATGGTTCTGGATTTAATATCATTTTACCGCTCTCAACCTGTGATATATCAAGAATATCATTAATAAGCGTTATAAGATGATTACCTGCACTTGAAACCTTGTTAAGACATTCCCTTACATATTCCTTATCATCAATGTGTTTGATAGCTATGTCTGTCATACCAATAACTGCATTCATAGGTGTTCTTATATCGTGTGACATTGAAGATAAGAACTGTGTCTTTGCTTCACTTGCCTGCTTGGCAACCTTGGTTGTTCTTAACAGTCTTCTGTTAATGCTTAGAATATATAAAATGTCGATAAAAAGTATCAGTAATAAAGTTCCGCACACAGCTATAATAATAAACCAGTTAATATACAGGTTTCCAAGCGAGTCTGCTGGAATACAGCCTATAATATCAAGATTGGAATTATTGCCAAATTCTGAATAATACCAGTAACATTTTTCATCATTGGAATTGTTATAAACAAGCAGTCCATTACTTGTGTTAATAAGCATATCCTCTAATTCATTCATTTTGTTATAATCATCTTCAAAATTATAACCTCTTATGAATTCAAGGAAGTTTTTAGACCTCATCGACTGCGACTGGATAACATATTCACCACCATTAGTTATAATACCAATCTCCGCATCTGAATACTCTGTAGGAAATATCCACGTATTTTTTAAGGAATCTACAGGTATCACCCTCAATAAAAGATATGGCTTCGTATCGCCATCATCTGTCTTAAGTTCAACCCTGTTGCCTACACTGATAACATTCTGCTGTGTCTCTCCGACACGGTATTTGCCGAGAACTATAAGCTCATCATTATCTTCGGTAAACATTTTATTCATCATTTTTACAAAGAAATCTGCACCATTGGCAGCTTCTTCTGCCTTTGCCTCATAACAGGAAGTCCAGTTACTAACGCCATTACGCCAATATGTAGTTCTGGCACTGTAATCATCCATATCTACAATATGCGCATATCTGTCGTCCTGCGTATTGACCATAGCAATATATTCTATTGCCTCTTCCCTTGTCATTTTATTGGCAGATATATACGCCGCCCAGTCATTAACATAGCCTTTTTCATTCTTTAAATAATTCTGCGATATCTGCTTCATTGACTCTACTGTCGAACAAAATGCGTCTACCTGTAACTTATAATTCTCTTTCTCCATATTCTTGGTATATATATAAGAAGATGTAACTGCACCAGCCATAAGAATTATGTTAAATATAACTATAAGAATATTTCCTATTATTCCTATTCTTTTCTGTTTCGTATATTTCATATGTTAATCCACTCTCTATTCCAAATAGTAATTTTGTTATAATGCTGTTAGTGCCTGAATTCCATACACTTTAAGGTCAACCCTTCCATTAACTACTTCAATCCCGTCTGCCCTAAGCAGCTCCTCCTGTCGTCCTGCACCGCCAAATGCAAATGCACCTGACAATTCTCCCTTGGAATTAACAACCCTGTAACAAGGTATATTATCTGGGTCTGGATTTCTATGCAATGCGTTACCTACTGCTCTTGCCATTCCTTTATTACCGGCAAGCTCAGCTATCTGTCCATAGGTTGCAACATAACCCTTAGGTATTTTCTTTACCGCTTCATATATCCTTTTAGTTGGATTATCAGTAACAAGCTCGTAGCTTTCCTTAATCATTGTCTTTATAGCATCATCTGGCACTGAACCGTCAAGAATTATTGTGTTCCAGTTCTCCTTATTCTGGTGCCAGCCGGGAATTACCGATTTGAAAGCATTTCTCCAGTAATCTCTCCATTCCTTATCTGCCTTCACATTAAGATTGACGTATCCGTCTTTCTCATATGTCCATAGAAATGCTTTCTTACTTCCCTTAACCCTCACCAACTGCCAGTTAGTATCGTGAAAAGGTGTTTCTACATATGTATCAGGAAATGTCAAGCCATAGTCCAGTGCTTCTTTTCTGCTCTGCATAACTTTCCTCCCTCTTTATTTAATCAATGTATCTGTTGTTAATTAAAAAAATACTGTTTACAGTTCATATTATTAATAGTATCTGCACTATCAGATTAAATATTTAACCCTATAACCACAGTATAACCATTAACTTATTCCCTGTAAACAGTAATATAATAATGTGTAAGATTGCTATGTCATCAAGCAATTTATTCTGCTTTTATTGTCATAACCGCATCTGTATCATACCAATATCTTCCATTAATCTGCTGTGTTGTTATAACATAGAAATATGTTGCGCTGGCAACAGCTCTGCGATATGTATAAGAAGTATTACCCATTATAATTCTTGGATTTGATATTCTGTTAGTAACTGGATTGTATCTATATACATAATATGTATCAACTCCTGCTACTTCTTCCCACGTAAGCGTAAGACCCTTTTTGTCAAAAGCACTACTGATATTATTAATATAACTACTATTGTTATTACTCCCGCTCCCAGTTATATCCGATATATCATTATCAGTGCTTGCTGATGAAGAATTATTATTGTTTTCCTGTAAATCATTTCCACTATTAATGTCATTATTTCCATTATTCATACCTTCATTATCCCTATTATAACTGCTATCCTCTCCCCAACTTACATTGTCACCAGTTGTATTACCATCAGTAATATTATTATCGCTACTATCACTAGAAATATTATCACCAGCTACGTTATCTCCAATAATATTATCACCAGCAATATTATTATCATTATTGCTGTCTATAACACTATTATCCTTATAATCAAGCACCTGTACAACACGAAAGCCCACATCTTCATAACCAGAAGAACCATTTCTGCCAAAATCTTTATTCTCAGTACGGCAGTCTGTTCGCTCTGACTCGTATGAACCACCTTTAATGCCATACACTGTACCGTTGTTATCCTCTGTCCTTACTGTTGATATCCATTCCCACACATTTCCCCAGAAATCTATAGCTCCGTGCGCTCCTCTTGTTATTCCGTCATATTGGTCAACAGGTGTCCTGCCATCAGTAATACCACAGTTGAAATCTGCATCCTTTGGCATATGTCCTGCCGCAAGCTCCCATTCCATTTCATCTGGAAGACGATATGTATTGCTGTCATCGTTATCTGTAAGCCATTCACAATAAGCCTTGGCATCTTCATATGAAACATAATTGACAGGCATATTATCTTCACCTGATGGATACATACCATTAACCCAGTTAGCTGGTGCAGCAACTCCAGTTGCCTTAATATACTCTGCATATTCTACATTAGTTACAGTTGTACGCTTAATATATACATTCTCTCCTGCTCCCATAATTGGAATAAATTCATATTCTGAGGCTTTAGATATATCCCACTTAAGAAGCCTTGTATCAGAAAAACGTAACATATTATTATCAATTCTGTCCCAATATGTATCATACATCTCCTGAACTATTTCTTCCATCTCAGCGACCTTGTCTTCGCCTCCCGGCTTGCCGTCTGTCTCTGCCCTTAATTCTGCAAGCTTAGCTTCTTTCTTGGCAAGGACCGCATTATAATTCTCAATAACCTGATTACGAAGATTATTATAATTCTCCTCTGATGGGTCTTTTTGATATAAGGATATTAATCTCTTGGTTTCCTCGTTAAGTTCTGGCTGTTCAGTTTCTATAAAGTCACTATTTTCAAACATATTAGCTGCATTAACTACATTATATGTAACTGGAACAAATGTAACTGCCATAAGTGCTGACAATACAATTCCTGTGCCTTTCTTTGAAACTACAGCTATTGATTTTGCAAGACTTTTCTTATTTTGTCTTTGTATTTGCTTATTTTCCATTTCCCTGTATTCCATTATTTTATCTCTCATAACGTACCTCTTTTCTGATAAACATTTAAGTTTCCTTTGAACAATTATATTTAACATTCTGAACCTTAACCCAAGTTAAAATATAATTGTAAAATTTTAATATTTTGTAGTATTATGATGTCAGGGGCAAAGTGTATTTTCCCTAAATGATGTACTCGGATTGCTATATTGCTACTCAATTCACGAAGTCATCTAACACATCATATTTATTATAGAAATGGAAATTATTATGAGAATACTGTTAGTTGAAGATGAAACATCTTTATCAAGAGCCATTGCCGCTATATTAAAAAAGAATAATTACTCCGTTGATATTGTAAATAACGGAAAAGAAGCTCTTGATTATCTTGATAATAACTCTAATGACAGCACTCTGTATGATGTTGTCATTATGGATATAATGATGCCCATTATGGACGGAATAACTGCTCTGCGTGAACTGCGCAAAAGAGGTATCAATACACCTGTTCTTATGCTTACAGCCAAAACAGAGATTGATGATAAAGTCGAGGGACTTGACAGCGGTGCTAATGACTATCTTACTAAGCCATTTGATGCAAGAGAACTGCTTGCCCGACTGCGTGTCTTAACAAGAAGCAAAGAACAGACCAGCTCTGTCCTGACACTTGGCAATATATCACTTAATACCAATACCTGCGAATTATCATCAGACGGTAACACCTATGTACTTCCTAACAAAGAATATCAGATATTAGAAATGTTTATGCGTAATCCTAATCAGGTAATATCTGCTGAACAGCTTATGGATAATATATGGGATGCTGACAGTGAGTCTGATGTTACAACTGTATGGACTTATATATCATATCTTAGGCGGAAGCTTGAAGCACTTAACTCTGATTATTCTATCGCAACAAGACGTAATATGGGCTACTATCTTAAAAGGAAATAACTTATGAAGAAAAATACAACAACCAAAAGCCTGAACAACCGTATGTTAATGAAACTACGAATTGAATTTGTAATAATTGCGATGATTTCCCTCGTAATTATGCAAAGTATCATTATATATATAAGTGGAAGTTACATTTATAATAAAATGTTGAAAAAATCGGACATATTAATAAATGAGATATATGAACAGGCTGTATCTGATGATAATACTACAGATATTGATGCAAGATATTTCTATGTCATAATAGATAGTTCCGGCAAAGTATCAAACGTCAATAATACTAATAACCGCTCTGTAAGACCTAAAGAAGCTGCCAGTTATTACAGGGAAATTGCTAATTCCAGACACACCGAAGGCTTTTATAATGGCTACAGATATAAGCTTTACAATACCAGCGGCTCAACAATTGCCATTTTCCTGCTTAGAAGCAGTATGCTTGATGATGTAAGAAGAACAATACAATCTATGATTATAGTTTCAGTCATTGGTCTGTTAATTATGCTTGTATTTCTTATATTAATATCCAAGAAAATGGTACTTCCTATTGCTAAGAGTTATCAGAAACAAAAAGAATTCATAACCTCTGCAAGCCACGAGTTAAAAACACCTCTCTCTGTCATAAAAGCAGATGTCGATGTAATTATGATGGATAACCGCAAAGAAGATGAAGAATGGCTTCTTGATATTAAAAATCAGGTTGACAATATGACTTCTATGACCAATAGCCTTGTGACACTTGCAAGAATGGACGAACGTGCAGGCAATATTGTTAAAACAAGCTTTAACATATCCAGCATTGCCAATGAAATGATTAACTCATATAAATCAACAGCTATAGAAAAAAATATACATTTTACTTATAACATAACCCCTGATATCTCATATGAAGGAGATTTATCAGCTATACGACAATTATTCTCCATACTGCTTGACAATGCTTTCAAGTACGGACTTAGCGGCGGCAATGTGCATATTGCACTTAGTACAGCCAGACATAACCTCTTACTTGAAGTTTCAAATGATGTTGAAACAATAGATAATAATCAGCTTGAAAAAATGTTTGACCGTTTTTACCGTTCCGACTCAACCGCCTCTAAAGTAAAAGGCTATGGACTTGGACTTTCAATTGCCAAAGCCATTGTTACTGAACACAAAGGAACAATACACGCTAAAGCTATCAATGAACAACATACTATCACTATTACAGCAAAACTGCCCATATAACAGACATAAGCCAAGGTATTGTAAAGAAACATACCTTGGCTCGTTATTTATATTAAATGAACAATCATACATTTTCTGTACATTCTAATTATTAACAGTCTTACCTTCTCCAAAGCTGTTATTGGCAATCATACCATTTTCTGTATCCAAATCTGCCTCTTTGCTGTCAAGCTTATCTGTCATTATAAATAACACAAGTCCTGCCGCAAACAATAACACTATCATAGACACACCGACATTAATGCTTCCAAATATCTGTGAAGCCGCACCTACAACCAGTGTTCCCAAAAATGAAGCTCCTTTTCCGCATATATCCATAAGTCCGAAATATTCTCCTGACCTTTCAGCCGGTATTATCTTTGCAAAATAAGAACGTGACAATGCCTGTATTCCGCCCTGAAACATACCAACAAATATAGCTAATACCCAGAACTGCCACTGGCTTTTCATAAATACTGCAAACACTGTAATTCCTATGTACGCTATTATGCAGGCAGTTATAAGATGTCCTGTGCTGTATTTTGAGGCAAGCCTTCCAAATATAATAGCAAATGGAAACGCTACAAGTTGTGTAACAAGCAGAGCCAGAAGCAGACCTGTTGAATTAAGCCCAAGTGCTGAACCATAAGCTGTTGCCATATCTATTATTGTATACACACCATCAATATAGAAGAAAAATGCTACAAGGAACAAGAATATTTTCTTCTGCTTTACAACTCCGCAGAGTGTATCCTTAATTCTTACAAAGCTTTCCTTTACTGCGTGTGGTTTTCTTTCAACATAATTAATCTGCTTATAATTCTTAATAAGCGGAACTGTCATTAAGAACCACCATAAAGCTACTATAACAAACGATATGAACATTGCCGCGCTCAGAGAAATTCCTATTTTATTGTATCCTAATACAAAGATAAGGCTTATAACAAATGGAATACAGCTTCCTGCATATCCGTAAGCGTATCCATTTGACGATACAATATCCATTCTCTCGTCTGTCGTGACATCTGATAACATAGAATCGTAAAACACAAGACTTGCCGAAAAACATACCTTCGCAATTACGAATACAACAAGAAATGATATCCACGAACCTGTAATACCCATTGCCATACACGCAAGACACCCAGCTATGACACAGCCTGAAAATATAGGCTTTTTAAAGCCTTTTGTATCCGCAAGCGTTCCAAGCACTGGTCCTAACACTGCTACAATAAGTGTCACAATAGAAGCCGCATATCCCCAGTATGCAAGATAATCTACTGATGATATTCCTGCATTTTCTGCAAGATAATTAAAATATATAGGCAATATCGTAGACACCATAAGAACAAATGCCGAATTACCAACATCATATAATATCCAGCCTTTTTCATTAGCTGTAAGCTTAAATCTGTTATTGCTTTTACCCCTCATACTGCACCTCTTTCTTTATAAAGCTTTCCACATTCTGATTATTGTCTGATATAAACTGCTTCTGATTACTATCACAGCCTTCTATAAGAACCGAACCAAAGCTGTAATTAAATGCTTTATCCAGCTCATCAGCATTATTTAAAAATCCGTCAAATTTAATAATTGACTGGTATGCCGTGTTCTTGGCGTGTCTGTATAACGATAACAATTTCACTGTGCTGTCATTGCACGCCTTATTCTTATGATAATTTACAATCAAGCCGTGCATTTCCTTATAATTGCCTGATAACTTAAGTAAAAGATATATAAACCAGCGTTTTATATGCGATGGCGCAACAAGCAGATTGTTGTAGGAAATCATTCCTTCAAGTGCCTTTTTCACGTCCTGCATAGTTGTACCGGGATAAAATTCACTGATTACCTTTGCATTTTCTTCTGACGGAATAATATGCCTTACCAGCGACTGTGTTATTGGATTTTTCTTATCCATAACCATAAGTTCTCTGTCAAACTCAACTTCTATCTCTGCGTGCGATATTCCGCTTTCATTTATCTTATCCTCAATATAACCGTGACAACTTACATCAAGCGCAAAATGGTTAAGAACCCCATAAGTGTAAGCCAGATATGGCTCTCTGTCGGTCTTTCCTAATATTACTTTTTTTGCTCTCTCAAAGAATTCCTTCCCTGAATGTCTGTGCAGTTCATACCCGATACTGTTGATTTCATTGGACTTTAGTGGCTTATAATAAAATAAAATGTCCGGACCGTGTAACCCGATAAGATATAATTGTGGGTACTTTTCAACTATCTTCTTCTCATTACCGTCCAGCATTGTACGCACCTGCTGTCCCATTCTATAATGTGCATATGTTGATGGCATATCTTCCTCCCGTTATTACAAAAAATCCAGTGATATAAATAAACCCTTAATATTGGTTCTTTATATCACTGGATTTTATTACTATGCTGTAAATTCCACAGCATAGGCTTTTTAAATCTGTGTAAATTATTGTGTAATATTTTTAAATCTCTGACTCTCTCATATAGTATATTAAATTGTCAGCCTTACAGGAATAATATTAGCATTGACTGTTGTCTTCTCTCACCATACTATGCTAAATTGTTAGTAAATCTTATAAATGCTTCTCTTCCATTTTCATCTGTCTTGTATACACCTGCACACTCAAGCACCTGAACGAATATTTTGCCAATCTCTGATTTTATTATCTCATCAATATTGCCACTTGTTATATCATAATTATCTTTCCAGCTTTCAACCCATTCTGCGTGCTTTTCAATCTCGCTGATTGAGCGGATATCTTCATTATTTAATAGTGCATTTTTCAAAATACCCATTTCCTTATCAAGACGTGCTGGAAGTATTGCCATTCCCATAACTTCAATAAGTCCGATATTCTCCTTCTTGATATGGTGAAGATTAGCTGACGGATGGTACACACCCCAAGGACACTCCTTAGTCGTAATATTATTTCTTAATACAAGATCCATCTCGTAATTATCAGCTTTTCTCCGGCATATCGGAGTTATCGTATTATGCTGTTCGCCATCGGTATTACAGTATATGAAAGCTTCTTCATCAGTGTAGCCTCTCCATTTGTCTAATATATAATCGCAGGCATCAGCAAGACTTTCTTTATTATTACTGCTAAGTCTTATTACCGACATAGGCCAGTTAAGAATTCCCGCCTTGACATCACCGAACTGCCCCATATCAAATGTATACACATACTCTGCCCTTGCCATAGGAAACTCATATGCACCACCCTGAAAATGGTCGTGGCTTAATATTGAACCACCTACAATCGGCAGGTCAGCATTAGAACCTAATGTATAATGAGGAAATTTTTCCGTGAACTCGATAAGCTTCTTAAATGTACTCTTATCAATCTTCATAGGTATATGCTTGTCATTAAACACTATGCAATGTTCGTTATAATATACATATGGCGAATACTGCATATAATATTTCTCACCGCTTAATTCAAGTGGTATAACCCTCAAATTCTGTCTTGCAGGGTGTGACAGCGTACCAGCATAGCCTTCATTTTCCTTACACAAAAGGCACTTTGGATAACCGCTTGCCGCCATCTGTCCCTGCTTAATTATATCCTTCGGGTCTTTCTCTGGCTTTGACAGATTAATCGTTATATCTATAGTGCCATATTCTGAATTGTACTTCCATTTCTGGTCCTTCTCAATTCTGTCACAGCGTATATAATTACAGGCTTTATTAAGCTCATAGAAATAATCTGTAGCAAGCTTGGGACTATTATTATAAAGCTCCTTAAAATGCTTTCTCACAACAGAAGGCATAGGAGTAAGCACACCCATTATCTTAGTGTCAAACAAATCCCTGTTAAGCTGGGTATCTTCAATAAGTCCGTCTTTTATGGCTGTTTCAAGGCAGCCTGAGAGAATTTCGGATATTCTTCTTGTTGTATGCTTCTTACTCTCAACATCACCCTTAATTGCCTCACTGTCTGTATCAAGTCCGATTTTTTCAAAGACTTCCAGCAGTCTGTTCGTTACATATATCTTGTCATCTTCTTCTATCAGTTCATTCATTAAAGCATAATTAACAAGCTCTAATATAAGATTATCTATATCTTTCATATTATTCTGACACCTCCGCAATGTCTGATTTGTAATATCATACTTGCACCATCACCGAATATCTTATCCATATTTCTTCTGTATTCATCTACTGCATTATCTTTGACAATTGCAAGTATTGTTCCTGCAAATCCACCTCCGTGAACCCTGCATACTCCATTATCACATACTCCATTATCACCTAAGAATATTTCACTCATCATAAGTCCAAGTGAAACGCCCTGATTGGCAGTATCTTTGGTTGAATATATATTTTGAAGATATTTGTAAGATGAATCACCTGACTTTGATACCAGCCTTAAGAATTCATCAATATTTCCAGATGTAAGAGCATTTACTTCATTTTCTACTCTCTCATTTTCCTCTATAAAATGAACTGCTCTTAGTATGCTCCTGTCACCGAACTTCTCCTGTAGCTCTTTAAAATTATCAAGTATATCCTTTAATGTAATGCCACGAAGAACCTCCTGTCCGAAGTAACCGGCAACTGCGTTCATCTCCTGACGGATATCTGCATAATCATCTGTCAAATCCTTGTGTGAGCCTTTAGTATCAGTTATGCACAGGCTGTAGCCGAATTTTTTAATATCCACAGCAAGCTTATTAACAACTGGTTTTTCCTTATTATTAAAGTCAATATAGACCATATTGCCAACCGAACACGCCATCTGATCCATAAGTCCACAAGGCTTGCCAAAATAATCATTCTCTGCCATCTGTCCGATAACCGCAATATCTTCTGCCGATACTTCTCCAGCATTATATATATGTGACTGTATTGTTCCTATAAGTGTTTCAAATGCCGCAGATGATGAAAGCCCTGCTCCCATAGGCACATCACTTGTTATAAACGCATCAAATGCTCCTGTCTTGAAACCTTTTTTCTTAAAGCCGGCAATCACACCTTTAACAAGTGCCTTAGTTGTTGAGTATTCTTCCTTATTAATATCCGTATCAGATAATGGCACTTCTAGCATTGGATAATCGTCTGACACAATTCTTATAATTCCAGTATTAACGTAACTATGTTCAAATGAACTGCCTTCCTCTGACACACTCTCCTTGGAATTCACTGGTCTTACCACTGCGATAATATCCAGATTAATAGAAGCCGCAAGAACTTTTCCATTCTGATGGTCTGTGTGGTTACCGCCAATCTCACTTCTTCCCGGCGCACTGAATATAAGCGCATCGCCTTCACCATATAACTGTGTGAAGCGGTTCAGAGCATTAATATATCTTTTCCTCTGATATTCAAGCTGGCTTTCATCAATATATAAATCCTTTAATATATTATCAATACCGCCTGAACTAATTATGTCACTGCTTATCATCTTCTACCTCTTCCATAAAGTATAATCTCGCTGCAAAATCTTGAAAAAATCGGACATTCTCATTATAGCCTGTTGCACTGAATGCCTGCTTTAACTTGACACCCGAATACATAAGTGTATCTCCATAAGCTATGTAGTCTTCCGTTTCACCGTCCATTTTCTTAAGCTTTGATAGTATATCCTGTAACATAGAACCCTGCTTGATATGTATTGGGGATACTGTGTTGACAAGCTCACCAAATTCTTTAATGTCATATTGAAGCTTTCTGTTGTAAAAATGGTATTTCTTAGCCTCATCAAGCCCCTTAGCCCTGTAACAAGCATACTGTGTGTTAGGTATAACGTGTTTTTGCATAATTAATCCGACAGCCTTCTTCTTATCCGTTGATACTACTGTCCATTCTGCCCTGTTGCCTTTGCCATTATTTAATACACTGGCATTACCTGCATTTTCTTCTTCAAAGCTTTCTGTCCTGTAAAATGTACCAGTAAAGAATACATTTCTTAACCTCTTGTACAATTCAATCTGACATTTCACAGCATTTAATTCTTCTTTATTTATATCACACATATTACATTCATAACCCAGAAGCCCAAATGCCGCAACTGCAAATCTGCTCTCTAACGGCATATTTCTTAATGTCTGATGATTAGGGCTTGCCGATACGTGGGCTGAAATACACGATAATGGATAACCATAGCTGTAATTATACTGAATCTGTGCCCTGCAAAGTGCATCTGTATTATCACTTGCCCATATCTGCGGAAAATAGCATAATATTCCCAGATCAAATCTGTTACCGCCTGCCGCACAGCCCTCAAATAATATGTCAGGAAATCTATTAGTAAGCTCCTTCATACATCTGTATAAGCCACACACATATCTATGCGATACTTCCTTCTGCCTGTCTGGTGGCAGATTTTTAGAATAATAATCGCTGAATATTCTGTTCATATCCCATTTTACATAAGATATATCTGCTGATGAGAACACCTCACTCATCTTCTCAATTATATAGTCCTGAACCGCTTCATTGGTTAAATCAAGAATTCTCTGGTTACGTCCCTCTGAATGTTCTACGTCTGGTATTTCGATTACCCATTCTGGGTGTGCCTCGTATAATCTGCTGTTCACACTCACCATCTCAGGCTCAACCCATATTCCAAATTTAAGCCCAGTTTCTTTTATCTTATCCGCAATGCCAGCTATTCCGTTTGGAAGCTTTCTGCTACTTGGTGTCCAGTCGCCCAATGAACTTGTGTCGTCATTTCTCTCGCCAAACCAGCCATCATCCATAACGAACAGTTCAACACCTGTATCCTTAGCCGCCTTTGCAAGCTTCACAAGCTTTCTTTCATTAATATTAAAATATGCCGCTTCCCAGCTATTAATAAGAACTGGCCTTTCCTTGTCGCGCCAGCTTCCACGCACGATGTGTTTTCTTACAAATTCGTGCATATTATGGCTCATCTTGTTATAGCCTTTATGTGAATAGGTAAGCACCGCCTCCGGAGCTTCAAAGCATTTTCCTGCCTCAAGCATATACGAAAATGTAGCTGGATTAATTCCCGATACAAGCCTTAATTTACCATATGAATTAACCTGTGCCGCCTCATAATGATTGCCGCTGTATATAAGATTAAATCCATAACATTCGCCATAATCTTCTGTCGTTGAACTTCTTCCTATCATAAAAAATGGATTGGCTCTGTTCGATGATGTTCCTGTTACAGACTCATTTACATACTTACCAGCACGAAGCGGTATTCTGCTTCTATTCATCTCCCTTGCCCACGCACCATTAAAGAATGACAATTCATAATCACTCTCATTTAAATCAAGCTGCATACTCATTAATCTTTCAAGCCTTACGCTCTCATTTCCTGAATTAACAAGCTTGGCACTTCTCGTTATAATGTCACATTTTTCATATACATAATAATGAAGCTCCAGTGTGAGATTATAATTCCTGTCCTTAAGATAAATGACGAGCTGTTCAACATCTCCATTATCATCATAAGACCCTGGAAGCGTGTCGTATTCTTCCTTGCCCTTTATAATCTCTGCCCTGTCAAACACCATATCCGTTGTACTGCTTCCATTAGGATATGTGACCTCGATAAATGGCTCTCTTATATCACCTTTTCCCAATGATGACATTTCAAGGCACACATCTTCCAGCGAATAAGACGAATAGTCCTTATTGTATACATTCGTATTGCCCGGAATAAATGTATGCTTCTCCGTCATCACAGCCTCATTGGCGTGTAACTTTCTTCCATAATACAAATGCTCCAACTGCCCGCTTCCAAGCACGGCAAATACATAAGATGTATTGTCAGTATCAAGCACATACATATTATTATTAATCGTTATCATTAATGGCTCTCCTTAATTCTTTCCGTTATCTCTTCCATTTTCTGCTCTGTTAAAATGTACTTTCTGTGGAAGTAAAATACTGCGATAAGCAGACCTATTATCGGAATTACTGTCATTGTCATTCTAAGTCCTACTACCGAACCACCAGCCACAGCATCTGTAACCGCATCTGTATTACTGCTTAACTTGCACACTGAAAGGCATATTGACACAACTAATGCGGCTATGCCTGAAGCAAGCTTTACAACAAATGTCTGCATTGAAAATATTACGCTCTCATCTCTTCGCTTATTCTTAAATTCGCCATAGTCAACTGTATTCGCCAGAAATATAGTCGTTAAAACTAATAACATTCCATTTGCCGCAAATATGAAAAATGCTGGAATAAATAAAATAAACACACTCGACATTGATGTGAATATAAGAATAAATAAAACTATATAACCAGCAATAGCCATAACAAAGCTTACATAAAATATCTTTATTGTGTTCAAAAACTTTCTAAGAAGTGGGAACAATACCATCATTGATAATATCTGTATTGCACCACCAAATGTATTAAATAATGTGTAACCGTTGTACCAGTCTGCACCGCCAAAATCATATTTAAAGAAATATATAACAAGGTTAGAAGTTATGTAAACAGATGTATTAATAAGAACAATTGTTATAACTACCGTAACAGCCTGGTCATTCTGGAAAAGTGCCTTGAACATCTGCTTTACGGATACTGTTTCAACATCAACTGTTGATTTTTCCTTAATATTAAGGCAGGTAATAAGTATTGCAGCAAAGAACAGTATTGATATTATAAGTGCAAACCATTTAAAACCTGCATATTCATTGCCTTTTCCAAGCATATATACACACTGCATTGTAATAATTGTAACAAGTGCTGAACCTACTCCTGCGCAGGAACGTGCCATTGTTGACATATTCTCTCTTTCCTTGCCGCCCTCTGTAAATGCCGGTATCATTGACCAGTAAGGAATATCCATCATTGTATAAGTAACGCCCCACAAAATATAAGTTACTGCGGCATAAGCAACAAGTCCGCCGCCATCAAGTGTTGGTGGTGCTGAAAACATCAGAAACAATACAACTGCATTAAGCAATGTTCCAATAAACAGCCAGGGTCTGAACTTTCCCCATCTGGTTCTTGTCTTTGCAACAACAACACCCATTATAGGGTCATTAAATGCATCAAATACTCGTGCCGCCAGAAGTATAATTCCCATTGCTATCGCACTAACCCCAAGTATATCCTGATAATAATACAGAATATAACTTGCACAAAACATATAAACCATATCTTTGCCAACTGCACCTATTCCATAAGATGCCATTTCTTTCTTATTAAGCCCCATACGCTACCTCTTTTCTTTCTATATGTCCGATTTCTTCACATTTTCTGAATATCTGAATTTCCCATATTATTCTAAATGTCCAATCGCTTCATATTTTCTTAAACATCTGATTACTTCACGTCACATTAAATGTCCGATTTCTTCATAGCCACTGCCAGTTTGACAGCCTCATATGCTCCATTATATATACCCATCTGCTTATTCTTCTTTATGTTCTCACACATATCTGTAATGTATATATCATCTTCCATAAACAGCTTTATCATCTGTAAAGTATGAGGTATATCCCTGCACTCAAGTGTTCCGTCACCTATCTCTGCCGAATGAACAGCACCCCACTGTTCGTGTCCGCCAACTCTCTTTATAAATAACTTTGGCACTGGATAAAATGCTAATTCACTTGGTTTGGTAACAAGCACATCTGCACTTCTCATCAAAAGGTTAGTACAGTACACTGCCTCGAATATATTTTTGTGATAAAATCCGTGGATACCTGTTATATTATCAGATGTGTCTTCACTTAAATTATCTGCTGTAATATTCTTAGAATTATCATCTTTATTATCAGGTATAATATCCTTAGAAATACCATCTTTATTGTTACCTGTCACTTCATCAGAATTATTTATCTGGCTGGCTGATAATGCCTTAGCAGCAAATGCCTTGGTGTCTTTCCAGTTGTCAAAATGTTCAGTTGCCAGTTCTCTCATCTGTGGGATATCTCTTATAAGTTCGTCCCATACATTTTTATAATCACCAACATTAACATATAACACTGCCTTATTCTTCTTAATATAAGGAATGAGATATTTAATAATATGGGCAAATATCTCTTTCTGCGCTCCCGCACCACCAATTGTAAGCAGAAATCTCATAGGCTTTCCGTTCTGTTTTCTTGCTATTCTTGCATTGCAGTCAGCCTCGATATTGGCTACAAGCTCGTGGTCGATGTAATGTCCTGTGTATACAAGACTATCAGCAGGCATTTCATTTAACACCTTATTGCCGTCCATTCCATTAAGTATCCTATAACCCTGATAAGCATAATGTGTCTGGACTGTATGAATACTTCCTTCTGACAAATGCAATGCCATTGACCAGTTATCTGGAATTGCATTAACAACATTTTTCATACCTGCGTGTACTGCCGCCTGCGCTGGCCATACGTGAGTTGCAATAACTGGAATATCCTTAGGAACATTCTTATATACAGGTGCCATAAGCTCTGCATTCTTCTGGTCTGAAGCGTTATAGGAAAGCTTTCTGAAGCCCTCGTAATTCATTGGCTCCCACACAAGTCTGTTAAACAGCCTGCTCTTTTGTGATAATCTTGAACCAAGCGAATACAAATCGTTCTGCGCCCTTATAACTTTAGTACAGGTTGTATTATCGTAAGAATTAAGATCCATCCAGTAAGGAACATATCCAAGTGCATTAGCCGCTGAAGCAATCGCCATTGATATTCTGTAATGTCCAAAACCCATTCTTATGTTGCCAACAATAATACCTTTATCAGTATCAAATTCTTCTTTATTACCATTAGATACGCTGACCGGCTTATCTGCAACCCTCACATCATACACGCCAAGCATATCACCTATGTATTTGTTCTTCTTTATTGTCACCTTGTAATCGGCATTGCTGTCATCACCATATTTTCTTGCGTATTTCTTCTTTGAATTAATGGCTTTTCTGTATGCCTTTCTATCAATTTCATTGTTAAATATAACCTTTGATTTATCCTGCATATTTACACCTCCTGCTTAACTGCCACTCCGTCTAATAATATTCCAACTATCTCATCAAGTCCCTGCGTATATGTCATTCCTGCTCTCATAAGAATATCTCTCTGGAAAAATTGTTCTATCGATGCTTCCATCATCATTTTAAACATCAGAATATTAACTGGTCTTATCACTCCTTCCTCAATTCCCTGCTCCAAAAGCTTTATTGTCGTTTCCCAGCCATTTTCCAGACGCTCCTCAACGTGCCTGTATATCTCTGGAAATTTACCTTTAAGCATATACAACTGTCTGAAATCAATATCTTTATAACTCTCTGGCATTACACCAAGAATCTTTCTTAGCTTCTCAATTGTAGATAATGTGTCATCATTTATTATCTTTAACTCACTCTCTTTAATCGTGTCGAAAAGATAATCTACCATCTCCATAAATAATGAATTCTTATCCTTAAATATTGTATATATTGTCTTCTTGCTCATTCCAAGAATTGAAGCAATATCGTCCATTGTAAATTTAAGGCCTTTCTGATTAAATGCTTTAATTGTTGCAAGCAGAATTTTCTCTTTATTATCCATAGTGCTCCTTTTTATTATTGTGTGGGATTTGTTATTCTGTATAATAAAAAATCAAGGAAACTAATTCTCTTGTTTTAGTTTCCTTGATTGTAACATATATTTTTATTGGGTACAATTGCTATTTTTATATAATTTTATTATGGATTATTTGGTTATATTGCATAGTTTTATGTTTTTATAACAACGAATATTATAATAAAAAGGATACTCAAAGCCATACTGCTTCTCATATCCTTTTAACAATATCCGATTTTCTATTATTCTATTAATTATTCTATATTATAAATTCTCCTTTTTTAATCTCTCACATATCTCAATATTAATATTATAATATTCTTCCTTAGACATATGCTGTTTAAAATATCTCTCATACATTAAATCAACATTACATACATCCGGTCTATTAACA
The DNA here is from genome assembly GCA_050874785.1 of Lachnospira sp. Taxonomy (GTDB): domain Bacteria; phylum Bacillota; class Clostridia; order Lachnospirales; family Lachnospiraceae; genus Lachnospira. The sequence continues at coordinate 43,963 of JBNMLJ010000020.1, forward strand.
TATATACTGCATTTATTATCTTTAAGATACTTACATACGCCATTGCCAGTATCATATTCTTTTAATATACCGCTTCTGTCAATATGTCTGCAACACATTCCACACATATCACAGGGAAATTGGTCATAATCAGCTTTATTCATTACACAGTTACTTTATAACTCCTTCTTAATTTTATATCTCAATCATAAGGTCTGAATTATTCCAAAAATCTCTAAATTCTTCTCTTGATTTAAACTGCACCTCAGTTCCATATAAATGACATAAATCATCTAAAGACTCAGTGAAATCGTCAACATTATTATCAAGAACTGCCTGTGCCATTCCATCAAAGGATTCTTTAATAATCTTTCTGTTCTGTGCATTAATACTATCCAATTCTTTCTCAAGATTTTCTCTGTATGCCGCCGCCTGCTCTGCAATACGATTATATCTTGCTATATTAGCATCTCTCTCCGCAGAACTGCTGATAAACTGCTGAATGGAACTATATACCTTTGTTCCCATAAAATAACCAACCATATTGCCAATTATATTACCGACAACAGCACCTGGAAGTCCACCAATAACAGCTCCAACTTCCGTTCCTACCAATCCACAGCTTATTGATGAAGCCATACTTACGCCTTTTTCACCAAGTTCATTAACGAGTTCCTCCGGTGATATATCACCTTTAAGATATCTTTGAACTGATTTTCCAACCTTGTAGGTAACCGTAGCTATCTGACCTATAGTTCCAGCATCTAATGCGATTAATTTACCGCCAATTTCTTCACCTATAACCTTTAATGCAGTTTTCTCTGTCTTTTCTATTATCTTATCCCCCGCCTCTTTCATAATCCCCTCTGCTCCTTTAACTGCAATAGAGGTTCCATATGATGTTGCCGCCGCTTTAGCCGTATCTACTCCTATGTTAAATATAGCTTCTGGTAATTCTTCATCCCCATTCATTAATGCACTTATATTCTGAACTGTAGATATACTGCCACCCATTATCGCTCCTGATTTGGCAGCTTCCATTCCTAACTCATTGGCTCTTTTAAGAGTTATTTCTCCTGTCTTTTTATTAACAGCCTTCTGTGCATTTATCTGCTCCTCAGTCATTTTCTTTTGCTGCTGTTTTCCAACATTATTCTTTTGGGCAGTTTCGATATTAGATTTTGAACCCTTAGACTGATTAAGTTTAGCATCTATCTCTTTATAATTTTCTTTAATATTAGCAATCTCACGTATATCTTCATCTTTTAGAAATGTATTATTTTTATTCTCATTGACAACTTTTTCAAGTGGAATAGTATGGTCTGTCTGTGATTTATGTTCATTGACATACCTCTCACCATATTTATTAAGTGCCGCATTTCCATCTTTATGTAATGTTTTACCTGTATAAGGGTCTGTTATTGTCTTTTTATCTCCATATATTTCTTCCTTAAACGCCTTCCGCTTTGCAACATCATCATACTTTGCTCTATCTCTCTTGGCATTATAAGCCATTCTATACTCTGAAGATTCTACATTGCCTGCCGTATATAATCTATTTATATCTGCTTGTTGTCTTTCTTCTTCATTATCAACCATAATATATGCCTTTCTTATTATCATCAATTTTCTAATCAACTGTAACTCTATCAGGAATATCATATCCTCTATCAATAATACTTCTTTTCTGCTTATCCACTTTATCAGTATATTCTGAAGACATCTCTCCTGTATCAGTTACAATATTAGAATTAATTATATCCGCTGTTGCTTTCACAAGGTCTAATAATGTCATAATAGTATCAGCTTCATCTGATGTCCATTTGCTCATATCATATCCTTTTTCATTTAGTATTCTTTCTGCATTATCCAATGAAGAGTTCAACATATCATTTAAACCGCCTACCACATTCACAGTATCTGCTATATTTCGAGCAAGATTTTTTCTCTTAGTACATTCTATTTTTGCCATTTCACATTCAGCTTTAATCTTTGAATATTGCTCCTCAGCCTCATCTACTTTTCCTGCCATTGCAACACCAACGATTGTATTTCCTATAATTCCACCTATACCAAAACCTACAACATTACTTATAACACCGGTAAGTCCAATTGCCGCAATATTAGCAACTTGCGGAAGTGTTGATTCCTTTATAGAGCTCATATTACTAGAAATAACCCTAATCTCATTCTTAAACTCAATATTGCAATCATTTACCTTTATTCTTTTAACAATATCCTTTGCTCTTTTCAATGTTGTACTATATATGTATTTTTTCTGTTCAGCTGCAACATTATAAACTTTATCAAGTTTATTATTGGTTACTTCAATAAGTTTTTTAGTTTCATTTATCTTATCTCTTGCCTTGTCATTTATATTTTCTATATCATTTTTCAAGTCATTAATTGCAACCTGACTTCCTATGCTATATACTCCAGCCGCAGCTATTCCTAATCCTACAAGTATTGGTATCATATATTTTTCCTCCTTATGTATTAAATAATAATTATTAATATCATTCTTTTATCACTTCGACCGCATCGCCCTGACTTCTAAGCCACATGTCAATGCCTTTGCCAAATACCTCGGCACTGATTACATACTCACCACCCTTCTGGCTTATAATTTTTGCAGTTGGAAGACGGTCTAATACTGCTTCTACACTATTTCCTTTATACTTAAACTTTACTTTCTGTAACTTTCCTCCAAACATAAATTGTATTCGCTTTCTAAACTCACCCGCTTCAAATCTGTCAGAATAAGGGATTTTAAACTTTTCTTTTAAAACCTTAAAACTCTCTATTCTATCTATTCTGTAAATTGTTGGAAATGAATCATTCAGTACATCAAAATCAGCTTTTACCTTTTCATCATCAATAAAAGCCGTGAGATAAAAATAATATTCAGAAAACATTATTGCTACTGGCTTAACTTTACGTCTGACAACTTCATTATCTTTACTTCTATGGTAATACATCTCTATGTAGTTACAATTCTGTATAGCAGTTCCTATATCCCATATTTTATCCAGAAATATTGTCTTATGAGTTAATTCAACATAATGGAATGCTTCATTCTTTATAAGATTATTTACCTGCTGTCTGCTTTTATCAGGTACACAACAATCTATAAGTCTGTCCAATATGCTCATCATCTCTTCTTTGGTAAATGCCCTGCTATCAAGAAGTATCTTACATATAGCAAGTATCTCACTATTGCTAAGCTTCATCTTATGTGCTTCGTGAAGCCGGTATACTTTATCTCTGTGATTATAATCAACTGTTCTTATAGTTCCTGTCTTATCTGTTTCCTGTGCCAGAAAACTTCTTATATCTTCTATATCTCTCCTGATACTTCTCTCCGTAACATTATAATCGTATGCTTCGTGCGGCTTATTAATATCTTCTCCGTCCATCAATCTTTTATAAATATCCAAAACCCTTAGCACTTTGTCTTTACCAACAGATTCTTTATCATCCGGAACTTCCATATCTTCCATATTATAACTGTCATCATAACTTTGCCGTTCCATGCGCCTGTTATCACTATTCTCTACATCCATAAACCTCTTGTCCTTTCGTATATTATTCTTATAAATTTACCTTTTACATATATAATACATACTTACACGGACATATTGTGTCACTTCATATTGTTCTATCAATTATTTTATATGGAATTTTCAACAAATATTTGTATATAGTTTATTTCTTTATTATTAATTTGTCACTATTTTTTGTATATATTTTTATCATTTGTTGTACTATCGGTTTCTTTATCACATATGACTAACATATCCAAAATTATTTTGCTACGTTTACGTTAACACAATAAGAGCTATTTGCTACATTTATTTTAACACTATATAAGTGTTTTTGCTACATTTATTTACATTATTTTATATTAAAGCAACTAAAATTATTTATAAATTACATTCTGTAGTGTGATTATATATCACAAAACAGATAATAATATTAACAACACACAAAGAGATAGCAACCTATAGTTGGAACTATCTTGTAATATATAATGTTGAAAGAAACGAGGATTATTTATGAATAAAAAGCTGCTTCCTGCCAGACTAAAAGAACTGCGCACCATTCACGGTCATACTCAGGATTATGTTGCCTCCGTTCTTGGAATAGCACGTCAAACCTATTCGCATTATGAAACTGGCAAAAGGACTCCTTCACCAGATGCTTTATTCAAACTTGCAGGCTTATATGATATTTCTGTTGATGACCTTATGCAGCTTACCATTGAAGTTGACAGAGATATTTCCTATGATGCACCCGCTCCTTCACAGACAAGCATTGACCTTGAAGGATTTATAGAATATTTCAGCAATACTAATAATCAGAAAAAATTTCAATTTTTTAGTGCCTTGGAAAAAGAACTCTATTATTATTTTGACCAGCTATCAGATGATGATAAAGAAGAAATTATTGAATTTATTAAAGTTAAAGTTCACAGATATAAAAAGGGCAGTTCTACATCAACGCCTAATTAAATAAAACTGCCGCACTAAACATCAATATACAGTATGCAGATTAATAAACATTTACTTTCCTACATATTGTATATAATGCTTGTTGCGGCAGCCCGTCAATTATTATATTTCTCTTTTAATCTCATAACATTTTTTACTACTCTGTCCATAAGACAATCAATATTATATGAACATCTCTGTTGCTCATCATCTTCTTTATATCCTGCACTATAGCATACAGCTTTTATATTCCTGTTCCCTGTATTAATTATGTCTTTACATATTGTGTTGTGTATAAGCTTCTCAACATATTGCTCCTTATCACTCATATATATTGTAAGTTCTTTATAAGGACTGCTGTTCCAGCTTTCCCAATAGTCACGGTGCAGAAGCATATCACACTGGTTCAATCCAACAACCACCCTAGATGTTATATCTTCACCTATATTAGTTACAAGTATTTCATTGAACAAATCAGACATAACCATATAATCACAGCTCACAGAATTCAAAACAATAATAACTATGTCTATTAGACTTTGACCATTACACTTTTTTCTTTTTAGCATATTAATAATGTTGTCAGATATCGTCTTGTCGCTATACTTATCATTACCAAGTCCCGGCGTATCCCATAATGTGAGTTTGCCATATACATAACTTTTTATGTCTGTTGTAACTGGATATAGTCCTCTCCCCACAACTGCCACATCATCCTGCAATATTGCATTAACAGTTGCACTTTTTCCACTTCCAACAGTACCAGCTAATAATATATTCACTTTATTATCCGATAGATACTTTAAGCTTTTGCTAATGCTTTCAATATGCTGGTATTTTATATAATCAGCTGCTTTGGGTTTTACAATATTTCCTTCTTTAAGACTTCTTATAAGTCCAATAAATTCCTCATCTGAATTACATTTTCTTAACTGCTGAAATACTCTTCTGGCATCTTCCTCGCTCATTCTCCTCATAGCGTTACCCTATTTATTACCAATTTATACTGTGCAATATATCTGTCGTTATTATCCACCATTTTATTCAAACAACATTACAATATTACTCTCTCGTTATTATAACTTTAATAATTGCAATTGGAATACACGCCCAGCCAAGTATCAACGCCGCCGCTATTTTCTCAATAAATACTCCACCTACACTTGAACTGAATATAACCGTATTCTTAAATATTGTTTCACCTACTGCCCAATAACCCAATACCAGATAAATAATTAATCCTACCATAATCTTTCTCCTTTTATCTTAGTGTTATGTCTTTTAGTTATATCTATATTGTAGACTTATAACTGGACAGTTTATGTCACTGTGGAATAAAATAAGGAAAAATTTCAGCTTAATTTTTTAGACTTCTGTTTTATTAATTATCAGTTGATATTTTATTTTGTATTTTTATATTTCACTTATTTTATAATCTATTTCACTTATTTGTAAGAAACTTAAATTTTGTTTATGTATTTTTATGTTTTATTAAGTTAATTAATGAAACAACTTAAATACCAACCAATCAACTTAAATCTTCATCAAAATAACTCAAATGTAAACTCCAACAACTCAAATATTTCAGTTGTTAAAATTCAGATTTAACTTAAATCAAATCAATTTATATCTACTCCTATAATATATTTAATAACAAACTTCCATTTCTAAATAGAACTCAGAATAATATTTATCTCTTATTCTCCCTCTCCAACTCTATATACAACTATCTTCTCCCTCTCAGCCTCTCCGTCCGATACATCACTGCAATCAATCTCTTCAACAAATGTCACATTATATTCCTGTGACAAGCACATAAGATACTCATCTGACGGATAATAACACATAATAAGCATTTCCCTTTGAGCCTCATAATAGCTGTCTATAATATTTGCCAGCACGCTCTTAAATATCTCAATAGAAAATGGATTGAAAAAGAAAAATCTATCCACATTATCTGCAATCTTAAAACCAACTGCATCTTCACATAGAAACTGTACCCTGTTACTTGACACCGCATCCGTCTTATTGGCTAATGCACGATTATAAATTCGCTCATCGTATTCTATACCAATAGAATGACATTTTGTCTGATATGCCATAAAAATGCTTACTCTGCCTTTTCCACAGCCATAATCCAACAATGTATTATTTTTGCTTATAAGCCCTGTATTAGCCAGTCTTTCCAATACTTCGTATGAGGTTGGTTCATATGGATACCTGAATGTATCTGACCTTGTGTCGTCACGTCCGGTTGTCTTTATTCTTAAGAGCTTTTCCCATTCTTTTTCTTTCATTATTAATATCCTCTTACGTCAAAATTTCTATAAAATGTATATTTCGTATATACATATTCATACTAAGTTATATCTATTTATATTAATTGACTAAGCATCAAAATCATCTGTATTAAGATAATAACATTTCATTCTTATAAAAATATCATCATTTCTTCAAGTTTTATCCATCCTGTCAATAATGATATTCCTTATAAATCAATTTAGAATTAATCATATAACTTTTTGTTAAATATAAAGTGTTTTAAGATACAAACAATAAGAACATAAACTACCATTTTTAATATAAGCAAGCTGGATTGCCCTGATAAAATTACCCCACTTGATGTCTCTATACACTTAACTATCTCATTTAATGGTGGAAGTATAAAAAGTATATATTTTGCAAATTGTATTTGTTCAATAACCGCTTCTTTTGATATTGTCAAAACAGCAATAAATACAGTTATTAGAATTACCATTTTTTTATCTTTAATAATATTGCTGTTAAAAAATGCCCCTGTTACACCTCCAATAATTCCACTCAACCAGACAATTATTAATGAACATATAACATTTTGCATTGTTAAATGCTGTTTTATCAAACATTCACTTCCAATAAAATTAATTATCATTGGTATACCATAGCTCACCATTATCACTAATAAACTTAAGACAGCTACAAACAGCAATTCACTTATACTCTCTGCATATTTACCAATTCTTAGCAATAGTATCTGTTCCAATCTTTCATTTTTTAATGAAATAATGCTGTTGCCAACCCATAACATTAAAAAGAATGAGAAAAATGCTGTAATAAATAGCACTGTACTTATATCATAAGTGCCATTATTTCCATAGTACATCAAAAATAAGAAAATAACATTTGCTAATAATGGAATAATAAATCTAGTACTATTAAAAAATAGAACTAAATTAAATTTTACTGTTTCAAATATCATTTTCATTTTTTAACCCTCTTAATTCCCATCCACATTGTATTAACTTTATCACAATAGAATTTATGTTACATTCCTCTACCCTTAACAGATAATATTCACCACATTTTACCATTCCACTTACGATTGGCATATTATTGCTATTATAGAAGCTTAAAATGTAATATGCTTTATTGTTGTCTACCTTTCTAATCATTGAACCATTTGAAAATGTATATACTTTATTAGATATAGCCTTAACCAGCCAGTCCTCGTGACAAGACATAAAAATCGTTGTACCTTTAGCTCTAAAATCATTAACCTTTTCCACAAACACAGCCTGCGATTCTTTATCCTGTCCAGAAAGCGGCTCATCTAAAAGTAATACATCTGGTTTATCAAGTAATGCTTGAATAACAACAACCTTTTGTAATGTTCCTTTAGATAATTTTTTCATATTCACATCTAAAAAATCAGTAATAAAAAAATCCTTTGCTAAATCATCTATAATATTCTTAAGATACTTATCCGGTAAGCCTTCAATTTTCCCCATAAATTTAAGAAACTCACGTACAGTAATATTCTCTGGTTCAAATTTCTCGGTAACATACCGTATTCTAAGCCTTCGTGAATATATAACCTTTCCTTTTGTTGGATTAACAAGCTTGGCAATAATCTTCAGCATAGTACTTTTACCGCAGCCATTATGTCCAACAAAGGCTACCGAATCCGTTTCCTCGAATACTTCATTTATTGATGAATACAATTCTTTTGTTTTGTAATTTTTTGAAATATTTTGTAATTCAATAAGTCCCATATATCATTTTCCATTCTTGTTATGACAATATTATTCGTTGCAACTATTAATATACCTATATACATAATTACTTATAGTTTAATTTTATTATATATGTCTGAGACCTTTTAAGCAAATGCTTACAGAATACAATATATGTAATGATTATTTAAAAATGGCTATTAAGAAACTATAGAATTCAAAAATATAAAGCAATATATATTTTCACTATAAATAAATGATATTTAATATTTTTCAATTGAACATCAGTTTTATATATGCTATACTATTTTTATAATTGAAAAGAAAGTTAGGATGTGATTTTCCGATTATTAGATGCCCTCTAGTCCACAAAGGAGGGTGATGCCCTATGAACACGATGGAAGTATTAACTCTGTTGCTAGTAATATTTGCGGCTCTGTCTTACATAGACGATCATAATAATAAAAAGAAATAGCATCCTCTACGGCTCAATGTGAAGGATGCTATTCTTTATAGTTTCATTTTACTGAGGGCAAATCGGAGTCATATCCGATTCACTTTCTAAGTAAATTATATACTAGGGTGCTTGATTTTTCAAGTACCCTTTTTCTTTTAACTATCCAATAAACTGTGTCGTATCAATAAATGCCTTTTTAGAGTTATATGATATAATATGTTAATGAATTAATCTCATTCATCTTTTGATATATCGCTGTGATGCTTTTATCCGTTGGCATAAACCCTATTATTTCAGACAAAGAAAACTTCTCTTGTTAGTGTATATAACAACAACAGTAAACCACTTTTATTCTTCTTTCAATCGATAACCCTCTATAATTCTTAACATTTCCCCAAGCTGTAAATTAATGCCGCCTTAAATCCTGTTATTGATAGCTAGTGTATTAAATTTATCTCTTAATTCTTTATCTAAATAAGTAAACAGCTTATTTTCCCTTATGAGTTTAAACAATGACCATTCTGATTTCAACGACATTTCGTGCTTGTGACTTATATTCCCATTTTCATCAACTGTCATTTCACTTAGGAAATCTTCATTCGTTTTTATCTATTCAATAAATCGTTTTATCTATAACCTAGCATTTTCTTTTGTATCTATTCTCAGAAAGTCTTTTACCCAATTATATAATTCTATACCAGCCAATGTATTGGGACTGGACGTTATATAACGCTTTATCTGACAGAATACGCGAAAAATATATCTTTAATGTTTTGCATACGGTCATATATTTTTTAAGTGCCTTTGCAAACACAGTCACTCCATCTGATACAACCATTCTTGGTTCTTCTATAATATTTCATTAACGCTGTCTAGGCGTCAGTATATTTATATCTGCATAAATACAATCCAGAACATCTTTATCATCTCAGCAGATTAAAATGTACGCTCCATCTAGATAAATACCATCAAGATACTATATGTCATTTTTTGTCTTCAATTTAGGTGGCATTTCCATAATATTCCAATATACAGCAGTTTTGTGCCTAAATGTCGTCCTCCTTTCACCTAACATTGATAACTAAACTTCTTTTCAAAACAGCCAATCCAAGAAGATTTGCAGTTTCTGCAAAGCTAGCGCTGTGCCTCAACTTTTGTCCTTTCTAACTTAATACAGTGATTTCCACATATATGGCAGCTTACTTGGTTCATTGAATCTTCCTACATTGTTGCTGTTTTTAGATATTTTAAACTGTGATTTTTCCTTTATTTGCAAGGGGTACAAGCATTTTTATAAACACTTTTTATCCTATAAGTCTATGTATGATTATAGCCGAATCTAGGTTTTAGGCTAAGTTGTAGTCTTAGTTGTTGGGGCTGCTTACTATCTTAAACTGTGCATAGCTTGTTCATCAGCTCATTCATAACGGAATGTCACTTATCTATACCTTCCACGCTCCTAAAAAATAAATAGAAGATCTGTTTTTTCTTAAATAGTGGTATATAATAACCTTATAAAACTATAATGGAATTACATTTTTTATGCTGTTCCTAATAATTTGCAGTTTATGTATTTAGAATCCATTGATTCTATCTTGAGCTTTGAACCGCACATCACATCCACTTCGTAGAATCCCTGCTCATCGTTTACGTTACCTTGATATACACACTTGCTTCCAGCAGGCACATAAATTCTTAATTTAATTTTGTAATTGAGTTCTTGACCCTTTACAAGACTTGTAGCAAGGAACCCTTTTTCGTATAAATCACAATCTGGAATATCTTTTGCATTTTCTTTCATTAGGTTGTAAACATAGTCGCATACACCACGATATAAAACTATATCTGTATCATTTGTATGCTCTGCTACCATATCTGCTATTTTGAGGTCGATTTCATCTTGTCGATTCTGTCTGTATCGCTCGTTAATTGATTCGCCATAATGAGCAAGACAATATTCCATAGAATAGTGGGTTGCATCAATCATTCGCTCTGGTTCTTTATTGATATGAGTATGTGCGTATTCAATGGCTTGTTCCTTTGCAGGAGCTAATTTATCCCAATCAGCTCCTATATTCTGAAACATGCCTTTGATACGAAGAAAAATTGTTGGTATCATAGACTTTTTTCCCTTTCTTTAATCTTTGTAACATTTTAGCTTCTTGCACTCGCAATATTTACCTTTAAATCAGATATCCATTTTGTTGTTAGCGGACAAGTCTCCGAAGTCTTCAAGCAAAAATACCTTTCGGTAACTTTCTGAATATAACAGCCAATTGTTTTATCCTATATCATTGTTTCTAAATTACTGCTGTGTTATTATTCCTCATACAGAATTTGTACCCCAACTTGCATCTCCTCCCCATATATATTCTTTTTGAGCTGCAGAAATGGTTAATTCTCGTGCAATCACGGATTTGGCTCATTGCTCACATAAATGCCAAAATGCAGTACAATCAGAAATGATTGTACTGCATTTTTTAATACAGGTGGCTTTTTCATTTTTTGCCAAACTGCTTAAATACTGCATTCTAATTTCAAGCAATTATACTATTCGTATGATTACATTCTGTCGTGGAATGTTCTAGAAATAACATCCATCTGCTGTTCCTTTGTAAGGTCGATGAACTTAACAGCGTAACCAGATACACGGATTGTGAAGTTAGCATATTCTGGCTTTTCTGGGTGTTCCATAGCATCAAGTAACTTATCCTTACCGAATACGTTAACATTGAGGTGATGAGCGCCCTGATCGAAGTATCCATCCATAACGTTAACAAGGTTGTTAACTCTTTCTTCTTCGTTATGTCCTAAAGCGTCTGGGTTCATTGTCTGTGTATTAGAAATACCATCTAATGCCCATTCGTAAGGAAGCTTTGTAAGTGAGTTAAGTGAAGCAAGAAGACCATTCTGCTCTGCACCATAACTTGGGTTAGCTCCAGGTGAAAGTGGAGTACCAGCCTTACGTCCATCAGGCATAGCACCTGTATACTTACCATATACTACGTTAGAAGTAATTGTAAGGATAGATGTTGTTGGCTCTGAATTTCTGTAAGTATGTCTCTTCTTAATCTTCTCAAGGAATGTCTTAAGTAACCATACAGCGATATCATCAGCTCTGTCATCATCGTTACCATACTTAGGGAAGTCGCCTTCAATCTTGTAATCTACAACAATGCCTGTTTCATCACGTACTGTCTTAACCTTAGCATACTTAATAGCTGAAAGTGAATCTACAACGTGTGAGAATCCAGCGATACCTGTTGCAAATGTTCTCTTAACATCTGTATCAATAAGAGCCATCTCAGCAGCTTCATAGTAGTACTTATCATGCATATACTGGATAAGGTTAAGTGTATTAACATAAAGATCAGCTAACCAATCCATCATAGCATCAAACTTCTCAACAACTTCATCATAATCAAGATATTCTGAAGTGATAGGCTTGTAAGCAGGACCAACCTGTTCTCTGTTCTTAACATCAACACCACCATTGATAGCATAAAGTAAGCACTTAGCAAGGTTTGCTCTAGCTCCGAAGAACTGCATTTCCTTACCTGTCTGTGTAGCAGATACACAACAGCAGATTGAGTAATCATCGCCCCAGATTGGCTTCATTACATCATCGTTCTCATACTGGATTGAGCTTGTTCTTACAGAGATCTTAGCAGCATACTTCTTGAATGTATCCTGAAGTGCTGATGAGTAAAGAACTGTAAGGTTTGGCTCTGGAGCTGGTCCCATATTCTCAAGTGTATGAAGGAATCTGTAATCGTTCTTTGTAACCATTGAACGTCCGTCAACACCGATACCACCGACCTCAAGAGTAGCCCATACAGGATCTCCTGAGAACAGCTCATTGTATGACTTAATTCTTGCGAACTTAACCATACGAAGTTTCATTGTGAAATGATCGATAAGCTCCTGAGCCTCAGCCTCTGTAAGCTTACCAGCCTTAATATCTCTCTCGATGTAGATATCAAGGAATGTAGATACACGTCCAACTGACATAGCAGCACCGTTCTGAGTCTTGATAGCTGCAAGGTATCCAAAGTATAACCACTGAACAGCCTCTTTAGCGTTTGAAGCTGGCTTTGAAATGTCATATCCGTATGACTGAGCCATAACCTTCATCTCTTTGAGACGCTTGATCTGCTCTGAAAGCTCTTCTCTCTGACGGATAACATCATCAAACATGTTGCCATCGCCACAGTTAGCCTTATCCTCTTCCTTCCAAGCGATAAGCTGATCAATACCATAAAGAGCAACTCTTCTGTAGTCACCTACGATACGTCCACGACCATATGTGTCAGGAAGACCTGTTACGATATGTGTATGACGAGCTGCCATCATCTCTGGTGTGTAAGCATCAAATACTGCCTGGTTGTGTGTCTTGTGATACTCTGTGAAGATCTTGTGGAAGTTCTCGTTTGGAGTATATCCATACATCTGAAGAGCCTCCTCAGCCATCTTGATACCACCGTAAGGCATGAATGCTCTCTTAAGTGGCTCATCTGTCTGAAGACCTACAACCTGCTCAAGATCCTTTGTCTCTGGATCAATGTAACCTGGGCCGTAAGCTGTGATGCTTGATACAACATCAGCATCCTCCTTTAAAACTCCACCGTTATCTCTCTCAGCCTTCTGAAGTGCCTGAAGCTTATCCCAAAGCTTGTTAGTAGCATCTGTTGGGCCTGCAAGGAAACTCTCGTCTCCGTTGTACTGTGTGTAGTTGTTCTGGATGAAGTCTCTTACATTACACTCTTCCTTCCAGAGTCTACCTGTGAATGATTCCCATTCCTGGTTCTGTAACATGATAAAATTTCTCCTTTCAGTGTTTTAATATGTGAAAATGTGACACACTATTTACTTATTATACAGAATTATCTTCTATAATTCAATAATGCTTATCACATTCCTTGCTTTTCATTCGTTAGTATATTATACTTTGCTTATAAATTCGGTTGTTATAACCACGTAATTGAAAATTAAACGAGTTTTTTTGAAAAATTTCAAAAAAATATTTGAACAATATATATTGTGTTTTAAC